>NZ_AP024885.1:1373055-2059582 GCF_024346975.1 Vibrio neonatus | reverse complement strand
ATTTGAAAGCGGGCGCAGCGGGCACAGTGTTAGATCTGTTTTCTAGCCAAGCGGCGTATCATTTTGCAGAGGTTGAATCGGGGTTATTAGAGCAAGAGTGTCGAGAGCAACTACAAGCGTTTTTTAAACGACGTCGCAAGGAACAAAAAGAGTTAAAGCGTTTACAAAAAGAGGCGCAACAGAAGGTGGGGGATTAGGCAAACATTTCGCTATTTGGGTGCCAAATGTTTGCGCGCGGGTATGACTAGATAGCTAACGTTACGTAAGAACGATTTCGCCAAAGAAGCTTCTTCTTATTATTGGCTCGCATACGCTTACGACGGTTAGCTGAAACAGTGCCACTTGATAATTTCTTTGACAGTTTTCTTTTCAGTTTCAACGAACAATCTCCTATGAAATTTATGGCAGCAAACGTTTGAATCACTCACATTGTTGTCGCTTGCTGTACTCATATATAGAGCATGATTGTTACCGTAATATGAAATCAAACAAAGGAAACATCTCTCAAATAAAGCAAGCCCTTGCATATTTACATTTAAAATGTGAGCTATATCAATCGTTTGAATGCGATTACTATTTTGTATCGCTGTCTATTACAGTTTTTGCTGCCGAATGTGTCATGTTTGGCGCCTCAATTACCGTTAGGTCATCTGTGCCTGTTTCCACTTGCTTATGATCACGCTGGTCAATATGGCCAATGATGCTTTGGTAGTATCGGCGAATACTTTCTACGTAATTAAGGGCTTCATCGCCACGGGCATAGCCGTAACGGGTGTATTCGTAGTAGCCTTTTTTGCGCAGTTTAGGCAGGCGAGTTTTAACATCACTCCACAGATCGGGATTGGCTCCTTGAGCTTTAGCAATGCGTCGGGCATCCATTACGTGACCGTATCCGACATTATAAGAAGCCAGTGCAAACCAGATTTTTTCATGTTGGTTGATGCTGTCGGGAATGCGATTGACGATTTTTCTCAGATATTCAACGCCGCCACGAATCGATTGCTCTGGATCTAGACGGTCTTTTACCCCCACGCTTTTTGCAGTAGGTAGAGTCAGCATCATCATACCTCGTACTCCCGTTGGAGACTTAGCTTTAGGGTTCCAGTGAGATTCTTGATAGGCGAGCGCGGCCACTAAACGCCAATCAAACTCACCAGCGTATTTTTGAAATAGTGATTCCCATTTTGGCAGCTTGCTGTCCAGTGCGCGGACAAAGGCGCGAGTATCCACATAATCAAAGTCGTCGATGTGGCCAAAGTACTTTTCTTCAATAAGACGCAACTGACCGTCTTGGTGAATGTTGCCAAAAAACTCGATAACTAAGGCATATAGACTCTCATCAACCCCGCGCGGTAAGTACCATGATGTCGGCTGATCTTCGGTAAGCTCAAAAGCTAAGGCGATGTTTGGGTAGATGCGCTGCGCAAGTGACAGTTCGATAGAGTCGACCACAGTAAATAAACGTTCACCTGTGGAAACTTGTTTTAGCAGATCGTTAGTATCGTAACTATCGGTGATAGTGTATTTCAGGTCGGGGTGCGTTTTGGCTAAATCCAACAAGGTTTGCTGAAAGTGTGAGCCTTTAACCACAGTAATGGATTCGCCACTGTCGATAAGCTGTTTTAGATTGCGCGGACGCCAAGTGCCTTTTTTATACACCACTTGCTGACTGACGTAGTAGTAAGCAGGCCCGGCACGAAATGTTTTCACTCTATTGGGCGCTTGAGTGAGTCCGGCTGCCACAATATCTATTTCGCCATTTTGCAGAGCAGGGAATAGCTCAGATAGGCGATAAGCGGGTTTGATTTCCAGACGCACACCCAATTGATTGGCAAAAGCAGAGGCAAGGTCGTACTCCATACCTGTTGGACCGTCGGGGCCAATGTAATAGGAAAGCTGATTGTTTAGCGTGCCGACACGTAATACGCCACGTTCTTGGATTTTTTGTAGCTCAGTTTGCGTATCGGTATCGTATTGACAGCCCGCAACAGAAAGCAAGGTCACTACGGCGATAGCCAATGTACAAAATTTCGTTAACCATTGAGTTAACACAGACGTGCGCATAGTGTTTTGTCGCTCCAACAATCGAGGGTAATCGTTTTAATTATACGCCTTTATATCAAACCCACTATCAAGGGGGAAGTGAAACAGTATTAACAAGTACTTAACGCCAGTTTCATTTTTTATGAGGCGTAATTTATCTTCAACTAAGGCTTTGACGCAAAAATTTGCGCAAACGGTTGCTTTTTGTGTTACTTCACAAAAAGATTTGCTTTATAATACGCCCGAAACAGCAGAGGCAATACTGAAGTAAAAATAATAAGAAATCATAACCTATTGTTTTTACTTGAATATTATCTTTAATCCATCATCAAGAGACCTAAGCACATGAGAATTTTGCGTGGCTCCCCAGCTCTTTCTGAGTTTCGTGTACAAAAATTACTAGAACTTTGTCGTGAACAAGGCCTACCTGTTACAGGTATTTATGCTGAGTTTATGCACTTCGCAGACGTAAGTGCAGAACTTGACGCCTCAGAGACAGATAAGCTAGAAAAACTGCTTACCTATGGTCCAACGATCGAAGAGCATGAACCTCAAGGGACTTTATTCCTTGTTACTCCACGCCCTGGCACCATCTCCCCATGGTCATCTAAATCGACTGATATTGCCCACAATTGTGGTCTAGACACAGTGAAGCGTCTAGAACGTGGTACAGCTTACTACGTTGAGACATCAGTAGCGTTAGATGAAGCACAAATCAAAGCAGTGAAAGCATTGATTCATGACCGCATGATGGAAGTGGTCTTTAATGAGATGGAACAAGCTTCAGCATTATTTACGGTTGCAGAACCTGCGCCACACACTGTGGTTGACTTGCTTACTGGTGGCCGTAAAGCCCTTGAAGAAGCAAACATCACCCTAGGTCTTGCACTAGCTGAAGACGAAATTGATTACCTAGTTGAAAACTTCAATAAACTAGGCCGTAATCCAAACGACATCGAGCTGATGATGTTTGCTCAAGCAAACTCAGAGCATTGTCGTCATAAGATCTTTAACGCAGATTGGACAATCGATGGCGTCGCGCAAGACAAGTCATTGTTCAAAATGATCAAAAACACCATGGAAGTGACTCCTGACCACGTATTGTCTGCTTATAAAGATAACGCTGCAGTTATGGAAGGCTCTAAAGTGGGTCGTTTCTTCCCAGATCCAGAAACTCGTCAATACTCTTACAACCATGAAGATGCACACATCTTAATGAAGGTTGAGACTCATAACCACCCAACCGCTATTTCTCCTTGGCCGGGTGCTTCTACCGGTTCTGGCGGCGAAATTCGTGATGAAGGCGCAACCGGTATTGGTGGTAAACCAAAAGCAGGTTTAGTGGGCTTTACCACATCTAACCTACGCATTCCTGGTTTTGAACAGCCTTGGGAAACGGACTTTGGTAAACCAGGTCGCATCGTAACAGCGTTGGATATTATGACTGAAGGCCCACTAGGTGGCGCAGCATTTAACAACGAATTTGGTCGTCCAAACCTATTGGGTTACTTCCGTACTTATGAAGAAAAAGTGACTTCTCACGCCGGTGAAGAAATCCGTGGTTACCACAAGCCGATTATGTTGGCAGGTGGCATGGGTAATATCCGTGACGAGCATGTGCAAAAACGTGAAATCCCAGTGGGCGCAAAACTGATTGTTCTTGGCGGACCTGCAATGAACATTGGTCTTGGCGGCGGCGCGGCCTCTTCTATGGCTTCAGGTCAATCGGCAGAAGATCTTGATTTTGCTTCAGTACAACGTGAAAACCCAGAGATGGAACGTCGTTGTCAGGAAGTAATTGACCGCTGTTGGCAGTTAGGTGAAGAAAACCCAATCGCCTTTATCCACGATGTGGGTGCTGGCGGTATCTCAAACGCACTTCCTGAGCTTGTGGATGACGGTGAGCGTGGCGGTAAATTCCAGCTACGTGACGTGCCAAACGATGAGCCGGGCATGAGCCCACTTGAAATTTGGTGTAACGAATCTCAAGAACGTTACGTAATGGCGGTTGCTGATGAAAACATGGCAACGTTCGACGCTATTTGTAAGCGTGAGCGTGCACCGTACGCTGTAGTAGGTATTGCAACTGAAGAGCGTGAACTAACGCTAGAAGATACTCATTTTGATAACACGCCAATCGATATGCCGATGGATGTGTTGCTTGGCAAAACACCTAAGATGTTCCGTGATGCGAAAACACTAAAAGTCGATAGCCCTGCTATCAACCGTGACGGTGTTGAGCTAAACGAAGCCATTGATCGCGTATTGCGTTTGCCAACGGTTGCTGAGAAAACCTTCCTTATCACCATCGGTGACCGCAGTGTAACGGGTCTTGTGGCTCGTGACCAAATGGTAGGTCCTTGGCAGGTTCCAGTCGCTAACTGTGCGGTAACAGCGGCAAGTTACGATACTTACCACGGCGAATCTATGTCTATCGGTGAGCGTACTCCGGTTGCTCTGTTAGACTTTGGCGCATCTGCACGTTTGGCGGTAGGTGAGTCTCTTACTAACATCGCAGGTACTGATATCGGCGATATTAAACGCATTAAGCTTTCGGCTAACTGGATGTCTCCAGCAGGTCACCCTGGTGAAGACGCGGGTCTTTACGAAGCGGTTAAAGCGGTAGGCGAAGAGCTATGTCCTGCACTGGGTCTAACTATCCCTGTGGGTAAAGATTCAATGTCAATGAAGACTAAGTGGAATGAAAACGGCGAAGACAAAGAAGTGACTTCTCCTCTTTCACTAGTAATTACGGCATTTGGTCGTGTTGAAGATGTTCGCAAGACTGTGACTCCTCAGCTACGCACTGATAAAGGCGAATCAAGCCTAGTATTGGTTGACCTTGGTAACGGTAAAAACCGTCTAGGCGCAACAGCGCTAGCACAAGTGTACAAACAACTGGGTGACAAGCCAGCTGACGTTGACAATGCAGAGCAGCTAAAAGGCTTCTTCGATGCAATGCAGACTTTGGTTCGTGATGACAAGCTAGTGGCTTACCACGATAAAGGCGACGGCGGTTTATTTGTTACGCTTGCAGAGATGGCATTTGCCGGTCACTGTGGTGTGAAAGCAGATATCTCTGAGCTTGGCGAAGACGTTCTAGCAGCACTATTTAACGAAGAGTTAGGCGCAGTTGTTCAAGTTAACAATAGCGACCTAGACTTTGTGCGCACTGTATTGGCAAGCAACGGCCTAGAAGCATGTTCTCATGTTATCGGCACAGTTGAAGCAACCGATAAAGTAGAAATCTACGCTCACGGCGCAGCAGTTGTTGACCGTTCACGTACTGAACTACGTACTATTTGGGCTGAAACTACGCATAAGATGCAAGCACTGCGTGATAACCCTGTGTGTGCTGACCAAGAATTTGCAGCTAAGAAAGACAACTCAGACCCAGGTCTAAATGTTGATCTGACTTTTGACGTAAATGAAGACATCGCAGCGCCTTACATTGCTACTGGCGTTAAACCTAAGATGGCTATCTTGCGTGAGCAAGGCGTGAATTCTCACGTAGAAATGGCAGCTGCTTTTGACCGTGCTGGTTTCGATTCTGTGGATATCCACATGAGCGACATCTTAACCGGTCAAGCGGTACTTGAAGAATACCAAGGCTTAGTAGCTTGTGGTGGCTTCTCTTACGGTGACGTACTGGGCGCAGGTGAAGGTTGGGCTAAGTCTGTATTGTTCAATGCGCAAGCTCGTGACCAATTCGCTGGCTTCTTCAACCGTCAAGACACTTTCTCTCTAGGTGTATGTAACGGTTGTCAGATGCTATCCAATCTTAAAGAGTTGATTCCGGGTGCTGACTTATGGCCGCGCTTTGTACGCAACGAATCTGAGCGTTTTGAAGCTCGCTTTAGCTTGGTTGAAGTGCAAAAATCTGATTCTGTATTCTTTGATGGTATGGCAGGCTCTCGCATGCCAATCGCTGTTTCTCACGGTGAAGGCCGCGTAGAAGTGAAAGACTCAGCTCACCTGAATGCGATTGAGAACTCTGGTACGGTTGCGCTTCGTTACGTTGATAACAACGGCAACGCGACTCAACAATACCCGAACAACCCGAACGGTTCACCAAACGCAATCACAGGTCTAACAACCGCAGATGGCCGTGTGACTATCATGATGCCTCACCCAGAGCGTGTATTTAGAACTGTGGCAAACTCTTGGGCTCCTGAGTCTTGGGGTGAAGATTCTGCTTGGATGCGCATGTTCCGTAATGTTCGTAAGAACATCGGCTAATAGTTATTCCATAGCAACATTATTTAATAAGCGACCTTAACGGTCGCTTTTTTTATAAATGCGATCTGGTGACGAAATGTGGGTGAAAATGTAAATATTATTTAGTTTTCAATGGAAAAGGTTCAGGAGTGAACTACCTTAATAGAGCTAATTAATTTTTCTATGCTCTATAAGGGATTGTTTGTATGAGAAAATTTTGTTTGAAAGCCATTGGCGCCGCTGTGTTAGCCGCATCATTAACTGGTTGTATTGGTAGCAACGCAGTAACAGGTTACGTGATGAAGTTTAACCTTGAAGTAGTGGATAACCGTTACGCTCGTGGTGGTGTGAACATGCTACTTGCGCCTGTGTATGCTTTGTCAGTGGCTGCCGATACATTGATCTTCAACTCTATCGAATTCTGGGCAGGCAAAAACCCGCTAAATGGCAAACCGCATATCTTCGACTCAAAAGTTGAAACCATGTACAACATGAACGATGATCTTGACCCATCACTCACCGAAGCGCCATTAGATCCAATTAGTATGCGTCAGGTTGAATCATCGACGTTTGAAGCGATTGATGCCAATACAGTGCAAATGAATGTCACTTATAATAATGGTGACAAAGCGCTTATTGAAGGTGTACGTGACGGTGACAAAGTTAGCTATTACTACAATGGTGACTTGGTCGCAGAAACGACACTCGCACAACTGCAAGAACTAGCCGCAACTAAAGCTTAGTGTTAGCTATAGAACAGAAAAAGCCGAGCATTGCTCGGCTTTTGTCGTTTAAGAAGCAGTTAATTGCTATTACAGCGCTAACTAGCCTTTATTTGGAATGTGTTTGAGTAGATTGACCATTTGTTCCCAGTAAAGATCAACGGTATCAATTTTTACTTTTTCATCCGGTGAGTGAGGGAAGCGGATAGTCGGGCCAAACGATAGCATATCCATATTCGGGTAAGGCTTTTTGAATAGGCCACACTCTAAACCGGCATGGATAACCATAATGTTAGGGATGTGTCCGTATACTTGCTGATACATATCGCGGAATACTGCCATAATTTCTGAATCTGCATCCGGTTTCCAGCCAGGGTAAGCGCCAGAGAAAGTCACTTTTGCGCCAGCCAAAGTTGCCACTGAAGTGAGCATGCTTTCGACTTGGCGACGACCTGAATCAATCAAAGAACGGATCAAGCACAGCGCAGTCACTTTATCTTGCTCGGTAGTAATCACGCCAAGGTTTAGCGAGGTTTCAACCACACCTTCAATCGCATCACTCATGCGGATCACACCATTCGGGCACGCATTTAGCGCAGCAATTAACGCTTGCTGGCTTTGCTCAGAGAATACACCGAACTGCGCTTCTACATCTTCAATGAAAGTTGCGATAGTGGTTTCAATGGCACCTAACTCAGCGGTTAAGGTCTCGGTATATTCGGCAAGTGCTGCTTCTAATTTGCCTATGTTTTGCGTTGCCACGGCGAGAGTGACAGAGCCTTCACGAGGAATAGCGTTGCGCAGGCTACCACCATTGAAATCAATCAATTTTAGGTCAAGTTGTAAAGCGTGATCGGCAAGGAAGCGAGCCAATAGTTTGTTGGCATTGCCACGACCTGTGTGAATATCACAACCAGAGTGACCGCCTTTTAAGCCTTTTAAAATCAGCTTTTTCGCGACAAAGCCTTCCGGAATTGCTTCACGTTGCACGTCAAATTCAAGGCTAGAGTCAATACCGCCAGCACAGCCCATGTAGACTTCGCCTTCTTGCTCTGAATCGGTATTTAGTAGGATGTCGCCTTCTAGCCAACCTTCTTGAAGGGCAAACGCACCAGTCATACCGGCTTCTTCATCAATAGTCAGCAGTACTTCAATTGGGCCATGCTCAATATCTGTTGCGGCTAGCACAGCAAGGCAGGATGCCATGCCAATACCGTTATCAGCGCCAAGGGTAGTGCCCGTTGCTGTTACCCATTCGCCATCAATATAAGGAAGGATAGGATCAAGGGTAAAGTCGTGCTCGGTATCCTCGTTTTTTTGCGGAACCATATCGAGGTGCGCTTGTAGTACAACCCCTTTTTTGTTTTCCATGCCTGCGGTGGCAGGTTTTTTGATAAACAGATTACCAGCGCTATCAGATTTTACCGCCAAATCTTGTGCTTTTGCCCACTCTACAATGTGGTCAGAAAGTGCTTGCTCATGTTTTGATGGGTGAGGGATAGAGCAAATCTTATCGAAAAATGGCCAGATCGGGTTTTGCGTTTGCGCAGTGATCTGGCTAAGAAATGTAGACATGGTGATACTCCTTCATGCTTAAAAGTACGGTCTCTACAGACGGTACATTGACTGGCATTGATATAGCTCAGTTTAATGGGGTTAGGATATCACTCACTGCTAGGGTTGCACAGGCAAAGAAAGGTTTGTGATGTCAGCTTATAGTGAGTTGTTAATTAATTGCAATCAATGTGTATTTAGTTAATTTATTTTACTGGTGAAATTAAATTACAGAAACAAGCTCGTAAATTGCACTAAATGGAAAAATTGACGCTTTTGAATAAATATACTTGTAATTAAATTACAGTATTGGTATTATCTTTCCTGTCGATACAGACCACCCTTCTGTGAGTCACCCCACTCATTATTTGGTCTGTACCAATGCTAAATTAAAGCGCAAACTTGTTGTTTTTCAACTGGTTAGCCTTGAGATTATAGATGTGTAACTTTTGGACTTGTCGGTCGAGATTATTATGTATCTACAGTTTCAACCCTGTAATAGGGTTTTTAAGCATGTGATTGAACTTCGGTTCACCCCTGATATATTGGAAATTAATTACTGATTTCATAAGCCGTCCATCTGGAACGGCTTTTTTTTCGTCTGTCGTTTCTGTTTTTTAATGGAAGTCTTAGTTATTTCAAATTGTAAATCATACACTTTAGTTGCTCAGAGAGCTTTCCGAGAGCGAGTAGGGGGTTTTTATGTGCTACATGCTTAAATGCTAACGGTTTCAGAGCTGAAAACTTTTAAGCTGAATAAAAAACACTCAATGTAAGTTCGTGTATTTAATCAAAATATATTTATTGATATCAATAATTTACCTTGGTGAGTTGCAAAGGGGATAGACGCAGAATGAGTGTTGAGTAAAGAAATAGACCAATCAGTATGGTATTTCGTCATGTTACTCTCTATAATTCACGCCAATTTATTTACGCAAACGTTTACTTTTATATATTTTTAGGAATTGATAATGCTGGAGAAGCTATTCAAACTACGTGAACATGGTACAACGGTTCGCACGGAAATCATTGCAGGTATCACTACCTTCCTGACAATGGCTTACATCATTTTTGTTAACCCAACTATGTTGTCAGCAACAGGTATGGATCATGGTGCTGTCTTTGTTGCAACCTGTTTGGCTGCGGCAATTGGCTGTTTTGTGATGGGTTTATACGCTAACTATCCAATTGCTCAAGCACCGGGTATGGGGCTAAATGCCTTCTTTACCTATGGTGTTGTGCTAGGAATGGGTTACACGTGGCAAGTGGCACTGGCAGCAGTATTTATGTCAGGTATCTTGTTTGTTCTATTGAGCCTATGTCGCATTCGTGAATGGATCATTAACTCAATTCCTATGTCACTGCGTACTGGTATTTCTGCTGGTATCGGTCTTTTCCTTGCATTTATCGGTCTTAAAAATGCCGGTATCGTCGTTGATAATCCAGCAACATTGGTTTCTTTAGGTGATATCACAGGTCTACACGCTATCTTAGCGGCAGTTGGCTTCTTTATTACCATTGCACTTGTTCATCGTGGAACAAGCGGCGCGGTTATGATTGCTATCCTTTGTGTCACTGTTTTAGGCATGATTTTCGGTGACGTTCAATATCACGGTATTATGGCACCACCACCAAGCCTAGCGCCTACTTTCATGCAACTTGATTTTGCTGGCGTATTTGAAGTGGGCATGATCTCGGTTGTGTTTGCATTCTTGTTTGTGGATTTATTCGATACCGCTGGTACGCTGGTCGGTGTGGCAACTAAAGCTAACTTGATTAAAGAAGATGGCAAACTGCCTCGTCTAAACAAAGCGTTACTTGCTGATTCAACAGCAACTTCTGTTGGTGCTTTGCTTGGTACATCAAATACAACGTCATACGTTGAGTCTACTGCGGGTGTTGCTGCGGGTGGTCGTACGGGTTTAACTGCTGTTACCGTTGGCGTACTTTTCCTATTGGCTTTGCTGTTTTCTCCATTAGCTAGTATGATTCCGACCTATGCGACAGCCGGCGCACTGTTTTATGTTGCGATCTTAATGCTATCTGGTCTGGTTAACATCGACTGGAGTGACATTACAGAAGCGGCTCCTGTTGTAGTCACTTGCTTGCTAATGCCACTAACATTCTCTATTGCAGAGGGCATTACATTAGGCTTTATTTCTTACGCTGCAATAAAATTGTTAAGCGGTAAAGGGCGCGATGTATCCGTAAGTGTGTGGATTATGTCAGCTATCTTTATACTAAAATATGCTTTTGCCGGTTAATTAGTCTTAAATAGGTTTACCCGTTATGCCAAAAAAACACATCATTACTTGGGATGAAATGCAGACCAACTGTCGCGAACTTGCTGCGCGTCAAATGCCTGCTGAACAATGGAAAGGAATTTGGGGTGTTAGCCGTGGTGGTTTAGTCCCTGCTGCTATCCTTGCTCGCGAATTAGGTATTCGTTATGTGGATACTATTTGTATCTCAAGTTACGACCATGATCACCAACGTGATATGAGCGTTCTCAAAGCTCCTGAGGGTGATGGTGAAGGCTTCCTTATCGTTGAAGATTTAGTGGATAGCGGTGACACAGCACGTAAATTACGTGAAATGTACCCTAAAGCTAAACTGATTGCGGTTTGTGCAAAACCTTCTGGCGCTGATCTATTAGATGACTATGTTGTCGATATTGAGCAGGAAACCTGGATTGAGCAACCATGGGACATGCAGCTAACGTTTGTTGAACCTATCAATCGCAAACGCAAGTAGTTAAGGTTATTGAGCTTTTGCTTAATGCCTTAAAATAAAATTTATGCAAAATGCCTCTATTTAGAGGCATTTTTTGTTTATGCTTAGTGATAAGTTCAACATGTAGACACCCCTTTATGAATGATGACAACAATAAGAACCTTTCTGAAAAACTGTTTACCAAACATCTAAAAGCCAAAGAAACATCCTGCTTGACTCAATATATGCCAAGCAGTTTAAGCCTGCTTGAAGATAAGCCTGCGCAATCTTGGTATCGCAACCTGCGCCGCTTACAATGGATTTGGCAAGGTGCCGATCCTATTGAGCAGGAGCAAGTATTAGCTCGCATCTCTTCGTCAACACACTCTCGTTCTAAAGATGAATGGCTAGATACTGTGACGGGGTTTCGTTCGGGAAACTGGGCCTATGAGTGGACTCAGGCCGGCATGGAACATCAGCGTCACGCCAATGAATTAAAAGGGGATGAAGCAGCTCTTGCTCTGTACAAAGCCAGTTTGTACTTTAGCATTGCCGCTTATCCGCACATCAAAGGTGACAACCTTGCCTCACAAGCTCAAGTGCTGGCGAATAAAGCCTACGATGAAGCATCACGTTTAAGTAAATACGTGTTCAAGCAAATCAATGTACCCTACAAAGGCAAAACTATTCAGGCGAATTTGCACTTGCCACACACTGAGCGTCCATTGCCCGTTGTAATCGTGTGCGCCGGCCTTGATAGCGTACAAACCGACATGTGGAAACTCTTCTTAGAGCACCTTGCGCCAAATGAGTTTGCGATGCTGACCATAGATATGCCATCGATAGGTAAAAGCAGTAAATGGACATTATCGGAAGATTCAAGTTGTTTGCATAAAGCGGTATTAGATCATCTACCCCAAGTCCCTTTTATTGATCACTGGAATGTCGGGTTACTGGGTTTCCGCTTTGGTGGTAATGCATTGGTTAGGTTGAGCTTTTTAGAGCAAAGCCGCATTAAGGCCTGTGTCACTATCGGTGCCCCAGTGCATGATATTTTTGCTTCTCCCGATAAAGTGGCGAGTATGCCTAAGATGTATTTGGATGTTCTAGGCTCGCGACTGGGTAAATCTCCGCTGGATATTCAAAGCTTAGCTGGGCAAATGTCGGCATGGTCTTTAAAAACACAAGGCTTACTCGCTTCAAGACGCACTAGCGTGCCTTTGTTAGCTATCTCTTTAGATGGCGATCCTATTGCTCCTCACAGCGATAACAAGTTGATCTCAATGTCGAGTAAAGTGGGACAAGCGGTAAAAGTTCCGTCGAAGAATTTAAGTCAAGGTTATCAAAAATCGTTAGATTTAGCGGTTGACTGGTTGTTAAATGAATTAAAGTCGTGACAGCAATGTTAATTTAATGGCACTATAACTCCTACTTATGTAACTGATGAGCAACAATAAAACGTATCGCACTCTGCTATTGCGAACGAAAAATAATAAAAAATGGAGTTATTATGCTAGGGAAGCAACCAACTTATCATCGTATGATCGCCAAGCTAAAAGCGATCGGTCCGTATTTACGTGAATCAGAATGTCAGCCAAATTTGTTTTTGTTTGATTGCCTGTCCGTTTGCGTCGATGATAAAAAGTCACCTGAATGTCGTGAATTTTGGGGCTGGTGGATGGAGCTTGAAAAACAAGATGATGCATCAACTTGTATCGCCCATTTTCATCATGGCAAATACAACGCCTCAGGCACATGGGTAGATGAGAAACTGCCAGCGGCTGTGGAAGCGGAAGTGAAACGGACTCAGTCGGTTTTTCAAAGCAAAATTCAAGCTCAGCTGAGCGAACAATTTGCATTTGAGTTTGAGCTGCATGAGGATTCTGAAGCGGTTGCTTAATGAAAATTTGAGAATAAAGGCACCTTAGGGTGCCTTTTTGCTTTTTTGCTTGTGAAACTGTGCTTAGCTTGTTAAAAAAGAAGCTCCTTTATCAATATGAATGAGTAACAAATGCAAGCTAAGACAGTTGTTGTAAAACTAGGCACTAGTGTAATAACTGGCGGGTCTCAATATCTTAATCGCGCTCACATGGTCGAATTAGTTCGCCAATGCGCTGAATTGAAACAACGTGGTTATCATTTAGTGTTGGTATCTTCTGGTGCAATTGCCGCAGGTCGAGAACAATTGGGTCACCCCAGTTTGCCTAAGTCAATGGCCACCAAACAACTGCTAGCTGCTGTCGGTCAGTCACATCTAATCCAAGTATGGGAATCTCTCTTCTCTATCTATAATTTGAAGATAGGGCAGATGTTATTGACTCGTGCCGATCTTGAAGACAGAGAGCGTTTCTTAAATGCCCGCGACACGATTAATACGCTGGTTGAACACAATATTATCCCTATCGTGAATGAAAATGATGCGGTTGCCACGACCGAAATCAAAGTCGGAGACAACGACAACCTCTCGGCATTGGTGGGCATTTTATGTGGCGCTGATACTTTGGTTCTGCTGACCGATCAGCCGGGTTTATTTACCGCCGATCCTCGAAGCAACCCTGACGCAAAACTGATTCGTGAAGTCTCTACCATTGATGAAACCTTGATTAAAATTGCCGGTGGCAGTGGCACAACTTTGGGTACTGGCGGTATGGCTACCAAACTGCAAGCAGCCGACATTGCCAGACGTTCTGGGATTGAAGTTATTATTGCTGCCGGCAGTGCTGATAACGTGATTTTAGAGAGTGTTTCTGCTTCTCCGTGCGGTACGCGCTTCCTGCCGTTACCTGAATCTTTAGAAAACAGAAAACGTTGGATATTGGCAGGCCCTGCCGCCTCCGGTGACATTGTCATTGATGATGGCGCAGTGAATGCGTTGCAACGTAAAGGCAGTAGCTTGCTGGCAAAAGGGGTGACTGAGGTTAACGGCGAATTTGCGCGTGGTGAAGTTGCGCGTATTGTGAATCAATCAGGCACTCTCATTGCCAAAGGATTAGTTAAATATTCCAGTGAAGATATGATTCAAATTCAAGGTATGCACAGCAAAGAAATTGGTGAGGTTCTCGGGCATGATTATGGCTCAGAGATCATCCACCGTGACGATTTAGTCATGATGCAAGATTAACGGCTGACCAGCCAAGATAAAATTATAGAGGACAATATTTTGGATTTAATTCAACTAGGCCAGCGCGCAAAACAAGCATCATTTGCTCTTGCTACCACCACTACCGCCACTAAAAATAATGCATTAGCGGTCATGGCGGATGAGCTAGAAAAGCAATCAAAAACCATTCTTGAAGCCAATGCTATCGATATTCAAGCTGCTCGCGATGCTGGCATGAGCGAAGCGCTGCTAGATCGTTTGCTGCTCAATGAAGATCGCCTAAAAGCGATTGCGAACGACGTGCGTAATGTCATTACTTTAAATGATCCGATTGGCAGTGAATTAGACAGTCGCGTACTGGAAAATGGCCTTTCACTATCACGTCGCCGCGTTCCGCTAGGCGTGGTCGGTGTGATTTATGAAGCGCGACCTAATGTTACTATTGATATTGCTTCATTGTGCCTTAAAACAGGTAATGCCAGCATTTTGCGAGGTGGACGCGAGACGTTCCATTCCAATATGGCGCTGGTAAAAGTGATTCAAACTGCGCTAGAGCAAACGGGATTGCCGATTGCGTCGGTTCAATACATTGAAAAGCCCGATCGTGAATTGGTCTCTCAACTGTTAAAGTTGGATGAATACGTGGATATGATCATTCCGCGCGGTGGTGCAGGCTTACATAAAATGTGTAAAGAGAACAGCACCATTCCAGTGATTATTGGCGGCTTTGGTATTTCTCATATTTTTGTGGATGAAAGCGCTGATATTGAACGCTCAGTGACGGTCGTAGAAAACTCAAAAGTACAACGTCCATCGGCGTGTAACTCACTAGATACTTTATTGGTGCACAAAGCTGTAGCCGAAACGTTTTTAAGTAAATTGGCGGCATCATTAAAAGACAAAGTCGAATTTGTTGCCCACGACTCTGCATTGCCGTATCTAACTCATGCAAGCAAAGTAAGAGAAGCGGCCGAAGGTGACTTTGACACCGAATGGTTGGCGTTTGTGCTAGGGGTTAAAGTGGTTGATGATGTAGAGGGCGCAATTCAACATATGCGCGATCACAACGCCAGTCACTCTGATGCCATTATGACTAATGATCTCAACAATGCTGAATGCTTTATCAATACAGCAGGATCGGCAGCGGTGTATGTGAATGCCTCAACGCGATTCACCGATGGTGCTCAGTTTGGTTTAGGCGCAGAAGTAGCAGTGTCTACGCAAAAACTGCATGCCCGTGGCCCAATGGGGCTTGAAGAGCTCACCAGTTATAAATGGGTGGGTAAAGGTAACTATTTACCAAGACCTTAGAGGCTAAGTCGTTGTCCTTGTTCTGGCTAACCGATTGATACTTTAAAGAGTTATTTGCAATAAAAGTAATGGGGGCTCTATCACAGAGCCCTTTTTTCATTTCTATGCTTTATAGCATCTTTCTCGAATCAGTGCGGTAAATCCGTTACACTGGTTATAGCGAATGGCTTTGTAATGCAGAAGCCTAATTTAATGTACTTTACTACAAAGTACCTTTCCCTTTTTATCACACTTATGGAGCTTGTATGCACTGCCCATTTTGTTCAGAAAATGAGACTAAAGTCATCGACTCTCGATTGGTTGCTGACGGGCATCAAGTACGTCGTCGTCGTCAATGTATCGCGTGTAATGAACGCTTTACCACCTTTGAAACCGCAGAGTTAGTGATGCCAAAGGTGATTAAATCTAATGGCAACCGTGAACCTTTTAACGAAGATAAACTGGCTAATGGCTTACATCGTGCGTTAGAGAAACGACCCGTTAGCGCTGATGCAGTTGAGTTGTCCATGAGTATTATCAAATCAAAACTGCGCGCAACCGGAGAGCGAGAAGTCTCTAGCGATATGATAGGTAAT
This sequence comes from Vibrio neonatus, assembly GCF_024346975.1. NCBI lineage: Bacteria > Pseudomonadati > Pseudomonadota > Gammaproteobacteria > Vibrionales > Vibrionaceae > Vibrio > Vibrio neonatus. The sequence goes on along the minus strand of NZ_AP024885.1, from coordinate 2,043,347 downwards.
CTAGTGATGGATCAACTAAAAGAGCTCGATAAGGTAGCTTATATCCGTTTTGCTTCTGTGTATCGCAGTTTTGAAGACATCAAAGAATTTGGCGAAGAGATCGCTAGACTAGAAGATTAAAGCGCAATGAACTTTTCGGTATTTGAGCATCAGATGATGGCAAAGGCGATTAAATTGGCTGAAAAAGGCCGATTTACTACGCACCCTAATCCTAATGTTGGCTGTGTGATCACACAAGGCGAGACCATTGTTGGGCAAGGCTATCATATTCGTGCTGGTGGTCCTCATGCGGAGGTGCATGCCTTAGCCATGGCAGGCGATAAAGCCAAAGGTGCTACTGCGTATGTCACTTTAGAACCATGCTCCCATTATGGACGCACGCCACCTTGCGCTAAAGGCTTGATTGATGCCGGTGTTGCGCGCGTTATTTGCGCTATGCAAGACCCTAACCCCGAAGTGTCGGGCAATGGCATTGCCATGTTAAAAGAGGCGGGAGTTGAGGTGCAAGTTGGGCTTTTAGAAGCCGAAGCTGAGCGTATTAATCGACCTTTTTTGAAAAAAATGCGTAGCGGCATGCCATGGGTACAATTAAAAATGGCCGCCAGTTTAGACGGTAAAACGGCATTGCAAAATGGCAACAGCCAATGGATTACCAGTAGCTTGGCGCGCGCTGATGTACAGCTATACCGAGCGCAAGCCGGCGCTATCCTTTCAACCTCTAAAACTGTGATCGACGATAACGCCTCGCTAAATGTTCGTTGGGAAGATCTTGCTGAAGAGGTGCGTTCTATTTATCCAGATACTGAGCCTTCTGATGCGGATAATTCAGATCAAAAACTGCGACAGCCACTTCGAGTGATTTTAGATCGTCAGCAGCAACTCACCCAAGATTTGCGTTTGTTTAACAGCGCAGGTGAAGTGCTGGTGATCTCCGGGCAACAGCAAACCACAGCAGATTCAACAATTGATTTGCCACAACTACTTGCAAACTTAGCTTCGCAACACAATATCAACCATATCTGGGTTGAAGCCGGCGCCACATTGGCGGCCAGTTTTATCGAGCAAGGCTTAGTCGATGAGCTTATCGTCTATTTAGCGCCTAAAATTATGGGTACTGATGGTCGTGGTTTGGTCAACCTATTGGGGTTAACCGAAATGGATCAGGCGATAGAGTTAAATATTGAACAACTCACTCAAGTAGGGCCCGATATTAAGTTGGTCGCTACGTTTAAATCATCAAGATAGAGTAGGAATTACTATGTTTACCGGTATTGTCGAAGCTGTTGGCACACTGAGAGCCATTACCAATCAGGGCGAAGATATTTCTATTACCGTAGATACTGGGCTTTTGGATATGTCCGACGTGCAGTTAGGTGACAGCATTGCAACTAACGGTATCTGTTTGACGGTGGTTCGTTTTGATCAGCGCTCGTTTACCGCCGATCTTTCGGTTGAAACACTGACCAAAACAGGTTTTAGCCAGTATCAAGTTGGCGACAGGGTAAACCTAGAAAAAGCCATGCTTCCTACTACTCGTTTTGGCGGACATATTGTTTCAGGGCATGTCGATGGTATTGGGACTATTGTTGAAAGAGTTCCGGTCGGTCGCGCTGTGGAATATTGGGTTGAATTACCCTCTGAATTAGAGCGCTATGTCGCTCAAAAAGGCTCAATTACGGTGGACGGTATTAGTTTAACCGTCAACGATCTGCGTAAGAATGGCTTTAAACTGACTATCGTTCCTCACACGAGTGAGCAAACTATTATTGATGAGTTTGCGGTAGGAAGAAAAGTAAACCTTGAGGTTGATGTACTTGCTCGTTATATGGAGCGATTGCTTGGAGTAGGTTCAGAGCAGCAGCAACAGACCTCTAATATCACCATGGAATTTTTACAACAAAACGGATTTGCATAGGCGTCATTGACGCGTGTGACAGACTCTTATAACAGGAAATAAAAGATGCCTATCAGTTCCCCACAAGAAATTATTGAAGATATTCGCTTAGGTAAAATGGTTATCCTAATGGATGATGAGGATCGTGAAAACGAAGGCGACCTTATCATGGCTGCGGAGCACATTACTCCAGAGGCGATTAATTTTATGGCGACCTACGGACGCGGTCTTATTTGTCTTACTATGACTCAAGAGCGCTGTGCTCGCCTAGGTCTTCCACCTATGGTTCAAGACAATAACGCTCAATATTCAACCGCATTTACGGTATCTATTGAAGCCGCTGAAGGTGTGACTACTGGTATTTCGGCTGCGGATCGCGCAGTAACGGTACAAGCGGCAGTGGCAGCTGATGCTAAAGCGGCGGATCTAGTGCAACCAGGTCATATTTTCCCTCTATCAGCACAAGACGGCGGTGTATTGACTCGCGCAGGGCACACAGAAGCCGGTTGTGATTTGGCTCGTCTAGCAGGCTGTGAGCCAGCATCTGTTATCGTTGAAATTTTAAAAGATGACGGTGAAATGGCGCGTCGTCCTGATCTGGAAATTTTCGCTGAGAAGCATGGCGTTAAGCTAGGCACGATTGCAGATTTGATTGAGTATCGTAACAATACCGAAACGACCATTGAGCGTGTTGCTGAGTGCAAAATGCCAACCGAGTTTGGTGATTTCGACATGGTGACTTACCGCGATACTATCGATAACCAAATTCACTATGCACTGCGTAAAGGTGACATTTCCGAAGAAGCTTGCTTGGTGCGTGTACACTTACAAGATACCTTTACCGATCTTCTTAACTCCAACCGTAATTCAGACAGAAGCTGGTCTTTGGACAAAGCAATGAAACGTATCGGTGACGAAGGTGGGGTATTGGTTGTACTGGGTAACGAAGAAACCACTGAGCAACTGATCTACAAATTAAAAGCCTTTGAACAGCAAGATAAAGGCGAAGCGCCTGCAATGGCTAAGAAGCAGGGCACATCACGCCGAGTGGGTGTGGGTTCTCAGATTCTTGCCGATATGGGCGTAAGCAAGATGAAATTAATGTCATCAAGCAACAAGCGTTACCACTCTTTGTCTGGCTTTGGCTTAGACGTTGTAGAGTATGTGTGTGAATAACATTTAACATGGACGGGTCGCCAATTTGACCCGTTTAATCAATAACTAGAGAATTTGCTGAAATGAGATTAGATCCTAGTCACATAATTGTGCTAGAATCCGGCGATTCTCACTCATGAGATAGTTGAAGGAAAACTTATGAAAGTCATCGAAGGTGGATTTCCAGCACCCAACGCTAAGATTGCGATCGTTATTTCGCGTTTTAACAGCTTTATCAACGAAAGCTTGTTGTCTGGTGCTATCGATACCTTAAAGCGCCATGGACAGGTTGCAGAAGAAAACATAACAGTAGTACGTTGCCCTGGTGCGGTAGAATTACCCCTAGTTGCTCAACGTGTTGCTCGTACCGAGAAATACGATGCTATCGTTTCTCTAGGTTCAGTTATCCGTGGTGGAACACCACATTTTGACTATGTTTGTAGTGAGTGTAATAAAGGTCTTGCGCAAGTGTCACTGGAGTACAGTCTACCAGTTGCATTTGGTGTATTGACCGTTGATACCATAGATCAAGCTATCGAGCGTGCTGGAACCAAAGCAGGTAACAAAGGTGCTGAAGCTGCACTAAGCGCGCTTGAAATGATCAACGTTCTTTCTGAAATCGATTCCTAATGGGGGCCAGTGTGAAACCAGCCGCACGTCGTAATGCACGTCAATTTGCTCTACAAGCTATTTATTCTTGGCAGATCACTAAAGAGAATATCGCAACTGTAGAAGAACAGTTTTTGTCCGCAGGGAAGTACGGGGAAGAAGAAACCCAAGCTGATGAGCCGGCACTGAACGAACAAGAAACAGATGTAGCATACTTCCGTGACCTGTTAACTGGTGTTGCACTGTCTCACCAAGAGCTTGACAGCAAACTACGTCCATTCCTTTCTCGTCCTATGCAGGACTTGGATATGATGGAGTTAGCACTTCTTCGTCTAGCCGTTTATGAGATGACTCGTCGTGAAGACGTACCTCATAAAGTTGTAATTAATGAAGCGATTGAATTAGCGAAAGTATTTGCTGCTGAAGACAGCTATAAGTTCGTGAATGGTGTGCTTGATAAAGCGGCACCAACACTGTGTAAAAACAGAAAATAGTCGAAATAGACTATTGAAAACTCTATAGTGAAAAGGTCAGCATCTGCTGGCCTTTTTTTGTATAACTTAAAGGAAAAGACGTGGCTGGAGAGTTTGACCTTATCAGTAAGTATTTTGCCAATCAGCAACTCAAACGCAGTGATGTGGCGCTCTCCCAAGGGGATGATTGTGCTTTATTACAGGCACCTGAAAATACTCATATTGCAGTAAGTACAGATTCTTTGATTGCGGGCACGCATTTTCTTGAACACGCCAACCCGCAATGGGTAGGACATAAAGCCTTAGCTTCCAATATTAGCGATCTTGCCGCTATGGGCGCAGAGCCGGCTTGGGTGTCGATGGCTATCACTCTACCCTCAGCAGACGAAACTTGGCTTGAGGGCTTTTGTGAGGGCTTCTTTGAGCTAGCTAACGCACATGATCTACAATTAATTGGTGGCGATACAACTCGTGGTCCACTGGGCATCACCTTAACGGTACAGGGCTTTATTCCGCAAGGGTTAGCACTGCTACGTTCTGGCGCAAAAGTGGGGGATAAAATCTTGGTCAGTGGCTATCTTGGTGACAGTCATGCCGGTCTTGACGTGATTTTAGATCCCAGCAAGCGAGAGCGTGCCCATGCTAGCGAGTTGGAACGTCGTCACTACTGCGCAAGCTCTAGAGTCGCTTTAGGTATGCTGTTGCGAGGAAAAGCAAGTAGCTGCATTGATATCTCTGATGGGCTTGTGTCTGATATACAGCACATCATGCAACGCTCTAATGTCGGCGCGCAGATACACTGTGATAAACTGCCGCTGTCAGCTGAGCTTATCGAATATACCCAAGATAAGCGCCTCGCCCAGCAATACGCACTAAAAAGCGGTGAAGAATATGAGCTTTGCTTTACCTTGCCACAACATCTGCTAGAGTCTGTGCGTCAGTCTGCCCAGCTGCATAATGTGATGATTACTGAAATTGGAGAGATCACTGACTCCAATACCTTACACTTATTTGATAACGGACAAGCATTAGAGGATGATGTGGCTGGCTTTGACCACTTTCGTTCTTGAACCTATTTGATATAACCACTTAGAGATACTCTCAATGAGCAACCCCCTTGATAAAATTTCGCTAGACAACCCATGGCATCTATTAGCAACTGGTTTTGGCAGTGGACTGTCACCAATCATTCCAGGCACTATGGGTACCTTAGCTTCTATTCCTCTTTATCTCGCTTTAGTGCAACTGCCTTTAAGCGCTTACTGGGTGATCGTGATTATCAGTTGCATTGTGGGGATCAAAATTTGTGGTGTGACGTCAAAAGATATGGGCGTGCACGATCACGGCTCAATCGTATGGGATGAATTTGCCGGCTTTTGGATCACCATGAGCGTGGTGCCTTTGCTAGGTATTGCGGCCAATGATTGGAAGTGGTTGATTGCCGGTTTTGTGTTGTTCCGCGCTTTTGACATGATCAAGCCTTGGCCAATTAGCTATTTAGATAAACAAGTGCATGGCGGTTTTGGCATCATGGTGGATGATATTCTGGCAGGTGTGATGGCGGGTATTTGTTTGGCTATCTTAGGTTTTGTAGCAGGCTGGATTTAAAGGTTAATTTCTTGAATTACTAGTAGTCCTAGAGCCGATGGCTCTAGGACTAAAACACGCTTATTTTGCTAAATACTGTTCAATGCTCTCTTGAATGCCTTGCGCATCCAAACCTAGCTCTTGATGCATCTCTTGCTGAGTCCCTTGCGCGACAAAACTATCTGGCAAGCCAAGGTTTAATACAGGTTTAAGCTGCTTCTGACTCATCAAAAACTCAACTACGCCACTACCAGCGCCGCCTGCTACCACGTTTTCTTCAATCGTCACTAACACGTCATGCTTATCCGCAAGTTCAAGAATTAATGCTTCATCCAGAGGCTTCACAAAGCGCATATCGGCCACTGTGGCATCAAGATGCTCTGCGGCTTGCATTGCGTTGTCGAGGAAAGTACCAAAGCTTAAAATAGCCACTTTGCCGTTACCGTGACGAACGGTGCGACCTTTGCCTATTTCAAGGGCGGTAAATTTCGATTGAATCTCAGCGCCGATACCATTACCACGAGGGTAACGAACCGCAGCAGGTCCAGTATGTTGATGACCTGTGTAGAGCATTTGACGACATTCGTTTTCATCACTTGGCGCCATAATGGTCATATTAGGAATACAACGCATAAAGCTAAGGTCGAACGCACCTTGGTGAGTTTGACCATCAGCGCCAACCAACCCTGCGCGGTCGATAGCAAATAACACAGGCAAATCCATGATAGCCACATCGTGAATCAGTTGGTCGTAGCCACGCTGTAAAAAGGTCGAGTAGATTGCCACAATCGGTTTGTTGCCAGAAATAGCCAAGCCTGTCGCGAGAGTAACCGCGTGCTGCTCGGCAATAGCCACATCAAAATATTGTTCAGGGAACTGTTTAGAAAAACGCACCATACCAGAGCCTTCACGCATGGCAGGTGTGATTGCCATTAGTTTAGGGTCATTGGCCGCCATATCACATAAGAAGTCACCAAATACTTTAGAAAAGCTTGGTTTGCCCCCTTTGCTTTTTGGCAGTGAGCTTTCGGCGGGATCAAACTTAGGTACGCCATGATAACCAATAGGATCTTTTTCAGCCGGCTCGTAGCCTTTGCCTTTTTTGGTCATTATATGCAGAAATTGCGGCCCTTTTAGGTGGCGCATATTCTTTAACGTTTTAACCAGCTCAAGCACATCGTGACCATCAACTGGCCCAATGTAATTAAAGCCTAGCTCTTCAAACATGGTGCCAGGGACAACCATGCCTTTTAGGTGTTCTTCGGTGCGTCGCACTAATTCTTTAATCGGCGGAACGCCAGATAAGACCTTTTTGCCCCCTTCTCGAATGGAGGTGTAAAGGCTACCTGATAGTACTTGCGCAAGGTGATTATTGAGTGCGCCTACGTTCTCTGAAATAGACATTTCGTTGTCGTTGAGCACCACTAACATGTCAGGATGAATATCTCCGGCGTGGTTCATGGCTTCAAACGCCATACCAGCGGTAATTGCACCATCACCGATAACGCTGACTACTTTGCGGTTCTTAGCTTCTTTTTGCGCGCCAATGGCAATGCCTAATGCTGCACTAATTGAGGTAGATGAGTGCCCTACAGAAAGGACGTCATATTCACTTTCATCGCGCCAAGGAAATGGGTGTAGCCCATCTTTTTGGCGAATCGTCGACATTTGTTCACGACGACCCGTTAAGATTTTGTGCGGATAAGCTTGATGCCCTACATCCCACAACAGTTGATCAAAAGGGGTTTGGTAGACGTAGTGCAAAGCCACGGTCAGCTCAACAGTACCTAAGCCAGAGGCAAGGTGGCCACTAGATTGGCTAACGCTGTTTAATAGATAGGTTCGTAATTCGTCACAAAGTGTTGGCAGCGTCTCTTTAGGCAGAGAGCGCAACTCATCAGGCGTGTTGGCTAATGCCAATGTAGGGTATTTTGATATATCAAGTGTCATAAGTATTCGCGCTGATAAGTTAATAAGTTAGTTTTTGCGTTCGATCACGTAGCGAGCAAACTGCTCTAGGAGATCGGTGTTGTACGGAATGCTCTCTAATTCTAACAAAGCTTCTTTTAACAACAGGGCTGCTTTTTGTTGCGCCCCTTCCAGTCCGAGAAGAGATGGGTAGGTCGACTTATTTAAGGCTATATCTGAGCCTTGTGGCTTACCTAGAGTTTGAGTATCGCTAGTAATATCCAATATGTCATCTTGAACTTGGAAAGCGAGCCCGATCTTTTCTGCAAATTTATTAAGGCGTGGAAGCTGTTCAATACCTGCTTCACCTGCCGCTAAAGCACCAAGTTGAATCGCTGATTTTATCAAAGCTCCGGTTTTGTTGCGATGAATAACCTTCAATTCTTTAAGGGAAACTTGGCTATTCTCTGCTTCAAGATCCAAAGATTGACCTAAACACATGCCAGATGCGCCAGAGGCACTGGCTAAACTTTGCACCATTTTTATGCGATGGCTCTCAGCCTGCGGGGCAAGAGTCCCTTCCGCTAAAATAGTAAAAGCGAGTGTTTGTAAGGCATCACCAGCAAGAATCGCGGTGGCTTCATCAAATTCAATATGGCAAGTGGCTTGTCCGCGACGTAATTCATCGTCGTCCATCGCAGGCAAATCGTCATGAATGAGTGAATAGGCATGAATGCACTCAATCGCCGATGCCGGCGTATCCAAAGAGGGATTATCGATACCAAACACAGCGCCAGTAGCGTAGACCAAAAAAGGTCTGGCGCGTTTGCCTCCCAGTAGGAGTCCATAGCGCATCGCTTTAATTAGGCTGTTATCTTGCGCCTGCAATGAGTTTAACCAAGTTTCTAATTGTTGGTTATTGCGGGTTTGATATTGTTCGAGCTGTTGTTTAAAAAGAGTCATCGCCAGATTCAAGTTTGAAATCCTGAGGAGTTGCTTCTACTTGATTTTCCATCAAAATTGAAACGCGTTGTTCTGCTTGGTCTAATTTAGATTGTCCTGCACGAGCAAGAGCAATGCCTCGTTCGAAATTTTTCAGTGCAGAATCAAGTTCTAGATCACCTTGTTCAAGCTGATTTACTATGTTGTCGAGCTCTTTAAGAGACTCTTCAAAACTCATATTTTCTGGTTTTTTGGTCGCCATGGTCATTCTTTTCTACACTAGGATCTGGGAAAGGTAACTCAGCCAAGGGTTATGGTCAATTTTAGCAGTTAAAAATCCTGCTTTATCACTAACTTTAGTTCATTTGTTGCTAGATAAATGAACAGCCTATCATATTGTTTTATTTTTACTCGGCTATAAATAGTATATAATTCGTCGCCCTCAATTGTGTACGCTGTGCCAATTGGCAAAATAATTTAGGCTAGACTCGAGTCATTGACTAATCAGAAGTGAAATTATCTATGAAGTTTATCGTAAAACCACATCCAGAAATTTTTGTAAAAAGCGAATCAGTAAGGAAGCGCTTTACACGTATTTTGGAGTGCAATCTAAGGATTATCATCCAACGTCGCACAGAATCAGTGGCGGTATTCAATCGTAGAGATCATATTGAGGTTTCTGCTGAGAGCGATGAGTTTTACCCACAAGTGCTCGAGATTTTGACTCGCACTCCAGGTATTCATCACTCTTTAGAAGTTAAGCAAACAGACTTTACTGATATGCATAACATCTACGAGCAAGTACTTGAGCTAAGCGCAAGCCGAATTGAAGGTAAAACTTTCTCTGTTCGTGCTAAGCGTCGCGGTAAGCATGACTTTAGCTCAATAGAGTTAGAGCGTTATGTTGGCGGTGGTTTAAACCAAGCGGTTGCCAGTGCCAAGGTTAAGCTAACTCGCCCTGAAGTGACGGTTAACATCGAAGTGGCGGGTGACAAACTAAACCAAGTATTGGCGCGTCATAAAGGCCTTGGCGGTTTCCCTCTAGGAACGCAAGAAGATGTACTGAGCTTGATCTCTGGTGGATTCGACTCTGGTGTGTCTAGCTATCTGCACATCAAACGTGGTTCTAAAACGCATTTCTGTTTCTTTAATTTGGGCGGTCCTGCGCACGAAATCGGCGTTAAGCAAGTAGCTCACTACCTGTGGAACAAATACGGTTCTTCGGCAAAAGTGAAGTTCATTGCGGTTGATTTTGAACCTGTGGTAGCGGAAATCCTAGAAAACGTTGAAGACGGACAAATGGGCGTTATCCTAAAACGCATGTTTATGCGTGCTGGTGGCATGATTGCCGATCGTTTTAAAATTGAAGCTTTGGTTACTGGTGAAGCACTAGGTCAAGTATCTAGCCAAACCCTGACTAACTTACGTCATATTGATGGCGTGACCGATTCTTTAATTTTACGTCCGCTAATTAACTGGGATAAAGAAGACATCATCGACTTGTCTCGCATTATCGGTACCGAAGATTTTGCCAAAGTAATGCCAGAATACTGTGGCGTTATTTCTCGTCGTCCAACTGTGAAAGCAGTGAAAAGCAAGCTAGAAGCTGAAGAAGAGAAATTTGATTTCTCTGTACTTGAAAAAGTGGTCAGCGAAGCGCGCGTTATGGATATCAGAGATATTGAAAAAGAGAGTCTAGAGCAAGCGCCAGAAGTGGAACAAGTGAACGCTGTTCAAGAGCAGGCTGTTGTACTTGATATCCGCAGTCCTGACGAAGAAGAAGACAAACCTCTAGAAATTGACAATGTCGATATTCAACACATTCCTTTCTATAAGTTAGCCACTAAGTTTGGCGATTTAGATCAATCGAAAACTTACTTGTTATATTGTGATCGAGGCGTAATGAGCCGTTTGCAAGCATTGTATCTGCAAGAGCAAGGCTTTAATAACGTGAAGGTGTATCGCCCTTAATTAAAGGGATGGAACATTGTAGGGTCGGAGTCAGCCAACTAGCTGGCTTCGGCCTTATTTTTTGCACACATAAAAAAACACCGCTCAAAAGAGCGGTGTTAAAATGACAGACAAGTTCATTAAATAGATTTTGCTTTGGGGTATATCCAAAGCAGTGGTAGAGACTACCGTGCTCAAAGTGAGCTCACAAACACAACATTGCGAATCGGATCCATGCCAAAGGCATGCCGTTTAGACCCTATCGCTTGGGACGCAATATAGATTTTCTCTGGCTGTTGAGCAACGGACAATTTATAATGTTTCACATAAGAAAAACTAATGCTAGATAAGAGTGCATGGCAAGACGATTACCCCCATTAAAATCATTGAAGGTTTTTGAAGCTGCTGCTAGGCATTTAAGCTTTACTCGCGCGGCTGAAGAACTGTTTGTAACCCAAGCTGCAGTGAGTCATCAGGTTAAAGCACTGGAAGAGTTTTTAGGGCTAAAGCTGTTTAGAAGACGCAATCGCTCTTTGTTACTCACAGAGGAAGGGCAGAGCTACTTTTTAGATATTAAAGATATCTTTACCTCATTATCTGAGGCGACCGATAAAGTATTGGAGCGCAGTGAGAAAGGTTCTTTGACCATTAGCTTGCAACCGAGTTTTGCAATTCAATGGCTAGTACCTCGATTGGCAGACTTTAATGCCCAAGAGCCCGATATCGACGTGCGAATCAAAGCGGTGGATATGGATGAAGGCTCGTTAACTGACGACGTTGACGTGGCGATTTATTATGGCCGAGGCAACTGGCCGGGATTACGCGCCGACAAGCTTTATCAAGAGTATTTAGTTCCGGTGTGCGCGCCTAGTTTATTGGATGGTCATAAGCCACTGAATTCATTAAGCGATCTTAGTTCGCATGTGTTGCTACATGATACTTCACGTAAAGATTGGAAGCAGTTCGTTAGAGAGCATCAGTTAAATACGATTAACGTTAACTACGGGCCTATATTTAGCCATTCGACCATGGTGTTGCAAGCTGCGGTTCATGGGCAGGGCATTGCGTTAGGCAATAACGTATTGGCACAGCCGGATATTGAAGCGGGGCGCTTAATCAGCCCATTTGATGAGGTGTTAGTCAGCAAAAATGCGTTTTACGTGGTTTGCCATGAGAAGCAAGCTGATGTGGGGCGTATTGCGACATTTAGAGACTGGATGCTCAGCATTGCGGCCAGTGAAGGCGATCCTTCTATTGGTTCACACTAATTTATTTTGACGCATATGCGTCGCGCGTTGAAGTAATTCAGCGCATGAAAACGAGGTTTAACTTGAAACAGGTTATTTTGTATTGTCGTGCAGGTTTTGAAAAAGATTGTGCTGGTGAGATTCAAGATAAGGCAAACAACATTGAAGTGTTTGGCTTTCCACGTGTAAAACGTAACAGTGGTTATGTTTTATTTGAATGTTATACAGAAGGCGATGCCAATCGTCTGGTTCGTGAGATTGATTTTAAAACATTGATTTTTGCTCGCCAAATGTTTGCTGTAGCAGCAAGCTTGGAAGAACTGCCTGAATCCGATCGCATTTCACCTATCTTAGATGCGCTGGCGCAACAGCAAGGTGTGCCAACTTGTGGTGACCTGCGAGTAGAAACGCCTGATACCAATGAAGCGAAAGAGCTATTGAAGTTCTGTCGTAAGTTTACCGTGCCATTGCGTCAAGCGATGCGTGGTAAAGGGCTGCTGTACAAAAAAGACAACTTGAAGAAGCCGGTAATGCACTTGTGCTTTGTTGAACCGGGTAAGTGTTACGTTGGGTACTCTTATCCAAACAATAACTCTCAGTTCTTTATGGGCATTCCTCGTTTGAAATTCCCAGCGGATGCACCAAGTCGCTCAACACTGAAACTTGAAGAGGCGTTTCATGTCTTTATCCCTAAAAATGAATGGGATGAAAGATTGGCTTCTGGCATGTGGGCGGTGGATTTGGGTGCTTGTCCTGGCGGTTGGACTTATCAGCTAGTGAAGCGTTCTATGTTTGTCCATGCCATTGATAACGGCATGATGGCGCAAAGCTTAATGGATACCGGTCAGGTGAAACACCATCAAGCGGATGGCTTTAAGTTTGAGCCACCACGTAAAAACGTCACTTGGCTGGTGTGTGACATGATTGAAAAACCGTCTCGCGTCGCGCAATTAATGGGTGAGTGGATTATTCAAGGTTGGTGTAAAGAAGCGATCTTCAACTTAAAACTGCCAATGAAAGGCCGTTATGATGAAGTATTGGGTGATATTGAAAACTTGAAAGTGTTCTTAAAAGAAAATGGCATCAAGTTTACCCTGCAAGCTAAGCACCTATATCATGACCGTGAAGAGATCACGGTACATGTGCAATCGCATACCAATTTAGGTTGGTAATCGATTTAGGTTAGTAATCAATTTAGCGGTATAAACGATAAAATCGTAGACCTGCTGTATGGGCAGTGTCTACGGTTTAGTCCAGCGTAAATCTTGTAAGTTAAAGCCTAGCTCTAGGTCTGTTTTTAACGAAGCCAATTCTCGGCATAACAGCGCATGCTGTTCATTTCCTGCTATTTTCTTTTTGTACTTTTCTGGCAGTTCGTCATCCGCAAAGGCTTGCTCTAAGGTCTCGTGATTAGCCAAAATTTCCCGCGCCGCTTTAGGGCCAATGCCAGCAATGCCACTTAAACCTGTACCACTAATGCCAGTCAGTCCCCAGTAGTCACTTAACTGTGCCACCTTAACTGCAAATTCTTTTTCGACAAAAGCTTGATCGAGCCAGCGATGCTGGAAGTAATCGCGGATGCGCAGCGAAGGGGATAACAGTTGGCAATAGCCTTTATCGGTAGAAATTATCGTGACTTGATGTTGTTGGTTTGCCACTTTAACCGCTAGGGTTGCAACTAAGTCATCAGCTTCATCACCATCGGAGAGTAAAGAGTCAATCCCCAACTCCCACCATGCTTGTTGAATGGCATCTAAGCCTAAAGCCAACGGCTCTGGCATAGGTTTACGATTTTGCTTGTATTCAGGAAAGCGCTCTTCTCGCCAGCCACGCACCTGCTGGTGGTGATCAAATACCGCAATGATATGAGTGGGCTCTGTTTCGCTTAGGATGCGTTTGAGCGTGCGAGAGGTGGTGTCTATTGTCCGTTGGATATCCGTTTCATCAGGTTGTGCTGAGTGTACTCTGCGAATGAGGTTCAGTGCATCAATGATAACCAGGTGTATAGACATAAAATCAGTAAAAAAATAGGGCCGTAGCCCTATTGTATCGAAAACTGCCTTAACTGTTTAATGTTAAATAACCCAGAAGGAGTTAGTCCGAGGTTTGCACTTGATAACAAGGGGTATATTTTGAACCGGGCAGCTTCATGCGCTGCTGTTTGACAAAATCACCAAGTAAGGTATCCATCTTCTTCATTAGCTCTTTATCGCCATCGATAATAAACGGCCCTTTCTTTTCAATCTCTAGGATGCCTTCTGCTTTAACGTTGCCCGCAACAATTCCAGAAAAAGCTTTACGTAGATTGGCGGCTAAACTTTCAGGCGCTTGATCCATATGCAGATCGAGGTTGTGCATGTTTTCATGAGTTGGATCAAAAGGCATTTGAAACTCTGGCTCAATGTGTAAAGACCAGTTGTAGCTATATGCATCTTCGTTTTGTTTGCGATGCTGTTTTACTTTTGGCATGGCACTTTTAACGATGCGCGCTGCTTTGGCTGGATCATCAATCACTATCTCGTAATATTTTTGCGCTTCTTCACCCAAGGTATCGTGGATAAACTGATCAATAGAGCGGAAGTAATCTTCACTCTCTTTAGGGCCAGTTAATACGATAGGCAGCGGCTGATCTCTGTTTTTAGGGTGCATCATGATCCCTAACGCATACAGCAGCTCTTCGGCTGTGCCCGGGCCTCCAGGGAAAATTACGATGCCGTGCGCAATACGTATAAAGGCTTCCAGACGTTTTTCAATATCCGGCATAATGATCAGCTGGTTTACGATTGGGTTTGGCGGCTCAGCGGCAATAATTGATGGTTCCGTTAAGCCAATATAACGAGTTTGTTTGTGTCTTTGCTTTGCATGACCAATGGCGGCGCCTTTCATTGGCCCTTCCATTGCCCCCGGCCCGCAACCGGTGCAAATATCCAGCTCTCTTAAACCCAGTTCATGCCCTACAAGGCGAGTGTATTGATATTCGGTTTCGTTAATTGAGTGTCCACCCCAGCACACAATTAGGTTGGGTTCGATACCGGGAATTAACACTTTGGCGTTACGTAAGATGCCGAATACCAAGTTGGTAACATGTACGGGGTTGGCAAGATCTAAGCTGGTGTTTTGCGCCATATTCATGTGCACAAACACGATGTCACGCAGCACCGAAAATAAGTGCTCTTGAATCCCTTTGATGATGGTGCCATCGACAAAAGCTTCTTCTGGAGCATTGTTGAGCTCTAATTTAATGCCGCGCTCACGGCGCAATACGTTGACGTCAAATGACTGATATTGTTCCAGTAATTTTTTACTATCGTCAGTATGACTACCAGAATTAAGCACAGCTAGAGTACAGTTTCGATACAGGGTATATAGCTCGCTAGAAGCGGTTTTTTTGAGACGCTCAACTTCGAGTTGAGAAAGAAGATCCATACTTCCGACAGGGTTAATCGTTGTTATCATAACGGCTCCTTATGCATGGTACTGACCTCTACCACATGGCTTTGATATAGCTGATGCTTTTATGCAGTAGCGATACTTTTATGTAGCATGATTTCGCAATGTAGCTTAGGTCAGCGACGAGCTTACAAAGAAAGCTCCCAATTAATACGTAGTCACATGGGCATTGGTTTCAAATATTGACACGCAACCTAATCTTTATACTAGATACCTTACGCACAATAGCAATGATAAAGACTAATAGAATGAATCATTTAGATTGATTTCTATTCATCTTCGCTTTGTTCATGCTTAGGTAATTCACTCAATACAGTGGCAAGGTTTTCTTCGGAGCCAGAGGTGTGCACCTTAATCATGCCTTTTTGAATAGCGTTAAGGCTAGAGCGGCGCATGTCATCTTGGGCAAAGCAGGCCGCTGGCGCTAAAGGTATCGCTACAAAAGAGACCCATTGGCTTTGCTGCTCGTATCTAACTAAAGTATTGCTGATGTCTGAGGCCAGTAATAATAGATCAATCAGATCTTCATCATTGATGGCGGTGTAAGCGCGGGGCAAAAACGGATAGTCGGCAATACTGATGCTAAATACTCGATCTACTGCAAAGTCACTTTCAAAGCTATCAATAATATTTTTAAATTGCTCAAACAGTCGTTTAGGTTGATGCAGTTTTTCAGGGTTTGGTTCAATGTATAAAAATGAACGGTCGGATAGGTGGTACAGACGTGCTTCTTCTGGAATCAAACTCGCAATGTGCTCACCAAAGGCTTTTTCTTCGTTACGCCCCGCTTTATAGCCATGCTTAGTGTAAATATCCGACAGCATAGGTATATCAATCAAAGCAAACTTTAAGCGATCATTTAGTGGTTCGTCTATTAGCTGTCCAAAACGCCATTGTTCGTAATTGGTGGTTGAGCGGTTTAAAGAATCGGGCAGTTTTCTGCTTAACATTCTCATGTTTCTTAAACCGGAACGAGGGTGGGTATACAGCTCTTTATTGAGTTCAGTAATCAACTTATGTTTACGACTTAATCGACGCGAATTAAAGACAAATAAGAAGAATAAAACGATACACGAGACAGCCAAAGCCAAAGTTAATGTCTTGGTTTGATTAAACTCTGTGTTCAAGTTATTAAATTCATGCACTTGATCTTGATAGTGTAACGACTGCTCGATAGAGGTAATTTGGTTAAGAAAGCTCTGGCTTAATTGATCTTCTTTATCTTGCAGATTTATTGCTGTTAGTCGGTTGTACTCTTCAAGGTAATTTAATGAATCTTTGGTGTTACCTGTTGATTTAGTAATTTGATGAAGCAGTGACAGTGTTTGCAGTTGAATATCACTGTTATCAAGTGCTTTCGCTTGTTGTAAGGCGTATTTAGCTTGATGTTCTGCTTGTTCAGGGTGTTTTTGCAGAAAATCTAGCTTGGCGGTTAATAATATGGCCCTGACTTTAGGGACTTTAATATCCGTATATTCAAGTAGATCACTTGCGCGATTGAGATAGCGTTTTGCCAAAGTGAAATTGTATAAATTGAGATAAGTTTCAGTCAGTTTTAATCGCAGATCAATGATTTTGCTGATGTCTTTTTCGGCAAGTTCTAAGTCCAGCACATTAAAGTAATGCACCAGTGCAAGGTTATAGCGTCCCTGAATAAAATACACGTCTGCCAGTTTTTGTAATACGGTGGCAAACATAGGGGATTTTTCATAGTGACCATAATAACTGGCGGCCTGAGAAAGGTGCTCTTGGGCTTTATCATAAATTTGGCACTGCAAATATAGGTCGGCCAATAGGTGATTAGCACGGGCAATATATTGAGCGTCATCTTTGCCAATAGCGACCCAGTAGCTTTCTATCAGCTCTTTTAATGCCAAGTTAAAATGGTGGGCTTTTAGGTAGTGTTTACCTAAACGCAAACTCGCCTCTAGACGATCTTCATAAGTGCCATGGTTTTGCGCATAGTCTTTGGCAAAAAGATAGCTGGTTTCTGCTTGCTCGTTTTTACCTAAATCTGAGTATATTTTGGCGTGAGCAAGGCTTAGCCAGTATTCCAGTCGCAGTTTTTCTTCATGTTTAATATGTAAAGAGTTGAGCTTTTCTTCAACCCTCTTTAATGGCTCTTCAACTTTGCGTAAATCGCCAGTCATTTTCCACAAAAGGCTGACTCGCAATATCTTGGACTCAATTTCTGGAACGAATAAATGCTTGGTGGTCGAGATGGCAATACTTTGATCTAAGCTAGTCAGAGAAGAGCGGTAATTTCCCAGAATATAATCAGCAATACCTATGGTTTGATAGGCATGGATTTGATTACTTGCTTTGGCCAGTGGCGTGACTTTTCGTTCTACGCCATTGGTTGAGAAGTTCTCTTCATAGTTTGGATTATTGAGTTCACTCAGGAACATCTTTGCTTTGTTTTTTGATTGCAAAGGAGTGACTTTCACCAATCGTCGAGCATCGAGCAGAGTCTTTGGTGTGTAAATGCTCGATTCATGTGCTGTGACCGGGACTGAAAACGCCAGTACCGTAAATACAACTAATGAAAGCGGAATAAACCTGAGTAAACGAAGCATGTTTTATTGCCTCGCTAAGCGCAAAGTGTTGTCAGGTAAAGAATCTGCATTATGCAAACTGGTACGGAAAGGATTGATATCTAATCCACCGCGACGAGTATAGCGAGCATAAACCGACAGTTCTTCAGGTTGGCACAGCAGTGTAATATCCGTGAAAATACGCTCAACACACTGTTCGTGAAATTCATTGTGTTCTCTGAAAGAGACAATGTAACGCAGCAGGGCTTCGCGGTTGATTTTTTTGCCGGTGTAACGAATTTCAACGCTACCCCAATCCGGTTGGTTAGTGATCAGGCAGTTAGATTTTAGAAGGTGGCTGTGTAAAGTCTCTGTCACTAACTCGTCGCTTACGCTGTCTTTTAAGTAATCGGCGCTAAATTCATAGGCTGTGATGGTAATGTCTTGCTCATCAATACAAGTGCCTTGCATATCGACAATCGGCTGTTGCTTGAAGTCTTGAACTTTACTCAAAGTGACAGAAACATCACCGCCAGCGCAGGCTGACAGATCTTTGATTAATAGCGCCTGAACGTCATCCCAATGCGCAAATTGGGTTTGGTTGTAGCTATTGAGATAGAGCTTAAAAGATTTGGATTCAATGAGGTTTGGCGTGTTTGCCGGAATCACCACATGTCCAACAGCTACTTGCGGTAAGCCATTGTTATTTAACCAAGACAGTTCGTAAAGAGTCCAAATGTCTTGCCCTTTGAACGGCAGTGTATCGCCAAGCTTCAGGTCATCTCGGTTCAAACTTCTTGGTACGGCTTGCAATAGTTTAGGGTCATAGGACGACGAATATTGCGTTTTTTGTCCAAGAGTTAGGCCGGCTAGTTCTTTTGCGTCTGAATATTTGCTCATTTTACACTGCGTTATAGAGTAGAATGTTGGGAATTTTACTGAATAGATACTTAGATGTCATCAACGGAACGCTTGTAGGGTTACTTATGTCAAATTCAATCGCTAGTACACTTAGCTCAATTCATCAACAATATCTAAAAACGTTTGAGCAAGAGCACGGTACTTTGCCCGCTAGTGCTGAGTTAGTCGGGGTAGCTTCTCCTTGTATTGAAGAAACAAAATCAGGGGAAGTGGTGTACTGGAAACCCGTACTGCGAGACCCGCAAGCCGACCTTAGTAATGTAGAGCAGGGCATTGAGTTGCTGCTTCATCCAAGTATTGCTGAGTTTTATGGCAGTTATTACAGCGCCGATCTTGAGATGAGTTGGCAAGGTAAACCTTTGACGCTGCTGCAAGTTTGGAGTGATGAAGATTATGTGCGTCTGCAAGAAAATATCTTAGGGCATCTAGTGACTCAGCGCCGTTTAAAAATTAAACCCACCATCTTTATTGCCGCCATTGACTCCGATCTGGATGTTATCTCTATCTGTAACCTGACCGGAAATGTGGTTTTGGAAACGTTAGGTACTAGCAAACGAGAAGTGCTGGCTGACAATCTTGTGGAGTTTTTGTCAGCATTGGACGTAGAGGTTTAGTATGTTCGTGTGTGAAATGCAGTTTGAGTGCTTTGAAAACACCACGATCACCGCAGTAGAAAAATCCATAAATGGCTTAATGGAAGCGTTGCGCTTTAATGGACAAGTGCTAGGTCGAGAATTTCCATTAGCTATGGACGACGCCAGTTTTAGCCTGCGCTGTGTCTGCCCTGAAGAGGACAGTTTGCACCCTAGAAATCATTCGGATTTTGTGCGTTTTTCACTGGCTAAACTTTCTGAAGCGGGCGTGTTAACGCCGAAGATCCGCGTACTAGGGCAAGATCTTAACTCAGAGCAAACAGCGCCAGATGAACAGCCAAGCTGGCAAATTTTGTACACCACTTATGTGCATACCTGTTCTCCGCTACGCAGTGGCGACTCTTTTATGCCCATACCGCTGTACCGTAATCCTCCGACGCTAAATGGCGACCATAAATCCATAGTAAAATGGCAAACAGAATGGCAAGCCTGCGATGAATTGCAAATGGCGGGTGGCTGTAAGGCCGAATTTGCCGCTTTGCGTGAGCTTACCTCTATCGACAGTGATATTTATCGTCGTGGTTGGGATTTGCGCGGCCGCATTGAATACATTACCAAGATCCCAACCTACTACTATCTATATCGAGTAGGTGGAGAAAACTTACAGCAAGAGCAGCAACGAAAATGCCCTAAATGTGGTGGTGAATGGCGCTTAGATGAGCCTTTGCATGACATGTTTCATTTTAAATGCGACCAATGCCGTTTGCTGTCTAATATTTCATGGGATCACCTTAAGTAGCTAGCTTTATTCGGCTGTACTTTAGGTGGACTTTCTGAACAAATTTTGTGGAAAAAGAATGATCTCGAAAAACCAAATTAAACTTCTGCGCGCGTTAGGGCAAAAGAAACAACGTAAAGCTCATGGCTTGTTTTTAGTGCAAGGTGAGAAAAACGTGTTGGAGCTGTGTAATAGCCAGTTAGTCGTCAAAACCGTATTTGCGACCTCGGAGTTTTTACAGGCAAACGGTCAAGCTTTGCAAAACTTTGACTGCGTAGAAGCTTCTCTTGATGATTTAACTAAAGCCAGCACTTTGGTCAGCAACAATGCCGCCATTGCGGTGGTGGAGATCCCAACCGTTGCAACGCCAGTCGCACAAGGTTTGATGATCGCTTTAGATGGTGTTTCCGATCCGGGTAACTTAGGCACGATTATTCGCGTTGCGGATTGGTATGGCATTAAGCACATTATCGCCAGTACCGATTGCGCCGATCCATACAACCCTAAAACCATCAGTGCCACTATGGGCAGTTTTGGGCGTGTATTCGTTAGTCAGTTAGATTTGCCGAGCTATTTAGAGCAAGCACCAATTCCTGTGTATGGCGCGTTTTTGGAAGGGGAAAGTACCCATCAAAAAGCGTTCAGCAGTGAGGGGATTTTACTGATGGGCAGTGAGTCGCATGGCGTGCGTGAGGCCGCTGCAAAGTTTGTCACTGATAAAGTGACCATTCCTGCGTTTGGTCAGGCAGAGTCTCTGAATGTTGCCATGGCAACGGGGATTATTTTGGATAATATTCGCCGTCAGCACAGTAAATAGTTGCTATATAGCAAGTCGCTAATCCAAATAAATAGAGCCGTCAGTGGCTCTATTTTTCTAGCATGTCCAATTTATCGGGCACACCATTCCATTTTTCAGCTTCAGGCAGTGCCGGCTTAACTTCTGTGATGTTAGGCCAAACTTCGGCAAGTTCTTCGTTTAACGCAATGAACACTTCTTGGTCTGGCGTTAATTCATCTTCTTGAAAGATAGCTTGCGCGTCACACTCAGGTACGCACAATCCACAGTCGATGCATTCAATAGGACTTATCACCATAAAGTTAGGCCCTTCATAAAATGCGTCCGCAGGGCATACCGCCACGCAGTCAGTATATTTACACTGTATACAGTTATCGGTTACGACAAACGCCATGATGAGCTCTCTATGTTCTATTTTTCTGAGGGGCGATGATACGGATACCGTTACAAAAAACAATATTTGTCGCTGAAAATATCCATATCTCACCTTTGGCTATATTGCTCAGTTTAGCACTGATAGGGCAAAGTAAATTCTGGCAAGGGACGGGGAATAAATATGACAGCACCTTCAAGTTGGCGTAAAATTCCTGCCATTGTGAGCTGGGCGTACAATTATTCACCGCTTGTTACGACAACTGAATAGCTAAAACCTAGCTAAGACACCGACTACGAGACATCACTATGATACGTTTAACCGAAATTAAACTTCCTTTAGATCATAAGGAAGAGGCGATTCAGGCAGCCATTACTAAAAAGCTTGGCATTACCGCAGCAGAAGTTCTTTCCTTTAATGTATTTAAACGTGGCTACGATGCTCGTAAAAAATCTAAGATTTTATTGATTTACACACTGGATGTAGAAGTGGCAAACGAGGCTGAACTGTTAGAAGCCTTTGCTAGTGATCCGCACGTAAAAGTGACTCCTGATATGGAGTACAAGTTTGTTGCGAAAGCGCCACAGAATTTGACCGAGCGTCCCGTAGTGATTGGCTTTGGTCCTTGTGGTTTGTTTGCTGGACTGGTATTGGCACAAATGGGCTTTAAGCCAATCATTGTTGAGCGTGGTAAAGAAGTGCGTGAACGCACCAAAGATACTTTTGGTTTTTGGCGTAAGCGTAATCTTAACCCTGAATCTAACGTACAGTTTGGTGAAGGCGGCGCAGGTACATTCTCTGACGGTAAGTTAT
Source organism: Vibrio neonatus (assembly GCF_024346975.1). Taxonomy (NCBI): domain Bacteria; kingdom Pseudomonadati; phylum Pseudomonadota; class Gammaproteobacteria; order Vibrionales; family Vibrionaceae; genus Vibrio; species Vibrio neonatus. The sequence goes on along the minus strand of NZ_AP024885.1, from coordinate 2,021,324 downwards.
ACAGTCAAATCAAAGACCCTAAGTTTTATAGTCGTAAAGTAATTAATGAATTTGTCGATGCGGGCGCTCCTGCCGAAATCAAATTCGTTAGCAAGCCACACATTGGCACCTTCAAGTTAGTGACTATGATTGAAAAAATGCGCGCTAAAATTATCGAACTGGGCGGCGAAATCCGCTTTAGCACGCGCGTGGATGATTTGCACATCGAAGATGGTCAACTGACGGGCGTTACCCTGTCTAATGGCGAAGAGATCAAATCTCGTCATGTTGTGTTGGCGGTTGGACACAGTGCGCGTGATACGTTTGAAATGCTGCATGAGCGCGGTGTATACATGGAAGCCAAACCATTTTCCGTGGGTTTTCGCATCGAACATAAGCAATCCATGATTGATGAAGCTCGCTTTGGTAAAAATGCGGGTAATCCAATTTTGGGCGCGGCGGATTATAAACTAGTCCATCACTGTAAAAATGGTCGCACGGTATACAGCTTCTGTATGTGTCCAGGTGGCACTGTGGTTGCAGCAACCTCAGAAGAAGGGCGCGTAGTGACTAATGGCATGAGTCAATACTCTCGCGCCGAGCGTAACGCAAACAGCGCTATTGTGGTGGGCATTTCACCTGAGCAAGATTACCCAGGTGATGCACTGGCCGGTATTCGTTTACAACGTGAGTTGGAGTCAGGCGCCTTTAAACTGGGCGGCGAAACTTACGATGCGCCCGCGCAGAAAATTGGCGACTTCTTAAAAGGTTCAGATCCAACAGCGATTGGCAATGTTGAACCGTCATTCACGCCGGGCATCAAGCTAACGGACATTTCTAAAGCGCTGCCTGATTACGCAATCGAAGCGATTCGTGAAGCGATCCCAGCTTTTGATAAGAAAATTAAAGGCTTTGCTAGCGCCGATGGTTTGTTGACTGGCGTAGAAACACGCACCTCATCACCGCTTAGCATTAAGCGTGATAAAGACTATCAAAGCGTTAATCTAAAAGGCTTCTATCCTGCGGGTGAAGGAGCTGGTTATGCGGGCGGTATTTTGTCTGCCGGCATCGACGGTATTAAAGTCGCAGAAGCGTTAGCACTGTCTATGGTTGGGAAAGCGCAAGGTTAATTCCTGCGTTTATAGTAAGAGAGAATAGTCGCAAGGCTCAAGCATTGTGCATTCCTGTTACTGGTTATTATGTCATCAGATAAAAAGGCTAGAGCAAAAATATGCTCTAGCCTTTTTGGTTTTTATGAAGAACAGTAGTAATTTTAGTCAAAGCTGTAAGCCTCAAGTTTGCCTGTGTCTTTTTCTGCTTTAGCTGTGATAGCTTGTTTTACTAATTCATAAGGCAAGTCTGGATTATCTTCCATCATCTTTCCGATCTTTGCCCAATGCTCAATTTGCTTAGAGGTTGTTCGGTTTAGAGCTTTTGCCATGATCGCCGCTTTATCGATGAGCTCTTGATCAATTCGTACACTTATTGTTGCCATAATTTAGCCTCATAGTGGTTCTAATATGGAATTGTTGTTGATAGCTACAAATGTAGCAAGTTGCTACATCTGTAAGTGGCTATCTCTAGGTACTACTATCTGCAAAAAATGAGAGTTATTTCGGAGCACGTGCAAGAATTTTATCTAACGCATTGGCAAAGTCGCGTCTATCTGTTTGGGACAATGCGCTAGGGCCACCGGTTTGTACGCCTGATGAGCGCATGGTATCCATAAAGTCACGCACGTTAAGGCGTGCTTTAATATTGTCTTTGGTAAATAGCTCACCGCGACTGCTAAGGGCTTGTCCGCCTTTGCTAATGACTTCATCAGCTAAGGGAATGTCAGAGGTGATTACTAGATCATTAGCTTCAATGCGCAGAGCAATTTCGTCATCGGCGATATCAAAGCCTTGGCTTACCTGAACAAAACGAATGGTGTTTCGTTGCGGAAGCGGGATCGGGTGGTTGGCAACGAAAATACACTCAATACCGGTGCGCTCTGAGGCGCGAATTAAGGTTTCTCGAATCACTTTTGGACAGGCATCGGCATCAACCCAAATCTTCATTACTGCTGTCCTTTTTCTAGGGCTTCTATGCGACGAGTTAGCGCCGCTATTTGCTGTTCAAGGGCTTCGATTTTGCCGTCGGCGCTGCGACTGTCATCAGCCACTTCAATCTTAGGTACGCGCTTGCTGCTCTTCCAATTTTTAATCGCGCTAATCAGAGCGGGCATAGGAATTTTGCTTGCTAGGCGCGCTTTGACGAGCGCTAAAGTCGGCTCTTTGCCTTCTGCTTCTAGGGATAGGAACACTTGGTTGAGTTCGTCTGTCACTTCTTTGGTTGGCATAGTCTATTTTTTTCGTTGAAGGTTTAGGTTCATCCTATCGAAATCGGTATCACGAGTACACTGTCTCGATACGTAATATCTCAATGAGCACTATACAGATAAGAAAGATAAATCTAAGAGACTGGATGCCAGTCTTTTAGATTTAGTTGTGAGGGGGAAGCTGCAAAATTAAATGCGATAAGGCTGGGTATAGAAGTGCGCTAATCGCATGCCATGCATGGTCAGTTCACCTTGATAGCAATCGTCGCCTAAAGCTGAAAACTCAAAGCAAAACACCGTATGCCAACCTAGTTTGCCATCGGGGTAACGAACTCGATGGCTACCCGAAGAGATACTGACAATTTGCAATTCGAGTTGCTTACAGTGACGTGAAATCGCGACTTTCGCCAGTTCGGCTTGTCGTCTATGTTGCCAGAACAGAGTCAGTAATATGGCACATCCAAGTATCGCCAGCAGGTGCTCCATTTAGCTTCGCCCTTTTGCGCTTTTTTGTAAGTGAATAAGAGCATCGGCTAATTTTTTAGACGGTGCTTGATGTAGCATCGGCAAAATGACCATGCGCAGTTTTGGCTGCATTACCAAATCAGCAAACAACTGGTTAAACAGCTCTTGATTATTGGTTTCTGCCAAGCGTATTAAAAACTGTTCAGCCAATGCGCTGTCTTGCAGTGGGCTCCAACAGCGACCTGCTATTGCAATCAACACTTCTTGGTGGCTGAACTTACTTTCCGACAGTATTGCCGTCACCAGTGACGATAGTTTGTTGCCTTTGTCTCCGGCAAGTGCGCGTGCTAAAGCTGACAGTAAAAATAAATCCCCTTGTGGGTTATTAAGCTGCTCTAAAGCTAAGTCGTACAATCTAGCCGCTAGTGAGTCGCTAATATCGCAGTGCTCTAATGCGCCTAATAGCGCGTACAGTGGTTGAGTGGGTAGGTGAGGTAAGCTTTTCTTCACCATCAGCTCATTACCAGACTCTTTTAAGCGTGCACAAATATCGGTAATGCCTTGCAGTCCAACTGTTTGCCAGTTGCTCCAACCTAAATCGCCTTTAAAGTAAGTCAGTGCGTGGGCGTAGTATTGGCTCGCCGATAGGCCAAGCTCTGCGCTTACTTGGCTGTTAAATACCGCCAACTTATCTTCTTTGGGTTTAAAGGTGTATGGGTTGCTTGCCAGTTGCTCTTGAGCTTCTTCACTGAGCTCTTTTTGTAATCTAGAGCCCATCGCTTCTAGTACAAATTTAATAAAATTACCGATATCGGTCGCGCTTAATAGACCGCGCTCATCGAGGTCAAATTTAAGGAACCATATCCACGGCTGTTTTTGCTCATTCCAGTAGGTGATGGCAAATTGGGCTTGGCGCTGAATTGGATAAGGGTAGGCTTGTCGGCCTAATTCAATGTTTTCAAACTCGTCGTTTGCAATCAATTCAATGCGACGACCTAGGTCATGTACTTTAAATTGACAGTCGCTGTCGTTCAAAATTTGTGTCAGTGTTGAAATAGTTTTCATTTGCCTGCGTCTAAATAGCCCATACTCTCCCTATAACATGGTAATCTTGCGCCGAATTTCAAGAGCAAATGAGAAATACCTTGAATACTATCTCTAAACAAATGCAAAAATTGCTATTATCTGCACAAAGTAGGCTCCAACAAGCCGATTTGTGGGAGGCGAATAGACCTTCACTAGAGGCGTTGAGCAGTGAACAACCTTTCGCTATTGATACTTTGCGCCCAGAGCAATGGTTGCAATGGATTTTTATTCCTAAGATGAATCAACTGCTTAATGCAAATTTTGCCTTGCCGCGCGGGTTTGAGATTACTCCCTATTTTGAGCAAGTGTGCAGTGATGATGTTCGCTGGTATCCAGTGTTAGAAGTACTAAGACAGATTGATGAGGTTTGCGCGTAATGTTAGAAGTTATTTATCAAGACGAGTACATAGTGGCAGTCAATAAGCCTGCTGGTATGTTGGTGCATCGTTCTTGGTTAGATAAAAAAGAGACTCAGTTTGTGATGCAAACACTGCGCGACCAAATTGGTCAACATGTGTTTCCTTTGCATCGCTTAGATCGCCCAACTTCTGGGGTATTGGTTTTTGCCTTGTCTAGCGAAGTGGCTTCACAAATGATGCCGATGTTTGCCGAACACCAAATGCAGAAAACCTACCATGCGATTGTGCGTGGTTGGATTGAAGAGAGCGATAGACTCGACTATGCCCTGAAAGTGGAATACGACAAAATTGCCGATAAGTTTGCCAATAAAGATAAAGAAGCGCAGGAAGCAATCACAGATTATAAGCCTCTAGCAAAGGTAGAGGTGCCATTCTCAACTGGGCGTTTTCCAACCTCTCGCTATTGTTTAATGGAGCTACAACCTCTTACCGGTCGCAAGCATCAACTTCGTCGCCATATGAAGCATCTACGTCATCCCATTGTCGGTGATACCACGCACGGTGACGGTAAGCACAATCGTTTGTTTAAAGATAATCTGCAAAGTGACCGCTTACTATTACACGCTTCAAGACTTGAGTTTGAACACCCGTTTACTGGCGTTCAATTAGTTCTGGAAGCTCGCTTTGATGAAACTTGGCGTCAGTTGATAGAGCGCTTTACTTGGCAAGAGGTATTTGCTGAGGAGTAACTGGAGGGGGTGACCAAAAGAATAATGGATTTATCTTGAGGTGTTTTGTGCATTATTGACTATTTCTGTAGTAAGAAAATAGGGTGCTAATACGCCATTAGATCAATTATAGCTAGAGAAGTTCGTGAAGTATCTTTTAGTCAATAATGATCTTAAAACTAAACATTCATGCAGTTACTTTTGATAGTAAAGTGCCACTGAATTTAGGTGGTGACATATTTTTGTAATATTTAAATGAGACAGTAACTATTTAAGATTAAACTATATTTGATATGTTTTTGCAAAAGCTTCTATTAAAACTAGGTCTATTAAACTCTATAATATTAAGTTTTATAGTTAGTATTGCCACTGTGTTATTGTTATTTGCTTTTTTTATGGTAAAAGAAATAAATAGTGATTCCATAAAGCTATTAAATGTAATCTATCACGACATAAAACCAATCGTAGACTTTCCGGGTAAACATGAAGATTTAAATTATAATAAACAAGATCTTATGATAAAAAACAAAGGTTGTAATAATTTACCAAATAATAAAGACTGTTTGTTTGAATATAATAAACCATTGTATATATACTTGAATGATATTAATGGCTCAAATATAAATACGCCATATATGACGATAACTTCTCCATTAGATGAGTATGTGCAAATAAATGAGAGTGGAGGGATATATGCATATAATCTACCTCAAATTCTTTTCTTTTATGAGCATAATAAAAAAGAGTATCGTTATGTAAATGTAAGAGTAAATGACCACCATATAGCATCGACTAGGAAATATGAAAAGTTATTGTTTGGATTTAAAGTTAAAAGTAGTTTTAATCAGGAATGGCTTGATATTTCAATAACTTCTGTCGTTTCATTATCTCGATTGATTTTCGAAATTAAAGAAAATATAGCGAATGCAATATTTATATTTGTCTGTATATTCACGTTTATGTTAACTTCTATAGTTTGCTTAAAAAATAACAAAAAAATTTTAATTTATAAATACTTGTCCGAAGAAAGGTATGTGCCTTATTATCAACCTATCGTTAATATAAGAGGTGAGATTGTAGGTACTGAAGTTCTTGCTAGATTAAAAACACCTAAAGGTAAGATAATTTATCCAGATGGATTTATTGATATAATAGAGAGTAATAGGTTATCTTTCTTATTAACCAAACAAATGTTACTTAAATCTCAAAGTGAGTTATCACATATTCTAGAAGATAATCCTAATTTTTATTTTAGCATTAATATAGCATCTTATGAATTAATGAATGATGATCTTTTTAATTTTATTTCATCTAATGTTAAGTATTTAGATAATTTAGTGTTAGAGTTAACGGAGAGACATGAAATAAGTAAGTTCATTCTTATAAAAGAACAAATGAATAAGTTAAATAATATAGGTGTTACATTCTATCTTGATGATGTGGGAACTGGTTTTTCAGGTGCTAGATATTTAAAAGAATTACCTATAGATACAGTGAAAATAGATCGTTCTTTTGTCAATATATCAAATAATAAAGACGAATTATTATTAAGAGGTTTAATAGGAATGTGTCATGGAATGGGACTAAAGTGCTTAGCTGAAGGTATCGAAACTTTAGAACAATCCGAAAAGATAAGCCAAATGGATGTTTCTTTTCAACAAGGTTATTTTTTTAGTAAGCCTGTTCCAATTAATGATTTATTCGAGGTGATATCTAGATTCAACAATAAATAAGTGGGAGACTCGATTCTGTCACAAATATAAATTAGGATATGGTTGATCCTTTTTTCAATATCAATGGGTCTGCGAATGTATGAATTTTTCTAAGGTTATATTCTGCGTGCTATCTTATGACGAAAAAGCTCATAGGGTAGACCCTTATGAGCTTTTTTATTGGCTTTAAGTTATAAGCCTGTATGCACTATTTCAGCTTTTCTAAGTCCGCTTCTATCTCGGCAATTTTGCTTGAAACCACTTTTTCTAAATGGCGCAAATCTGACAATATTTTTTGCTTGGTGGTGAGCTTGGTTGGCGCAGTGGGTTTGGTCAGCATATTTAGCTCATCAATCACCAAGGTTAGATTACGGTTGATCTCGGTTTTGTTGCGGTATTGGCCGCTACCGTCATCAAGTAATACGCTTTTTACTTGTCTTGGGTATTTGAACTTGACGCTCTTTGCAAACAATTCACCTTTCTGCTTTTTAAAGTAGATCTTCAGTACATCTTTTTGAGCTTCTTGGCGCAAAGAATAGCGTTCAATCTGCGTTGGCTCATTAATTCCCAACCCGGTTAGGTGTGGATACATAGGCACCTCTGTGGACAAATATGATGGAGATGTTTACAAAAGGCAGAGCTGTACCATCGTAGTCACTCATGGCTCATTCTAACGGGCTAAAAGCCAGATATGAGTGTTGATTGACCGTGATTGATATTCAAGAGAACACCTTTTATATAGAGTCCTCAATTTAGCAGGGAAGCAAGCACTTAGGTAGCTACTTACCTCCCAACTCTGCTCTTATTCACACTAATATTTATGGGATTAATGGGGAGCCAGTTTACTGATGTTTTCAATCAGTTTAGTGCGCAGTAGTTGTTGCAGTTGTTCGTCTAATTTATTCCCCTCGGGAGAGGTGATAATAAACAAATCTTCCGCTCGCTCTCCAATGGTGGTGATCTTAGCGGCATGCAGATGCAAATCGAGCTTGGCAAAGGTTGCGCCTACCGCAGCTAGCAGTCCCGGAGTATCTAATGCCACCAACTCCATTAAGGTTTGGCTGTTATTTTTTGTGGCAATGAACTCAGTGTGAGTTTTCACCTTAAAGTGCACCAGATTACGCGGTGTGCGTCTTGGTTTGATTTTAGTTAGACGACCGTCTTTGATCACATCTTGCAGATGCTTAATAATCCCCGCATGTCGGCTCTCCTCTAGCGGCTGATTGTTTTGATCTAAGATGATAAAGGTATCTAAAATGTATTTATCACGACTGATCATCACCTGCGCATCGTGCACATTGAAGTTTCTACGATCAAGCTCCGCCACTACGCTGGCAAATAATACCGGTTGATCTTTGGTATACACAAATAACTCAGAGCCGCCACGAGTCGGTTGCGGGTTGATCAGTATCAGCGGCGAGTCTGGATCTTCTTGTTGTAAAATAGCTTGAGCGTGCCACGCCAACTGTTGTGGAGTATGGCGTAAGAAGTAATCGGCTTTAAAACGTTGCCACAATAACTCAATTTCTCGCGGGGTGAAGCCTTGGCTTCTTAACACCGCAGATGCTTGTTGTTGGTTATGTCTTATCCTTTCTCTGACATCGACTGGGTTTTCTAGTCCTCGTCGCAAAGCCCTTTGCGTTGAATAGAATAACTCAGTCAAAAGGGAGCGTTTCCAACTGTTCCATAGCTCAGGGTTGGTAGCACAAATATCAGCTACCGTCAGACAAACCAGAAACTCTAGATACTCTTCGGTTTTTACTTTTTTCGCAAAATCGGCAATCACTTCTGGGTCTTGAATATCTCGTTTTTGCGCCGTAACCGACATCAATAAGTGATGTCTGACTAGCCAAGCGACCAGTTTGGCTTCTGGCTTCGATAAATTGTGCTCAATACAGAAATCATACGCTTCACCTTCTCCGATAACAGAGTGATCGCCGCCGCGCCCTTTGCCGATATCGTGAAAAATTGCGGCAATGATCAATAGCTCAGGTTTTTGAATTCTAGGCAGCACTTCACAGCAAATAGGGTGCTTTTCTCTGTTTTGAATATCACTAAAGGTATTGATGTGTTTGAGCAGACGCATGCTGTGTTCATCAACGGTATACACGTGGAACAGATCAAACTGCATTTGCCCTACAATCTGACTCCATTGTGGTAGGTAGGCGGACAATACTCCGAGTTGATGCATTAGACTAAAGGCCTTGTTTAAACAGTTAGGGTGCTTAACCAATAACATGAATTTTTCGCGCGCTTCAGGAATATCATGCAGAAAACGGCTTAATCGTCTTCTGGCGGTGCGCAGTTGACGAAGGGTAGGCGGCGCCACTCCGGTAATGCTTGAGTCATTGGCGATATGGATAAACATATCCAATATGGTATCGGGACGAGCTTGGAAGAGTGCCGGTTTTCTGGCTTCGATTAAGTGCCCGCGACGTTGAAAATCGTCATTGATAATGTCTGCTGGAACTAACTTACCTTGATTTAAAATCGCTTGGTCAAAAAGTTTAAGCAGCATTTTGTTCAGTTCTATGATGCGGCGTAAAGTACGGTAGAACTCTTTCATCATGCGTTCAACGGGTTGGTTTCTCTCTCCGGTAAAGCCTAAGTTTTCAGCCACTTTTGCTTGGTAGGCAAAAGAGAGGCGGTTGTCATAGCGTTTTAATTCAATATGCAGGGCAAAGCGAATTTGCCAAAGAAAGTTCTGGCACTCTTGCAGTTCGCGGTACTCGGCATCAGTTAAGAAACCGTGATGGCTCATTTCAAGTAGCGAAGATGCACCAAAGTGACGTCTTGCTACCCAACTTAATGTATGGATATCACGCAGACCACCGGGGCTGGATTTAATATCGGGTTCTAAGTTGTAGCCGGTATCATGATAGCGTGCGTGACGCTGTTTTTGCTCTTCTAACTTAGCGCGATAAAACACCGCGCTTGGCCAAAAAGTCTCTGCATGAATTTCGTTTCGCAATAGCTGAAAAGAATTTTGGCTACCACAAATTAAACGTGATTCTTGCAGGTTAGTGGCAACGGTCAAGTCATCTTTTGCCACTTCAATACATTCATCGATGCTGCGGACACTGTGCCCAACTTCAAGTCTAAGATCCCACAACAAAGTGACAAATTCGCTGATCTTAGGTGTGACCTCGTCTTTTAACGGTCGTTTAGACAAGATCAGAATATCAATATCTGATAATGGGTGCAGTTCGCTACGACCATAACCGCCAACGGCTACCAGAGAGATGCCTTCCATATTGTGGAAGTTGAAGTAATTCCAAATTCGCTCTAGTAGCGAGTCCATAAAGTCACTGCGCTGTTGAACCAATCCACTGACTGGTTGGCGTTCTAGAAAAGCGCTTTTCTGCTGTTCACTAAACAGGTTTAGCAAATGACGTAGGTTTTGAATATCCAGTTGTTGATCAGACAGTTGAGCTGGAGATAGAGCATCGATGTTTGGCACGCACGAAGTCCTTTTATGCAGTAGAGTCACTACAATTGATATTTCCTGAAATTGTGAGTGATAGCAAGATAAAGTTGGAAAACAAAATAGTTTGCATATCTAAAATTAGACAAAAAAATCAATATATTCATACACTTTCATATTTATTGTTCTAATCTAATTTAGTGAGGGAGTTTCATTAATGAGGGTTGGATGAAAAGGCGATTTACGATAAAGGTGACGGTAATCAGTCTCTTTATCCTGACAACGTGTATAACCGCTGGTGTTGCAATTAGTTTGCAATACTATTTTAGTCGTCAACAAGCCCTTTATACTGCGCTAGAAAAGTATCAAGGTATCTCTCACAGCATTGGCAATGAAGTTCGTGAATTTGATGAGTTTGTTACCAATCTAAGCAAAGTCCTTGCCAGTCTTGAGCAAGAGCTAGAGCAATTTGAACACAACCATATCGCGCGCAATGCGTTTGCTCAGTTGATGGAAAACAGCCCGATGTTTTATAGCGTTTATATTGCTAGAAAAGACGGGCATTTTTATCAGCTTATTAATTTAGATTCAGTAGCAGATTTACGGCCGCGGATTGGCGCACAATCTCAAGATCGCTGGGCGCTGGTGGAAATAAAAAAAGACCAGCAGGCCAATATAAAGGTGACCTCTTACTTTAGTGACGACTTTGAGCTCAGAGAGAGCGTTAAAGGTAACAGCAAGTTTAATGCGGTTGAACGTCCTTGGTTTGTTGGCGCTGAACATGCCGAAGTGTATAAAACCGATCCGTATTTATTCCACAATGTGCAGTTAAATGGTCAAACTTACGCATCACGTATTCGCAACTCTAAATATGGCAGTGTGGTAGGGATTGATGTAGTGGTTGCTTCCTTAGCCCATGAAGTGAAATCAGGGCTAGGGCCAGTACAAACCCACTTACCTGCGCAGTTTTTCATTTATGACCAATCCGGCACCTTAAAAGCCTCATCTCACGAAGATCACTATTCATTACTACCCGGCGTTAGCCCTCTTAAACTCACCGCTGAGCAACGAGCCTTAGTGAAAAATTCAGATACGCTTGAAGTGTCAAACCAAACCGATTGGCCTCCTTTAGATTTTGCAGTGTCTGGTAAGCCTAGTGGGTATTTTGTTGATGTGATGCGCATTATATCGCTAAAAACAGGCATCCAATTTAAGTTCATTAATGGGCTCAGTTGGCTGGATATGGTGCAAGCCTATAAGCACGGTGATGTTGAGGTGTTATACCCCGTCGCATATAACGCGACCAGTCGCGGGTTGGGGGAGCTTAGTACCCCATTAGCCAATTTTGATTTTGCTGTGGCGGTTTCCAGTCAGCGCATTACCAAGCTGAGTGATTTAGAAGGAAGAAAAATTGGCATCTTAAAAGGGTGGTCGATTATTGACCAAATTAAACATGAACAACCTTCGGTTGAGCTAGTTGAATTGGATGATATATACGCAGGTCTCATACAAGTTGAAAACGGGCAGCTCGATGGCGTAATTGATCTGGCGGTAATTTTACAAAGCAAAATTGATCGACATTTTATCGAGGATCTCAAGGTTCATCAAATTGACGCTGAAAGCCTATTGCAAGTGCAAAACTCGTTTCATTTTGTGGCAAAAAACATAGACCCTAAGCTTGCTGAGATTATGAATTTGGCGATTGAAAGTTTAACGCCGAGTGAAATACATTTTCTGGAAAATAAATGGTTTGGTATAGGCAGCCCTAACAGTGTTGTGCCGTATAAGTTTTTGATTGATGCGACCAAAGATCCTAGCTTGCGCAATCAACTGTCTAAATTTGATGTAGATGGCGTACCTTATTTTGGTTTTGTGCAACAGCTGGATTTATATGAAGATGGAACCGAATATCTAAGCATTACCATTCCTGCTGAATCTTTGTTAAAGGTGGCACTGAGTAATGTCATGACGGTGACATTAGGATCTGCGGCTATTTTGTTGCTACTTATTCCTTTATCGCATGTTTTTTCCAACCCTATTGTTAAACCGATTCATGCCTTGATTGCGCAAACGGTGAAAGTCCGTGAGCGTAAATACAGCAGTGTTGAGATAGTGCCAACCATGATTAAGGAATTGGATGAACTGTCGATTTCTATTCAAACGACAGCGGATGAATTGAGTAATTACGAACAGCAACAGCAAGAGTTTGTAGACTCATTTATCAAGTTAATAGCGCAAGCTATCGATGATAAGTCGCCATACACCGCAGGCCATTGTAATCGAGTTCCTGAGTTGGCCATTATGTTAGCGAATGAGGCTGAAAAGTCGGCAGAGGGCTCGTTGGATCAGTTTGAATTTGCTAATGATGCGCAGCGACGAGAGTTTAAAATTGCCGCTTGGTTACATGATTGCGGCAAGATCACCACTCCAGAGTACATTGTGGATAAAGGCTCAAAGCTAGAGGTGAATTACAATCGTATTCATGAAATTCGAACTCGTTTTGAAGTGATGATTCGCGATCAAATTATTGCGTTTTATCAACAACAATCTCCGCAGCTTAATCCTGATATGGACAGTCAACTGCAAGCTAATATTGAAGAGTTAAAACGCGAGTTTTCATTGGTTGCCAAAGCTAATGTCGGTAGTGAAATGATGGATGACGAAGCCATTGAGCGCATACAACAAATAGCGCAAAAAACCTGGGTTCGTTATTTAGATAATCGAATAGGGTTGTCTCCAGAGGAGGCGCGTTATTATGCTGAAACCGATCTTGAACATGCTCAATCAAAATCTGCAAATACTTCTGTAAATATGCAGGCCATTGAGCCTTTGCTGGCGGATAAACCTGAGCATTGTATTCCTCATCCGCAGAAGGTGGAATTTGACCCAAGCTTTGCCATTAAGATGGAAGTGCCTAAGTATCTTGCCAACCGAGGAGAGATCTATAACTTATGTATTCGCAAAGGAACCTTGACCGAGGAAGACAGGTTTAAGATCAATGAGCATATTATTAGCACCATCAAAATGCTCGAAGCAATGCCATTCCCTGACGAGTTGTCGAATGTGCCGCGTTACGCTTCAACGCACCATGAAACAATGAAAGGCACTGGCTATCCAAGAAAACTCACAGGTGATGAGCTAAGTATTCCAGAGCGTATCATAGCGCTATCGGATGTATTTGAAGCGCTTACCGCCGCTGATAGACCGTACAAAAAAGCCAAAACGCTTAGTGAGTCATTGAAGATCATGAAGTTTATGGTGCTCGATGAGCATTTAGATAGGGAAGTGTATCGCTTGTTCTTGAGCAGTAAGATTTATCTTGATTATGCACAGCACTATTTAGCACCTGAGCAAATAGACGATGTGGATATAGAAGAGTATTGGGTGTGATTAGTGGGTGGTAATTAGTGACCGTAAACAAAAAGCCAGCAGATGCTGGCTTTTATCCATTCAACCACGCCTTGATTAGTTAATCATTAAACGAGGAATTGATTCATCACTGCGTAGAGTCAGTACTTCACAGCCTTGCTTAGTCACCACAATAGTGTGTTCCCACTGCGCTGAGTTTTTGCCATCACCTGTGTACACCGTCCAATCATCATTGGCATCGATAGAACAACCAAATTTGCCGGCATTGATCATAGGTTCAATGGTGAAGCACATGCCTTCTTTTAGCACGCGGCGGTCAAAGTTTTTGTAGTGCACGACTTGCGGCTCTTCGTGGAACTCGTTACCAATGCCGTGACCACAGAAGTCTTTAACAATGGAGAACTTATTGCGTGGGTTCTTTTTGTTATTTTCTTTGATGTATTTTTCAATAGCAGTGCCAATAGCACCAACGGTTGCGCCTGGTTTTACTTGTTTCATACCCAAGTAAAGCGCCTCTTGCGCCACCATACACAGACGTTTGTCACTTGGCGCAACATCGCCAATCAAGAACATCTTAGACGTATCGCCGTGATAGCCTTCTGGACGAGTGCTAAGATCGGCATTTTCATCGTCTGGGATAATCACAGTGATGTCGATATTAACAATGTCGCCGTTTTTAAGCACAGCCGGTTTTTTCTGACCGTTACTGCCCACTTCATCTTCAAGGGCAGGGATACCATGGCAGACAATATGGTTAATAGAAGTACAGATTGATTTCGGGAATCCGTGGTAATCCAGAGGAGCCGAGTAGGCACCGTTCTGTAAAGTAAATTCATGACAGAGTTTATTCAACTCTTCGGTGGTTACCCCTTCTTTTACGTGTGGGGCAATCATCTCTAAAACATCCGCTGCTAATTTACCTGCAACGCGCATTTTTTCGATTTCAGCTTCAGTTTTAATTTTTATCGACATGCTGTACTCAGTTAACTCTTGCTACAATTGCTTTTATTCTAACAATACTGCGCTTACTCGCAAATGAAAATAAAACTCAGCTAGCGACATCTTTAGTCTCAAACGCAAAATAAACAGGATATTTCTGGTAATTAGACCAAAAAATATGGTATAAAGCGCGCCGAGATAGATTCCATTGTCTTCCTATTTTAGGGCGATATGGATACCTAGCTCATAAACTAACTTAATTTAAATCACACACATTTCGACACATGATTCGGGGTGCTCCACGGTTTGCTTATGCAAATTGAGGGAGTCGAATTCATGGGGAATGTGGAGGCCTAACCCCAATAGAGGATTATAAAATGGCAACTGTATCAATGCGCGATATGCTAAAAGCTGGTGTTCACTTCGGTCACCAAACTCGTTACTGGAACCCAAAAATGAAACCATTCATCTTTGGTGCTCGTAACAAGGTTCATATCATCAACCTAGAAAAAACTGTTCCTATGTTCAACGACGCTCTAGCTGAAATTGCTAAAGTTGGCGAGAAAAAAGGTAAAGTTCTTTTCGTTGGTACTAAACGCGCTGCATCTGAAGCTGTTAAAGAAGCTGCTATCGCAAGCAACCAATTCTACGTTAACAACCGCTGGTTAGGTGGTATGTTGACTAACTACAAAACTGTTCGTCAATCAATCAAGCGTCTAAAAGAACTTGAAGCTCAAGCTCAAGACGGTACTTTTGAGAAACTAACTAAGAAAGAAGCTCTAATGCGTACTCGCGAAATGGAGAAGCTAGAGAAATCTCTTGGTGGTATCAAAGACATGGGCGGTCTACCTGACGCTCTATTCGTTATCGATGCTGATCACGAACACATCGCTGTTAAAGAAGCGAACAACCTAGGTATCCCTGTATACGCTGTTGTAGATACTAACTCTGACCCAGACGGTGTTGATTACATCATCCCTGGTAACGACGATGCAATCCGCGCGGTACAACTATACCTTAACGCGGCTGCACTAGCTGTGACTGAAGGTCGTAACAAAGACGTTGCAACTGCTGCTGATAAAGACGGTTTCGTAGAAGAAGCTGAATAATATCTGCTCCGCGTCACACTTAGTTGTTTGTCGGAATACCGATTAATAAAGACTAAGTGCTAGTATACATCAGGGGCCCCAATTTAGGCCCCTGAATTTTACCTTTTGAATCAACTTGAGGATTAGAGAATGGCTGTAACTGCTGCTCTAGTAAAAGAACTGCGCGACCGTACTGGCGCAGGTATGATGGACTGTAAAAAGGCTCTTAACGAGACTGACGGTGATATCGAACTAGCAATTGAAAACATGCGTAAATCAGGCGCTGCTAAAGCTGCTAAAAAAGCAGGTAACGTAGCTGCTGAAGGCAAAATCATTGTTAAAGATGCAAACGGCGTTGCTGTTCTTCTTGAAGTTAACTGTCAAACTGACTTCGTTGCTAAAGATGCAAGCTTCACTGCATTCGCAAACGAAGTAGCTGACGCTGCTCTAGCTTCAAAAGCTACTGCTGAAGAACTTCAAGCACAATTCGAAGACACTCGTATTGCTCTAGTTGCTAAAATCGGCGAAAACATCAACATCCGTCGCGTACAGTACGTTGAAGGTACTGCTATCGCTTCTTACCGTCACGGTGAGAAAATCGGTGTAGTTGTTGCTGGTGAAGGCGACGCAGAAACACTTAAGCACGTAGCAATGCACGTTGCTGCTTCTCGTCCTGAGTTCCTAAACCCAGAAGACGTACCAGCTGAAGTTGTTGCAAAAGAAAAAGCGGTTCAAGTTGAAATCGCAATGAACGAAGGCAAACCAGAAGCTATCGCTGAAAAAATGGTTGTCGGCCGCATGAAGAAATTCACTGGCGAAATATCTCTAACAGGTCAAGCGTTCGTAATGGAACCTAAGAAATCTGTTGGTGAAATCCTAAAAGAGCGTGGCGCATCAGTATCTGATTTCGTTCGCTTAGAAGTAGGTGAAGGCATCGAGAAAGCTGCCGAAATGAGCTTTGCTGACGAAGTAGCAGCGGTTCAAAAAGGTTAATTAATAGCCTTGTTAATATTTTAAAAGACCGTGGCTTATGCTGCGGTCTTTTTACGAATAAACACTAATATTTAGTGGTTGAGAATTGGGATTTAACTTAGCTTCTGTCAAAATTAGCAAGTCTCTATCCTCAACTGTTAATCGATAACTCTTTTAGAAGGTATACTTCATGACTACAAATCCTAAACCAGCATATCAGCGTATCCTATTAAAACTGAGTGGTGAGGCTCTACAAGGCTCAGAAGGTTTTGGTATTGACCCAACAATTCTTGAGCGTATGGCTCAGGAAATAAAAGAGTTAGTTGAACTTGGCGTAGAAGTGGGTGTTGTTATCGGTGGTGGTAACCTTTTCCGTGGCGCAGGTCTTGCAGAAGCTGGCATGAATCGCGTAGTCGGGGATCACATGGGTATGCTAGCAACGGTAATGAACGGCCTTGCAATGCGTGATGCTCTGCACCGTGCTTATGTTAACGCTCGCGTAATGTCTGCGATTCAACTGAAAGGCGTGTGTGACGATTACAACTGGGCGGATGCTATTCGTGAATTACGTCATGGCCGTGTGGTTATTTTCTCTGCAGGTACAGGTAACCCGTTCTTCACAACAGATTCTGCGGCATGTCTACGTGGTATCGAAATCGAAGCAGATCTAGTGCTAAAAGCAACAAAAGTTGACGGCGTATACAATGCTGACCCAGCGAAGAACCCAGACGCTGAACTTTACAGCCAGTTAACGTACAATGAAGTTCTAGATAAAGAGCTTAAAGTTATGGATCTAGCGGCGTTTACATTGGCACGCGATCACAACATGCCAATTCGTGTATTTAATATGAACAAGCCAGGCGCACTACGTCGCGTGGTAATGGGTGAAGCTGAAGGTACTCTTATCAGCAGCGCTGAATAATCGCCCTAGCACAACTTAGAATGGCCATTCATTTGGCCTAGACAATTTCAAAGGTGAAATCGTGATTAACGAAATCAAGCAAGATGCGCAACAGCGTATGGACAAAAGCGTTGAAGCGCTAAAGAACACTCTTTCAAAAGTACGTACTGGTCGTGCTCACCCAAGTCTTCTATCTGGTCTTTCAGTAGAATACTACGGCGCACCAACGCCTCTTAATCAAGTAGCAAACGTTGTTGCTGAAGATGCACGTACTCTAGCAATTACTGTATTTGATAGAGAACTAGCGCCTAAAGTTGAAAAAGCAATTCTACAATCAGATCTAGGTCTAAACCCTATGTCTGCGGGTACGGTTATCCGTGTACCACTTCCACCGCTAACAGAAGAACGTCGTAAGGATCTTGTTAAGATCGTTCGTGGCGAAGCTGAAGGTGCACGTGTTGCAATCCGTAATATCCGTCGTGACGCAAACAGTGATTTTAAAGCGCTTCTAAAAGACAAAGAAATTTCTGAAGATGAAGATCGTAAAGCACAAGACGAAATTCAAAAACTGACTGACGTAGCCGTTAAGAATGTTGATGAAGTTCTTGCTGCAAAAGAAAAAGAGTTGATGGAAGTTTAATCAAAACTGATTATCGATTGATTCTTAAAACGCTGCACATCTACAGTGCAGCGTTTTTTTCTGCTATTATCTCCCACCTGTTAATTATTCAATATCTTCTTTATGTCTGACACTTCAGTAACACCTAGCTCTATTCCTCAACACATTGCCATCATCATGGATGGAAATGGACGTTGGGCGAAATCTCATGGCAAACCTAGAGTTTATGGGCATAAGAAAGGGGTGAGCGCGGTCAGAAAAACCATTACCGCAGCCGCTAAGCTAGGCATTAAGTCAGTGACTCTATTTGCATTTAGCAGTGAAAACTGGCGCCGACCACAAGAAGAAGTCAGTCTTTTAATGGAACTGTTTATCACTTTGCTATCAACGGAAGTGAAGCGTTTGCATAAAAATGATCTTAAACTGAGAATAATTGGCGATAAAAGTGGTTTCAATTCTCGTTTACAAAAAAAAATAGCAGAAGCCGAAGCGCTGACACAAGATAATACTGGATTGGTTATCAATGTGGCGGCCAACTACGGTGGTAAATGGGATATTACACAGGCAACAAAACGCATTGCTGAAAAAGCAATGCGTGGTGAAATTCAACCTTTTGATATTACCGAAGATCTGATTTCACAAGAAATATGCCTCGCAGATTTGCCTGATGTGGATCTTTTGATTCGCACCAGTGGTGAATCACGCCTCAGTAACTTTTTATTATGGCAAGTTGCTTACGCAGAATTTTACTTTTGCGACAAACACTGGCCTGACTTTGATGAAGACGGCTTAGCCGAAGCAATCTCTTGGTATATTAATCGCGAACGTCGATTTGGTTGTACTGGAGAGCAGATCAAAGCACTTATGGATAACAAATAAGGAAGTAGCCTTGAAGCAACGTATTATAACGGCTTTAATCCTCGGCCCTCTGGTCATTTTAGGCGTATTTCAGCTGCCATTTATTGGTTTTATGCTGATGTTAGGCGCAATCACTTTGATCGGCTTATGGGAGTGGACTCAGTTTATTGAATCCGGCAACCGAGCAACAAAAATGATTTTGTTGTTAACGGGCTTTCTTACCTCTTTTTCCTGCATTCCCTCGCAATCTGTGCTCGCCCCCGAATTAACCGGCAGTTTAGCAGTGGTGATCGCAATCGGAGCCGTGTGGTGGATTATTGCTAGTGGACTGGCGATTACCTATCCGAAAAGCGCAAAATGGTGGAAAGATTCCGACATTCTTCGATTTGCGTTTGGCCTACTGACATTGTTGCCTTTCTTTTGGAGCATCGTCGCTCTTAGAGCGGTAAACCTAGATGTGGATTTCTACTATGGCGCTAAACTTGTAATGTACGTTTGTGCATTAGTATGGGCAGCCGATAGCGGCGCATACTTTACAGGCAAACGCTTTGGTAAACATAAAATGGCGCCACACGTTAGCCCAAATAAAACCATCGAAGGTTTAGTGGGCGGCTTAGTGGTTGCTTTACTAGTGGGATGGGGCATGGCGACATGGTTTGAGCTTGAATTCTCTACCCCTTGGCTGATGATACTACTGACTTTCGTGACGGTAGTGATTTCAGTGCTAGGCGATCTAGTTGAAAGCATGTTTAAACGTGTTGCAGGCATTAAAGACAGCAGCAACATCATTCCAGGACATGGCGGTGTATTAGACCGCGTAGACAGCTTAACCGCTGCGTTCCCTGTCTTTACCATTCTTTATTTCATGTTGCAGTAACCCGCACTTGATTGGTCAATTAGCATGAAAAACATCACTATCCTAGGCGCTACCGGTTCTATCGGTAGCAGTACCTTAAAGGTTATTGCCGAAAACCCTGAGCATTATCAGGTGTACGCACTAGGTGCGGGCACTAACCACGCGCAAATGTTCACCTTGTGCCAGCAGTGGCGACCTAAATACGTTGCTATGGCCGATAAGTCGGCAGCTCTCACACTACAAAAAGAGCTACGCGCCGTTGGCAATACAGCGCAAGTACTGGCTGGGGACGCAGGGCTTTGCCATATTGCTGAGCTTCCTGAAGTAGACATGGTTATGGCGGCGATTGTTGGCGCAGCTGGTCTATTATCGACCATGGCAGCTGTTAAAGCGGGTAAGCGAGTGCTATTGGCGAACAAAGAAGCACTGGTGATGTCTGGACAGCTATTTGTGGATGCGGTGAAAAAATATGACGCTGAGCTTATGCCAGTGGATAGTGAACATAACGCCATTTTTCAATGCTTGCCTGAGCACATTCAAACAAACTTAGGACACTGCGACTTAGATAAAGCTGGCGTACATAAAATCTTATTAACAGGCTCTGGCGGCCCTTTTCGATACAGTGATATCGAATCACTGAAATCGGTGACGCCAGCGCAGGCTATTGCTCATCCCAACTGGTCGATGGGGCCTAAAATTTCGGTCGATTCTGCGAGCATGATGAACAAAGGTCTTGAATATATTGAAGCTCGCTGGTTATTTAATGCCAACAAAGAACAGCTGAAAGTGGTTATCCACCCGCAATCTGTTATCCATTCAATGGTGCAATACAAGGACGGCTCCACTCTGGCGCAAATGGGCGAACCGGATATGTGTACCCCAATTGCATTGACGATGGCGTACCCAAATCGCGTCAAAGCGGGCGTTAAGCCCCTCGATTTTACCGAGATGGGCGAGCTTTCCTTTATTAAACCAGACTTCGCTCGATATCCGTGCTTGGAACTGGCGATTGAAGCTTGTTATAGTGGACAACACGCCACAACCGCGTTGAATGCGGCAAACGAAGTGGCGGTACATGCGTTTTTACAACAAAAAATCGCTTTCACTGATATCGTACAAGTGAACCGAAGTGTAATGAACAAAGTATGTGCAACTGAACACGCTCATCAATTGGATAGCTTGGAAAGCTTGATTGAGCTCGATAAAATGGCACGTATTTTTGCTAGTGAGCAACTAAATTAGGGATAGATGTAATGGCCTCCGCTTTATGGAATTTTGCTTCATTTATTGTGGCACTTGGCATCTTAGTTGCCGTGCACGAATACGGACATTTCTGGGTCGCTCGTCGTTGTGGCGTAAAAGTTCACAAGTTTTCGATTGGCTTTGGTAAGTCTATTTGGAAAAAAATAGGCAAAACGGGCACTGAATACTCTATTTCTGTGATACCTCTGGGTGGCTACGTCAAGATGCTTGATAGCCGCGTGGAAGAAGTCGCAGAGCACGAAAAACCTCTCGCATTTGATCAAAAGAAACTATGGCAACGTAGCGCGATTGTCGCCGCCGGTCCTATGGCCAACTTCCTATTTGCTATCGTGGCCTATTGGTTGGTCTTTTTGATTGGTGTTCCCGCCGTAAAACCCGTAATTGGTGAAGTAACCCCCAATTCCATTGTTGCACAAGCAGGAATTCAACAAGGAATGGAACTTAAATCCATTGATGGCGTCAAAACCGCAGATTGGGAATCTGTTAATATGGGGCTGATTGCCCGTATTGGCGATAAGCAGATGACAATGACGGTCGCATCAGCGGATGAAATTGGTCAACAGAAAACCGTAATTCTTAATATTGAAGATTGGCATTTTGATTTAGAAACTGAATCGGCAATGACCACTTTAGGATTTAGACCTTATTCTCCTGAATTGCATCTCACGTTTGCCAATGTTCAAGAGGGAGGCGCCGCGGCTAAGGCTGGATTAGAAGTAGGAGACACTGTTTTATCAGTGAATGGCAACTCTGTGAGCGAGTGGCAAGATTTTGCTTCCATTATCCGCCATAATCCGGACCGGTCATTACAACTTGAAATACAGCGCAATGGCACGACGTTACCTATTACCCTCATTCCTGGCGTTCGAGAAACGGCAGATGGCAAAATAGGATTCGCTGGTGTGTCGCCAAAAGTAGGCACATGGCCAGAGGAATATCGATTCGATCTGAGGTTTGGTCCTATAGATTCTATCGGTCGAGCGATTGAAAAAACTAAGCAAGTCACATCTTTGACCTTCAATATGCTGAAAAAGTTGGTGGTAGGCGATGTTGGATTGAATAATCTCAGTGGGCCTATCTCTATTGCTAAAGGAGCAGGTGCTACGGCCGATTATGGCTTAGTGTATTTCTTGGGCTTTTTGGCCTTAATAAGTATTAATTTAGGAATTATCAACTTGATGCCATTACCCATCTTAGATGGTGGTCATCTGTTGTTTTTTGCGGTCGAGGCGGTTACCCGTCGCCCGGTACCAGAAAAAATTCAAGAAATGGGGTACCGCGTCGGTGGCGCAATAGTGTTTGCACTGATGTCTATCGCAATTTTAAACGATTTTATGCGTCTGTAATTCTTTCGAGCTCACAGCGTATTTTTATAGGAAATTAGAAGTCGATATGTCGCTAAAACGTATCCTGCTTACCGCGTTACTACTTGGAAGTAGTGCAGTTTACGGTGCAGAAAATTTTGTGGTCCAAGATATAAAAATTGAAGGTCTTCAACGTGTAGCTCTCGGTGCTGCTCTGTTGGAGATGCCCGTTCGCGTTGGTGATACTGTTGGCGGAAAAGATGTATCTGACATTATCAAGTCTTTGTACCGTTCTGGTAACTATGAAGATGTAAAAGTGATGCGTGATGGCAACGTTTTAGTTGTCCGTGTGACTGAGCGTCCTACCATTGCTAGCGTGTCTTTTTCAGGCAACAAAGCCATTGAAGAAGAACAGTTACAGCAAAACCTTAATTCCTCTGGTGTACGTGTCGGTGAAGCGTTAGACCGCACGGCGCTAAGCACCATTGAAAAAGGGCTTGAAGACTTTTACTACAGCGTAGGTAAGTACAACGCTTCAGTACAAGCGGTTGTAACACCACTTCCTCGTAATCGCGCCGATCTTAAATTTGTTTTCTCGGAAGGCGTTTCAGCTAAGATCCAGCAAATCAACTTTATCGGCAACACCGTATTTACGGATAGCGAACTATTGTCTCGCTTCAACTTGAATGTGGATGTGCCTTGGTGGAACTTCATGGCCGATGAGAAATATCAAAAGCAAGTTCTTGCTGGCGATCTCGAAGCGATGAAGTCGTATTACCTGAATCAGGGCTACCTCAAATTTAAAGTAGATTCTAGCCAAGTGGCGATTTCTCCGGATAAGAAAGGCGTGTATATCTCGCTATTCTTAGACGAAGGTGAGCAGTACACAGTTAAAGACGTAAAAGTTCGCGGTGAGCTCATTGGTAAGCGCGATGAATTTGAACAGATGAACCCGTTCAAAAAAGGCGATGTTTACAGCGGTGGCGCAGTTACCGGAATGGAAGAGTCCATCAAGCGCGTATTGGGTGAGTCAGGATATGCTTATCCTAACGTTCGAACTATCCCTGAATTTGATGACGAGAACCACACAGTTTCGTTAGTGGTTAACGTAGAAGCGGGCAACCGTATCTATGTGCGTGATATTCGCTTTGTGGGTAACAACTCCACTAAAGATGAAGTGCTGCGTCGTGAAATGCGTCAAATGGAAGGCAGTTGGTTAAATTCTAAAAACCTAGAAACAGGTAAAACACGTTTAAATCGTCTTGGTTTCTTTGAAACTGTTGATGTGCAAACCGTGCGCGTGCCAGGCACAGATGACCAAGTAGATGTGGTTTACTCGGTAAAAGAAGCCAACTCAGGCAGTGTTAATTTTGGTATCGGTTATGGTACTGAATCAGGTATTAGCTTCCAAGTCGGCCTACAACAAGACAACTTCTTAGGTACAGGTAATCGCGTTGGTATTAATGCCATGATGAACGATTATCAGAAAAACGTTAGCTTAGAGTACCGTGACCCTTATTGGAACTTAGATGGTGTCAGTCTGGGTGGTAAGGTCTTCTACAACAAGTTTGAAGCATCTGAAGCGGGTATTGTTGACTATACCAACGAAAGTTATGGTGGCTCATTAACTTGGGGTTTCCCATTTGATGAATTGAACTTTGTGGAAGTCGGATTTGGCTACACACACAACAGTTTATCGAACCTAGACCCTTATGTTCAGATAGAAAATTTCCTTCAATCTCAAGGTAATAACTACAATGCGATTGAAAATACGTTAGAAACTGATGATTTTGACGTTTCTCTGACTTGGACGCGTAATAATCTAAACAGAAGTATCTTCCCTACGTCGGGTAACCACCAACGTTTGACCGGTAAGATTACCGTTCCGGGTTCTGATGCGCAGTACTATAAAATTCAGTACGATGCGAGACAGTACTTCCCGCTTAACCACAAACAAACTTTCGCGTTATTGTTCCGCGGTCGTTTAGGTTACGGTAATGGTTACGGCAAAACCGGTGGCAATGATAACTTGTTCCCATTCTATGAGAACTTCTATGCGGGTGGTTTCACTACCTTGCGTGGCTTTGGTTCAAACAGTGCGGGTCCAAAAGCGGTATACGATGATCCATCAGGCTGTTCTGGTAACGCCGGTGGCAACAACCCATGTTATTCCGCAACCGATGAATCGGCGGGTGGTAACGCCACTATGTTGGGTAGTATCGAGTTAATCGTACCGACACCATTTGCAGGGGACAGTTTCCGTAATCAGCTGCGTACCAGTCTGTTCTTAGATGTCGCCAGTGTATGGGACACAGAGTTCAACGACGTTGACGTAGATGAAAACTTGCCGGGCTCAGAATATTATTACGATTATTCAGACCCATTTGCGTACCGCGCATCAGTAGGTGCCGCAGTACAGTGGATGTCACCAATGGGGCCATTAGTGTTCTCATTAGCGACTCCGATTGAAATTTATGAGGGTGATGACAAAGAGGTCTTCACTTTCACAATTGGTAGAACCTTCTAAACATTTGAGGATAATAAATTGAAAAAACTAATTAAAGCAGCAGGCCTGAGTCTTGTAGTCTTGTCTACATCTTTGGTTGCGCACGCCGCAGAAGCTGCCCAAAAAGTTGCTTATGTAAATACCGCTCAAATTTTCCAAGAGCTACCACAACGAGAAGCTGTGCTTAAAACTCTTCAAGAAGAGTTCAAAGACAAAACAGCAGATTTAAAAGCAATTGAAGCTAAGATTAAATCTAAAGCGGATAAAGCACGTCGCGATGCGGCACTACTAGGTGATGATGGCGTTCGTAAACTACAAATCGAAATCGCTGGCCTAGAAGCTGAATACAAACTAAAAGGTCAATCTCTAGAGCGTGATGGCAAACGTCGTGAAGCTCAAGAGAAGCAAAAACTATTTAAAGTGATTCAAGACGCGGTAAATGTTGTTGCTAAACGTGAAGGTGTAGACATGGTTGTTGATGCGCAAGCTCTTCAATACGCTAAGCCTGAACTAGACCTATCACAAAAAGTGATTGACGAACTAAATAAGTAATAAATTATGACAGAACTGACGCTACAACAACTTGAACAAATTACCGGTGGTACACTTTACGGTGATCCCAACACTAAGGTTACTGCGGTAGCTGCAATGGATAAGGCCGAAGAAGGGCACATTACCTTCTTGTCCAATCCACGCTATAAAAAGCAATTGCCAGAGTGTAAGGCGTCAGTGGTTATGGTTAAGGAAAGCGAGCGCTCGCTATGTGTAGGTAACGCTCTTGTGGTCGCAGACCCTTATGTTGCTTACGCTAAGGTCGCTCAAGCGTTAAATACGCCTCAGCTTCCTGCCACAGGAATTGCAGCTTCGGCAAACATTGCTGATGATGCAGTTCTTGGCAATAATGTTTCTATTGGTCCAAATGCCACTATCGACTCTGGTGCGGTGCTAGGAGACAACGTCTCTATTGGCGCGGGTGCTTATGTGGGTAAAAATGCGGCCATTGGCGCGGGTACACAATTGTGGGCAAATGCGACGGTTTATCATCACGTACAAGTGGGTGAGCGTTGCGTTTTTCATTCTAGCTCAGTGATTGGTGCAGACGGCTTTGGGTACGCTAACGAGCGTGGCGAATGGATCAAAATCCCGCAAGTAGGCACAGTCAGAGTTGGCGATCGTGTCGAAATTGGCGCAAGTACAACCGTTGATAGAGGTGCGTTAGACGACACTGTTATCGGTAGCAATGTGATTTTAGATAACCAAATTCAAATTGGTCATAATGTCTGTATCGATTACGGCTCTTGCATTGCAGGTGGTACAGTAGTCGGTGGTAGTACTCACATTGGTAAATATTGTATTATTGGTGGTGGTGCTGCCATTTCAGGGCACTTAGAAATTGCTGACGGAAGCATGATATCTGGTCGTGCAATGGTGCTTCGCAGCATCACTGAGAAAGGCGTATATTCATCAGGTATGCCAGCGCTACCTAACCGAGAATGGCGTAAATCTGTTGCTCGCCTTAATAGGCTTGAGGACATGCTCCATCGCCTAAATGAACTCGAGAAAAAGCTCGGCTCTTAAATTCTCTATTAAGGCCTGCAATAAGCAGGTCTTTTTAGTCTATAATTCTTAAATAAATTAAAGCGTTACATTAAAGGAAATGCACTTTGACTTCTGAAAAAAAGACCATGGATATTATGGAGATTCAATCTCTTCTTCCACACCGTTATCCGTTTTTACTTCTTGATCGTGTAACCGATTACGAAGAAGGAAAATATCTAGTTGGTTTGAAAAACGTGACCTTTAATGAACCTCAGTTCACCGGTCACTTCCCACAATTGCCTGTATTCCCTGGGGTTCTTATCCTAGAAGCAATGGCTCAGGCAACGGGCTTGCTTGCATTTAAAACCTTTGGCGCACCAAAAGAAAATGAATTGTATTACTTTGCTAGCGTGGACCAAGCAAAGTTCCGTAAACCTGTTAGCCCAGGCGATCAAATGTTTATCGAAGTAGAACTGTTGAAAAACCGTCGCGGTATTGCGATGTTTAACGGTGTTGCAAAAGTAGACGGTGAAGTTGTCTGTTCTGCAGAACTAAAATGTGCTCGTCGAGAATTCTAATATGATTGATCCTACTGCAAAAATTCACCCAACTGCAGTTATTGAAGGCAATGTAACAATTGGTGCCAACACAACGGTTGGACCGTTTACATACATCAGTGGCGATGTTGAAATTGGTGAAGACAATGAGATTATGTCTCATGTTGTTATTAAAGGCTTAACCAAAATTGGTAACGGAAACCGCGTGTTTTCTTTTGCCATTTTAGGTGAAGAAAACCAAGATAAAAAATATCACGGCGAAGCTACCCAGCTTGTGGTAGGTGATCGTAATGTGATTCGTGAAAGTGTGCAGATGCACCGCGGCACAGTACAAGATAAGGGCATTACTCAAGTAGGCAGTGATAACCTATTTTGTGTGAACGCACATATTGCACATGACTGTGTGATTGGCGACAACGTCATTCTTGGTAACAACGCCACTCTTGCAGGACACGTAAAAGTACAAGACTACGTGATTCTTACTGCGCTCGTTCCTGTGCATCAGTTCTGTACTTTGGGCGCGCACGCGTTCATCGGTGGCGGTTCAACTGTAGCGCAAGACATCCCTCCATTTGTGATGGCGCAAGGTAACCACTGTAGCCCTATCGGTATTAACTCTGAAGGCATGAAACGTCGCGGCTTTGAGAAGCAAGATATTCTCGCTGTACGTCGTGCATTTAAAACCTTATACCGTTCAGGTCTCACTTTAGATGAAGCGAAAGTTGAAATTGCCAAATCAGCAGACGAATACCCTGCGGTTAAGCAATTCATTGATTACCTAAACAATGATGTGAATCGTGGCATCATTCGCTAATAACAGCGTTTAGTTTTCCTTTTTAAAAGATCGCTGTAATGGGCGATCTTTTTATTTGTATCCTTATTTTGTGTCTAGGAGTGCAATGTATGAGTCGACCATTACGTATCGGTGTTGTTGTTGGAGAGTTGTCTGGGGACACGCTGGGTGAAGGTCTTATCAAGGGAATTCAGCAAAAATATCCTGATGCTGAATTTGTTGGAATTGCTGGACCAAAAATGCAAGCATTGGGCTGTCGCTCTCTGTTTGATATGGAAGAGTTATCGGTCATGGGATTGGTTGAAGTCCTAGGGCGATTGCGTCGAATTCTGCACATCAAAAAAGAAACCGCTAAGTTTTTCAAGCAGTGGCAACCGGATGTTTTTATTGGTATCGATGCCCCTGATTTTAATTTGCGACTTGAGCTAGAATTAAAAAATGCTGGCTTAAAAACCGTGCATTACGTGAGTCCTTCAGTATGGGCATGGCGTCCAAAGCGCATCTTTAAAATCGATGCCGCAACGGATCTTGTGCTGGCCTTTCTCCCTTTCGAAAAGGCCTTTTACGATAAGTATCAAGTGGCGTGTGAGTTTGTTGGACACACATTAGCCGACGCGATTCCTATGCATTCAAGCAAAAGCGAAGCGCGTGAACGTTTTGGCCTACAGCAAGACAGACGCTGGCTGGCGGTACTGCCGGGCAGTCGCCGTGGTGAAGTGAAGCTAATGGCGCAAGACTTTATCGAAGGCTGTAAACTGCTGCATGAAAAATACCCAGATATTGGTTTTATCGTATCGGCGGTCAATCCAGCACGAAAAGCTCAGTTTGAAGAAATTTGGCAACAAACCGCTCCTGAACTCGATTTTCAAATCATTGAAGAAAACTCAGCACGTAATATTATGGCCGCAGCCGATTTCATTTTGCTTGCCTGTGGCACCGCCGTATTAGAAGGCATGTTGGTTAATCGTCCAATGGTGACCGCATACAAGGTCAATAAAATATCAGGCTTTATTGCTAAGCGTATGATGCTAAATAAGTATTACAGCTTGCCTAATCTGCTCGCGGATGAAGAGCTACTTACTGAGCTGATTATGGAAGAATGTAATCCACAGCAAATATTCACGGCAATGCAGAATATTATCGATGGTGATACCACCTATATGACGGATAAGTTTAGCGAAATGCACGCGTGGATAAAGCGTGACGCTGATACTCAAGCAGCCAATGCGGTACTGAATTTAATAGGCAAGTAAATGGCAAAAGCAAAAGTAGAATACCCTCCCTTTGAGTACCCGCAAGGTTACTCTTTGTTTGCCGGAGTGGATGAAGTAGGGCGAGGCCCCTTAGTAGGGGATGTTGTCACTGCCGCGGTTATTTTAGACCCGAATAATCCTATTGAGGGGCTGACCGATTCAAAGGCACTGTCTGAGAAAAAACGTTTGGCGTTATTTCCAGAAATTAAACAAAAAGCGCTAGCATGGTCAGTAGGTCGCTGTTCACCTGAAGAAATCGATGAGCTGAATATTTTACACGCCACTATGCTGGCAATGACGCGCGCCATTGAAGGCTTGTCTGTTCAGCCTGATTTTGCCTTAATTGATGGCAATCGAGTGCCGACCATCGCGATGCCGGGGCTTGCGGTAGTGAAAGGTGATTTAAGAGTGGCTGAAATCAGCGCCGCCTCGATTATCGCTAAAGTGGTACGCGACCAAGAAATGGTTGAGCTTGATGATAAGCACCCTCAATTTGGCTTTGCTAAACATAAAGGGTATCCGACTAAAGCACACTTTGCCGCTATCGAAGAGCACGGCGTGATTGCCGAGCACAGAAAAAGTTTTAAGCCAGTTAAACGAGCGTTAGGTCTACTTGACTAACGGAACAATAGAGTAATTATGACAGAGCCGAAGTTTATACATTTACGCGTCCACAGTGACTATTCCATGGTGGATGGCTTGTCGAAAGTGCCGCCTCTAGTCAAGAAAGTGGCAGAGCTTGGCATGCCTGCGGTGGCATTGACCGACTTTACTAACTTATGTGGGTTAGTGAAGTTTTATAATAAGGCTCACGGCGAAGGCATTAAGCCTATTATTGGCGCTGACTTTATGATGCAGTCAGCTGAATTTGGTGATGAATTAACCCGCATCACAGTCTTATCTGCCAATAACCAAGGTTATAAAAACCTGACTCTATTGATTTCTAAAGCCTACCTGCGCGGTCATGTTCAGCACCACCCTGTAATAGATAAAGAGTGGCTGGCTGAGCTAAACGAAGGCTTAATTGTTCTCTCTGGCGGTAAAAGTGGTGAGCTAGGTAAAGCCTTATTAAAAGGCAATGATGAACTGACTCAGCAGTGCATCGATTTTTATCAGCAATATTTTGCTGACCGCTTTTATGTTGAATTAACTCGTACTGGCCGCGTTGATGAAGAAAGCTATCTGCACTTTGCGCTAGAATGCGCCAGTAAAAGCAACCTACCAGTAGTAGCGACCAACGAAGTTGTATTCCTAAATGCTGAACAGTTTGACGCCCATGAAATCCGTGTGGCGATTCATGATGGTTTCACGCTAGAAGATCCGCGCCGCCCAAAAAATTACAGTGCTCAGCAGTATTTGCGCACTGAAGAAGAAATGTGTGAGCTGTTCTCAGACATTCCTGAAGCCTTACAAAACAGTGTCGAAATAGCCAAACGTTGTAACGTTACCGTACGCCTAGGGGAGTATTTCTTACCTAACTTCCCAACCGGTGATATGAGCATTGAAGAATTCTTAGTGCATAAGTCTGAAGAAGGCTTAGAAGAGCGCTTAGAGTTTTTATTCCCCGATCCCAAGGTGCGCGCCGAGCGTCGCCCTGAATACGATGAGCGATTGCAAATCGAGCTAGGCGTTGTCAACCAGATGGGCTTTCCCGGTTACTTCCTGATCGTAATGGAGTTCATCCAGTGGTCGAAAGATAACGATATTCCAGTAGGCCCAGGCCGTGGTTCAGGTGCAGGTTCATTGGTGGCTTACGCGCTGAAAATCACCGACCTTGATCCACTAGAATACGATCTGCTCTTTGAACGATTCTTAAACCCTGAACGTGTTTCGATGCCCGATTTCGATATCGACTTTTGTATGGATAAGCGCGATCAGGTTATTGATCACGTGGCTGAGCTGTATGGTCGAGATGCGGTATCGCAGATCATCACCTTCGGTACTATGGCGGCCAAAGCGGTTATTCGTGATGTAGGGCGTGTGCTAGGTCACCCATACGGGTTTGTTGATCGTATCTCCAAGTTAGTACCGCCTGATCCGGGAATGACGCTAAGTAAAGCATTTGATGCTGAGCCACAACTGGGCGAGCTCTATGATGCCGATGAAGAGGTAAAAGATCTTATCGATATGTGTCGCATCCTAGAAGGGTGTACACGTAACGCCGGTAAACACGCTGGTGGCGTGGTGATCTCACCAACCACCATTACCGACTTCTCACCAATCTATGCCGATGCTGAAGGGCATTTCCCGGTTACTCAATTTGATAAAAATGACGTAGAAACCGCAGGTCTGGTTAAGTTTGACTTCTTGGGGTTACGTACTCTAACGATCATCGATTGGGCGCTAGGGCTGATTAACCCAAGGCTTGAAAAAATGGGCGAAGCGCCGGTTCGCATCGAATCGATTCCTTTGCAAGATGAAGCCTCATTCAGAGTGCTACAAAACTCCGAAACGACTGCGGTATTCCAGCTTGAATCTCGCGGTATGAAGGATTTGATCAAGCGCCTTAAACCGGACTGTTTTGAAGATATCATCGCACTGGTGGCGCTATTTCGTCCCGGCCCACTGCAATCGGGCATGGTAGATAACTTTATCGACCGTAAGCACGGCCGAGAAGCGATCTCTTACCCTGATGAAACGTGGCAACATGAGTCATTAAAAGAAACCTTAGAACCGACCTACGGCATCATTCTGTATCAAGAACAGGTTATGCAAATCGCCCAGATTTTAGCGGGCTATACGCTCGGCGGCGCAGATATGTTGCGCCGTGCTATGGGTAAGAAAAAACCGGAAGAGATGGAGAAGCAACGCTCGGTCTTTAAAGAAGGGGCAGAAAACAATGGCGTAGATGGCGAGTTGTCGATGAAAATCTTCGACTTGGTAGAAAAATTTGCTGGCTATGGCTTTAACAAATCGCACTCGGCGGCGTATGCATTGGTTTCATATCAAACGCTATGGCTAAAAACCCACTATCCTGCCGAATTTATGGCGGCGGTAATGACCGCGGATATGGATAATACGGAAAAAGTGGTCGGCCTAGTCGATGAATGTATCCGTATGGGGCTGAAAATCTTACCGCCAGATGTGAACTCGGGTCTATATCGCTTTAACGTCGATGAAACCGGCGCGATTGTGTACGGTATTGGTGCAATTAAAGGGGTCGGTGAAGGCCCGATTGATAGCATGATCGAGGCGCGAGCCAAAGACGGTCACTTTAAAGATCTGTTTGATTTTTGTGCGCGTGTTGATCTTAAAAAATGCAACAAGCGTGTGATTGAAAAGCTCATTCAAGCAGGCGCGTTAGATCGCTTAGGCCCACACCGAGCGGCTATGATGGCTTCTGTGGATGCAGCGGTAAAAGCGGCGGGTCAATACCACCAAGCGGAAGCCTTTGGACAGTCGGATATGTTTGGCGTATTAACCGATACCCATTCCGATGTTGAGCAAGCCTATGCGCAAGTGCCTAAATGGCCTGAAAAAGTATGGCTAGAAGGGGAGCGAGAAACGCTCGGCTTATATCTAACCGGTCACCCTATTAACTTGTATCTACGCGAACTGGCAAAATACACCAGTTGTCGATTAAATAACGCCACACCAACTCGGCGCGATCAATCCGTTACCTTAGCGGGTTTAGTGATTGCGGCTAAAGTGATGACCACTAAGCGCGGTTCTCGCATTGGTATTCTGACTTTAGACGACCGTTCTGGGCGAATGGAAGTGATGTTATTTTCTGATATGCTAGAAAAGTATGCAGAACTTGTAGAAAAAGATAGAATTGTAGTGGTTTCTGGACAGGTCAGCTTTGATGATTTCAATGGTGGCCTTAAAATGACGGCTCGTGAAGTCATGGATCTTGGCCATGCTCGTGAGAAATACGCTTCTGGACTCAGTATCTCGATATCAGAGTCTCAAATTGATGCACAGTTCTTTGAACGCTTCAGTCGAGTGTTAGAGCCGCATCGCGCTGGTACTATTCCAGTCCATATTTATTATCAACGTAGCGACGCAAGAGCCAAGTTATCCTTGGGTGTTGAATGGCGAGTTACGCCAAGCGATACGTTGATTGACGATTTAAAGCAGCTACTTGGGAATGACCAGGTAGAACTCGAATTTAACTGATTACAGAACACCCTGTATTCAGAGCAAAAAGATGAAGGAATGCTAGATGAGTTTGAACTTTCTAGAGTTTGAAAAGCCAATTGCAGAGCTTGAAGCTAAAATTGAAGCCCTACGCGATGTAAGTCGCCACGGTGGAGGAGATGGAGTAGACCTAGACAAGGAAATCACTTCTCTTGAAAAGAAAAGCTTAGAACTGAAAAAGAAAATTTTTGGTGATCTAGGTGCGTGGCAAGTGGCTCAACTTGCTCGTCACCCACAGCGTCCTTACACTTATGATTACATTGAAAACGCCTTCACTGAATTTGATGAATTATGCGGTGATCGTGCGTTTGGCGATGACAAAGCTATCGTTGGTGGCATGGCTCGTCTAGATGGACGTCCGGTAATGGTTATTGGTCATCAAAAAGGCCGTGAAACCAAAGAAAAAGTCATCCGTAACTTTGGTATGCCAAAACCTGAAGGTTACCGTAAAGCCTTACGTCTAATGAAGATGGCAGAGCGTTTTAACATGCCTGTTATTACCTTTATTGATACTGCGGGTGCTTACCCTGGTGTTGGTGCAGAGGAGCGCGGTCAATCAGAAGCGATTGCCACTAACCTAAAAGCAATGGCTGGCCTTACTGTTCCCGTTATTTGTAACGTGGTGGGCGAAGGTGGTTCTGGCGGTGCATTGGCGATTGGTGTCGGTGACTACGTGAACATGCTTGAGTACTCAACATACTCAGTTATCTCTCCAGAAGGTTGTGCTTCTATCTTGTGGCGTGACTCTGAAAAAGCACCACAAGCTGCTGATGCAATGGGCTTGGTTGCACCGCGTTTGAAAGAGTACGGCTTGATTGATGAAATTATCACTGAACCTCTAGGCGGCGCGCACAGAGATCCAGTGCATACAGCTGAAAATATTAAAGCGGTATTGATTCAGCAGTTAAACGAGCTAGATAGCAAAAGCGAACAAGAGCTGCAAGATCGCCGCTATGAGCGCTTGATGAGCTACGGTTACTGTTAATCTAAATTTGCTCAACCGCAAATGATGACATAATAACAAAGGTGAGCACTAGCTCGCCTTTTTTGCTTTATTAAGATTTTGAATATAGTGAGAAATGCAGTGGACATTATTTTTGATACTTTTTGCAAAGTCATCGAGGCTTATCGAAGTTCTGATTCAAAAATCGTGCTGGCGTTAAGTGGGGGATTAGACTCCCGAGTGATGCTTCATTGCTTATCTCGTTATCAGGGCTTATCCCGTTATCAAACTCAAAATCCAACAAGCAAAGTGATGGCGGTGCATGTCAATCATGGTTTAAGCCAAAATGCAGCGCACTGGACGGCGCAATGTCAGCAGTGGTGTGAAGCCTCCTCAGTCAGTTTTTGTGTAGAACATGCTCATTTGGATATTAACAGTAAACAGAGCTTAGAAGCGCAAGCCCGAGACGCTCGCTATGAGTTATTGGCTAAGCACCTGCATAAAGGTGATTTACTATTAACGGCCCAACATGCCGATGATCAGCTCGAAACCCTATTACTGGCATTAAAGCGTGGCAGTGGCCCAAGAGGGCTGGCTGGAATGGGCGCATCATCGCCTTTTCAGGACAGCTTATTAGTGAGGCCTTTTCTGTCCTTACGCCGAGAACAACTGCATGATTATGCTACTGAGCATCAATTACAGTGGGTAGAAGACGAAAGCAATCAAGACACTAAGTTTGACCGTAACTTTTTAAGACATGCAGTGGTTCCGCAATTATCCAAGCGTTGGCCTGAAATACAAAAAAATGCCCTGCGCAGTGCTGAGCTATGCTTTGAACAAGAGCAGCTGCTTGATGAATTACTGCAATATCAATATCAGCAAGCATTGAACCCTGATAATAGCCTGAGTATGCAACGTTTAAGCGCGGTATCGGACGCGATTCGCCATCGCTTAATTCGTCAATGGTTTAAACAGCACAATCAGCCCATGCCCAGTCGCAAGCAGCTTATTTTATTGTTCAATGAAGTGATAGGGGCGAGCGCAGATGCTAACCCTAAACTGGTTATTGGTGATATGACAGTGCGCCGATTCCAAAACTCAATTCATTTGGTTAAAGATATTGAGCCGCCACACAACTGGCAGTCACAGTTAAAGAGCAACGAAACAGTGGAGTTGCCGCATCCATTAGGCAATGTTGTGCTAAGTAATGAGATCGCTGATGGTCTTAGTGTGCGCGCAGCAAATGCGGATGAAAAAGTGTGGGTTCAGTTTAATCCGAGTGGTTTAAGCGCTCACCCAGAAGGGCGCGTCGGCAGTCGAAAACTAAAAAAACTGTTTCAGGAGTATCATATTCCGCCATGGAAACGATCACTTATACCCATTTTGATGTATAACGATAAGGTGGTAGCGGTTGGCGATTTGTTTGTATGTCGAGACTTTACTGGGTCAAGTCACCGTTTTTATTGGAAGAAAATATAATCAACAAGGTAATATTATGAAAAAGTCTCTCGTTGTTGCGGCTCTTTTGGCATCGGTTATCGGTGCAACGGCGAATGCTGCTGATGTTGAAGCTGGGAAAGCAAAAGCTCAAATCTGCGCGGCTTGTCATGGCGCTGATGGAAAAGCGGTGATCGATGGTTACCCGAACCTTAATGGGCAAAATGCGAAATACATCGTGAGCTCACTCAAGGCGTATAAAGCGAAAGAAAGAACCGGCGGGTTAGCGGTGGTAATGCAAGCACAAGCGTCTTTGCTTAACGATCAAGATATGGAAAATCTAGCGGCTTATTATGCTGCAATGAAATAATAAGGCTGTTTTGTCTTAGCTTAGTCAATATAGATGAATTCCTATTTGGTAATTTAGGAAAAAACATTGATAATACTTGGACTTGCCATAGGCTAAGCAAATTAGGGAGTAGAAATGAAAAAGATTGAAGCAATCATAAAACCTTTTAAACTCGACGATGTACGAGAAGCATTGGCAGAAGTCGGTATTACAGGGATGACTGTATCTGAAGTAAAAGGCTTTGGACGTCAAAAAGGTCATACTGAACTGTACCGTGGTGCTGAATACATGGTTGATTTTCTACCAAAAGTGAAATTAGAAATCGTAGTCTCTGACGATGTTGCTGCACAATGTATCGATAAGATTGTTGAAACAGCGCAAACGGGCAAAATTGGCGACGGTAAGATTTTCGTTTCTGATGTTGAGCGAGTTGTACGTATTCGTACTGGCGAAGAAGACGAAGACGCAATCTAATTTTAGGTAGTATCACACCTTAACTAGTTGATTAATCTTTTAAGCCCCTGCCTTAGTGCGGGGGCTTGTTGTTTTCTATACTTAGCCAAATTGCTACTATGGCAGCACATTCCATTCGTTCAGGTTTTTTCAACAGGTACTCTATGGCCGCACATAAAAAAATACGCTGGTTTTTATTCATT
Organism: Vibrio neonatus; assembly: GCF_024346975.1. Taxonomy (NCBI): domain Bacteria; kingdom Pseudomonadati; phylum Pseudomonadota; class Gammaproteobacteria; order Vibrionales; family Vibrionaceae; genus Vibrio; species Vibrio neonatus. The sequence goes on along the minus strand of NZ_AP024885.1, from coordinate 1,984,909 downwards.
ATTGCAGGGCTCGCCATAGCCACAGTAGTGGTGTTTAAAGTTTTATTTTCTGTGCCTGATGCTGAGCATTTAATTGTTACTGATGGCGTGAAAGATACCCAAGCAGAGAGTCGCTTTGAGTGCCAGAGTTTTGCGCGAAATGGCCGCACTTTGGATGATAATGGGCAGATTGATGTTTTGGTGTGGAACTTATACAAACAAAATCGAGAAAACTGGAAGCCGGTACTGAGTGAATTACTCAAAGGTAAGCAGTTAGCTCTATTACAAGAGGTGAGCTTGACTGATGAGTTCAAAAGTTGGCTGTATCAAATTAAGTGGATAGGGCAACAAGCCAAAGCTTTTGAAACTTTTGATGTCAGTGCTGGGGTGCTGAACTTAGCGCCCGTGTATCCGCTTCGTATTTGTGCTCAGCTAGATTCTGAGCCGTGGCTACAGCTGCCAAAGTCTGCATTATTTGCCACTTATCCTTTGTCTGATGGCAGTGAATTAGCCGTAGGTAATTTGCATGCAATCAACTTTACGGTGGGGACTGATGAGTATCAACAGCAGGTGCTTGCATTGGTGCATAAACTGCAAAGACACCAAGGTCCGGTGATTTTTGGTGGGGATTTTAATACTTGGAGTGACGAGCGAATGCAAAAGCTCAGCCAAATTATGGCGACAGCGCATTTTAAAGAAGCGGTATTTCCTAGCGGTCAACGCTCAGAATTTATGAATGGGCATGTATTGGATCATATTTACTATCGTGACTTACAGTTAATAACAGCAGAGGCGCCAACGAGTGACGCCTCCGATCATAATCCTTTACTGGCAAGTTTTACACTAATAACCGCTAAACCGTCACTTTAGTCACATCCACATACAGCTTCAGCTTTTGCCCTAGTTTAAGGTATTTTGACGTGTTCAAGTTGTTCCATTTGACCACGTCACTGGTGCGTACTTTAAAGCGATGCGCAATACTGCTGATGCTATCTCCACTGCGCACATTGTAGTAAACGGTGCGCATTACCGCGCCAGCAGAGCCTTTCTTCCACACCACTAACTTTTGACCTACGTGCAGAGTATCTTTAGGCGCCATGCCGTTCCATTTCGCTAAAGATTGCACTGAGACATTATGCTGTTTGGCAATAGTCCAAAAGCTTTCGCCTGATTTCACGGTATGCGAGACTTTGTAATCCCCTCGGCTGCGAGATTGAGTCTGCTTCAGTCGATTTTCCGCGCTGAGTATGTAAGCACTGTTCGATTGTGTTGATGTTGGGATCAACAGGTAGTGCCCAGCGCGAATATTTGAGTTAGACATGCCATTAGCAGTTTGAATCACTTTGACCGTGGTTTTATGTTTCTGCGCAATCAGGCCAAGGCTGTCACCGGCTTGTACTTTGTAGCGAATTAGCTTGATGCCTTTACCGCGATTTTTTTCTACTTGCGCTAAAAACTGATCTTTTTTCTCAATCGGAATCAATAGCTGATGCGGCCCATCTGGCGCGGTTGCCCACTGGTTATAAGCCGGGTTATAGCTTTGCAGTTCTTTAACGCTTATATCTGCGTATTGAGCAGCAATGCCAAGATCTAACTGCTCTTTAGGATCGACTTGTACCAGCACAGGTTTATTTTCAATGGCTGGGATTTCAACGCCATACTTTTCTTGGTGAGCCACAATATCTGCAATCGCCATTAGTTTTGGCACATAGGCGCTGGTTTCTTGCGGCAGTTCAAGGGAGAAAAAATCCGTTGGTTTATTCAGGCGACGGTTTTTACGAATAGCACTGCTCACACGGCCACCGCCACTGTTATACGCCGCAATAGCGTGATTCCAGTTACCATCAAAACGATTATTTAAGTCACTTAGGTATTTTAAAGCCGCATCTGTAGAGGCCGAAACGTCACGGCGACCGTCATACCAATAGTTTTGTTCAAGCCCATACCATTTACCGGTTCCGGGAATGAACTGCCATAAGCCTGCGGCGCTGCCATGAGAATAAGCAAAGGCATCAAAAGAGCTTTCTACAACAGGAAGTAATGCTAGCTCCATTGGTAAGTTCTTTTGCTCGATTTTTTCTACAATAAGGTGCAGGTACGGCTCGGCTCTTTTAGAGACGATTCTAAGGTGGCTTGGGTGTTTGATATACCAATTACGGTAATATTCAACTTTCTCATCATTGGCGACAGGCAACTTAAGTTGCATGCCAATACGTTTCCACAAGTCTTGCTGTTGCTGAGGCGTTAGCTCAGGCGCCTTTTCCACTTCTTCAACGGGCTCTACAGCCACTTCTTGAGGTTTTTCTTGGGCTGGTGGCGCAATCTCAACTTGGCTTTGTTGTGTTGTTGGAGGAAGCTCTGTGACCTCTTTTTCTGTGGGCTGCTGTGGTGTCTGACAGCCTGTAAGTACCAGAGCTAATATCCAGCTGTATTTCAATTTCATGCAAAAGCCTTCGTGCTATGTATTTCCCATTGTTCTTAATAGCTGTTCAATATTATTGGTTTTATGAACAGGAGTGTTATACCCGTTGTCGTTAATAACGGGTCATTAAATGGGTGTAAATAAAATATTGTGCCAGAGTGTACTTAATTAGAAGCTATCTTTCCATTTACGCAGTGCGGTAAAAACACCTTCTGGAGTAAGATCTTCAGTTTTATGTGCTACTGAGTTAATGACTTCAGGCATATCAACCCTTAAAAAAGGATTAATCCATTTTTCTTGTTCAATTGTGGTCGGTAGAGTGGGCTTTTGATGGGCTCTAAGTTGATTTACTTTTTCACGGTAAATTTGTAACTGGGGGTTACTAGGCTCGATTGCCATGGCAAACGATAAGTTATTCGAGGTGTATTCGTGTGCACTGTACACTTCGGTTTCTACTGGCAGTGAAGCCAGTTTTTGTAGTGATTGCCACATCTGTGCGGGTGTTCCTTCAAATACACGGCCACAGCCGGCAGAAAACAACACATCACCACAAAACAGTTTACCATCGCCTAGAAAACCAATGTGCCCTAAAGTGTGCCCCGGTAAATCAAGCACTAAGAAGTGTTCGCCAAATAGTTCCAAGTGGTGTCCTGAGCCTACAGAGTGAGTCAGCCCTGCCACAGCATCTTTTTGTGGGCCAACAATAGTGACCTCTGAAAATTCACGTTGAAGCTCGGAAACGCCGCCAATATGATCCGAATGGTGATGAGTGATCAGTATTGTGGTCAGTTGTAGATTGTGTTCTTTTAGGTAAGCCAAAACAGGAGTTGCGTCGCCTGGGTCGACAACGGCACACTGACCTTGGTTATTGTGAATAAGCCAGATGTAATTATCATTAAATGCAGGTATGCTTTTTACGACTAACATTAAGATATTCCTATTGTTTCTTTACGGATGACTGCTGAATGCGACCAGCTCGGATATCACGGAAAATAACCCAACCCCATTCATGGGATGACCTACCTAAGCATAAGTGGGTTCGTGACGCTATACAGATGCGTTTGGATGAGTGGTGCCCGAAGTTATTTGGCTACCATATGCTTAAATTAGGTGGCTTGAGCTGTGAGATTACCAGTTGTAACTGTAATATTCAGCATCAAATCAACTTGGACATCAAAAATCCTGTGCATAATGTGATTGCGGATGCCTATGATTTACCATTCTTAGAAAAAAGCATCGATGTTGTGTTAATGGCGCATCAATTGGATTACTGCTTGGACCCGCACCGTTTATTGCGCGAAGTAGACCGAGTCATGATTGATGATGGTTATCTGATCTTAACCGGATTTAATCCGATTAGCTTATCTGGGCTTAATAGTCTGATGCCATGGCGTCGGCGCAGTATGCCGTGGTGTGGGCGAATGTTTACCCCGCACAGGGTTAAAGATTGGCTGAGCGTGCTTAACTATCAAGTGGTACACATGGATAGCTATGGTTTAGTGCCAGTGAAAAAGCAAAGGGCCATTTGGACATGGTTAGAAAATGGCATTGGCAATTGGAGCACGCCTTTTTGTAGCCAATATTTTATTGTGGCGCGTAAAAGAACCTATCCATTAAAACCGATTAAACCCCACTGGAAACTGAAACGTCGTCTTGCGCCAGTGAGGCTTAATTGTCGAGTTAAGTCTTAACTCTTAATTTTTGTCGCTTCAAGATGGCTGATAGCCAGTGTCTTCATCGGTCGGGGTATCAGCCGCTTGGCGAGCAATTTCATCACAGATTTCGTTTTCTCTGTGACCTGCATGACCTTTTACCCATCTCCAATCCACATCATGGCGCTGGCTTTCTGCATCGAGAGCCCGCCAAAGGTCGGCATTTTTAACCGGTTTTTTATTGGACGTTTTCCAATCGCGCTTTTTCCAGCCATGGATCCATTGGGTGATTCCTTGGCGCACGTATTGGCTATCGGTGGTCAACACCACTTTGCATGGCTCTTTAAGAAGTTTTAGCCCCTCAACTGCCGCCATCATTTCCATACGGTTGTTGGTGGTCATAATGAAGCCTTTAGAAATCAGCTTCTCGTGTTCTTTGTAACGCATGACGATGCCATAGCCACCGGGACCTGGGTTGCCTAAGCATGAGCCATCGGTGAAAATCTCAACTTGTTTATTCATGATTTGATATGATTGCCTAATAACAGCCTTACCTTTAGTCTGACACAGTTTTAATTTTATGAATACTAGTAACAATTCGCGCCGCATAGTGGTGCTCGATACAGAAACAACCGGTATGAACCGTGAAGGCGGTCCAACTTATCTTGGGCACCGAATCATTGAGATTGGTGCGGTTGAGATAGTGAACCGTAAGCTAACGGGTAATCACTTTCATGTTTATATTAAGCCTGATCGAGAAATACAGCCGGATGCGATTGCAGTACACGGTATTACCGATGAGTTTTTACTTGATAAGCCAGAATACAAAGACGTTCATAAAGAGTTTCTTGAGTTTATCGACGGCGCTGAATTGGTCGCGCACAACGCGCCCTTCGATGTCGGCTTCATGGACTATGAATTTAGTAAAATTGGCGCTTCGGTAGGTAAGACCCAAGACTACTGTAAAATTACCGATACCTTGGCGATGGCAAAACGCTTGCCAAATATGCCTGCGCGTAAAAACTTAGACTCGTTAGCAAAACATTTCACTATCGATATTTCAGCTCGTGTATTGCACGGCGCATTACTCGATGCCGAGATCTTAGCCGACGTTTACCTGTTTATGACCGGTGGTCAAACAGCCATTCAGTTTGGTGGCGGTAACGCTGAAGGGGCGGCAGGTTCTACTATTCAACGTGTGGAAGCAGGCCGTGCGCCACTGCGCGTGATTAAAGCCAGCGATGAAGAGTTAGCCGCTCACGCTGAGCGTTTAACCTTGCTCTCTGGTGAGCCTAATTGGTAAGTGAGTTGCTAAGACTTAGCCTTGATTCATCAGGCAACAGTTAAAATGCGATAGACAGTAAATAGCCCTGAATATTCAGGGCTATTTTGTTTTAGAGGTTAAATCTTAATGAGCAGTATCCGTTTGTTGCTGAGGCTGTTTATTTTTTGCCGCTAGGTGAGCAGGATCAAAATCATCAACATTAATGGTTTTCAGTCTATGCAGCTCGGCTTCTTGTAATATTTCGGCCTCTTCTTGGCTTATCATGTTCGCTTCTAGCGCTTGTTTCGCTATCTGGTCTAAATGAGTAAAAGGCTTACGCTTGCCTAATTGCTGACAGATTTTGTCAAAAATAGGCTCAGCTTGCAGAACCACGGTCAGGGCTAATTCTAATTGCCCATGCACGCAGTGTTTCGAGGGTTCAAGGTATTGGTTGCGCCCAAGTCTGCTGCGGGTTGCGCTTGGCGTTTGCAAAATTTTAGCCAGCTCACTATCGAGCTTATCGGAAGGGGCTTTGCGTACGCGTCCCAGTGGCATCAGCAATACACGCAGTTTTAAGCCAACAAACTTCACCGGGAAATTGACTAAGAAGTCATACATAGCCGACTCTATTTTAAATAGGCTGTCTTGAGCACACCAATGTACAAGGGCAAGGTCTTCTTTAGGGCTACCGTCTAACTCAAAGCGTTTTAACATGGCTGAGCATAGGTAGAGCTGACCTAGCATATCGGCAAGGCGCGCTGATAAACGCTCCTTACGTTTGAGTGAGCCCCCTAGAAATGCCATTGAAATATCCGATAACAAGGCAAGGTTAGCACTGTAACGGTTGAGCTGCTGATAGTAGCGCTTAGTGGCGTCTTTAGTGGGAGAGTCGGAGCCGATACCATCGGTTAGCCCAAACACTAGGCTGCGCGATAGGTTACTCATGGCAAAGCCAACATGTCCAAACAGTGCCTTATCAAATTTTTCGAGTGCGTCTGGCGCATCTGAGTGGGCGATTTCCATCTCTTTTAAAACGTATGGATGACAGCGTATTGCGCCTTGTCCATAAATCATTAATGAGCGGGTTAATATATTGGCGCCTTCTACAGTGATAGAGATAGGTGCGCCCTGATAAGCACGACCTAAGAAGTTAGATGGCCCTAACATCACCCCTTTACCGCCCGCCACATCCATGGCATCAATCGCCGCTTTTTGCCCTAGATGCGTACAATGATATTTCACAATGGCAGAGATAACCGAAGGCTTAGCGCCGTTATCAATCGCGCCCATAGTCAACAGGTTGGCTCCTTCAAGCAAATAAGCACTGCCTGCGATGCGTGCTAATGGCTCTTCAATGCCTTCCATTCGACCAATAGGCTGTTTAAATTGACGACGAATACGTGCATAAGCGCCAATGGCCAGCGCATTGATCTTGATGCCGCCAGTATTGGTTGATGGCAAGGTAATAGCGCGTCCAACCGACAGACACTCGACCAACATTTTCCAGCCTTGACCAGCCATTTTTTGCCCGCCAATGATGAAATCAATAGGCACGAATAAGTCTTTGGCTTGGGTAGGGCCATTTTGAAAGGGAATATTGAGAGGGAAGTGACGACGACCAATTTTAACCCCGTCTAATTGGGTCGGAATAAGCGCACAGGTAATGCCCAGATCTTCTTTATCGCCCAGCAGTCCATCAGGATCTCTCAGTTTAAAGGCTAAGCCTAATACCGTGGCGACAGGGGCGAGGGTGATGTAGCGTTTGTTCCACGTTAAACGCATACCCAGTACATCTTTGCCTTGCCATTTTCCTTTACAGACCACACCAAAATCAGGGATAGCGCCAGCATCAGAGCCTGCTTCTGGACTGGTTAACGCAAAGCAGGGGATCTCTTGACCGTTCGCCAACCTTGGAAGGTAATGGTCGCGCTGTTCTTCTGTGCCATACATTTGCAAAAGCTCGCCCGGCCCAAGCGAGTTAGGTACGCCTACTGTTGAGGCAACTACGATTGATGAGCCAGCCAATCTTTGTAGAACAAGGGCTTGCGCGTAAGCGGAAAACTGCAAGCCGCCGTATTGTTTTTTAATGATCATGGCAAAGAATTTGTTGTCTTTTAAGTACTGCCAAATCTCAGCGGGCATATCCGCTTGTTGGTGAGTGATTTCATAATCATTAATCATGGCGCACAGTTCATTTACTGGGCCATCGAGAAAGGCTTTTTCTTCTTCACTGAGTTCAGATTTAGGAATGTCTTTTAAAAATTGCCAGTTGGGTTTGCCTTGAAATAATTCGGCTTCCCACCACGTTGTGCCTGCATCAAGGGCTTCTTTTTCTGTTTGAGACATAGGAGGAAGTACGCTTTTAAATGCTTTGAGCAGTTTTTTGGTGACGGTTTTTTGACGCCATTGGTCAAATAACATAAATGCAGTGACTGCCAACAAGATGAGCCAAGCAATGAAAGAGACTCCAGCGATAAACGAGCACAGCAGCAGTGCTATTGCGTTACTGATAAACCCAATAAACAGTGATTTACGGTGATAAAGGCAAATGCCAGAAACCACAAACAGTGTGAGTAGAGCAAAAAGTATATCCATGTAAAAGGTCTCTCCATTAACCACGTTTATCACAACCTAAAATCCAATCACTGCATTGATGTAGCAATGGTAAGAGGTCGAACCAGTTATTTTAGTATCGCAAATGTTAAAATTTTGTAAAGAGTGAGTGTGGTTTTTTTGTGAGTTGAGTCGTTTGCACGTGGCAGGAGGAAAAGCTGGCGCAATAGTAGACAATGAAACAATTGAGTTAGAAATCTAACGACATGCCCCTCGACACTGCTAAACTTTTCTTGTTACATTCGAGGCTACAGCAATAGCATATAATTTTAGGAGAGATCGGCTATGTACCAAGACCTTATCAAGAGTGAGCTATCGGAAGCAGCGACTGTCTTGCAGGCATTTTTATCCGATGACAACAACATTGCACAGATAGAATTGGCCGCTAAAACGATTGCCGACTCATTCAAGCAAGGTGGTAAAGTTTTATCTTGTGGTAACGGTGGCTCTCACTGTGATGCTATGCACTTTGCCGAAGAGCTTACAGGTCGCTATCGTGAAAACCGCCCAGGTTATCCTGGCATCGCTATCTCAGACCCAAGCCACCTATCATGTGTGAGCAACGATTTTGGCTATGACTTTGTTTTTTCTCGTTATGTAGAAGCCGTGGGTCAAAAAGGTGATGTACTGTTTGGTCTATCTACTTCAGGTAATTCTGGCAACATTTTAAAAGCTATTGAAGCTGCCAAAGAAAAAGGCATGAAAACTATCGCCTTAACCGGTAAAGATGGTGGTAAAATGGCAGGTGTTGCGGATGTAGAAGTACGCGTACCACATTTTGGGTATGCGGATCGTATTCAAGAAATCCACATCAAGATTATCCATATCATTATTCAATTAATCGAAAAAGAGATGGAAGCTTAATAAGAATACAACGAAAACCTTAGTAGGAGATTTATATGTGTGAACTGCTTGGCATGAGCGCTAATGTGCCAACAGATATCTGTTTTAGCTTTACTGGCCTGATTCAACGCGGCGGCAATACTGGCCCGCATAGAGATGGCTGGGGGATTACCTTTTATGAAGGGAAAGGGTTTCGCACCTTTAAAGATCCTAATCCAAGCTGTGATTCAAAAATTGCAGAATTGGTCCAAAGCTATCCTATCAAGAGTCGTGCTGTTATTAGTCATATTAGGCAAGCGAATCGTGGCGGGGTCAATCTAGAAAATACCCACCCGTTCACTCGTGAATTGTGGGGACGTTATTGGACCTTTGCACACAATGGTCAACTGACAGGCTATCAAGATCTACCGATATCTCGCCATCGCTCTGTAGGGGAAACCGACAGTGAAAAAGCGTTTTGTTGGATCTTGGATAACTTAGAAGCTCGTTACCCTCATCCGCCTAAAGATATGAAAGAAGTATTCCTATTTTTAGTTGAGAAATGTGATGAATTAAGAAAGATGGGCGTATTTAATATGCTGCTTTCAGATGGTGAGTACGTACTTGCTTACTGTACCAACCACCTTTATTACATTACTCGCCGAGCCCCGTTTGGCAAGGCAAGGTTGATTGATGAAGATGTGACGATTAACTTCCAAGAAGAAACAACACCCAACGATGTTGTTTCCGTTATCGCCACACAACCGCTGACACAAGATGAGGTATGGCACCGACTTAAGCCGGGTGAATTTACCTTATTTCAGTTCGGTGAAGTGATTGACAGCAATGTGCAGGCTTTATCTGATGTTGCCCATGCAGAAGCAAAACCGCGTAGTCAAGCACCTACTGAAGCGCTTTAGAGCTGATATTATTGGTTGCTCTTCGTTGAGCAACCAACAACCCCATTAGCAACAAGCACCACATTCCCATCGTACCGCCACTTCTTTTTGAATTACTGCTTGAATCCACCGTTACTGGCTCACTAATATGCGTTGGTTCTTTCTCCTCAACAGTCACCGTCTCAACGTTATGATTTACCGTTTCAACAATGCCAGATTGTCGATTTTCCTCGCTAATGCGTAGGTGAGTGGTGATCTCTGGGTCAATTTGGTTGTTGAGCACATCAGTAATCCAGAAGTTATAATCGGCGACTTCAGTAAATACCGAGGTGAGGCTACGCAAAGGCGTGCCACAGACAGTTGGACCAAAACTGGTTATGCCAACTAGGATATTGCGGCCATTGTGCGTCCAATACAGCGGGCCACCTGAGTCACCATTACAGGTGGAATTTTTTAATTGGGTGACAGGGTTGTATTCGCCATCAAAACATAAGTGCGATTGGGTAATGCCATCGCCAAATTCTTGTCGACATTTTTCATTATCGACTAAGGTAAGCCCAACCTTTTGCAGTGCATGGTTACCTAAATTGTCATCGTTGGTTGTACCATGGCCTACCGCTGTAAATTGCGCATTGCTATCGTGTCGATAAGATTCATCCATCGCCCAATCTACGGCTTCACCTACTTGTCTTGGGGCATTTAATTTCAGTATTGCAATATCATTGGGCATTCTGGCACTGAGGTCATCGTTGTAGTCATTTCGATAGTAAATATCGGAAACGCGTCGACTAAAGCCAGCAATAGTTGGATGGTTGATGAGTTCATCTTGCGCTAAAAACACCACCGAGGTGTACAGTTGAGCTAAGTGGTTGTTGTAAATGCAATGAGCGGCGGTGAGTACATACTGCGGAGCAATCAATACGCCACCACAATAGGAGTAATAACGGTCTGTTGATTCCGGTGGATTGTAATAGAGGCTCACAAAAGAGGGGTAGCTAGTCACACTGGCATTAACACCATTGATGATATAGGGACTTTCTTGATTTACAGATGAAGGTGCTGCGTGAGCTCCTAGTGTAATAAAGACAAAAACAAGCATCAGCCATTGCGTGCGCATATCAACCCCAGTCAGATGAAAACCAAGATTTTATGCTGATGATAAATTCTCTACCATATGCAATAGAGAGACAAAGTAGGGAATATTTTTTATCTGTGATCGTTCGATTAAAAATGAAGTGAGCAAAATACTCGAAGATTGAATATTAATAAGGCGAATAAAGGCGCTTTGTGCCGTGGCTTTGATTAAGCCTTTTGCTTCATACCTTGCCAAACTACGCGACCTGCAATGATATCTTGCACCACTTTAGGGTAAAGAATATGCTCTGCTTTTTGCACTTTAGCCAATAGTGATTGCGGACAATCGTGCGCTTCAATCACAACTTTCGCTTGCTCTATGATAGGGCCGCTATCTAGCTCTGGTGTGACAAAGTGTACGCTACTGCCGTGTTCATTGTCTCCAGCTTCAATCGCGCGCTGGTGGGTGTGTAAACCTGGATATTTAGGCAATAAAGAAGGGTGGATGTTGATCATTTTACCTAGGTAATGATTCACAAAACCGTCGGTAAGAATACGCATGTAACCTGCTAGCACTATGATATCTGGCTGATAGTCATCAATAATGCTCATCACCGCTTGATCAAAGGATTCTCGGTCGGAGAAGTCGGTGTGCGATTTTACATGGGTAGGGATATTGGCTTTCTGTGCTCGCTGTAAACCAAATGCATCAGCGCGGTTACTGATAACCGCACTGACTTGACCGTCAATGTCGCCCTTAATACAAGCATCAATGATAGCTTGTAAATTACTTCCATTCCCTGAAATTAAGACGACAATTTTAGTCATTATTATTTGATCTCTACTTGCTCTTCTTCGCCATTTGCTTGTGCAATTTGACCAATAACCCAAGCGTTTTCACCTTCTTCTTTAAGAAGTTCAACAGCTTGCTCAGCTTGATCTTGAGGCAAAGCAACGATTAGGCCAACACCACAGTTAAATGTACGATACATTTCGCGAGTGTCAACGTTGCCGTTTTCTTGTAGCCAGTTGAAGATAGTTGGCCAGTTCCAGCTGTTACCATCGATAACTGCTTTAGTGCCTTCAGGTAGAACGCGTGGGATGTTTTCCCAGAAACCGCCACCAGTAATATGAGAGATAGCATGGATATCGTGCTTCTCAATCATTTTAAGTGCTGATTTGATGTAGATTTTTGTTGGTTCTAGTAGGTGTTCGCCTAGAGGTTTGCCTTCTAGATCTTGGTTTAGATCCGCTTTAGACACTTCAAGGATTTTACGAACTAGTGAGTAGCCGTTTGAGTGTGGGCCACTTGAACCTACAGCGATAAGTGCATCACCAGCAGCGACTTTAGTGCCATCAATGATGTCTTCTTTTTCAACAACACCTACACAGAAGCCAGCAACATCGTAATCGTCGCCTTCATACATGCCCGGCATTTCTGCTGTTTCGCCACCGATTAGTGAACAACCAGATTGCACACAACCTTCAGCGATACCCGCAACAACGTCAGCGGCTGTATCTATGTCAAGCTTCCCTGTTGCATAGTAATCTAAGAAAAATAGAGGTTCAGCACCTTGAACAATAAGGTCATTTACACACATAGCCACTAAATCAACACCTATGGTGTCGTGTTTTTTCATGTCTAGTGCAAGACGCAGTTTAGTACCAACGCCGTCTGTACCCGAAACCAGTACCGGTTGCTTATATTTGGTTGGCAATTCGCATAATGCACCAAAGCCACCAATGCCACCCATGACCTCTGGACGACGTGTGCGCTTTACAGCACCTTTAATTTTGTCAACCAGTGCGTTGCCAGCGTCAATGTCTACACCAGCATCTTTGTAGCTAAGAGAAGCCTTGTTACTACTCACGGGAAATTCCTCGTTTAGATAAAGTTAGGGAAGAAAAATCGGCGCTATTCTAACAAGGGATAATCGACAATAGCAAACGTTTGCGCGGTTATTTACGTTTGTTATTGATTTATCCCCTTTATGTGAGAGAAAAATAACCACAAAAACCGAATAAGATAGGTAGATTGAAGCAATTAACAGATTGCGCTCGCAATCTTGAATTAATTGCCCACTAATACCTATGTAGCTCGTAAGTTAGCATAGTTTGGGTATATAATTCGGAGGTTTATTGAATTCAGATTGGAGAAAGATATGAGAGTTGTTGAGGTAAAACATCCACTTGTAAAGCATAAACTTGGTTTAATGCGCGAAGGCAACATTAGCACTAAGCGTTTTAGAGAGTTAGCAACTGAAGTGGGTAGCCTACTAACTTATGAAGCAACCGCTGATTTTGAAACAGAACGTGTCACTATCGAAGGATGGGATGGTTCGGTTGAAGTTGACCAAATTAAAGGCAAAAAAGTAACCGTAGTGCCAATCTTACGTGCAGGTCTTGGCATGATGGACGGCGTATTGGAACACATGCCGAGTGCTAAAATCAGTGTTGTGGGTATCTACCGTGACGAAGAAACATTAGAACCTGTACCGTATTTTAATAAGTTGGCATCATGCATCGATCAACGTATCGCTCTAGTTGTTGACCCAATGCTAGCAACTGGCGGGTCTATGATTGCGACCATTGATCTATTGAAAGAGAAAGGCTGTAAAGTTATTAAAGCACTGGTTTTGGTTGCCGCTCCTGAAGGTATCGAAGCGCTAGAAAAAGCTCACCCAGATATCGAGCTATTCACTGCAGCTATCGACGAATGCCTAAACGACAAAGGCTACATTGTTCCGGGTCTTGGCGATGCGGGTGACAAGATTTTTGGTACTAAGTAACGCTAAATAAAACCACACAGTAGGGCACTTTTAAACAGGCTCTACTTGTTGGTTTTAGTATCTTCGCTTATTCTTTTCTAACTAATTAATATTACTGAGTTATTTATGCGATTATTAGCTTGTTTGCTAGCAACATTAACCTCTTTTTCTGCGCTTGCGGTTACAAAAGTGAATGTGTTTGATACTGAGGCTGTCGTTTTTGAACAGCAAGAAGGCGCCAAACACAGCGGTGAAGAGTTAGCGCGCCGTGAAGGTATGCGAGAAGTTATTGTACGAGCAACGGGTGATTCTGCCTCTTTAGATAATCCAGTTGTGCAAAAAGCCATTACTCAAAGTAGCCGCTTTTTGTCGACGATCATGTCATCTCAAAGAAATGATCAACCTATCTTAAAAATGTCTTTTAACTCAAAACAGATCCAATCTTTATTAGCTCAGGCAAATTTACCTTATTGGCCGGAAGAGCGCGCCCGTTTGTTGGTTTGGGTTGTAGAAGACAATGGCTATGATAGAACCATTAGCTGGGAGCAGTCAGAGCGAACCTCTGTCGCGAACCTAAGATATGTGGCAGGTCAAAAAGGGCTTCCGATTATTGTCCCAGTTGGCGATATCGATGATGTCACTAGCATCAAGCCGACAGAACTATGGGGTGGCTTTACCAAGCAAATCTCTAATAGCAGTCGTCGCTATAATGTTGATGCCGTCGTAGTGGCTCGAATTGCCCGTAATGGTCATCAGCAGCGTCTGCGCTGGACACTCTACGATGATAAACCCCAGTTTATCGACGATAGTGCATTGTCTCCGGTTTCTGGCGAGGCTTCAGGAACAAATAAACAAGTGACAGAAGCTTTGGTGGCAGAACTAGGTCGTTACTACGCGAACAAAAGCGCAACCAAAAGCAGCGGTGAAGTGGCTTCATCAATTGATGTTAAGTTCTCTGGCGTAAATGACGCGTTCTCGTTTTTCAGCATTGAACGTATGCTAGAGAGTTTACCAAGTGTTGCTTCGGTAGAGCTGAGTCATGTAGTGGGTGATGACGTTGATTTTCAAGTTAACTTAATTACCGATAAAGCCGACTTTGAACGTCAATTACTCAGAAGCAATAAAGTGAACAAAGCGGCTAAGCCTGTTCCTACTGCTCCAACTGCACCTGCGACAGAAAAAGCGCAAGCCGTTGCGCCAGTGCAAGCTGACAGCAATACAGATACCGCAACACAGCCGTCGACTGCAGTTTCAGTGCCTGTAACAACGCCCGCGACAACGGAGAGCGCACCTGCAACTCCAGTGGCAGAAGAAGAGCCGCAAACTCTTGACTATGAGTGGCAATCTTAGCTTCTTCATTACTGACGATTTAGCGTAATCTAAAAAAGCCCCTGTATTACTACTAAAAATAGATAATACAGGGGCTTTTTATTGTTTGTTGTATGGGTTTTTTAGCCACTAGAGATACTAACGCTCAAAGCGTTGCTGTTCTTCTTGCTTATATTCAGACAGTTTTTTTAGCTTCAAACCTAACTCGCGTCCTCTTAATCGGCTATATAGCGTGTTGCCAATAAAGGCAATACTGGTCATAACCAACTCGATGATAGCCAGAGTTCGCTCTCCTTCATCTACATACACCAATGTCAGTGAATGTAGGAAGTAGAGTAGCAATATAAAGTTTGCCCAAGCAAAGGTGTACGGCTTTTGCGTCAATATGCCTTTGATAGGGAACAGCAAAGGTACACACCAAGCAATGGTCAGAAACCAAGGGCTAATTTCAGCCGGTGGCGAAATGACACTGTGCCAAAGTAGTACCCAAGCCAATAAGCAAAAGTGACCTATTTGCGCGGTTCGTAGCCATAGCTTGGTGTTAGGGGCCATTTCTATGGCGTTAGAATCGGGCATTATAGGATCTCTAAAACCTGCTCTGGTGGACGGCCGTGTTTAGCTTTGCCATTTGCCACGACAATCGGGCGCTCAATCAGTTTGCGGTTGGCTAGCATAGCTTCAAACAACGCATCATCGCTTAATGCGCTATCGCTAAGGTTTAGCTCTTTATAGATAGCTTCTTTGGTGCGCATCATTTGACGCACTTCAGTCAGCCCTAATTGGCTGTAGATAGTGCGTAGTGAATCTAGGGTCAGCTCAACATCTAAATACAGAACCACTTCTGGTGCTATTCCTTTTTCTTCTAGTAGAGCTAATGTCTCTCGGCTTTTTGAACAGCGAGGGTTATGAAAAATAACAACAGACATGAAATTTCCTTTTTAGTTTTGGAGCGCCATAAACTGGTCGCGTTGTTGTAAAAGCTGATCGATACGCGCATCAAAGCGAGCTTGCTGATTACTGCCTAGCTGTGACAATTGAGCGGCTTGAGTAAAGCTTTGAATCGCTCGATTCCAGTTAGCGCTAAGAGCGTACAGTTCACCGCGAGCGGCAACTTCATTTGCCGAATCCCCTAAGTTAGCGTGCGCTTTACTTAATAGATGCCAGCCGTTGCTGTCATCGGAATTAGCGTGCGTGTATCGCTGTAATAATCGTATCGCTTCTTTGTTTTTATCTTGTTCAATCAAAACGTTTGCCAGATTGATCTCTAATGTTGGGTTACCCGGCTTGGTTTTCAATGCGTTTTCTAACAACAGTTGCGCTTTTTGCGGTGTTTTCTTGGCAATGTTTAAATCGGCCAGCGCATCCAGCACAAAGTTGCTATTCGGCAGCTGTTTTTGCAATTGCACGAGCAAAGCTTCGGCTTTATCCAGCTGTTTAGTATCTAAATAAACCAGAGCCTTACCGTATTGATAGGCGGGCTTTATTTCGGCTGATGCGGATTTTTCTTTGCGTTTAAGCCAATCTAACGCGCTATCGCTATTGATGCCTACATAACGGGCTACGATTCGCGCCTTTGCCATGTGAAAGTCCAACACAGGAGCATGTGGCTTAGAAGGGTATGCGTCAGCACGAGCACGAGTATCGGTAATACGATCTTCGGGTAATGGGTGAGTCAGTAGCATTGGCGGCGGCTTGCTCGCATAGCGATATTGATCGGCTAAGCGGCCAAAGAAATGCGGCATCGCATGCGGATCGTAACCTGTTTTGATCAAGGTGCTCATGCCCACTCGATCCGCTTCTTTCTCATTACTGCGGGTATAGTTGATGGCGCTTTGCATTGCGCCTGCTTGCGTGGCAGTTATAGCCGCGATTCCCGCTTCTGGAGCGGCAATCGCCAATAAAATAGAACCGGCTAATGCGGCGATAGTCACCGGAGTTTTACGCGCTTGATCTTCCATACGCCTTGCTAAGTGGCGCTGGGTAACGTGGGCAATTTCGTGGGCAACCACTGAGGCGAGTTCGCCTTCGGTGTTGGCGTGTAAAAAGAGCCCAGTATGTAACGCGACGTGCCCACCAAAAAAGGCAAAGGCGTTAATGTTTCGGTCACGAATCAAAAAGAACTTAAAAGGCGTTTTTACATCAGAGGCATTGGCAACTAATCGATAACCCAGACTTGAGACATATTCACTTAAAACAGGGTCACTGACGATAGGCTGACTGGCTCTAAGAATGCGCATATAGGCATCGCCGTAATTGCGCTCTTGATCTATGGTCAGGGTCGCACCAGCGGTTGTACCGATATCGGGTAAGTCTGTGGAGTTGGCAAGACTCGGCGCGCTAAAGCATAAAGATGCGCTTAATAGCGTCGTTAATATCGATACTTTGCGTTTTAAATTAATGGCAGTCATTGTTTAATTAACGTGAGATCCGATTTCCATTGAAAGAGGGTTGTCTAATGGTAAGACCCTATTGAGTCCATTTGGTTTCTTGATAAGAGCAAAATGACACTTGTTAACAACTTAGTCACTAGGTTAACACGGGATAATAGTGGTTTTGAACTAAAAAAGATTTACAATAGGCGTATTTAGAATAAATAGAACTCGTTCAAATATGTCAGTCGAAATCATAGATCTTACTGAAGAACGATGTCCTATGACTTTGTTGTTGGCCAAGCGTGCGAGTAGGGCATTACTATCGTCTCAAAGCCTCACTTTTTTAGTGTTAGATTTAGTCTCTATCAACGATATGCAGGCTTATTTTTTACGTCACGGTATGCAGGTGGACGTAAAGCAAGCTACTGATTTTTATTCCTTAACCATAACCAAAGAGTAACCCTTACTATGCTAGATATGATGAAGCAATGGTATAAACGCAGATTCTCTGATCCTCACGCCGTTAGCTTAGTGACCATCATTCTATTTGGATTTATCACCATCTATTTTTTTGGACACCTGATTGCGCCATTGCTGGTTGCTATCGTATTAGCCTACCTTCTAGAGTGGCCGGTGGTTCAGTTAGTTCGCATTGGTGTACCTAGAACTCTGGCTGTTATTTTAGTGTTGCTGCTGTTTGTTGGCTTAGTGCTTGTTGCATTTATTGGCATAGTGCCAACCATTTGGCAACAAATTGGTAATTTCTTCAATGATGTGCCGAACATGTACCGTCAGTTGCAAGATTTTATCAACTCAATCCCAGAACGTTTTCCTGAATTTGCCACCGTCACTAACGCTGAATTTATGTTTGCTGACATGAAAAATAAATTCGTTGGGCTTGGGGAAAGCGCAGTGAAAGGCTCATTAGCATCATTGGTGAGTTTGGCTACGGTGGGTGTTTACCTTATTTTAGTGCCGCTACTGATCTTTTTCTTGCTTAAAGATAAAGAACAAATGCTAAGTATGCTTAGCGGCATACTGCCAAAAAACCGTAATCTTGCTTATCAGGTATGGCATGAAATGAACGGTCAAATCTCCAATTATATCCGCGGTAAAGTGGTGGAGATCGTCATCGTCGGCAGTGCCAGTTACATTACTTTTGCCATATTGGATTTGCGCTACTCAGTGTTGCTTGCGGTTGCCGTTGGCTTGTCGGTGTTAATTCCTTACATCGGCGCTGCTGCTGTTACTATTCCGGTGGCAATCGTGGGGCTATTTCAGTGGGGGCTTGCTCCGCAGTTTTATTACCTTCTAATTGCTTACGGCATTATTCAGGCGCTTGATGGTAATGTATTAGTGCCAGTGCTCTTCTCGGAAGCGGTCAATCTGCACCCAGTAGCGATTATTATTTCAGTATTGGTATTTGGTGGATTGTGGGGTTTTTGGGGGATATTCTTCGCCATCCCACTTGCCACCTTAGTGAAAGCGGTAGTGAATGCCTTTAATCACCCTGACTTGGATGTTTCGCAACAGTCGCAACAACAGCAAGAAGTACCAGAGTCACAACAGTAATAACTATCGCTTATTGCTTTCTGATTAGCGCTTGCTGATTACTAAACAACGAAAAAGCCAGTCACTTTATATGCGACTGGCTTTTGATTTTTATATGCTTTTCTGAAGCTGTGACTAGGATTCAGCTTGGTTCAAATAATCCAACACCACTTCATGGTGCGTCTTAGTTTTAAACTTGTTGAATACGTGCTCAATCACGCCTTCTTCATTGATCAAAAAGCTGATGCGGTGCAGACCGTCATACACTTTGCCCATGAATTTCTTTTCTCCCCAAACGCCAAAGGCTTCGGCTGCAGAGTGATCTTCATCGGATAATAGCGTGAAGTTTAGGCTATCGCGTTCAATGAACTTACCTAAGCGTTTTACTGGATCAATACTGACACCGAGCACTACGACATTGTGAGCTTCAAGCTCGGCTTTCACATCACGTAAACCTTGCGCTTGCACGGTACAACCTGGAGTCATCGCCTTTGGGTAAAAGTAAAACAGAACTTTTTGCCCTTTAAGGTCCTTTAGAGAGACGGAGTTGCCATCCTGATCGAGCAGAGTGACATCAGGTGCGGGTGTGCCTGCCGTTAATGTTTGCATTGAAAATCCTTGAACATTATCCATTATTGATGAAATTAAGCGTTCCTTGCACATTGAGTGAATCACAAAATGAAGCAAAGTCCTCTTGTAACTGCATTAAATTATACTCATCTGACAGCGATGCGCTCAATGCAATTTGAAACTTATCTTTGTTTTCTCCGCTGAGCATTTTAGCACTTAACGAGTTAATCCCTATTTCTTTACTGGCGAAGAAAAAGGTGACTTGTTCCGTCAGGCCAATTCTGTCTTGTGCTTGAATATGCGCTTCAATGGTAAATTTGGGTGCCAATTCGGTATGTGGCGAGGTACGTTTTACCATAGTCAGTAAATCATGCTGCGCCCCTAATTGGGGAAGAGAGTGCTCAACGCGAGTCGCTTGAGAAGATGTGCCAGAAGTGAGCATTATTAACGTGAAATCGTTACCCAGTATTGCAATGCGGGTGTCGATAATATTGCAACCAAGTTCAGAAATAAGATGGATGATTTTGTTGCCAATACCCGGGCGATCTGTACCAACGGCAGTGATAATTAAATGCTGCGCCATAATAGTATCCTTTGACTGACGAATTTTAATAGTCTACACGCAATCATTTGTTTTGGTGCCGGTTAATGTTGGAAACTTTAACTGAATTAACATATCGGCTTTGATGAACGTCGATCCTGTCAACTTGAATGCAAATAATTGGTAAAAACTTGACGCCAGTGCCTATATCCGCTTGTGTTTTCTAATCTCAATCAAGTACCATGCGATATTAATGAAATTTAGGGAGTGAGTCATGTTTTCGGGAAGTATTGTTGCTTTGATAACGCCTTTCAATACAGATGATGAAGTAGATTACCAAAGTCTTAAGAACTTAGTTGAGTTCCACGTTGATGCGGGTACATCTGCAATAGTCGCAGTAGGCACTACAGGTGAGTCGGCAACGCTTACCGTTGAAGAACATGTGAAGGTCGTCGGCAAGATAGTTGAATTTGCTAATGGTCGCATTCCTGTTATTGCAGGTACGGGTGCAAATGCAACTCATGAAGCCATTACATTTAGCCGTTTGCTAAATGATTCGGGCATTGCCGGTTGCTTGAGCGTGACACCGTACTACAACAAGCCGACTCAAGAAGGCATTTATCAGCATTTTGTCGAAATTGCTAAAGTCAGCGCGGTTCCTATCATCCTATATAACGTACCGGGTCGTACAGGTGTTGATATGCACCCTGAAACGGTAGCAAGACTGTCTAAGATTGATAACATCGTGGCGCTGAAAGACGCGACAGGCGAACTATCAAGAGTGGCACAACATAGAGAACTTTGTGGCGATGATTTTGTCCTACTTAGTGGTGACGATGCGACAGGTCTCGATTTTGTGAAGCTAGGTGGTCAAGGTGTGATTTCTGTGACCAACAATCTTGCACCAAAAGATATGGCTGATATGTTTAGACTGGCTGGCGAAGGCAAATTCGCAGAAGCTGAAGTTATCAACGAACGTTTGATGGGCTTGCACCACGGATTGTTTGTTGAATCTAGCCCAATCCCAGTTAAATGGGCAGCTCAGCAATTACACCTTGTTGAAAACAGCGCATTGCGTTTACCAATGACGCCATTGTCAGAAGCAGGCCAAGAAGTAGTGAACGCTGCACTTGAGCAAGCTGGCATTCGTTAAACCTAATTATCTACGATTCGAACCTCAATCAGGTGCTAAGGATCAGGAGTCTCAATGAAGTTTGTTAATCAGCTAGTGCTTAGTACACTGGCTGTCGCTATTTTAAGTGGTTGTGCTGGTAGTGCAGCGGAGCGTCGTCAAGCAAAAGACGACTTTAAATACCTTGAAGCTGAACCTCGCCCTGATCTTGTATCAGCGCCAGATCAGCAGCTTGAGTTTTACCCTGACTATAATATCCCGAGTGGGGATTATGTCGGTGGTATTGGCAAACAGGTAGATATTCGCCCGCCACAACAGGTTCTAGAACTGATTCCTGGTGCTCGCACTGAGCAAGTTGATGGGGTAGTGACCTTATGGCTACTAACCAAAGACGAGCGCGATAAAGTATGGCAAACAGCGCAAGATATGATGGATTCTCGTGATATCAAACGCCTAACCTCTACTGACGACCGCATTGAAACAGATTGGATCGTATGGGAAGAAGAAGACGAAGAGGAAACGCTAAGCAGCCGTTACCTTATCGAACGCTTTGAAGAAAACTCTCGCTTTGGATTCCGCATTAGCTTAATTGCATGGAAAGAAGGCGGTGAAGAGCAAGAAGTTAGCCTTACCAACAAAGAACGTTATAACACCTTTATGACTAACTTAGTGATGTCGCGTTACGACCAAGTGGTTCGTGATGAAGCCGCTAAGAAAGCGTTGGAACTGGTTAAGATAATTCCTTTGAGCATGGGACAAGATCGCAGCGGTCTGCCTATTATTATTGCGCGCGCCCCTTACGATGTCTTCTGGCAACGTATCCCTGAGCTATTGCCTACAATGGGCTTTACCATGGATGGACGCAACCAATCTCAAGGTACTATCGAAACATCATTCTCCCAACCTAATGATGACTTCTGGCAAAGCATCGGCATGAAGCCGCTAAGCTACGACTCACAAACATACACCTTCTTGTTAGGTGATTTAGGTAACCGAACTTCGATTAACATTACCAATGAAGCTGGAAAACCAGTGACAGAAGAGATGCTAAAAGAAATGCTACCTGTATTAGCCAAGATGATGGAACAAACTAGCACAGCCAAAGACGGCGAAGCTGACCAAGAGTAATCCATACTCTTTAATGAATAACAAAAGGAGCACCTGATTGGGTGCTCCTTTTTTTTGTTATTTATGTCGGTGCAAAATGGACGTAGATAGATATTGTCGATAAAATGTGCACCTATTTGCACATTAATTTCAATTACTTATAAAGAAAATCGAATGATTATAGAAAGTGTGCTTCCTGAAAATTATTACTAAGTACTTTTATATATGGATGCCTTATGAAAAACATTACAAAATACCTTTTACTTTTTATTGTGCCTATCTTGGCCGCTTGTGGCGACGAAGTACTCACCCCACCT
Source organism: Vibrio neonatus (assembly GCF_024346975.1). Classification (NCBI taxonomy): domain Bacteria; kingdom Pseudomonadati; phylum Pseudomonadota; class Gammaproteobacteria; order Vibrionales; family Vibrionaceae; genus Vibrio; species Vibrio neonatus. Next base: position 1,962,497 of record NZ_AP024885.1, on the reverse strand, counting down.
AAGTTCAACATCGAAATTTCTGAATACGCCAAGTTCCCCGAAGAGTACGTGGGCCCCGACGCAAGTTTTAGTCTAGCGTATCTCAATCTTGAGCAGCTTCTTACCGCTAGAGAGATAGGGGCAATGGAAGAGGTTTTTTATTCACATAACACTTTATACACCTTTCTTGATTCAGGTACGGCTGAGAAGACCTACAAACGATTAGAAATGTTGGATTACAAACTAGAAGATAAAACACTCACAGACTTTGAAACTCGACTCCTTAAACACCTTAAAATTCAATCGCAACAACCACAAGTATTAACTGAGCGCTTTTTAGATTTACGTCATAAGTATCTTCTTTCTCACGTTGACGAAATTCAGCAGAATATCAATAAATATGCCGATGAATCTAACACACATATACGTCACAGAAGGGCTTTACTAAGGCACGCAAAAAAAGATCTAGCATTTGCACAAGATCCTGAATTTAACCGTCCACCACGAACTGAATTTGGTCGCTACATCAAACGAGCACTATATTCCAAAGTCTTTACACCAGAGGGCAGAGCTTATATGTATGATAATCAAGAGTTTTTTGATGAAATTCTTACCAAAAAACAAGAGTTGTTTAATACATTGCAAGTTCAAGAAATTCGTGAAAATGAAGCTTTCACCACCAATTATGACAACAAAGCAGCATTAATATATTTATCACAATACGGCTTTGAAAGCACCCACCCTTTTATTCACGCATTCTGTCTTTATGACAACGAAGATGAATTCAAAACCATACTTAATTCAACACTATCTTACAGTAGCTATAAAGAGCGCGATTATCTAACAGAGCACATCTTAGACTATAACAGAATGGTACTTTCAACAACGGCTCCCGCCCTAAGATCTTGCGATTAAGTCACTATGGCGTGGCGATTCAGTCACGCCTTTTTTACGTAAATAAAACAATATCACTCGCCGAACATACAGTATCCCGATCTAAGCAATCTGGCTTACTTTGCGTCATATCTAGTGACTAAATAAATGTATATGAAAAAATTAAGCGAAATAACAAGAACGGAAGTTTTCTATACCTCACATCTATATTATGGGTGTCTTAATGATAGTGAGTCGTTTCAAACCCTGTTGATCAAGACGTTGGGCTTAAGCAGGAGTGTTAAAATAGTAGACAGTGGTTATGAGATTTGCCTTTTTAGAGATTTGGCTAAGGCAGGTTATATTGATCGTGAAAATAAGTCATTTGAAAAGCAGACATTCGATAATGTGTTTGTTCTTTCAGATGAATCAATTGTGTTGATTGAGGCCAAAGCAAATCAAAAATTTAGCCCTAGTCAAATCAATAATATGATTTTAGCCAAAGAGAAGATACAAAGTAGTAATGATCTACCTTGGAAAAAAGTACATCTTTTAGGCTTGTGCTCATCAAAATATAAGCCTAAAAATACGACCATTAAGGATTTTGATGCCGTTATTACTTGGGCTGAAGTTGCGGCATGTTTGAGTGACATGAGAAGTATTTTTGAACGAGCTGATAACATTTACAATGATCGTGCGCTGTGCAGGTAACAAATAGTTCAAGATGGGAGCGTAAATGCGGGCTGGACTCCCTTGCTTCGCTCAGATTTAGCTTACCACTTAACTTAGTTTTATATGCCAGTAATCAGAAAGTCGATGGCAGCAATAATCTCGTTTCTAAAGGTGCTCAACTCATTTACTGGATCACGTAAGATCTTAGTTGGTACACTCGCCATTCGGTGAGTGAGGATTACAAAATCCCCTTCGTCAATATGGATTATTGGACATAGGTGGGTAGGGGCTTTCTTTTCTAACATTTCAACTGGCGTTAAAGGGATCACTAGTCGGGTATTCAATGTATCAAGCATTTCACTTTGAACATCAACAAAGTATGGGTAAGCAGTAGCCGTTCTCTTATCGTTATTTGGGTGTCGTCCTCCCTGCTAAGTCAAGTATTAGGCTGTTCCCTCTGATGAATACTTTAAATAACCCTTTTTATTATTCAATAATTAGGGCAATAAATAGCAGTTTTGTACAATATTGATGCTAAAAGCCGTTTTATTGTGTAGTGCATTTAATTGTACAAAGGACTACACAATGATTTCACTACTAGTAGCGATGGCGACTTTTGCCTTGGTCACTTCAATTTCGCCAGGCCCTGTAAATATTTTAGCCACTGTAACCAGCGCAAATTATGGATATATCCGCACGATACCTCATATCACGGGTGCAACTTTTGGGTTTGTATCCATTTTGTTTTTGCTAGGTTTTGGATTATCGCAATTTATGACAGAGATTCCTTATTTAGCAAAGGGGATGACGTATATAGGAGGAGGTTTTTTATTATATCTCGCCTATAAAGTGACTACACAAGAATCGACCATTAAAAGTAAAGGGTCAGTAGAAAGCAACGCAGCACCATCACTTTTACAGGGGATGATGTGTCAGTGGCTCAACCCTAAAGCATGGATTGTTTCTCTTGCTGGTATTTCAGTTTTTTATACGGGGCAAAACACAGGACTAGAGGTATTACTTTTATTCTGTGGGATATTCTTTGTTGTTTGCTACCTATCGATTTCAGTGTGGGCACTACTAGGGATTACCATCAGTTCCATGATAGATACGCCTAAGCAGTTCAGACTATTTAATCTCTCTATGGGACTACTACTAGGGATAACCGTTCTATATACTTTCTTTATATCTAGTTGAAATAGTATTAGTTGATATGGCTAAACAGCGATTTTTTCGATCCAATGTAACCCCAATAGAACTGCGTTGTTCCAAAAATACAAACGCATGCTATGGCAAACATACTCATGAAGAGTTTTCTGTTGGATCGGTAGACTGTGGTCAAAGTGATTATTTTAATAACAACATAGAAAGTAAAATTGAAATGGGTTCTCTTGTTATAGTGAATCCATTGGAAGTGCATTCATGTAATCCCACTCCAGATACGAATTGGAGTTATAAAATGTTGTATGTATGCCCGAAGTGGTTAGGTCATATCCAATCTATGGTAGTAGATAATCCGTCAAAAAAATTCATACCATTCTCAATTATCCATACTAACTCCGCAGAACTCTACCAGCAGTTTCAATTATTGGCAGACTCAATTATAAACAATGTTGATCAAATGAAAGTAGAGGAAGAAAGCATTGCATTTTTCTCCAATTTATTTCTCAACTCCAACGCCCTAGATATTGACGAACTGAACCTAACAAAAGTAAATATTACCAAGGCTCACCGCTTTATTAGTGATAATTTTAAAAACAACATCTCAATCAAAGAGATTGCTCAACACTCTGGTTTAAGTGAATACCACTTGATTCATTCATTTCGGAAATCGTATGGGATAACCCCTCATGCCATGCAAATTGCTATGCGGATAAATGAAGCAAAGGTATTACTAAAAAAAGGGCATAATATTGTGTCTGTTGCTACTGAATTGGGGTTCAATGATCAAAGTCACTTTCATCGTAATTTCAAAAAGTTAGTAGCCGTTACTCCTGCTCAATACAAAGGTTGAGTCAGATTAGCTTGCGCCTCTTTTTATGAGAGCTGATTTTTCCGAAATTGATTAAATATAGAATGGTTTTTCAGCGCTTATTGCGTTGAAAGTGTGATGTAACTGATCAGTGCCATATAAACTAGTATCTACTTTTCATTTGGCGAACTAACAATATCTAACCTTATGACTGTAGGCATGTAATCTGTAAATAACCCCATTGTTAACAAAATCACTCATCCCCACTTTCCGAGTCACCATCCACTGAGCTCTTATCTTTCAAGTTCTTATTGGTCTGTTTTTGACGTTCGGCATCGAGCTGTTTTAGCTTTTCTATGTCGTCTTTTTGCTGTTTAGACATAGTGCCTACTTTCATATTGGCGGTGTATTTGAGCGCGGCTATGTTGCCCGCTACGACGCTAACGGCGATGAAAATAATGACCCAAGGGTTAAATAATAGGTCTACGAGCATGAGTGACCGTCCTACGAAGTGGTGATGTTGCTGACATATTGAGTGTAGATCTTATCGAGGTGCATTAATACCTCGTTGTTACCTTCTATGGGATTAAGGCGCAAAATATCAGCAAGCATTTGGCTGTTGAAGGTAGCTAATGCTTTGTCAGAGGTGGCTTGATGGCTTAGGTGCCACGGTTCTACTGCAACGCCGCCTTTGTCTTTGGCGTAGGGGAAAAAGAAGCCGTGCTGTGGAGCGTGAGTGAGTAGCCACTCATAAAAGGGCGCTTGATGCCCTTGTAAGTATTCCCAAGGCTCTAGTTGTAGCTGTATGCCTTCTGGAAGCAGGTTCTTTGCATAGAGGTCAAAGTCACAGCCCCAATGATGACGGCTTGCCCCAGGCAGTGCTGACCACCGTAAAATGGCATGAATGCGTTGCAATGGGGCAAGAGAATGAGCATCGAGAGGATCACCATTAATGTCTAGAATAGGTCGCACGCCTAGGTACTTGTTATTCCAAATCATTTTTTGTCGCTCAAAATCGCGAAAACCACTGGCGATACTCAATTCAAAGCCGTGTTGCGCCGCATGATGAACTAGCGATAAAAGAGCTTCACTAACGGCTTGATGAACCTTTATCTCACGCTTATCAATAGTGATAGCGGTAAGGTGTGACTCATCAATACCGGTTAATTGCTGCTGGGTCCAATCGCTAGTCTCATTCATGTTACTTTCCTAGTAGGTTAACCAATACGTTTTGGTACATATCTGCTAACAGGTCTAAATCTTCGGCTTTTACGCACTCGTTCACTTTATGAATGGTGGCGTTGACTGGCCCCAATTCAATCACTTGCGCGCCCATTTTAGCGATGAAGCGACCGTCAGAGGTGCCGCCAGTGGTCAATAGTTGTGGCGCTTTACCATTTACGGTAGTGACCGCATCAACTACAGCAGTAAGCAGATCGCCCGTATCGGTTAGGAAAGGTTCGCCGTTTAAGGTCCACTTAATATCGTAATCAAAGTCGTATTTATTTAAGACTTCATAGATACGCTCTTTGATTTGTTCGTGGTGGATTTCAGTGCTGTAGCGCAAGTTAAACATGGCGTGTACTTCACCCGGAATCACATTGCTCGCGCCAGTGCCGCCGTTTAGGTTTGGCAGTTGGAAACTCGTTGGCGGGAAAAACTCATTACCGTTGTCCCATTCAATTTGCGTCAGTTCCGTTAGCGCTGGCAGGGCGTGGTGAATCGGGTTTTTGGCAATGTGCGGGTAGGCAACGTGGCCTTGAATGCCTTTTACGGTTAGCTCACCAGTGAAAGAGCCGCGACGGCCGTTTTTCACTACATCACCCACATAATCTGTGCTTGAAGGTTCGCCGACAATACACATATCAATGATTTCGTTGCGCTCAGTTAGCGTGTCGATAACGCGCGTTGTGCCATTGATAAACGGGCCTTCTTCATCAGAGGTGATAAGAAAGGCAATAGAGCCTTTGTGATCAAGATGCTCGGCAATAAAACGCTCTACCGCGACGACCATAGAGGCCAGTGAGCCTTTCATATCGGCTGCGCCACGACCATATAGATAGCCATCAACGACAGTAGGTTCAAACGGTGGCGTGTTCCAGTCGTTTAAGTTACCCGCAGGCACAACGTCTGTGTGTCCAGCAAAGGTAAATAGTGGTGCTTGTGTGCCTCGACGAGCCCAAAGGTTAAGGGTGTCGTCAAAGTGCATAATTTCAATTTCAAAGCCCAGTGCTTTGAGGCGTTCAATCATTAATGGTTGGCATCCTGCATCTTCAGGAGTGACAGACTGACGGCTGATAAGATCGATAGCTAAATCTAAAACGGGACTGGAGTTCATCCTATTTCCTTAATATGGGGATTAAACGTTAAAAATACGGTCATATTGATCGGCTTTGAAGCCAATATGCAGTTGTTCACCAACACGAATGATAGGGCGTTTAATCATCGCAGGATGTTCTACTAGAAGAGTGATGGCAGTGTCATGATTGAGAGATTGTTTTTGCTCATCATCCAGTTGACGATAGGTGGTACCGTGTTTATTTAACACCAACTCCCAGCCTAAATGGTCACAAAACTCGCTAACCATGTCACTGGTGATACTTTGTTTACGGTAGTCATGAAATGTGAATTCGATTTGATGTTCTTGCAGCCATTTCTTGGCTTTTTTTATGGTATCGCAGTTGGGGATACCATACATAATTACGCTCATCGTCTGTCCTTAGTGCGTTTATCGAAAGTAGAATCCTATCAAACAATTCCGGCGCGGTGTATCACTAAGTCAAGTTGAGTTTGTGCAGAACGAGAAACAAGAATAGAAAAACAGATGAATATGGACATAAGTTGCGGTTATTTGATCAGACGCAAGTTCCTATCTTAGATATTCGCAATAATTGTTAAATTATTTTTGGAGGTAGCAATGGAACTCAATCCTGTTTTTGCTCGTCGTTTATATCTTGCGCATTTGGTCGCAAGTATGGAGCGTCCAAATGTCCCTAAATTGGTGGAATATACTGGTTGGCCTCGCCGTACAATCCAAGACGTGTTAAAAGCATTGCCTGGGATCGGGGTATCATTGTGTTTTATCCAAGATGGTCGCCGCCATAATGACGGCTATTATCAGGTTTCAGATTGGGGACCATTGGATGAAGAGTGGGTTGCTGGTAATACAACAACAATTGTTTCACACCTTTCTTAGCGTTATTAGTGCGAGGTGAGTAGGGTATAGGCAATAAATCCTACCCAACTAATGACCAACAAAACCCAAGGCAGTCGGTTCGACTTAGCGGTTGATACGGTATCTTGAGCAGATGGCGTATTGTCTGGCGTTGATAACTGCTGTTGTTTTTTCTTAAGGTTTTGTTTTTTAAGTTTATCGGCGTCTCGTGATTTCTGTTTTTGACGCTTTTTATATTCAGCGATACCCTTTTCGATTCCTTGAGCAATCAGCTTGGTTTGCTCTTTAGTTTGCCCCGGTTTTTGGGTTGCCTTAGCTACTTGCATAGCTTGTTGCTGGGTTTGGGATGATACAGTTGTATTGTTGTTCTTCATAAGCGTTTAGTAAGTAAAGATTTGAGGTTAATTATGCCTTTAAATACAAATAAATGCCTCAATATAAAGTGAGTAGTGTGCGGTACCTGATTGAAGAGTATGATAAAAATGGCTATCTAAAAGCACCGTTTTGGTTGTGGTTATGTTGGCTGTTTTTGGCTCGTGGATGGATAGTGTTTGCTTTGGCTGGAGTAACTAAAGATCGCGGCAGTGATATACTGGCGATGATCTATCCAAATTCATCCAGTTTATACATGATGATGTGTATGGGTATTCCTAGTTTATTACTCATGTGGGTGATAGGGCTCAGAAATCCAGACAGACATTGGTTAAATAAGTTGATTGGATTAGGACGAGCTGTTTCCATTCTGCTTAGCGTTTCGCAACTCGCGTTAGAGTTGCATTATATATCACTACAAGATGGTCAGTTTAGTTGGGGGAGTGCCCTCTCTGTTGTTGGCTTAAGTTGGATAATCATTTATCTATTTAATAGTCGACGAGTAAAAGACTGTTTCCAAAGTATTTCCGATAACTAGTTTGAACGGAGTAATTATGATTCAACCTCAAGCGGCTATAATTCCAGAGCCAAGCCCATTTGCTTTATATGTCCTTATGAAGGTCACGGGCGATAAAAACAAAGTATTAACAGCGCTACAAAAAGTAGATGGTTGGGTTGAGGAAATCAACGCAAACCAACCGGGTGCGACTCTAGCAACCAGCATTGCATTTTCTCATCAGTTTTGGAGTAGCAGCATTTCTGAAGAAGTTCCAAGTGAACTTGTACCATTCCCTGTGCTTGAATGTGATGATCAAATTGCCCCAAGTACCGAGGTAGACGTGCTTTTGCATTGTCACTCTCACCGTCATGACTTGCATTTCTATTTGCTACGCAAACTGATGTCAGAAGTGTCTGAAGAAGTGACGATTGTTGATGAAACTTATTCTTATCGTTACCTTGATTCTCGTGATATGACTGACTTTATTGACGGCACTGAGAACCCAGAAGGCGAAGAAAGAGCAGAAGTAGCTTTGATTCCTGAAGGTACATTTGCTGGTGGCAGTTACATCATGGTGCAGCGCTTTGAGCACAACTTACCGGCATGGAATAAATTGTCAGTTGGACAGCAAGAAAAAATCGTAGGTCGCACCAAAGAAGATTCTGTTGAGCTAGACGATGTGGCGGCGCAATCACACGTTGGCCGAGTAGATATTAAAGAAGAAGGCAAAGGCCTTAAAATCGTTCGTCACAGCCTGCCATACGGCACGGTTTCTGGCCCGCACGGTTTGCTGTTTATCGCTTACTGTAAAACCGTACATAACTTTACTGCAATGCTAGAAAGCATGTATGGCCAAGTAGACGGCAAGACCGATCAGCTGCTTGATTACACTAAAGCGGTAACAGGCGCATACTTCTTTGCTCCTAGCCAAACTATGCTAAAAAACTTAGTGGTGGCTTAAACGAATAAGCACTCTTCCGTTGAGGAGTTGCTGATTTACAAGCATAAAAAAACGCAGCCATTGGCTGCGTTTTTAATCACTTGAATCTAAGTAGAAGTTACTTAGTTACACGTAGTACTGGAGTTTCACCTACAGTTACTGCGCCAGAAAGTTTGTTCAGTTCTTTGATTTCATCCATGTTAGAAATAACAACTGGAGTCAAAGTAGATTTCGCTTTCTCTTCTAGGAATGCAAGATCAAACTCGATGATAGTATCACCAGCTTTAACTTCTTGACCTTCAGAACCGATGCGAGTGAAACCTTCACCTTTAAGTTCAACAGTGTCGATACCAAAGTGAACGAATAGTTCAATACCGTCAGTTGATTCGATAGAGAACGCATGGTTGGTCTCAAAAATTTTACCAATAGTACCATTCACTGGAGCAACAATTTTGTTGCCAGTTGGCTTGATAGCAATACCGTCACCAACAATTTTCTCAGCGAAAACTACATCAGGCACATCTTCAATGTTAACGATTTCGCCAGATAGTGGTGAAATGATTTCGATTGAACCTGCAGCGTTGCCTTCGTCCGATACCAGCTTCTTAAGTTTGTCAAACAGACCCATTACATGCTCCTAAGCAGTTTATTCTATTAAATTATATTATTAGTTTGATTTATCCGCGATAAATTTCGCTACGTGCGCTTCGATTTCTGCGGCCGTTGGCAATTGCAGAGCTTCTTCTGCCATTGCTTTTACTTCCGAGAAGTTTGCATTACGAATCACTTTCTTAACTGCAGGGATAGAGATGCCGCTCATAGAGAACTCATCTAAGCCCATACCCAGCAGAAGAAGTGTTGCGCGTTCGTCGCCCGCTAATTCACCACACATCCCAGTCCACTTACCTTCCTTGTGAGAAGCGTCAATCACCTGTTTAATCACAGTTAATACTGCTGGTGATAGTGGATTGTATAGATGAGAAATAAGCTCATTACCACGGTCTACTGCTAGAGTATACTGAGTTAAGTCATTTGTACCAATACTAAAGAAAGAAACTTCTTTAGCTAAGTGGTGAGCGATTGCTGCAGCTGCTGGTGTTTCTACCATTACGCCGATTTCAATATTTTCATCAAATGCCAAGCCTTCAGAGCGAAGTTCAGCTTTGTATTCTTCAATAGCGGCTTTTAGTTCACGGATTTCCTCAACAGAGATAATCATAGGGAACATGATGCTTAGTTTGCCGTGCGCTGATGCACGTAAAATACCACGAAGTTGGTCGCGTAGAATTTCACGACGATCTAAGCTGATACGAACTGCGCGCCAGCCAAGGAACGGGTTCATTTCTTCTGGAAGATCCATGTATGGAAGGTCTTTATCACCACCGATATCCATAGTACGGATGATCACTGGTTGGCCTGCCATTGCTTCGGCAACTTCTTTATAAGCTTGGTATTGTTCTTCTTCTGTTGGAAGAGAAGTACGGTCCATAAATAGGAACTCTGTACGGTACAAACCAACGCCTTCACCACCGTTACGGATAATACCGTCACAGTCTTTAACAGTACCGATGTTGCCACATACTTCTACGTGACGGTTATCAAGAGTAACTGCTGGAAGGTCTTTTAATTTAGCAAGCTCTGCTTTGTCAGCAAGGAACTTATCACGAATTTGTTTCGCTTCGTTTAGTTCTGCTTCAGTTGGGTTTACGATGATTCGGTTGTTCATCGCATCCATAATTAGAGTATCGCCGTTTTTCACTTGTTTAGTGATGTCGTTAGTACCCACAATCGCAGGAAGCTCAAGAGAGCGTGCCATGATAGAGGTATGAGACGTACGGCCGCCGATGTCACAAGCAAAGCCTAGAACGTAATCTAGGTTGATTTGTGCTGTTTCAGATGGCGTTAGATCGTAAGCAACAAGAATGACTTCTTGGTCAATGTCACTTAGAGAAACAATGTTGATACCGAGTGCGTTTTTAACAAAACGAGTACCGATGTCACGGATATCCGTTGCACGCTCTTTTAGGTATTCATCATCTAGAGACTCAAGCGCAGTCGCTTGTTCTTCGATGATTGAGTAGATTGCGAAATCTGTTGAAAGTTTATCGTTCTTGATAAGAGCAAGGATCTCTTCTTCCAGTTCCTCATCTTCAAGAAGCATAATGTGACCTTCAAAGATCGCTTCTTTTTCTTCACCAAAAGTTTCAAGAGCTTTTTGTTTGATGATTTCAAGTTGAGCGGCTGATTTGTTTCGAGCGTCGTAGAAACGCTGTACTTCAGAGTCAACTTGGTCGGCTGAAATTTTGTTTTTGTTTAGAACGATTTCATCTTCTTGAAGAAGTAGTGCTTTACCAAAAGCAATACCTGGAGACGCTAGAATGCCTGAGATCATAGCTTTACCTTAACTTGGTCTATAGTGGGCGGGTGACTAATTTTTAGCTTTTACAGAGTCTATTTCAATAAAGCCACTTGGCTGATAACAACGAAGTGGCTTTTATAATCGAACGTAGGCTCTTAGTGCAGCTCATCCATTAGAGCTACTAGATGGTCAACAGCTTCAGTAGCTTGTGGACCTTCAGCAGAAATAGTAACCATAGTGCCTTTTACTAGACCTAGAGTTTGAAGCTTAAATAGGCTTTTAGCGCTAGCGCTTTTACCGTTAGAAGTCACAGTGATATCTGCATCAAATGATTTAGCTTCTTTAACAAACTGCGCCGCTGGGCGAGTGTGAAGACCGTTTTCTGCAGTGATTTCTACTTGCTTCTCGTACATGTGATATACCCCGTTGATATTTAGATTATGTTTTGAAGTCCAAGACTCAATTACAAATGTATTGGCTCGTGACCTTGGCTGAGTAAGTTCTTATGACTTTTAATTACAGCCTAAATTATCGCTTCTTTTATTTTGAAGCAAAAAATAAAGCCTAGAAATACTACCAAATGCTGACCACTAATCAATAAAAAAGCCCCAGAAAGGGGCTTTTTTGACTGAAAATTTGATTTGGGCACAGTTTTTTTGTGGCTATTGCTGATTTTCTTTCTCAGTAAATATGCCTGCAAATAAAGCGGTACTTAGGTAACGCTCACCAGAGCTTGGAAGTACGGCTACAATTGTTTTTCCTTTAAATTCAGGAAGTTCCGCAACTTTATTTGCTGCAACAACGGCGGCACCAGAAGAAATACCCGCTAGAATACCTTCTTCTTCCATTAGACGACGAGCCATTTCAATCGCTTCATCAGAAGTTACCGTAATAACTTTGTCGATAAGTTCAAGATCTAAGTTTCCAGGAATAAAGCCGGCACCGATACCTTGAATCTTATGTGGACCTGGTTTTACTTCTTCGCCAGCAAGAACTTGGCTAATGACTGGAGACTCAGCAGGTTCAACCGCTACAGCAGTAATTGCTTTGCCTTTTGTTTTCTTAAGGTAACGAGTAGTACCTGTGATAGTACCGCCAGTACCTACACCAGAAACCAATACGTCGATTTCACCGTCAGTGGCATCCCAAAGCTCAGGGCCAGTGGTTTTTTCGTGAATCTCAGGGTTTGCTGGGTTGTTGAATTGTTGTAGAAGCAATGTAGATTCAGGATTTGCTGCAACGATTTCTTCCGCTTTTGCGATAGCGCCGTTCATGCCTTTTGCCGCTTCTGTTAACACTAGGTTAGCGCCCAATGCTTTAAGAAGTTTACGACGCTCAAGACTCATTGACTCAGGCATAGTTAGAGTCAGTTTATAACCACGAGCTGCTGCTACATAAGCAAGCGCGATACCTGTGTTACCACTGGTTGGCTCAACAAGTTCAATGCCTTCTTTTAGTGCGCCTGATTTCTCTGCTTCCCAAACCATGTTGGCACCGATACGACATTTCACGCTGAAGCTAGGGTTACGAGCTTCAATTTTAGCGAGAACGTTGCCGTTGCTGACGCGGTTTAAACGAACGAGAGGCGTATTGCCAATAGTTTGAGAATTATCATCGTAAATCTTGCTCATGCTTGCTTCCTTGTGGGTTAACACGCTAATTGTATTAGGGTTTCTGTATTATTCGGTAATTTGATTAGTTAAATCATACGCCTTTAGAATAGAGCTGTTCTTGGCTCTAACAAAGGAATAAAACGTTATATCTAATAGCTAACTTTCTGATCTTGTTTGAATTCTGTGACCCACATCAAGGTTGCGCCGCACACGGCAACAGGCATGATTATCAAGTTTAAAAGTGGGATAGAAGTAAATAGGGCCACCATAGCGCCATAGCCATAGGCTTTACTTTGTTTCGCCTTGAGTGCAAAGCGCATCGAATTGAAGTCGACTTTATGGTTATCAAACGGATAGTCACAATATTGAATGGCAAGTATCCAACTGGTAAAAATAAACCACACAAAAGGCGCAACAGTTTGACCAAAGGCAGGAATCAGTAATAGCAGGAACAGGCCGATGGCTTTTGGCAGTAAATAGACCAGTTTTCGCCACTCTCGAGCTAATATTCGAGGCACATCTTTGATTAAGTCGGCGACACTTTGCTCTAACATGCCTTCTGGGCTTAATTTCTGTTCCACTTTTTCGGCTAATAGACCGTTGAAAGGCGCAGCCACAAAGTTGGCTAAAGTGCTGAAGAAGTAGGAAAAGGTGGCTAAAATAGTTAAGGCTAGCAAAGGCCACAGAATGTAGCTCAACCAGCTTAAAAATTCAGGTAATACCCCAATCCATTGTTCTATCCATTGATTGAGGTGGCTAAATAGATAAAATAACGCACTGCCCACTAATAAGATATTGATGAGTAGTGGCATAAAGACATAGCGACGTAAACCTGGTTGCATAGCCAGTTTAAATCCAGAAAAGAAATAACCGAAACCGGACATTGTGTGTAATTTTTGATGCATCTTATTCGTCCCAAATACTGAGTTTTCAGCGGATTAGCTCTAATATAAGAAAAGCGTGCTCAAAATCACAGCATAAAGTACATAGATATTGTTAAAAGGTTCAACTCTACATCAGAGTTTTGTTAAAGTAGTTTAAGTCACCCAATCTCGGTGTCTCACCAGAGTAAAGCAGAGAGCAAAAAATGCAGGAATTGCGAATCGTATTGATAGTCGTAGGTGTCTTAGCCATCGCGGGCCTACTTATCCATGGTTTATGGACGAATAAACGAGAACAAAGTGGTCGATTTTCAGATAAGCCACTGAGCAAACTTGATGATGAGCCATTATCGGGATCAAGTGCACCTCAAGCGAATTCAGTTAAACCTGCACCCGTTGCAGAAGATGATTTTGAAGTGGTGAAGGTAACGTCAAAGAATGACAAAAAAGAGCCAAGTTTCTCAGGTTTTGATGATGATATTGGCGACCCACTGTTAGAAACAGCGCAAGATGATAAATTTAGTAAAGCGCATCAAGCGGCAGAAACCGTTAAACCTACGGTAACGGTGAAGCCTGAAGAGCTACCTACTATTACTATTAGCTCAGACGCTTACTCTAAACACGATGATGAACCATCGTCTGCTTTTATTACCAAAGAGCCTGCTTCTGAAGCGCCAATCACGACGCCGTTTAGTGCAACTGATGAAGCCAATGCTGGCTTTAATAGCAATAGTGCATTTACGGTAACAGAGCCAGAAGTTGAACCAGAAGTGGAAGTGGTTCCTGAAGCTCCTGCTAAGGTTGAAGAGCCTGAGATGGAAGTGCTGGTACTGCACGTTGAAGCGCGTGGCAATGAAGAGTTTGTCGGTAGCGACCTCTTTATCAGCATGGAACAACATGGCTTGCATTATGGCCCTATGGATATCTATCACCGCCATGTAGATAGCGCAGGTACTGGTAAGGTTTTATTTAGCGTGGCGAACATGCTTAAACCGGGCACATTGTCGCATGACGATCCTGCGGAATTTGTCACTAAAGGGATTTCGTTTTTCATGACCTTGCCATGCTATGGCGATCCTGAGCAAAACTTTAAGATCATGCTGCATACCGCGCAGATGATTGCTGATAATTTAAGTGGCAACGTATTAGATGATAAACGCACTCTGATGACTCGTGATCGTATCGACGCGTACAAACGTCAGATCCAAGAGTTTGTTCATCGTCAAGAGCCAAAAGAAACCAGCAACATTATCTAGTTCACTGGTTAACAGTTAAATAGTAAAAAAGGGCTCTGCATAAGAGCCTTTTCTTTTCCCAATTTTTGAGAAACCCTTATGTCCGATTCTATTCAACAACAACACGCTAAGCTCTCCGAATCATTGCATTATCATGCAGTGCGTTATTACGTTGAGGATAGCCCTGAGATCCCCGATGTTGAATATGACCGTTTGATGCGTCAACTGCTTGAATTAGAAGAAAGCAACCCAGAATTAGTTACTTTAGATTCACCTTCACAACGTGTTGGCGGCGCGCCACTGTCAGGCTTTACGCAAGTGAGCCATCAAGTGCCGATGTTATCGCTTGATAATGCATTTGATGATGATGAACTAAAGGCTTTTTATAAGCGTATGCAAGATCGTTTAAATAGTGATGATTTAGGCGTGTTCAGCTGTGAGCCTAAGCTAGATGGTCTAGCGGTGAGCTTAATGTATGAAAACGGGGTTTTGGTACAAGCAGCAACCCGTGGTGATGGCGCAACGGGTGAAAATATTACGCAAAATGTACGCACCATCAGTGCTATTCCATTGAAATTGCAAGGTGAAGGCTTTCCAACGCGCTTAGAAGTGCGCGGTGAAGTCTTTATGCCTAAAGCAGGCTTTGAACGTATCAATGAGCAAGCGCTAGCTAAAGGTGAAAAGCCCTTTGCTAACCCAAGAAATGCCGCCGCAGGCAGTCTGCGTCAGCTGGATTCTCGCATTACCGCAAAACGTCCTTTAGGGTTTTATGCGTATAGCGTAGGGGTGATAGAAGGGGGCGAACTGGTTGAAAGTCATTACCAACGCTTTATTCAACTAAAAGGTTGGGGCTTACCTATGTGTCCTGCGGTGCGTAAGGTGGATACTTTAGACGAAGTGATCGCTTACTACCGACATATTTTAGAAACCCGCGATCAGCTTGATTATGAAATTGATGGTGTGGTGATCAAGTTAGATGATATCGAGCGCCAAGAGCAACTAGGCTTTGTGGCTAGAGCGCCACGCTGGGCGATTGCCTATAAATTCCCAGCTCAAGAAGAGCTGACTCTGCTTAACGATGTCGAGTTTCAAGTTGGGCGCACGGGCGCGATTACTCCTGTGGCTAAACTGCAACCTGTATTTGTCGGCGGGGTAACCGTCAGTAATGCCACTTTGCATAATGCCGATGAAATTCAGCGTTTAGGAGTGCGCATTGGGGATACGGTAATTATTCGTCGTGCTGGTGATGTCATTCCGCAAATTACCGGAGTGGTTCTAGAAAGGCGTCCTGAAAATGCGGTTGATATTATTTACCCTGTAGTGTGCCCAGTGTGTGGCTCAGATGCAGAGCGCACAGAAGGTGAGGCGGTGACTCGCTGTACTGGCGGTTTGGTATGCTCAGCGCAACGTAAGCAAGCGTTAAAGCACTTTGTATCTCGTAAAGCGATGGACGTTGATGGCTTAGGCGACAAAGTGGTTGAGCAATTGGTCGATAAAGAAATGGTGAAAACCCCAGCCGATCTTTTCAAACTCAGCGCAGGCCGTATTACCGTTTTAGAAAGAATGGGACCAAAATCGGCGCAGAACGTTATTGATGCGTTGCAAAAATCCAAACAAACAACCTTAGCGCGCTTTTTGTATTCGCTAGGCATTCGTGAAGTGGGCGAGGCAACCGCGGCGAACTTAGCGCAGCACTTTAAAACGTTACCTAACATCGAAAGCGCCACTATTGAGCAACTACTCGAAGTGCCTGATGTAGGCGCGATTGTGGCAGAGCACATCAAAGCCTTTTTCGCTCAACAGCGAAATCAAGAGGTGATCGCTGAGCTGATTGAAAGTGGTATTCATTGGCCAGAAATAGAAGAAGTGGCGGATGCTGGCGAATTACCGCTTGCAGGTAAAGTGGTGGTATTAACAGGTTCTTTGTCGCAATTAACTCGCTCTGATGCCAAAGCGGCGCTACAAACGCTGGGTGCTAAAGTGACCGGCAGCGTATCAAAGAAAACCGACATTTTATTTGCTGGCGAAGCGGCCGGTTCTAAATTGGCTAAAGCACAAGATTTAGGGGTTGAAGTGCAAGACGAACAAGCCTTGGTAGCCTTGATGCAACAGCACGGTATCGCGTAATAAAAAATGGGGTCTTAGACTTTTAGCCTAAGACCCCATTTCGTTATGTTTGCTCTATATTATCAAGTTACGCTTTTTGTCGAATATAGAGCACAATCCCTTCCACTTTATACACTTCCACCGTGGTGCCAGAGCTAAAGCTCTCGGTGGCGACCGCAGTCCAAGACGTATCTCCTAAGCTAAGACGACCTTTGCCGACAGGAAAATCTTGTTCAAGGGTGGTGAATTGACCTATCAAGCTTTGCGAGCGTTTGTTGAGAGTGGTGGTTTTCTCATCTTGTTTATCTTTGTTTTTCTGGTATCGCCACCATAGCCAAGTAGTGACTAAGCCAAAACTGGCAAAACTCATCCATTGCATCTGCCAACCGAGTGGCAAAACACTCAGCAGAATACCCACTAGTAGCGCAGAGATGCCTAACCACAAGAAGTATCCCGCAGTACCCAGCACTTCAAAACAAAGCAACGCAAGGCCAAACGCTAGCCAATGCCAGTGATTAACATGTTGCAGTAGTTCTATCACGCTTTGTCCTTGTCGCTAGTGGTTTTAAACATTTCAGCCACCCCAGCAATAGAGCCCATAAGCCCAGTTGCTTCAAGCGGTAGCATTATCACTTTACCGTTTTCGGCTTGGCCGATAGATTTCAGTGCGTCAGTGTAGCCTTGCGCGATAAAGTAGTTCACCGCTTGCATGTCACCGGCAGCAATTGCATCCGATACCATTTGCGTTGCTTTTGCTTCCGCTTCTGCTGAACGTTCGCGAGCTTCGGCCTGTAAGATGGCCGCTTGTTTTTCACCTTCGGCTTTTAGAATTTCCGCTTGCTTGTGACCTTCTGCTTTTAAGATCTCAGCTTGTCGTACACCCTCAGCTTCTAGTACGTCGGCACGTTTATTACGTTCCGCTTTCATTTGCGCGTTCATCGCCGCCGTTAGATCGGCTGGCGGTTGCACGTCTTTGATTTCAATACGCGTTACTTTAACGCCCCAAGGGTTAGTTGCTTCATCAACAATCGTGAGTAGTCGGGTATTGATCATATCGCGCTGACTTAACATTTCGTCTAGCTCCATCGAGCCTAAAACAGTACGAATGTTGGTTAATGTTAGGTTGCGAATAGCATGGTCAAGCGCACTTACTTCATAAGCGGCTTTTGAAGCATCGAATACTTGCACGAAACAGACGGCATCTATGCTGACGTTAGCGTTGTCTTTAGAGATGACTTCTTGAGCAGGGATGTCGAGTACTTGCTCCATCATATTGATTTTATTGCCGACAGTGTCAACAAATGGAACGATTAGGTTAAGGCCTGGATGAAGCGTTTTAGTATAGCGACCAAAACGTTCTACGGTCCAGTTGCTTCCTTGGGGAACCGTTTTAATACCGGCCACAAGAACGATAATAACTAAGGCGATAAAAATAACGATAGTAATGAGGGTTGAATCCATGCTGACTTTCCTCTAAATGAAGTAGTTGAAGAATTTACTATACCTTATTTTTGATCACTTCTATGCGCTTAAAGATTAAAAAAAGCGCGAAATATTCGCGCTTTAGGTAACAATCATCCACTGTTTATGCAAGCATTCTAGTAAAGAATGGAATACAGCTGACGGCGATATTGTTTAGCTGTGGTGTTTTCTTGTCCTAGCGCTGATAAGACATCCATAAAGGTTTTTTTCATCTCACCATCAAGTGCGCCAAGATCTTTAGCTATGAATGACCATAACAGCGCGAGTGCTTCGTCACTGCGGTTTACCTCATGGTATTGCAGTGCCAATTCATTGGCGATCTTAGCGTTACTTTCATCGCTTGCCAGTTGCGACTCTAATGCTTGGATCTCAGGGCTGTTTGCCGCTTGAGCGTGCAATTCTAGTTTAGCCAGCAGTCCTTTGTAGTAGTTGTCTTGGTACTCTAACGGAATATGTGCCAGCAGGGCTTCAGCCTCTGTAAACTGCGCGGTTGCCAGTAAACAATCGGCTTTGGCTAATTTGATTTCGCCTTTGTTTTGTAGTTCTTCAGGAAGAGTGCTCAATAAAGCTAAGGCTTCGCTGTGTTTTTGCTCTGAAAGCAAGGTTAGCGCTTGTTGTAGGTTTAATTCATCTTGGCTTGGAAGGTGCTTTTGTAGCATGGCTTCAATAGCTTGAATCGGTTGCGGGCCACCTAATCCATCAACGGCTTGTCCTTGGTTAAATAACGCAATAGTCGGCAGGGCTTGAATACCAAATTGACCTGCAATTTGCTGTTCTTGCTCGCAGTTAAGGGTCGCGAGTGTAAACGCTCCGGCATATTTTTGCGCCAATTGCTGCATTTGAGGAACAAGATCCGCACTTTCTTGGCTCATTGGTGCCCAGAAGTAGACAACAACGGGAGTGCTCATAGAGCCTTCCAAGATTTGTTGGAAGTTTTGCTGGTTCATTTCTACGATGAATTCTGAATGCATGTACGTGTCCCTAGACTAATGATAACCGCTAATAGATTGGGTTAATTTATACGATCTCAAGGTATGTGTGCCAATCATAGTCAGCAAATGTGCAGAAAATGTACCGTCACTGGTGGTTTAGGGAAAAGGCATGCTGTGTGGCTGAGAAATATGGAACGTTAAAAGAAAAAACTCAGGCCAATCACGTTAATTTTATACATTAACGGAGTGGGCCTGAGTCTCTATAAGTTTGGTTTCTATAAGGATTACAAGAGTACTAAAACCAGTACCACAATCCCTACACTTAACCAATTAAGCTTGTTTAAAGACATACTGTTCTCTTCAATCTTTAATAGGATTAATTGCAATAGATGATATTTTGCACACTGTTTATTACAAAATTATGGCTAAATGAAAATTCTATGAAATTAATTTTATAAAGTTTGAAGTTAAGCGCATTGTTGTGGGGTTAATTGTTGCCAACTTGTTGTTTTTGCTTGAGAAGAACACCTTTGGTTATTGATTAACGATTTTCTGTTTAAATTTTCTTAACACGCATGATTAATGTGACAGTAAATGCTGCAATGCGGGTTGTACTCGCGAATAGGTAAAAGTGAAGCCAAGTTCGGTTAAATGCTTAGGCTTAGCCTTTACGCTGTCAAACAATAAACAGCTTGATTCCCCTAGCGCTAACTTGAGCACAAACTTGGGGGTAAATAAAACGTGTGGTCGTGATAGTGTTTTGGCTAATGTTTGACTGAACTCTTTATTGGTTATTGGGTGAGGGGCCACCATGTTAAATACCCCTTGCGCGGTTTGTGTTTCAAGTAAAAATTGAATAGCACGCACCATATCTTCAATGTGAATCCATGGCATGTATTGTTGCCCTGCGCCGATTGGCCCACCAACGCCGAGTTTGTATGGTAAAAGCATTTTATTGAGTGCGCCACCTTGCGTGCCCAACACAATCCCAGTACGGATGGTGATAACCCGAGTCGATGGTGATTGTGCTTGCTTGGCGATTTCTTCCCATTTTTGGCAGACGTAGTTTGGAAACCCTTTTGCTTGGTAGGGGCTATTTTCATCTACGATGAGCTGTTTTTGATCGCCGTAGATGCCGACAGCAGAGCCGCTGATGAACACTTTAGGCGGCGTGCTACTTTGATGGATTAGCTCAACCAGTTGTTGTGTTAAACCCCAACGGCTGTCACAAATGCGCTGCTTTTGCTGTTCAGACCAACGTTTATCAACAATGGGTTCACCCGCGAGGTTTATCACAGCATCAAATTCTGACAGGCAGTTAAATGATTGTAATGAATCGATAAACTGTAAGCAGTTGGGATTGACGTGTTTTAATTGCTCGGCGGCCTTATCACAATCTCGAGTTAAGATAGTCATTTGGTGAGGGATCAGTTGTTTGATCAAAGAGCGACCAATAAATCCTGTACCGCCAGTAATCAAAATACGCATATCCACTCCATCTTCTACTTCACATTTCACTTCCAAACTACAACAGGCTTTTGTATCACATCCAGACGTTGCATTCGCAATCTTGTGCCTAGAATAGTGAACTTATAATTATAGACCTATCATTTCGCGGTGTGTGTCACACCGAGTTGGCGAATAGTTAACCATAGTTAAAGTAGAGCGAGAATGCTGTTTATCTCGGTCAGTAATCAATGCTTTTGTGAGCCGATGGCAAAGAAGGAGTAGGTTGTCGCTTTATTTTCAGCAATAGCATTTACAGCAGTAGCAGAGCTTAGCTACTTAGGGTTTTAGTTACTAGGAGCCAGAATTGCCAATGAATGCCTTTATCCGATCTTTCATTGATAGCGCCAAAGATCTGACGCCAATTGTATTGGTGGTGGCATTTTTCCAGTTAGTGATTTTACAGCAACCGCTGCCGTATTTTTTGAGCATTGTATTTGGCATGTTTCTGGTGGTTTTAGGGCTGACACTGTTTGTGCTTGGCCTCAATATGGGGCTGTTTCCCCTTGGCGAATCTATGGCGCAAGCCTTTGCACGAAAGGGAAGCCTGTTTTGGTTATTGTGCTTTTCGTTTTGTTTAGGGTTTGGCACCACTATTGCGGAGCCTGCTTTGACCGCGGTTGCCACCGAAGCGGCGCAAGTGGCGGCAAAAGAGGGCGTAATAGACGCGGATATTGACAGTATGCAGCAATATGCCGATCGGCTAAGGCTAACGGTGGCGCTATCGGTAGGTTGCGCCTTGTTATTGGGCGTGTACCGAATTATTAAGGGTTGGCCGATTCATATCATGATCATCAGTGGTTACGCGCTGGTGGTGTTGCTGACCTTTGTTGCGCCGCAAAGCATTATTGGTATTGCTTATGATTCTGGAGGCGTGACCACCTCAACTATTACGGTGCCATTGGTAACGGCGCTCGGGGTAGGGCTTGCTTCGGCTATTAAAGGTCGTAACCCTATGTTGGATGGCTTTGGTTTGATTGCTTTTGCTTCCTTGTTACCGATGATTTTTGTTCTGCTGTATGGCATGTGGTTAGCATGATTAGCCTAGCCAATACCATAGATGTATTCGCCTCGACGGTAACGGACGTATTCCCGATTGCCGTTATTTTACTGGCTTTTCAAACGGCGGTGTTGCGCCGACCAATCCGTAATTTATGGTCTGTTATTTTAGGTTTTGTACTGGTCATTATTGGGTTGGCGCTATTTCTGGTGGGGTTAGAAGCGGCGCTCTTTCCATTGGGTGAAACCATGGCAATGCAGTTGACCACGCCGCATTTTTTACAGCAGATGCGCCTCTCTGAAATAGGCGTTTTACAATGGTTTGATTATTACTGGGTCTATTTGTTCGCTTTTTGTATTGGGTTTAGCACCACCATTGCGGAACCTTCGCTGATTGCGGTAGCCATTAAAGCCAATCAAGTTTCAGGCGGAAGTATTAAAGTGAATGGTTTGCGCTTAGCAGTGGCACTTGGCGTGGCAATAGGCATCACTTTAGGGTGTTACCGCATCGTGGCGGGAGACCCGATTCATTACTACATCATCGCAGGCTATGTGGTGGTCATTATCCAAACCTACCTTTCCCCAGCCATGATTATTCCCCTTGCCTATGACAGTGGCGGTGTGACTACCTCTACCGTGACCGTTCCTTTGGTGACAGCGTTAGGATTAGGACTGGCTTCCACTGTGCCAGATAGAAGCCCCTTAATTGATGGCTTTGGCCTTATCGCATTTGCCAGTCTATTTCCTATTATTTCTGTTATGGCTTACGCGCAAATTACCCGCTGGCTTAATCAGCGCCGTCCGATAAAACAGGAGGACTCCAATGAGATTTAAATTGATATTAGCTTTTGTTGAAGATATTCGAACTGACGCGGTGCTCGATGCCGCCAGAGAGGCGGGCGCAACTGGCGCAACGGTTATCAGTAATGCCAGAGGAGAGGGGCTAAATAAAAAGCGCACCTTCTTAGGTTTGACTTTAGAAGTGCAAAAAGACGTGTTGCTGTTTGTGGTTGAAGAGCATCTTAGCCGCCGAATACTGGAAAAAATTAGTGATATTGGCGAGTTTGATCAAGAGTCGGGGCAGGGCATTGCGGTGCAAATTGATGTTGAAGATGCGGTTGGGGTTGCGCATCAGGTGGAAACCCTGACCAAAATAGTCGAGGAGGAAATATGAAAAGCCGAACCAATCGAAGAGTTAAGGATGTGATGTCGGCCACCTACGCTATCGTTGATGGTTTGATGACAGTAGAGGAAGCGATAGGCATTGCACGAGCAAATGAAGTAAAGGCATTAATTGTGAATAAACGCCATGACGATGATGAGTATGGATTGGTGCTGATGAACGATATTGCCAAAAAAGTGCTGGCGCAGAACCGATCTCCGGCGCGTACTAATGTGTATGAAATTATGAGCAAACCGGCTCTGTGTGTATCACCAGAGATGAACGTGAAATATTGTGCACGTCTGTTTGAGCGTTTTGGCATCAGCCGAGCACCTGTGGTGCAAGAAGGTAAAGTGATGGGCATGGTCAGTTACAACAACATCGTTATTAAAGGCATGGTATTAGACCAAGGTGAATAAGCGATAGCGCATTTTGTCTCTGGTGCACAAGCACTGGCATTGTTACACTCTGAGAAAATATAGAATAATAGAGTGATTCACCATGAAACTGTTTTTTGCTTCTGATTTACACGGCTGTCTTGCATCGACAAAAAAGGTTGTAGAAGCCTATCTCGCCTCTGGCGCTGAGCATTTTATTCTACTGGGCGATGTGCTTAATCACGGCCCAAGAAACCCAGTTCCAGAAGCGTATGCTCCTGCGCAAGTAGCTGAGTTATTGAATAACTACAAAGATAATATTATTGCGGTTCGTGGCAACTGCGACAGCGAAGTTGACCAAATGCTGTTGGAGTTTCCGTTAATGAGCGATTTTGCCATGGTGTTACTAGAAAGCGGTCAGCGTTTATTTTTAACTCACGGTCATTTATACAACCAAAATAAACTGCCACCTTTGAAGTCAGGTGATGTACTAGCACACGGTCATACGCACTTACCTGTAGCGCAGTCGATGGGTGAATATATTCTGTTTAATCCAGGCTCTTCGACCATACCGAAAGGTGGCAATGTGGCAAGCTACGGGTTATTAGAGGGCACAGAACTTAGCGTGCTGAGCTTTACGGGTGAAGTGTTGGCTACCACACAGATCTAACCCATGTAGACTGCATCATGGCGAAAAAGAGCCAATAAAAAAGGAGACTTGAGTCTCCTTTTTTGTGCTATCAAAAGATATTAAAGACTTGGCGCAGAGACCAATACTCTAGAGCCATGTCCTAAGCTGGTTAGTAGAATCGAGTTATCGTTGATAATATCCACACGACGACTTTGCTGTGCATCGGTGCGCAGTATCTGCTTGATGATAGTGAGCTGTGACTCTTTAAAGTCTTGGCTACTGATTCCGGTTGATTGCTTAAACTCTTTTAAATCGATCAGTAGGTAGTTGTCGCTAAGTTGCCAAACACCCGATTCATCGATATTAAGGATATGAATTTCTTGGTCATTATCACTTAATAATTGAACGCGCGATGAACGAATATACTCACCATTAGGCAGGTATTTTACATTCGAAGTAATGTGTACTTTTCGTAGCGGGCCAACAAGGCTTTCATCAATTTGGTCGGTGTGCACAAAGGCATCTAAGTTGGTTTGCCATTCACGAGCGGTTAATACTTGCTCGACTTTGACATCACTTCCCCAGAATAGCCAACCACTGATTACCGTAGAAATCGCTAATAGAATTAATGCTACACGTTGGTTCATTATTTACGGTCTCCTGTTGCACAGATCTTGGAGAGTTCTTTCTGGTTTGCCACTAGACGCACTGTGCTGTTTTCAGAAGAAAATTCAGCGCTGTGTATGTAATTTAAAAACAGCTGTTGAGATTGGCTTGCTGTTGCAATGACTTCAACAGGGGCAGACTCATCGGGATACGCTTCCATGTAATAGGTCACGCAACTTTTGATGCTATCAAGCCAAGTGGTGAGCGCAGGATGACCTTCAGTGGTTTTTACTGGTACACCATTAACCACAGTCACAGAGCGAAATTTTGCTGGAGATGAGTGAGGTAACACTAATGCCAATACAGGCAAAAGCAGCGCCACAATCAAAATTACGCGGGTATTGAAATCCCAACGCGACCAAAATGCAGGCTTCTTGGCTGTGACTTCAATTTCAGGTTCTTTTGGTTGTGCTGTAGTCATCGCAGCTAATGCAGGCTCAGCTGTTGGAGCAACCACTTCTTCCGCTTGAAGAGTTGGAGAAGTTGCTTCTACAGTGGAAATTAGCTGATAACCACGCTTTGGTACCGTTTTTACAAACTGAGGTGACTTTGTAGAATCTTTTAGCATTTTTCTCAGCGTAGAAATCGCTTGAGTTAAGCTGGAATCATCGACTTGAAAACCTTGGTCACGCCACACATATTCGTGTAATTGATCACGAGTGACCACTTCGTTAGGATGCTCGCAAAGCAACATAAGAATTCGGCTTTCATTGCTACCAAGGCGCACTAAACTATCGTTATCTGATTGATCAATAAGTGAATTGCTCTTTGGATCAAAAATATACTTTTGGGCTAGTAAGTATTTAATACCGATTTTGCTCATTTAGATCTTCTTTGAATTTTTGTTTGCATGATTGATGAATCGTCACACTCGTTCTCGATGCAGTGTGAGATGAATCGCCGTTTTGAGCGAATAACAGGCATAGCATAATAAAATTTTATCTAAAAAGCAGTTTTTTTGTAGTAATTGACCTTGAAATTGTACTTATGACCCTTATTTATTGCTCATAGTATTAGCATAAAGACATATGCGCCTCAGTGCGCATATGAGTAACATAAAACCCATGGAGTTAAAATGAGCGAAACTGTGTCAGCGAATAAAGAAACACGAGGTTTTCAATCTGAAGTTAAACAACTTCTGCACCTTATGATTCACTCACTTTATTCAAACAAAGAAATTTTCCTGCGTGAGCTTATTTCAAATGCGTCCGATGCATCCGATAAGCTTCGTTTTCAGGCTTTATCTCAACCTGATTTATATCAAGGTGAAGCCGACCTAGGCGTTAAACTCTCTTTCGATGAGAAAACTAACACCATCACAGTATCGGACAACGGTATTGGTATGAGTCGTGACGACGTAATCGAACACTTAGGTACCATTGCTAAATCCGGCACTGCAGAGTTTTTCTCTAAGCTATCAGAAGACCAATCAAAAGATTCTCAACTTATTGGTCAATTCGGTGTTGGTTTTTATTCGGCATTTATCGTGGCAGACGCGGTAACCGTGCGCACTCGCGCTGCAGGTCTTACTGCAGATCAAGGCGTGCAATGGCATTCTGCGGGTGAGGGTGATTACACCATCGAAGACATCACGAAAGAGTCTCGTGGTACTGAAATCATTTTGCACATGCGCGAAGAAGGCAAAGAGTTCTTATCTGAGTGGCGTCTACGTGATGTTATCAGCAAGTATTCTGACCATATCGGTATCCCTGTTTCTATCCTGACTAAAGTGACTGACGACGAAGGCAAGGAAACTGGCGAAACTAAGTGGGAGCAGATCAACAAAGCGCAAGCACTATGGACTCGTGCTAAGTCTGAAATCAAAGACGAAGAATACACTGAGTTTTACAAACATATCTCTAACGATTTTGCCGACCCTCTATTGTGGGGACACAATAAAGTAGAAGGTAAAAACGACTACACTAGTTTGCTATATGTCCCGGCGAAAGCCCCTTGGGATATGATGAATCGCGATCATAAGAGCGGTTTAAAACTGTATGTTCAGCGCGTATTCATCATGGATGACGCAGAGCAGTTTATGCCGTCTTACTTGCGCTTTGTAAAAGGCTTGATTGATTCAAACGATCTGCCATTGAACGTATCGCGTGAAATTCTACAAGACAACAAAGTGACTCAGTCGCTACGCAGTGCTTGTACAAAACGCGTGCTTACTATGCTAGAAAAACTGGCTAAGAAAGACGATGAAAAATACCTGTCTTTCTGGAAAGAGTTTGGCCTAGTGTTAAAAGAAGGCCCTGCTGAAGATTTCGCTAACAAAGAAAAAGTGGCAGGTCTATTGCGCTTTGCTTCAACGGAAGTGGAAAGCAGTGAGCAGTCAGTGAGCCTTGCAAGCTATGTTGAACGCATGAAAGAAGGCCAAGATAAGATTTATTATCTAACGGCTGATAGCTATGCGGCAGCGAAAAACAGCCCACACCTTGAGCAATTTAAAGCAAAAGGCATTGAGGTTGTATTGATGTACGATCGCATCGACGAATGGCTAATGAACTACCTCACTGAGTTTGATGGCAAACAATTCCAATCCATCACTAAAGCCGGTCTAGATTTAAGCCAGTTTGAAGATGAGCAAGAAAAAGAAAAACACAAAGAAACAGAAGAAGAGTTTAAATCTGTTGTTGAGCGTACTAAAGAGTACCTTGGCGATCGTGTGAAAGAAGTTCGCACTACCTTTAAACTGGCCAATACTCCAGCCGTTGTCGTTACTGACGATATGGAAATGGGTACACAGATGGCGAAACTTCTAGAAGCTGCTGGTCAA
This sequence comes from Vibrio neonatus, assembly GCF_024346975.1. NCBI lineage: Bacteria > Pseudomonadati > Pseudomonadota > Gammaproteobacteria > Vibrionales > Vibrionaceae > Vibrio > Vibrio neonatus. The sequence goes on along the minus strand of NZ_AP024885.1, from coordinate 1,935,287 downwards.
GCCGCTCCGGAAGTGAAGTACATCCTAGAACTTAACCCAGAGCATGATTTAGTGACACAAATGGCAGACACTGCCGATGACATCGAATTTGGTCGTTGGGTTGAGCTGCTATTAGGTCAAGCAATGCTTGCCGAACGTGGTTCTTTAGAAGATCCAAGCCAGTTCTTGAGTGCTGTGAACAAACTATTGGTTAAATAAGCAATAGGGTCAATAAACTCAAAGCTGAACATTGAGCTCAGAATTGTGATAGTATTCTGGGCTCAATCGTTATTAAAAACAGAGTTATACCGAAACTTACATTAAAATCAGTTAGTTACTGATTGCTGTGTACTTGTGAGCTTCGGTATAAAAGAAGAACATTAAAGAGGAAAAACAATGCGCATCATTCTTTTGGGTGCTCCTGGTGCTGGTAAAGGTACTCAGGCTCAGTTCATCATGGAAAAATACGGTATCCCACAAATTTCTACTGGTGACATGCTACGTGCTGCTATCAAAGCGGGCACTGAGCTAGGCAAAAAAGCTAAAGATGTTATTGATGCTGGTCAATTGGTGTCTGACGACATTATTCTTGGTCTTATCAATGAGCGTATTGCACAAGATGATTGTGAAAAAGGCTTCCTACTTGATGGTTTCCCACGCACTATTCCACAGGCTGATGGCCTAAAAGAAATGGGCGTTGCTGTTGATTACGTTATCGAATTTGATGTTGCTGACGATGTGATCGTTGAGCGTATGGCGGGTCGTCGTGCTCACCTTCCATCAGGTCGTACTTACCACGTTACTTTCAATCCGCCTAAAGAAGAAGGCAAAGATGACGTAACGGGTGAAGCACTAGTCGTTCGTGATGATGACAAAGAAGAAACCGTTCGTGCTCGTTTAGGTGTATACCATTCTCAAACTGCACCACTTGTTCAATACTACGGTAAAGAAGCAGAAGCGGGCAAAACTCAGTACCTTAAATTTGACGGTACTAAGCAAGTTGCAGAAGTGAGTGCTGACATCGAAAAAGCGCTATCTTAATTATTGCTTATTGATACGCGAATTTAGATACTATAAGGACGACCTTGGGTCGTCCTTTTTATTGCTTAAATATCAGGATTTTATGGAACATCAACCTAAAGCAGGTGTGTTATTAGTTAATCTAGGAACACCAGACCAAGCAACGCCTAAAGCTGTAAAGCGCTTCTTAAGTCAATTTTTACATGATAAGCGAGTGGTCGATATGACGCGCTGGTTGTGGTGTCCTTTGCTGCATGGGGTGATACTGCCAGTACGTGCTCCTAAAGTAGCTAAACTCTATCAAAGAGTATGGATGGATGAGGGTTCACCTTTGTTGGTGTACTCAGCAAGGCAAGCTAATAAACTTAAGCAACAGCTGAATATTCCTGTTGAGTTAGGCATGACTTATGGCAACCCAAGCCTATTTGATGGTATGCAGTCGTTAATGCAGCAAGGCGTAGAAAAAGTCATCGTACTGCCTTTGTATCCTCAATATTCGGCGACGACTACAGCGGCGGTAGTGGATGGTTTAGGTAAAGCCTTCAAGCAGATGACGGTAGTGCCTTCTTTTAGCGTGATTGGCGATTATCATGATCATCCGCTGTACATCCAAGCGCTAGCCGATTCGGTTCGCCATGCTTGGCAGCAGCAAGGAAAAAGTGAGTACCTGCTTTGCTCCTATCACGGCATTCCTAAGCGTTACGCGGATAATGGCGATATCTATCCGCAACACTGTCAAGTGACGACCGATTTGCTTGCAAAAGAGTTACAGCTAGATCCCAGCCAGATTGGCATGACCTATCAATCGCGTTTTGGTCGTGAAGAGTGGTTACAACCTTATACGGACAAAACATTGCAAGCCTTGCCTAGTAAAGGGGTTAAAAATTTAACCATCATGGCTCCTGCATTTTCAGTTGATTGTTTAGAAACATTAGAAGAAATTTCAGAAGAGTGCAGCCAGATATTTAACAGTGCAGGGGGGGAACAATTTAACTATGTTCCTTGCCTAAATGACGATGATGCGCACATAAATTTAATGGCGAGCCTAGTTAATGCACAAATATTGCGTGGTGAGTGAGCACTTACGCTTGGTTTGTTTTTAACTTGATGCCTGAGCTGATAGTATCAATAGCGTAATCTGCAACCGAAGAGGATCGGCGCAGAACGGTATTTAGGTTTTGAGGTAACGATCATGAAGCGTTGGTATTTGTTGTATTGTAAGCGTGGTGATCAGCAGCGTGCTCAAGCGCACTTGGAAAATCAAGGTGTCGAGGTGTACTACCCAAAGCTGGTAACAGAAAAATTAGTGCGCGGTAAACGCCAACAAAAGGTTGAGCCTTTGTTCCCAAGCTACATGTTTGTACGCTTTGATTATGAACAAGGTCCTTCATTTACCACAGTGCGTTCAACTCGCGGTGTGGCTGATTTTATCCGTACTGGGGCATACCCAACTGAGCTGCAAGGCGATCTTGTCTATACCTTAAAACAGCAAGAAGAAGTCTCGGATGTGGTGCAATATAATGCGCCAAATGCTGGAGACAAGATTGAAATTACCTCAGGTCAATTTTCAGGAATTGACGCGATTTATCATGAGGCAGATGGTGAAACTCGCTCAATACTATTGATTACTATGATCAATAAGCAAGTCGCGGTGAAAGTTGATAATACCGACCTCAATTTGTAAATCGATTTCCCTACAAGACTGTAATTGAGACAGGCATTAAAAAGGGGGCGCTAATATTAGCGCCCCCTTTTGCATATTATGTGTCTGTGTTTTCAGCCAGAATTAATAGGCTTCGTTGTGAATGGCTTTCACAGCGCGACCTGAAGGATCGGCGTTGTTTTTGAATGATTCATCCCACTCAATTGCTTTTGCTGATGAACAAGCCACAGAGGGGCCACCTGGAACACATTCAGCTGCCGATGGAAGAGGGAATAGCTCTTCAAAGATTTCGCGGTACACATAGCCTTCTTTGGTCGTCGGCGTGTTGTACGGGAAACGGAAGCTTGCTGTTTCCATTTGCTTATCAGTGACTTTCGCTTCTGCTACTTCGCGCAGTGTATCAATCCAGCTGTAACCTACGCCATCAGAGAACTGTTCTTTTTGACGCCAAGCAATAGCTTCTGGCAGGTAATGTTCAAAACACTCACGTAGGATGTGTTTTTCCATTTTGCCGTTGCCACACATTTTATCTTTAGGGTTTAAGCGCATTGCTACGTCAATAAACTCTTTATCTAGGAAAGGTACGCGACCTTCTACGCCCCATGCCGCCAAAGATTTGTTGGCGCGAGCACAGTCAAACATGTTGAGTGCGAGCAGTTTACGTACTGTTTCTTCATGGAATTCTTGAGCATTTGGCGCTTTGTGGAAGTACAAGTAACCGCCAAATATTTCGTCAGCACCTTCACCAGACAGTACCATTTTGATACCCATAGCTTTGATTTTACGACCCATTAGGAACATAGGTGTAGAAGCACGGATAGTGGTGACATCGTAGGTTTCAATGTGATAAATCACGTCACGAATGGCATCTAGGCCTTCTTGAATTGTGTAGGTCATTTCATGGTGAACAGTGCCAATTTGGTCGGCAACTTCACGAGCCGCTTTCAGATCGGGTGCGCCTTCAAGGCCCACGGCAAATGAGTGTAGCTGTGGCCACCATGCTTCTGATTGGCTGTCGTCTTCCACACGCATAGCTGCAAAACGTTTTGCCACTGCTGATGTGATAGATGAGTCTAAACCGCCAGAAAGCAATACACCGTAAGGTACGTCTGTCATTAGCTGACGTTTAACCGCTGCTTCTAACGCTTCTGTTAGCTCTTCTTTGCTGGTGGAGTTGCCTTGCACTGCGGCATATTCGTTCCAGTCACGGATGTAGTAGCGCGTCGCTTCTGCAGCTCCTGATTCTAGGTAGCTACCTGGAGGGAATTCGCTTACTGTTTTACACACAGGAACCAGTGCTTTCATTTCTGAAGCCACGTAGAAGTTACCGTGCTCATCATGACCTTGGTATAGAGGAATAATACCGATATGGTCACGACCGATAAGGTAAGTGTCTTTTTCTTCATCATAAAGAACAAAAGCAAAGATGCCGTTCAGTTCTTCTAGCAGATCAGCACCCATATCTTGGTATAGTGCTAGGATAACTTCACAATCTGAATCTGTTTGAAACTCGTACTTTCCTTCGTAACGAGCTCGGATTTCTTTATGGTTGTAAATCTCACCGTTGACCGCCAGTACCAATTTTTTATCTGGGCTATAGAGAGGCTGTGCACCACTGTTAAGACCAACGATAGCTAAACGTTCGTGTGCCAAAATGGCTTTTTCTGATGAGTAAATACCAGACCAGTCCGGTCCGCGGTGACGAAGTTTCTTCGACATTTCTAACGCCACTGGACGTAGTTTGTCCGCATCACTTTTTATGTCGAGGATACCAAATACCGAGCACATAATTCTTCCTTAAAAATTCACTTTATATAAGTTTAATTTGCCATTGTTTGTGAAAAAAGCAACCCACAAATCGACATTTAGATAGTAAAAGCCACCCTAAGATGGATGGCATTTAATTAATCTTTTAGTTTGATAGATAGATTCTAACTGCTGATGTAAAAAAGACCAGTTAACTAGTATGGATCATAAAGTTGTTACGTCCAGAAGTTTTCACTTGATATAAAGCTTGGTCGGCATTTTCAAAAAATTGGGCACTGTTCATTGTGGCTTCATCAAATTGACAGCCGCCAATACTAATCGTCAATTTAGATTGGTTGGGGTGAGGAATATTGAGTTCAGATACGGCTTGTAGCAATCTGTTGCACAGCAGGGTTAACCCCTTGGTGTCGGTATTAGGCAGCAAAATAACAAACTCTTCCCCGCCAAATCGAGCCACAGTGTCTATTTCTCGGCGGCAGGTTTGGTTTAGGGCGATAGCGACTTTCTTTAAGTACGCATCACCAATTTGATGGCCTAATGCGTCATTGACCATTTTAAAATAATCGATATCTATAATCAGTAGCCCAAGGGGGGACTTGGCACGAGTGGCACGTTGAATTTCTTCTAGAAGTTGTTGGTCAAAGTAACGACGATTATACAACCCGGTCAGAGTATCTCGTCCAAGCAACACTTTAAGCTGTACTTTTTGTGCTTCTAGCTCCATCAATTGCATGGTGATTTGTTTCTTCGCCTTACTTTGTTGCTGATTGTGCACAAAGGTCAGTAATTGCGAAGAGTAGTGATCTTTGCCTAAATACAGCAACCAAGTAATGATGATTAAGTTTGAAACGAGTAAATGTACGCTCAGGATATCCGTGCGCTCTTGATGCCACATAACAAAGGCACAGCCACAGACAATACTACTGCCATAAATAATAGCGATTTCGCGGCTTTTGAGTATGGTCACTTTCACTAAAGCGGTGATCATAATGACGGAAATAGGCGCAAGGGTGTACGAATGGCTAATTAATGCCGCGTGAAAAATGGTTAATATACAAGTGGTTAAAAACAGATATAGTATGTTGTAGCTGTTGCTAAATGGCAGACGAGGGATAAAAAACCAAATTAACAAGCAGGTGAATGGACCTAAAAACAACAGATAATCACGGAAGTGTTGTAAATCGGTTGCAGAATCAAGCAGTGCACTTTTCGGGCTCCACAACGGCATAACGAGCCCAAATGTAAATAAACACAGGGCGATAATAGGGAGCCATATTCTTAACTGTTTACGATTGTAGCTCGTAATAAAGTTTTGAAATTGAACTTGCTGTAAGTTTGAGAGAGTGCTGGTCACTTTGTCCATGTGTTCTCGATAATGGTATTACGACTAGAACTTAGCTCATCTTTAAAGTGTGGAAAACTAAGCTCTAAGCCAATAAGGAAAGCTGGGTATTTTAAGTTATCGAATACCAATAGCTGATTATCCTAACAGTTACAACGTTCGATGGCTGTATTGTAATTTTTGATTATATAATAATGACTTATCAAACATATTACTTTGCTATTGAGCATAAATTACGTGCTATGTTGCATAAATTTCGTGGTTAATATCACTGTTTCAGATTATTTTGAGATGCAAATTGAGGCGATAAAGTGTCACATACATGGCGAGCAAAACCGCTGCCAGCTTCTCGATAGATATTAAACGCCGCGTCTGCGCCTAATTCTATGAATTGATCTACCTGATCTTGATATTCTGCAATCGCCGCAATTTTGCCTGTATAACCTCTTAACCTTAATTGTTCCAATGCGTAACGGTTACCTTTATTGTTCGGAATAGCGAGCAATATCAACTTAACTTGTTCTAAATTCTGCACTTTTTCCCAAAAATCGGAATCGGTCACGTCACCACAGAGAATATTTCGTTGCTGCTTGGCGTGATGCTCAGAGGTATCGTTGCGTATTTCTATGCCAAGACAGATATCGCCGTGACGTTCACTGAGCTCATCATAGGCTCCGGTTCCTATACGCCCCATCCCGAGCACTAAGATTTGCGACTGCCCGATATTGATAGCCTGATCTCGAATATGGATTTTGCTATCACTGTGTTCTTTAAGCCAAGTTGCGCTGCGGCGATAAATCCCATTACTAAAGCGATTTAACGGTGCGGCCAAAACAAAGGAGATAGAGACCGCTAGCGCGATGGAAACCATAATGTCTCCAGAAATCCAACCTTCTTTATACGCCAGTCCACCGACGATTAAACCAAATTCACTGTAGTTGAACAGAGTTAAAGAGGTGAGCAGGGAGGTGCGAATGCGGAATTTGAACCTATCTAAGATGACGTAGTATAAAAGCCCTTTTGCCGGTAGCAGGAGCATAAATACTAGAGCAAGTATTAACCCTGCCATTGTCGGTTGTTCGGAAAGTCCAATGTTTAAGAAAAAACAGACCAAGAACATTTCTTTTAAGTTAAACAGTGACTTAGATAACTCGGATGCTTTTTTATGACCCGCCAACAGCATGCCGATAACCAAGGCGCCTAAGTCACCTTTAACGCCGACAAGCTCAAATAATCCTACGCCAAGCACCAATGCGAAAAAGATGCCGCATAACACCAGTAACTCACCGTGTCCCACTTTATCCAGTACTTTATAAAACAAAGGACGGACTATCGGCAGAGCAAATAAGAAAATGGCGTACCATTCAGGGATTTTTCCCGTGGATACGGTCAGAAATGCCACCGCAAAGATATCTTGCATGACTAAGATACCAATCGCCATGCTTCCGTAGGTGGAGTTGATTTCGCCGTTGTCCTGCAATGCTTTTATGGCAAATACGGTACTAGAGAATGACAGTGCAAAGCCTAAAATGACCAGTTGAGAAAAGGGCATATCAGCAAACAGGCTTACGCCAATTGCTTGCAGTCCAAATAGACATAGGCTGAAGAAAGCAGTTGAGGCCACATTGTGTAGCGTAGCGCCTCCCCAAATTTCTTTAGAGAGCAGGACTTTGACGTCCAGTTTTAAACCGATAGTAAATAGCAGTAAGGTCACGCCAAGATCGGCAATTTCACTAATGGCGTTGTTGCTTTCAAAACCAAAGGCATTGAGAGTAAAGCCCGCCAGTAAAAAGCCGACTAAAGGGGGAAGGTTACATCTTTGGGCGATAAATCCCGCTAAAAAAGCGCCACAGATGAGCATTATGTCCATTTTATGCAGTCTCGAAGTGGTTGAGGGTCAGCAACCGCTCAACCGCAAACGAGTCTGCGAATAGCTAGTGTGCTGAATCCATTAGTTTTTGTAGCAACATACCGTTTAACATCGCACGTTTTACCATTGCAAAAGCACCCATAGTCGGGAACTGATCGAGTTCAGATGAAACAATAGGTAGGTCTTTATGAAACGCTGTTAATGACTGGCTGTTCACATTCCTTTGAATTGCAGGGAATAATAACTCTTTTGCCGCTGTAATATCACCCGCTAAAACGATTTTTTGCGGATTAAATAGGTTTATTACAATTGCAATGGCTTTACCCAGTTGAACACCGACACGAACAATGCTCTGTGTAGCCAGTGCATCACCAAGAAGTGCATGATCACAAATGGTTTTTATCGTAATGTTCGGTTCATCAGAGAGGGTAGAATTATAGCCTCTTGCTAGGCGAGTTTTAACGCCTTTGATGATGGCAGGGTTAGCGGCAACGGTTTCTAAACAACCAAAGTTACCACATTGGCATTGCTCACCCAGTGGATCAATTTGAATATGTCCGATTTCACCGACATTTCGATTTGAACCTAAAAAGACCTGCCCTCCGGCCATAATGCCCGAACCTGTACCTCGGTGCACACTGATCAGCACAGAGTCCATACAATCGCGGGTGGCGCCAAAGTAATGCTCAGCAAGTGCCATGGCGCGAATGTCATTACCGACAAAACATTCTAGTTGGAATTGTTCTTGTAGAATTTTACCTAAAGGTAAGTGGTCGATTTTGGTGTTTGGCATGTACTGCACTTCACCTTCATCGGGGTTAACTAGGCCGGGCAAAGTGACGCCGATGGCAATTAGTTGGTAGTCAGAGCCTTCAAGGCTTGCCTTGAATAGTTTTATTTTATCAATGAGTTGACCAACTAATTGATCTTGGTTGCTGTATTGAATGGAAGATTCTGTTTTGGTTAGAACCTCACCACTCAAATCATGCAAGGACAATTGGATGTAATCCCTACCCACTCGAACCGCGATAGAATGGAATTGAGTCACCTGTGTGGTTAATGAGATCGCCCGCCTGCCACCGGTAGAGGCTTGCTGGGCAACTTCTTGTACGAAGTTGTACTCTAATAATTGTCGAGTGATCTTAGTAACACTTGCTGGTGCTAAATGGCTCAATTCGGCGATCTGAATTCGAGAAATAGGCCCTTGTTGGTCGATTAGACGATAAACAGCTGCACTATTTAGCTGTTTTACAAGGTCAACGTTGCCAATTTGTCCGCCTGTCATAACTATCCTTTTGTAAATTGACCGTTTACTACGGTCCCTTCAACGTTAAAGTTGCGATTAAAAATTGTAAGGTTTGCTATCATACCAGTTTTTACACGTCCTAGCTTATGATCTAGGCCAATTGCTTTGGCAGGATATAGCGTTGCCATACGTAAAGTTTCATCTAAAGCAAATCCAGCGTGTTTCACACAGTTCTCTACCGCTTCAATCATTGTTAGAGCTGAGCCACCTAAAGTGCCATCTGCGCCAACACAGACACCGTCGCGAACATACACGGTATTGCCAACAAAATTAAATTGATCCATATCTGCGCCAGCAGGTGCAGTAGCATCAGTCACCAAGACTAATTTGTCACCTTTAAGCTTTTTCGCCATACGAATATTGGCGTAGTTGACGTGGTGTCCATCAACAATAATGCCAGCGTATACATCAGGCGTATCAAAAATAGCGCCCACCACACCTGGCTCACGAACGGTAACAGGCGTCATTGCATTGAATAGGTGAGTGGCAAAGGTGATGCCTTGCTCAAAGCTATCTCTTGCTTGTTGGTAGGTGGCTGCTGTGTGTCCGATAGAGACCACGATGCCAGCTTCAGTTAGGCGAGTGATATGCTCTGGGTTATTTTGCTCTGGCGCTAAGGTCACTTTTACCACCATATCAGCATGCTGGCAGATGAAATCAATCATCTCATCGTCAGATTGTCGAATGAAAGATTCAGTGTGAATGCCTTTGCGAGCAACGTTTAGGTATGGGCCTTCAAGGTGCAAACCTAAAGATTGATGAGCATTTTTCTCTTGGAATTGTTTTTGAGCTTCAATAGCAGAGCGCATATTTTCATCTGAAGAGGTGATCAAGGTCGGTAAAAAGCTTGTACATCCAGATTTTAGGTTTGCGTTGTGCATTGTTTGTAGCGTTTCAGGAGAGATAGCATCATTAAGCATCACGCCACCACAGCCGTTTAACTGTACGTCGATAAAGCCTGGGCTTAAGTTTGCACCGTTAAGATCAATGCGTTCAATGCTTTGATCAACGTCTTGCTCTGGGCAAACGGCTTTAATACGATCATCTTCGATGACGACGGCGTGGTTGTATAAGATGTCGCTACCGGTATATACGGTACAGTTGGTTAATGCATACATGTTTGCATCTCCTGATAAAAATGTTTGATGTTATGTGCTTCTAATTCGTAAAACGGTTCATAGGCCTTCAATGTGCGTGCTATCGCACTTCTCTAGTCAGAAACTTATAGACAAATTTATACATAGTGTAGGACTAAACTCATTGATTGCATTGACAATATGTTCTCTGCTGTTCAGGTTTAGTCTGACACTTGTTTTTCTCTGATAAGTCTCTAAAGAACACCTAATTGAGATTTAATTTTATTTAATAAAAATGAGTATACTGAAAAAAACAGTTATTTTATATAGTGAAATAAGTTTTATGATCTAGGTAACAAAATCTGTTTAGGTCTTCGTTTTCATATGATACTCATCACACTTTATAGGGTTTTAATTTGCGACGCAAAATTATCTCTTTAAGATGAAGAGGACTAAATTAATTTACTAAAAAAAGTTTTAACAGGTTCCTCAGGAGGAGAAGTAACGTGAACATTCTTGGATATTTACAGAAGGTAGGTAAGGCACTGATGGTGCCAGTTGCTACCCTACCAGCAGCAGCAATATTAATGGGTATTGGTTACTGGATTGACCCAACCGGTTGGGGTGGTAACAGCCCAATGGCTGGCTTCCTAATCAAAGCCGGTGCAGCAATCATTGATAACATGTCGTGGCTATTCGCCGTTGGTGTTGCTTACGGTATGTCAAAAGACAAAGACGGTGCAGCAGCACTTTCTGGCTTAGTTATGATGTATGTTGTAACTACACTATTATCACCTGGAGCAGTGGCGCAGATTCAAGGAATCAGCGGCGATGCAGTTCCAGCAGCATTTGGTAAAATCCAAAACCAGTTTGTCGGTATCCTTGTGGGTATTATCTCTGCTGAAATCTATAACCGCTTCTCTACCGTTGAACTCCACAAAGCGTTGGCGTTCTTCTCTGGTAAGCGTTTAGTTCCTATCTTGACTTCGTTTGCTGGTATTGTAATGGCATTCGTACTTATGTATGTATGGCCTGCAATCTACGGTGGCCTTGTACACTTCGGTGAGTCTATTCAAGACATGGGTTCTGTAGGTGCTGGTATCTACGCGTTCTTTAACCGTCTACTTATTCCAATCGGTCTACACCACGCATTGAACTCAGTATTCTGGTTTGACGTTGCAGGTATTAACGATATCCCTAACTTCCTAGGCGGCGCGAAATCTATTGCTGAAGGTACTGCAACACTAGGTGTTACAGGTATGTACCAAGCAGGTTTCTTCCCAATTATGATGTTCGGTCTACCGGGCGCAGCATTGGCTATCTACCACACTTCTAAGTCTAAGCATAAAGAGAAAGTTGCATCTATCATGATTGCAGCGGGCTTCGCATCTTTCTTCACAGGTGTTACTGAGCCACTAGAATTCTCATTCATGTTCCTAGCACCAGGCCTATACGTTCTGCACGCAGTACTAACAGGTATCTCTGTATTCATCGCAGCACAAATGCAGTGGATTGCAGGCTTTGGTTTCTCGGCAGGTCTTGTGGATATGGTTCTTTCTAGCCGTAACCCACTGGCGAAAGACTGGTACATGCTAATCCTTCAAGGTGTTGCGTTCTTCGGTATTTACTACGCAGTGTTCCGCACAGTTATCGTTAAGTTTGGTCTTAAAACTCCAGGCCGTGAAGATGACGAAGGTGAAGCATCAACAGTAACTGGTTCTTCAAACTCTTCTGAGCTTGCAAAACAGTACCTAAAAGCACTAGGTGGTCATGACAACATTTCATCAATCGACGCATGTATCACTCGTCTACGTCTAACACTGAACGACACAAGTGTTGTAAACGAGAAAATACTGAAAGATTTAGGTGCGATGGGCGTGGTGAAACTAGGTTCAAATAACGTTCAAGTTATCCTAGGTCCTCTAGCTGAAATCGTAGCAGGCGAAATGAAACAAATCCCTGCAGATGCTGATTTAACAGCAGTAGAACTTCCATCTTAATTCAATAACAGTTCATTATTGTCCTTATGCCTCCTTCGGGAGGCATTTTTTTTACTTTTTAGAACATAAACATCTAGATTTCATTAATGAGGCGAATACAATGTAAGGTCATAACAATATATTCGCAAAATTGAACCATGAGGTGCTATAGATGAGTGAAGCTGAGGCTCGACCATCGAATTTTATCCGTCAGATTATCGATAAAGATATCGCGGATGGTAAACACAGCAGCGTGCATACTCGTTTCCCGCCAGAGCCAAACGGCTACCTGCATATCGGGCACGCTAAATCGATCTGTCTAAACTTTGGTATTGCTCAAGATTATCAAGGTCAGTGTAACTTGCGCTTTGATGATACTAACCCTGAAAAAGAAGACATTGAATACGTTGATTCAATCAAAAGTGACGTGCAATGGTTAGGCTTTGATTGGTCTGGTGAAATTTGTTATTCATCTAACTATTTTGATCAGTTGCATGCGTATGCCATTGAACTGATTAATAAAGGCTTAGCGTACGTTGAAGAGCTAAGTGCTGATGAGATTCGTGAATACCGTGGCACTTTGACCGCTCCCGGTAAAGAAAGCCCATACCGTACTCGCTCTGTAGAAGAAAACTTAGCACTATTTGAAAAAATGCGTGCTGGTGGCTTTGCTGAAGGTGCGGCTTGTCTGCGTGCTAAGATTGATATGAGCTCATCATTTATGGTGATGCGCGATCCTGTTTTATATCGTGTACGCTTTGCTCACCATCACCAAACAGGTGATAAATGGTGCATTTACCCAATGTACGACTTCACGCACTGTATTTCGGATGCGCTAGAAGGCATTACTCACTCACTATGTACACTTGAGTTCCAAGACAACCGTCGTCTGTACGATTGGGTGTTGGAAAACATCACTATCGAAACTCAACCACACCAGTATGAGTTCAGCCGCCTTAACCTTGAATACACAGTTATGTCTAAGCGTAAGCTAAGCCAACTTGTGTCTGAAAACTTGGTTAATGGTTGGGATGATCCACGTATGCCGACTATTTCTGGTCTGCGTCGTCGTGGCTTTACTCCGGCTTCTATTCGTGAGTTTTGTAAACGTATCGGCGTAACAAAACAAGAGAACATGATTGAATTTGGTTCTTTAGAGTCTTGTGTTCGTGACGATCTTAACGAAAATGCACCTCGTGCAATGGCGGTGCTAGAGCCGGTTAAGATTGTGATTGAAAACTTCCCTGAAGATCAGGTCGAAACACTGACAGTGGCAAATCATCCAAATAAACCTGAAATGGGTAATCGTGAAGTACCATTTACTCGCGAAGTATGGATTGAAGCCGATGATTTCCGCGAAGAAGCTAACAAAAAATATAAGCGTTTAGTGCTTGGTAAAGAAGTTCGTCTACGCGGCGCGTATGTGATTAAAGCTGAGCGCATCGAAAAAGATGAGCAAGGCAACATCACCACTATCTACTGTACTTACGATGATGAGACATTAGGTAAAAACCCAGCTGATGGCCGTAAAGTAAAAGGCGTTATTCATTGGGTTTCAGCAAGTAAAGGTGTGCCTGCTGAGATTCGTTTATACGACCGTTTATTTACTGTGCCAAACCCTGCGGCAGCAGAAGACTTTAAAGCGGTAATTAACCCTGAGTCTTTAACCACAAAACAAGGTGTTGTTGAGCCAAGCCTCGTGAGCGCGGCTGCAGATGCAGGTTATCAGTTTGAACGTACTGGTTACTTCTGTATTGATAGCAAAGACAGCACCGCTGAGGCATTGGTATTTAACCGCACCGTTGGTTTACGTGATACTTGGGCTAAAGTGAGCTAGTTACAAAATTACATTGCGTTAATATTTAACCATTCGCGATAAGCAATAGGTAAAATGCCAGTCAGTTTCTCTGACTGGCATTTTTTATGTTTTCATTTCGAGCTTTATTTGTGTATAGCGCATGCTTATTAGCGGGTGTCTTGTTTGATAGCGTGCATATCCCTGCCGCAACCTTACTTGGGCCTATGTTAGCCGCTATTGTGTTTAGCTTTTATAAATGCTCAGTGAAAACGCCAAAATCGGCTATTTACCTGATTCAATCTGTGATTGGATTGATGGCAGGACGGGTGCTGGATTTAAGTATCTTAAAACCGTTTTTGTCCATCTGGTGGATCTTTGTTGGGGTGGCGCTGGTGGTGCTATTAGCCTGTCAGATAATGGGCTATAGCCTTGCTAAGTTGCGCATTTTGCCGGGCAGCACCGCGATATGGGGTTGTGCACCGGGCGGTGCATCCGCCATGGTAGTGATGGCGGAGTCTTATGGTAATGACCCTAGCTTAGTGGCATTCATGCAGTATCTGCGTGTGGTTATGGTTAGCTTACTGGCCGCTACCGTTGCGCATTTCCTAGCGATTGACGCCGCTCAATCCACGCAATTACATATACAGCACTGGCTAGATCCACATCCATTGCTGGCTGTACTAGAAACGCTGTTTATTATTGTGGCGACCTCTTATCTAGGGGTGAAATCACGCTTGCCTGCCGGCTGTTTTCTGGTGTCTATATTTGCCAGTGCCTTTTGTGTTAACTCCGGCGTTGCAGTACTTGAAGTGCCTGAATGGGTACTGGATATCGCGTATTTAGTGCTTGGCGTGAGTATCGGCATGAGATTTAGCCCACAGATAGTAAAACAAGCCTTGTTTGCGCTACCTAAAATTCTATTGTCTATTCTGGGGCTTATTTCATTGTGTGGTTTGGTAGCTATGCTGTTGGTGCTGGTGTTTCATGTGAGCCCTTTAACCGCTTATTTGGCGACGACTCCCGGAGGGTTAGATGCGGTTACTGCGATAGCATTGTCAAGCCACACCCAAGTTAATCTAGGCTTTGTAATGAGTATGCAGATTGTACGTTTATTGATGGTGGTGTTGTTAGCTCCGCACATGGCGCAATTTGCTTCTAAGCGGTTTATGCGTGTTAGCCAAGCTTGAGTGTAAAAATAGGGTAGGGAGTGTGTTTTATCCGTTGTTCACGTAATACACATTGCCAGTGCGAGAGTTATACCAAATTACATGCGTGGCAACTTCAGGATCTCTATCAAAACCATCTTTGGTATAAATGTAATGACATTTAGTTTGATAGGGGCCGGCATTTTCACCGGTGAGATCGGTACTGGTTCGGCGGGCAACAAAGTCAAAGTTATCGGCCTGATTATAGTTTCGGGTAGCGGTGAGGGAGGTGACCAGAATGGCATCAAACAATAGTGAACATGCTACTTCGCCACTACCTATGTTATAAGGTGCTCTAAATACTGCCTGTTTGGTAGTACCAATAGGAAAGCCCACATCATTGAAATCCACCTCGCCATTAGCGTAGTTTGGAAGATCAACTTGTGGTTGATTAGCTCTACCTTCAATCGCCCACTTTTGGTGTCCGAAATTGATGGCTTGTTGCATCTCAGCAGCAACACCACGTAGCATTGATTCTCTAGCATCAGCATTGAGATTGAGAAATCGCGGCGCTGCTATAACAGTCAGCACCGCAAGAATAACAATAACGACGGCTAGCTCAATCAGCGTAAATCCATTTTTGCTGAATGACATAAAACCCTTTTTTTATACGAGATTAATTGTGTGCGTTAGGATCTGTCTTGCAATCACCTGAAGCACAGCGACCGTATAAGTATAAGCTATGATTGGTTAGGTTGATGTTGTATTTTTTAGCAATTTCATGCTGACGCTGTTCAATAACTTCGTCGTTAAACTCGATAACCGCACCACAGTCAAGACAAACAAGGTGGTCATGGTGGTGTTGAGTCGCAAGCTCAAATACAGATTTTCCGCCTTCAAAATGATGGCGAGTCACAATACCTGCGTCATCAAATTGGTTTAATACTCGGTAAACGGTTGCTAGCCCAATTTCCTCACCGATATCGATAAGTTTTTTATACAGCTCTTCTGCACTGATGTGCTGACAACCCGGTTGTTGCAGGAGCTCTAAAATTTTTAAGCGGGGTAAAGTGACTTTTAATCCAGCTTCTTTTAGGGCTTTGTTGTTATCTGGCATGTATATTCCTTTAAAAATTTGAGCAGCTTGTTAATTGTTCATTATATGGAAAGAATAGCCAACAATAAACAATGCGTTAATTGTGGTTATTCTTTTTCTTCATAAAATGGAAGACCATCACGAACAGTATGTGCCATTCATGAGGTTATTGTAAGTGATTGTCGCGCAAAACGAAAAAAGGGGGCTCAAAGCCCCCCTTAAAAAATGGAGACGATTTAGTCTTCTAGTTCGGCAAGACACATCTCAGAATGAATCTGCTCAACCCAAGTTTTAACGCGCTCTTCGGTTAATTCAGGTTGACGATCTTCGTCAATACACAAGCCGATGAAGTTATCATCATCAACCAATGCTTTAGAGGCTTCAAACTCGTAGCCTTCGGTAGGCCAGTAACCGACAATAGTGCCGCCTTTCGCTTCTACGATATCGCGAACAGTGCCCATCGCATCACAGAAGTACTCAGCGTAATCCTCTTGGTCACCACAACCGAAAATAGCCACAAGTTTAGTGCTGAAATCAATTGCTTCTAGTTCTGGGAAAAAGTCATCCCAATCACATTGAGACTCACCGTAATACCAAGTAGGGATACCGAGTAGTAGCAGATCGAAGTTATCAATGTCTTCTTTACTACTTTTCGCTATATCTTGAACATGAACCAGTTGTTTACCTAGTTGTTTTTGAATCATCTTTGCAACAGCTTCTGTATTACCAGTATCACTGCCGAAGAAGAGACCTACACTTGCCATAGAATCAGTACCTATATTGGATGTAATGGGATGCGTTTATATCGGCGTTATAGATTATAAACCCGAGCCTTCCCAAGAGAGTTGTATAACCCCCTTAGTGACAAAGCCGGCACAACCTAGAAACAGCACTAACCATACGATACGACGCCCAAATGGAGGAACATTGCCCTGCTTTAGAACATCTTTGATTGCTAACCCGATGAGTAAAAATACGGAAGCAAACAGCAAATCGAGCCCGATGGATTCAATTTGATTAATGTAATCGTACAGCATGGCATCCCTTTATGCTTAATCAATCGCGGAACTATACCATAACCTAGTTGCTTCTGTTTACCCTTGAATCTCAATTTTGTGTAATAAACTTGCGAATCACTCTCAATACCATGTCAGGTTTTTCTGCGTGCAACCAGTGCCCAGTATTGGCGATGATGTGCGCTTTAGCATTGGGGAATTGCTGCATAATACTACTTTGATGTTCGGCTTGAATGTAGTCAGAATTGGCGCCTTTCATAAATAGGGTAGCGACGGGATTTGGCGCTAGAGTTTCCCAAGTCATGATTTGCTGGTATTGATTTTGTAAGGCGATGTAATTGAAACGCCAGCTTAATGTGTCTCCCTCTTTATAAAGAGACTTACTTAAAAACTGACTCACGCCTTCCATCTCTATATGTTGCGCCAGCAGTGACATCGCTTCTGAGCGGAGTTTAGGTTTCTGTTTTGCCACTTCTTGAATACCAGCAAATACATTGCTGTGACGGTCAACATGGTAAGCCACAGGAGCCATGTCTAATACGATCAATTGCTTAATGAGCTCAGGCCTTAGTGAGGCTAACTTCATCGCGACTTTGCCGCCCATGGAGTGCCCAACTAGCGTGACGTAGGTAAGCTCAAGTTCGTCAATAAGAGAGAGAATATCGGCCGCTTGTGAGGTATAAGTATGCTCTGGATAATGAGGAGATCGTCCATGGTTTCGCAGGTCGACACTGATCACTTGATGATCTTGACTGAGATCGCGCGCAAGCAACCCAAGGTTATCTAAACTGCCAAATAAACCATGAATGAGAAGCATAGGTTTACCGTTACCTTGGATTTTATAGTGCAGCTGGCTCGACATTTTATCCATTTCCTTTTTTCTTTCCGTAGAGACTTGCTCAATAACTGGGTATAATCTGAAGCAGTTTAAACTAATAAGATTGTGAAAAGCGAATGAAAACCATCGAAGTTGACGAAGAACTGTATAGATTTATCGCGAGCCGAACCCAACGTATTGGAGAGAGTGCATCCGATATTCTACGACGTTTACTCGATGTGAATGGTGCTGTAGAACAAGAAGTCGAGGCCACTCCAGAAGTGACTGAAGTGGAACCTAAAGGCCCTGCAACACCGATCACCGTTGGTAAACCGACACAGTCGATTGATCCTATCAAGCAAATCCGTAGCGAGTTGATTTCAGATGAATTTGCCTCTCTTGATAAGGCGATTGATAGATTTATGTTTATGCTGTCTGCGCTTCATAGAATTGATAAAGACGGATTCGCCGAAGCGACCCAAGTAAAAGGGCGCAAGCGAGTCTACTTTGCGGACAACGAAGCGGTACTCTTGGCAAGTGGCACTACGACCAAACCAAGAGCCATTCCCGGATCACCGTTTTGGGTGATCACCAATAACAATACCAGCCGTAAACGTCAGATGGTTGAACAGTTAATGGTGCGAATGTCCTTCCCCGCCGAATTAATTGAACGTGTCACACGTTCGATATAATCCTAAGGAATAATACCCACAGAATCCCCCCAGGTTCGTGGGTATTTTTGATTTTAAGAACTATAAAAGGAACAACTCAATGGCTATGCATCCTCGCGCTGGGCAAAAGGCTCAGCAAGAAGATCTACACAACATCCCTCAGTTGGTGGCTAACTACTATTTGTTGCAACCTGAAGCTGGCAATGCGGCACAAAAAGTTGCATTTGGTACTTCGGGCCATCGTGGTAGTGCTGACAAGGTAACCTTTAACGAAAATCATATTTTAGCTATCGCGCAAGCGGTCGTTGAAGTTCGCGCGAGTCACGGAGTGACCGGGCCGTTATTCGTGGGTAAAGACACACACGCACTTTCTGAACCGGCATTTTCTACTGTGGTAGACGTGTTGGTGGCAAATGGTGTGCAGGTTATCTGTCAAGAGCATGAAGGCTATACCCCAACTCCGGGTATCTCCCATGCAATCCTGACTCATAACTTAGTCAACGATGCTAAAGCTGACGGCATCGTCATCACTCCTTCGCATAACCCGCCGCAAGATGGTGGCATCAAGTACAACCCAGTACATGGTGGCCCAGCGGAAGGTGAGTTGACTAAAGCAATTGAAGATCGCGCTAATGAAATCATTGCAGCGGGTCTAGTGGATGTAAAACGTGTAGGCATTGCGGATGCAAAAGCGAGCGAGTTGTTTGTTGAAAAAGATCTCGTAGCTCCTTATGTGGCTGATCTGGTCAACGTTGTTGACATGCAAGCGATTCAAAAAGCCAACTTAAAAATCGGTGTTGATCCACTAGGTGGTTCAGGCATTGATTACTGGCGTCAAATTCAAAAAGCGTACAACCTAGACCTTACTCTAGTGAGTGAAGCGATTGACCCTAGCTTCCAGTTCATGTCTTTAGATAAAGACGGTGTGGTACGTATGGATTGTTCTTCGCCTTACGCGATGGCAGGTCTACTGGCACTAAAAGACGATTACGACCTAGCATTTGGTAACGACCCTGACTATGACCGTCACGGCATTGTAACGCCAGCAGGTTTGATGAATCCAAACCATTTCCTAGCCGTGTGTATCGATTACCTATATCGTCACCGTGAAGGTTGGGGCGCAGAAGTTGCCGTGGGTAAAACACTGGTTTCTAGTGCTATTATCGATCGCGTTGTGGCTGATCTTGGTCGCGAGCTATGTGAAGTGCCTGTTGGCTTCAAATGGTTTGTAGACGGTCTGTACGAAGGCAAGTTTGGCTTCGGCGGTGAAGAGAGCGCAGGTGCGTCTTTCTTACGTAAAGACGGTACGCCTTGGGCAACGGATAAAGATGGCATCATCTTATGTTTGCTAGCGGCTGAAATTACCGCAGTAACGGGTAAAAACCCTCAGCAATACTACAACGAGTTAGCGGCGAAACACGGTGAGTCTAGCTACAACCGTATTCAAGCGGTAGCAAACGGCCCACAAAAAGACGTACTGACTAAGCTGTCTGCTGAAATGGTATCTGCGGATACTCTAGCGGGTGATGCGATTACCGCTCGTCTAACGCATGCTCCAGGCAATGGCGCTGCAATTGGTGGTCTGAAAGTGACTACTGCGAATGGTTGGTTTGCGGCTCGTCCATCTGGCACAGAAGAAATCTACAAGATTTACTGTGAGAGCTTCAAAGGTGCAGAGCATCTAAAACTGATTGAAACTGAAGCGCAAGAGATTGTGAATCAAGTATTCAAGGCGGCAGGTTTATAACAGCAATTGCCTAAATAACGATTAAGCTATTCGCTCAAATCATAAAAACCCATTGCCGAACGGTAAATGGGTTTTTTTATGTTTGAATCGATCGCGCTACAGAGTTTTTTGTTCAGAAGTTGCTTAGCGTGATAAGCGTCGCGCGGCTTTTTTATCGTTTTTTCGCTGAAACAGAATAACGATTGAGATAGGAATACAGACCATCAGCATAAAAACGAACAATGCTTCTACTAATTGTGCCATGTGAATTTCTAGATAAACTAGCCAGTGCTTTGAATGTAGCCCGACTTTATTCCTATGCATTGACAGGTTCAATATGCGCACTGAGACATGCGTGAATGCCAGTGCCGAAAGTATATTGAGTTTATTTATCTAACACTTTGTTTTTATTAGTTTTAACTTTATGTTTAATCGCTGTTTGCTAGAAAGTGCAATCACTGTTTGAATAATTAACTAGCAGTTATTCGGCCAATCGTTTGGCACTACAAACCAAAATCGACCTGATTCACTTTGACAATGTAAAATGCCTTGTGACGCTTCTGTTACCCGAGGTGACGATGGGTTTTTGCCGATAGCCCAACGTGCTTTGTCCAGTTGATAGAGCGGTTCATCAATTTGTGCAAACTGCTTTTGATAGCACCAAAAACCATTAATTTGACTTGGGTTTATCTCTTTGTCTTCACAATGGCTAGGAATGGTCTGTTGCTGGAAAGGGTTAATATACAAACGGCCTTGCATTAACAGGTGCTGCGACAGATATTGCCATTGCGGGTATTGCTCTACAAAGTACGGCATATGCGTATGTTGCAACTGGTGAGTCAACATATGACGCAACTTTTTATCTAAGCGGTCTCTCGCATTAGGCCCGTACCACTTATCTTGATGCAACAAGTAAAACTTAATCGCTACTTCCCAGTGCTGTGCCGTATTTTGGTGTGGTTGGCGCAAAATAAAATCCAGTTCGCCTATGGTTCGCCCAGCATCATTTAGCTGCAATTCAGTTTGTTCAACAGCTAAGTCAGAGCATTGCACAAACAGTTCCTGACAAAGGTGTTGATAAATAAAGCCAAGCCGTGAGTTTTTGTAGTAGTCAGTAAACTGTACCTCGTCTGTATTACGAAAGGGCAATTGCTGCACAATGATCTCATCTTCTCGAAATAGCGGCGCAGTTGTTGCAATCCACTGGGCAAATTGAGTTAAAATTGAAGCATTGACCGTATAGTTAGGCATAGATAAACCGTTAGAGATACAAACCTGTCAAGGATGGTCTATTTAACTTGCTACATATCCGAAGCATTTTCAAATATTTGGAATAGAAATGAACAATTTAAAATTGCAAACGCTGCTAAACGACAAACTCAGCGCCTTACAGATCAAAGATTACGCACCGAATGGATTGCAAGTAGAGGGTACTGAAAATATCAAAAAAATAGTCACTGGAGTGACTGCATCCCAAGCGTTAATTGATGAAGCTATTCGACTCAAAGCGGATGCATTACTGGTACATCATGGCTATTTTTGGAAAGGTGAGCCTGAGCCGATAGTGGGCATGAAAGGGCGTCGTATTCGTGCGCTGATCAAAAATGATATTAACCTGTATGGTTACCACTTACCTTTAGATATTCATCCTGAGCTAGGCAATAACGCAAAATTAGCCGAGCTGTTGGATATTGAGATTGAGGGTGGTCTTGAGGGGCATGCCCAATCTATTGCGCTGTATGGACGTTTAGCGTCGCCTGTCACAGGGGCGGAGTTTGCGCAGCGCATTGCACAAGTGCTTAATCGTGAATCTTTGCATATCGCGCCTGACTTTGCCGATAAAATGATTGAAAGCGTAGGCTGGTGTACCGGTGGCGGTCAGGATTACATTCAACTTGCCGCAGACCATCAATTGGATGCGTTTATCTCGGGCGAAATTTCAGAGCGTACGACATTTGTGGCGCGTGAACAGGGCATTCATTATTTTTCGGCGGGGCATCATGCCACTGAGCGATACGGCATCAAAGCGTTAGGTGAGTGGTTGGCGCAAGAGCACGGCTTTGAGGTGACGTTTGTCGATATTAATAACCCAGTATAAGACACTTAAATAGCGTAATAAAAAGAAAGGCTTGAACGTAATGTTCAAGCCTTTTCTATTAGAGTTTGTTCTACTAGCGCCTAGCGTTAGCTACCTTGTTTAAGTGGAACTATTAGCAAAAACAGTTAGCAAAAACTATTCACGTTCGTGAAGTGGTTTAAACTCACGCTTAGTTTCACCTGTGTACAGCTGACGAGGTCGACCGATACGGTTGTTAGGATCGTTGTGCATTTCACTCCAATGCGCAATCCAACCCACAGTTCGTGAGATAGCAAAAATAACGGTAAACATAGACACAGGAATACCGATCGCTTTAAGAATAATGCCTGAGTAGAAATCGACGTTCGGGTAGAGTTTCTTCTCAACAAAATATTCGTCAGAAAGGGCAATACGTTCCAGTTCCATTGCAACATCTAGCAGAGGATCTTTAATGTTTAGCTCTTTAAGCACGTCATGACACGCTTCACGCATTACCGTTGCGCGAGGATCGTAGTTCTTGTAAACGCGGTGACCAAAGCCCATCAAACGGAATGGGTCATCTTTGTCTTTTGCTCGTGCAACATATTCTTCAATCTTATCTACGCTACCGATTTCCTCAAGCATATGTAGACAAGCTTCATTTGCGCCGCCGTGTGCTGGTCCCCAAAGAGAGGCGATACCTGCTGCAATACACGCAAATGGGTTAGCGCCAGAAGAGCCCGCTAAACGCACTGTTGATGTCGAAGCATTTTGTTCATGGTCTGCGTGCAGAGTGAAAATCTTGTCCATTGCGCGAGCAACCACAGGATTGACTTCGTATTCTTCACATGGATTTGCAAACATCATGTGTAAGAAGTTTTCTGCATAAGTAAGGTCATTTCGTGGGTAAATAAACGGTTGACCTATGCTGTATTTGTAACACATTGCCGCAAGAGTTGGCATTTTGGATAGTAGTCTAAATGCCGCAATTTCACGGTGTTCATCATTGTTAATATCAAGTGAATCATGATAGAAGGCCGCTAAAGCACCAACTACCCCACACATTACTGCCATCGGGTGGGCATCGCGACGGAAACCATGGAAGAAGCTGGCGATTTGTTCGTGCACCATAGTATGGCGTCCAACAACCTTCTTAAAGTTATCGTATTTTTCGCGAGTGGGTGCTTCTCCGTAGAGCAAAATATAACAAACTTCTAAATAATCTGCGTTGTTTGCTAATTCATCGATTGGGTAACCACGGTGTAATAAAATACCAGCGTCGCCATCAATGTAGGTGATTTGGGATTCACAAGATGCGGTGGCAAGAAAACCAGGGTCAAAGGTGAAATACCCTTGGCTTCCTAATGTACGAACATCGATCACGTCTGGGCCATCTGTTCCCTTCATAATCGGCAACTCGATAGGCGCTTGACCCTCAATAGTCAGAGTCGCTTGCTTATCTGCCATAACATTCTCCTTTGTTATTTATTTTCCATCTTGATTCAATGGTGCACCAAATTTGTACTGGTGTTCGCACTAGAAGTCAATTTATATAGCTTTTTGTGTGCACTTGTCTCGATTTCTATAAGTAGAATTACTAAAAATCAGGCCTATGTAACAAAAATTGTTAATAATATTGTGTGTCATTGTTAACAAACGTTATAGTGGCCGTGAATTAAAAGCTATATCATTGATTTATCTCTACCGCGAACTTTGGTTAGCGAGAGATAGTTCTAAGTTATAGAGGATTAAAGTGACAAAATAATTAGGTTTAACCCTAACTTATGTAAGCTTTTGTTAAGTTTTTGCTAAGAAAGCGCAATTGTTTACGATTTGTAACTGTTCAAAGGAGCTGAGAGAGCACGCCGTGGACAAGAAAAAAACAAGACCCGTCAATTTGGATCTGCAAACGATTCATTTCCCAATCACTGCCATTGCTTCGATTCTGCACAGGGTATCTGGTGTTATTACCTTTGTCGCTGTAGGGATTTTGCTTTGGTTACTTTCTATTTCTCTGTCATCACCAAAAGGATTTATGGAGGCGGCCAGCTACGTGGATGGTTTCTTCGTTAAATTTATTTTGTGGGGAATACTGACTGCGCTTTTTTATCATATCGTGGGCGGTATTCGACATCTTTGCCAAGACCTAGGTTACTTTGAAGAACTAGAGAGCGGCGCAAAAAGTGCGCAAATCTCCTTTATTGTGACAGCTGTACTAGCAATCATTGCGGGGGTAATTGTATGGTAAATTCTATTTCTTCCGTAGGACGTAATGGCGTCCATGATTTCCTGTTGATTCGTGCAACGGCAATCATTTTAACCCTATACACCATTTATCTATGTGGCTTCTTCTTATTTACCGGTGACATAGGTTATATGCAGTGGACTCACTTCTTCGGTGGACTGTTCACCAAGGTGTTTACCATGCTTGCCCTGTTTTGCATTCTTATTCATGCGTGGATTGGAGTGTGGCAGGTATTGACCGATTACATTAAACCAGCGCTGCTACGCGGCAGCCTGCAACTGGTTCTGGTTGCGGTGCTATTTGGTTATTTTTTCTCTGGCCTATTTATTCTTTGGGGGGCATAAATGACAATTCCAGTTCGCGAATTTGACGCTGTTGTCATTGGTGCTGGTGGTGCAGGTATGCGCGCAGCACTACAAATCTCTGAGCAAGGGTTAACTTGCGCATTACTATCAAAAGTATTTCCGACTCGTTCTCACACCGTATCAGCGCAAGGTGGTATCACTGTTGCACTTGGTAACTCTCACGAAGACAACTGGCAATGGCACATGTACGACACGGTAAAAGGGTCGGACTACATTGGTGACCAAGACGCCATCGAATATATGTGTAAGAACGGTCCAGAATCTGTCATCGAGCTAGAAAAAATGGGTTTGCCATTTTCTCGCTTTGAAGACGGCTCTATTTATCAACGTCCGTTTGGCGGCCAATCCAAACAGTTTGGTGGTGAGCAAGCTGCGCGTACTGCCGCTGCTGCTGACCGTACAGGTCACGCCTTGTTGCACACGCTTTACCAACAAAACATCAAATACAAAACCACCATCTTTAGTGAGTGGTACGCCCTTGATTTGGTGAAAAACCAAGACGGCGTAGTCATGGGTTGTACGGCTATCTGCATGGAAACTGGCGAGATGTGTTACTTCAAATCGAAGGCCACTATTTTAGCCACTGGTGGCGCAGGTCGTATTTACTCTTCTACTACTAACGCACACATCAACACTGGTGATGGCGTAGGTATGGCGCTGCGCGCTGGCGTGCCGATGCAAGACATGGAAATGTGGCAATTCCACCCAACCGGTATCGCAGGTGCAGGTGTACTTGTGACTGAAGGTTGTCGTGGTGAGGGTGGTTATCTTCTTAATAAAGATGGTGAACGCTTTATGGAGCGTTATGCACCGAATGCCAAAGACTTGGCGGGCCGTGATGTTGTGGCGCGTTCCATGATGATTGAGATTCGTGAAGGGCGCGGCTGTGATGGTCCGTGGGGCCCGCACATTAAGCTGAAGATGGATCACTTAGGTAAAGACGTACTTGAATCTCGCCTGCCAGGTATTTGTGAACTATCACGTACCTTTGCCCACGTTGACCCAGTTAAAGAGCCTATTCCGGTTATCCCAACCTGTCACTACATGATGGGCGGCGTTCCGACTCAAGTTTCCGGTCAAGCAATCAAGCTTGATGACAAAGGACAAGATGTGGAAGTGCAAGGTCTGTTTGCTTGTGGTGAAATCGCCTCAGTATCGGTACACGGTGCCAATCGACTTGGCGGAAACTCATTACTTGATTTAGTGGTGTTTGGTCGCGCAACAGGCTTACACCTAGGCGATACCTTGGATGCACAATCTGAAGCTCGCCCAGTATCTGAGTCCGATCTTGAAGCTTCTCTTGCGCGCACAATGCGCTGGGAGAACAGCACCCGCGGTGAAGACCCTGCGCAAATCCGTAAAGATATGCAAAGCTGCATGCAAAACAGTTTCTCGGTATTCCGTGAAGGTGAAGCGATGGCAACGGGGCTTACTGAGCTGCGTGAAATTCGTGAACGTCTGCAAGATGCGCACCTTAGCGATAAATCCACAGAGTTCAATACACAACGTATTGAGTGTCTCGAACTTGATAACTTGATGGAAACCGCTGTAGCAACCGCGGTTGCTGCTAACTACCGTACAGAAAGCCGCGGCGCACACGCCCGCTTTGATTATCCAGACCGCGATGATTCGCAGTGGTTATGCCACTCAATTTACAATCCAGAAACGGAAAGTATGTCTAAGCGTGATGTGAATATGGAACCTGTACATCGTGAAGCGTTTCCACCGAAAGCTAGAACCTATTAAGGGAGCGAGATATGAACCTGAATTTTTCTGTCTATCGCTATAACCCAGATGTGGACAGCAAACCTTACATGAAACAGTACGCCCTAGAGGTGGAAGAAGGCTCGGACATGATGGTGCTTGATGCGCTGATCTTGTTGAAAGAACAAGACCCTTCGCTTTCCTTCCGCCGCTCTTGTCGTGAGGGTGTGTGTGGCAGTGACGGTTTAAACATGAATGGTAAAAATGGTCTTGCGTGTATCACGCCACTTTCTGCATTGAAAGGGGATACGTTAACCATTCGTCCATTACCTGGATTACCAGTGGTACGTGATCTGATTGTCGACATGACACAGTTTTACGACAACTACGCCAAAGTGAAGCCGTTTTTGATTTCTGATGGCGAATTACCTCCGTCGCGTGAGCACAAACAGTTGCCAGAAGAGCGTGCACATTTGGATGGATTATATGAATGTATTATGTGTGCGTGTTGTACCACATCGTGCCCATCTTTCTGGTGGAACCCAGACAAGTTCATCGGTCCTGCGGGCCTCCTAGCGGCTTATCGCTGGTTAATTGATAGCCGAGATACGGCAACTGATGAGCGACTGAACAGTTTAGACGATGCATTCAGTGTTTTCCGTTGTCATGGCATCATGAATTGTGTCAGTGTATGTCCTAAGGGGTTAAACCCGACCAAAGCGATTGGGCATATCAAAACGATGTTAGTCAATCGTTCGGTTTAGATTATTGAAATTACGGGCTTTTCGAGGTTTACTGTTAAGCCTGTTGTAACCAACCTTTTTAGGTTGAAGATAAGTTCGGCAAAGACCGAAACAACAAGTATTAATCTACAGATTAAGGGAATATATGCATAACAGTGTGATGAAGGCATGGCTCGAGTCTTCACACTTGGCTGGCGCCAATGCAACGTACGTAGAAGAACTCTACGAACTTTATCTCAGTGATCCAGACTTGGTGAGTGAGGAATGGAAACGCGTATTTGATGAATTGCCTGTGCAAGCATCAGAACAAGGGGAGCAATCCCATACTCGCGTCCGTGACTACTTTCGCCGACTTGCACAAGAGACGAAGCATTACAGTGTCCAAGTAAGTGATCCTGATGTCGATGCGAAACAAGTAAGGGTTTTGCAACTTATTAACGCCTATCGATTTAGAGGCCACCAAGCGGCTAACCTAGATCCATTAGGTTTATGGCAACGCCCAGTTCAGCCTGAACTGGACCCTGCGTTCCACAATCTCACACAAGATGATCTCAACGAAAATTTCAACGTCGGTTCTTTTGCGGTCGCGCAAGAAACCATGCAGTTGAAAGACCTCTATAAAGCGCTCAACAAGACTTACTGTGGCTCAGTCGGTGCAGAATACATGCACATGACCAACACAGAGCAAAAGCGTTGGGTTCAGCAGCGTCTTGAATCGGTTCAATCTCAGCCGGAATTCTCATTAGAAGAGAAAATCACCTATCTTGACGAGCTCACAGCGGCAGAAGGTTTAGAACGCTATCTTGGTGCTAAATTCCCCGGTGCAAAACGCTTCTCTCTAGAAGGTGGTGATGCGCTGATTCCTATGACCAAAGAGTTAATTCGTCATGCAGGCCGTAGTGGCATGCGTGAGGTGGTTGTAGGCATGGCTCACCGTGGCCGCTTGAATATGCTGGTCAACGTGCTAGGTAAAAAACCGCAAGACTTGTTTGATGAGTTTGCCGGTAAGCACGATGAGACTTGGGGTACGGGTGATGTGAAATATCACCAAGGTTTCTCTGCAGACTTTGCCACTCCCGGTGGTAACGTTCACTTAGCGCTAGCCTTTAACCCATCGCACTTAGAGATTGTAAACCCAGTAGTTATCGGCTCAGTACGTGCTCGTCAAGACCGTCTGGCAGATAAAGACGGTTCAAAAGTATTACCTATCACCATTCACGGTGATTCGGCGATTGCTGGACAAGGGGTGGTACAAGAGACATTTAACATGTCTCAAGCGCGTGGTTTCCAAGTGGGTGGTACGGTGCGAATCGTAGTGAACAACCAAATTGGTTTTACTACGTCGAACCCTAGAGATACTCGCTCTACTATGTACTGTACCGATATCGCGAAGATGGTACAGGCACCGATATTCCACGTGAATGCCGATGATCCAGAAGCGGTGGCTTTTGTCACTCGTATCGCACTTGATTACCGCAACACCTTTAAGCGTGATGTAGTGATTGACTTGGTATGTTACCGCCGCCACGGTCACAACGAAGCCGATGAGCCAAACGCAACTCAGCCATTGATGTATCAAAAAATTAAAAAGCACCCAACACCACGTAAGCTATACGCTGATGTGATGATGGAGCGTGATGAGATTGGCATTGATACCGCTACGCAACTGGTGAATGAATATCGTGATGCTCTCGACCACGGTGAAGTGGTGGTGAAAGAGTGGCGTCCAATGGCTCTACATTCTGTGGATTGGTCTCCTTATATTGGCCATGAATGGGATATTGAGTGGGACAGCAAATTAGAGCTGACTCGTCTCAAAGAGCTAGGCAAAAAAGTGTGCGATTATCCTGATAGCCACCAATTGCAAAGCCGCGTTAACAAGCTATATAACGACCGTAAAGCCATGGTTGAAGGCGAAAAAGCCATTGACTGGGGTATGGCAGAAACATTGGCGTATGCCACTATCGTTGACGATGGCAAGCGTATCCGCATCTCAGGGCAAGACTCGGGTCGTGGTACTTTCTTCCACCGTCACGCAGTATTGCACAACCAAGGTGATGCAAGTACGTACGTGCCATTATCGAACATTCATGACAAACAAGGGCCATTCCAAGTCTTTGACTCTGTATTGTCTGAAGAAGCGGTATTGGCATTTGAATACGGCTACACCACCGCAGAGCCGGGCGGCCTGACTATCTGGGAAGCGCAGTTTGGTGACTTTGCCAACGGTGCGCAGGTAGTGATTGACCAATTTATTTCCTCGGGTGAGCAAAAGTGGAACCGCTTATGTGGTATCACCTTATTGCTACCACACGGTTATGAAGGCCAAGGTCCTGAGCACTCCTCAGCACGTCTAGAGCGTTATCTACAGCTGTGTGCGGAACAAAACATGCAAGTGGTTGTGCCATCAACCCCTGCGCAGGTGTATCACATGTTGCGCCGCCAAGTGGTTCGCCCAATGCGCCGTCCTTTGATTGTGATGTCTCCGAAGTCTCTACTGCGCCACCCATTGTGTGTGTCGTCACTAGAAGATTTAGCGGAAGGTACTTTCCAACCTTGTATTCCTGAAGTGGATGATCTTGAACCGTCTAAAGTACGCCGCGTGGTGTTCTGTTCGGGTAAAGTGTATTTCGACCTTCTGGATGAGCGACGTAAACGTGAAATTGATGATGTGGCGATTGTTCGTATTGAGCAGTTATACCCATTCCCAATTGCGGATGTGCGTGAGGTAATCTCTATTTACCCACAAGTGACCGATTACGTTTGGTGTCAGGAAGAGCCTCAAAACCAAGGTGCTTGGTATTCAAGCCAACACAACTTCCGCGCAGCAACGCCATTTAACACCACTTTGAATTATGCTGGTCGCCCAGCGTCAGCATCACCAGCGGTGGGTTACATGTCAGTGCACTTGAAACAACAGAAAGCGTTAATCGATGACGCTCTTACAATTGATAAAGAACTAGAAGAATAAGGAAGCCCAACAAATGACAATTGAAATTCTGGTTCCTGATTTACCTGAATCAGTTGCAGATGCTACCGTTGCAACCTGGCACAAAAAGCCTGGCGATAGAGTAGAGCGTGATGACGTATTAGTGGATATTGAAACTGATAAAGTTGTCCTTGAAGTGCCAGCTCCAGAAGCGGGCGTGCTTGAAGAAGTCCTAGAAGAAGAAGGTGCAACGGTACTTGCCAAGCAGCTTCTTGCCAAAATCAAACCGGGCGCGGTAGCCGGTGAGCCAACTAAAGACTCAACCGAAGCCACTGAAGCCTCTCCAGACAAACGCCACAAAGCGACATTGACTGAAGAAAGCAATGAAGCATTGAGCCCAGCAGTAAGACGCTTACTTGCAGAGCACAGCTTGAACCCTTCCGATGTGAAAGGTACAGGTGTTGGCGGTCGTATCACTCGTGAAGATGTGGACGCGCATTTAGCTAACGCTAAGAAAGCGGCTCCAGAAGCACCAGCGGCTGCGCCAATTGAAGCGCCAGCGGCGGCTCGCAGTCAAAAACGTGTGCCAATGACACGCCTGCGTAAGACAGTAGCAAAACGCCTACTGGAAGCGAAAAACAGCACGGCAATGTTAACCACGTTCAACGAAGTGAACATGAAGCCAATCATGGATTTGCGAGCGCAGTACAAAGACTCTTTTGAGAAGCGCCATGATACCCGTTTAGGCTTTATGTCTTTCTACGTGAAAGCCGTGACTGAAGCGCTAAAACGCTACCCAGAAGTGAACGCTTCTATTGATGGTGATGACATTGTTTACCACAACTACTTTGATATTAGCATGGCGGTATCAACTCCGCGCGGCCTAGTGACCCCAGTTCTAAAAGACTGTGACACGTTAGGTTTTGCTGATATCGAGAAGGGCATCAAAGATCTTGCTATCAAAGGTCGTGACGGTAAATTGACAGTCGACGAGTTGATGGGTGGTAACTTTACTATCACCAACGGCGGCGTATTTGGTTCATTGATGTCAACACCGATCATCAACCCACCGCAAGCTGCTATTTTGGGCATGCACAAAATCCAAGACCGCCCAATGGCAGTCAATGGCAAAGTTGAAATCTTGCCAATGATGTATTTGGCACTGTCTTATGACCATCGCTTAATTGATGGCCGTGAGTCGGTCGGTTTCTTGGTCACAATCAAGGAACTGCTAGAAGATCCAGCACGTCTTCTACTTGATGTTTAATTAGAATTAAGGGTGCCAGTTGGCGCCCTTATTTTGACCTTATGTTAATTGTGTTAAGCATCGTATTTATCGCAATTAGCATTTGAGTTATATAAAAAGAAGTACCCCTACACACCTGCTAAAGCTCTCCTTTAGCATGAGGAAATAATGAAGGTGATGACCTTGTTATCACTGAATAATTAAATGGAAGATACTAATGAATTTGCATGAATATCAGGCTAAGCAATTATTTGCTGAATTTGGGTTACCTGTACCTGAGGGGTATGCCTGCAATACAGCACAAGAAGCATTTGAAGCGGCTGGGCGCATTAGCACAGCTAAAAAAGTAGTGAAATGCCAAGTACATGCTGGTGGTCGCGGTAAAGCGGGCGGCGTTGAGTTGCATGATACTAAAGAAGGCGTAAAAGAGTTTGCACAAAAGTGGCTAGGTCAAAACCTAGTGACTTATCAGACAGACGCAAACGGTCAACCTGTCACTAAAATCTTAGTCGAAGAAGCATCGAATATTGCCAACGAATTGTACTTAGGTGCTGTTGTTGATCGCGCTTCACGTCGCATTGTATTTATGGCATCCACTGAAGGTGGCGTAGATATTGAAAAGATTGCGGAAGAGACGCCAGAGTTGATCCATAAAGCGGCTATCGACCCATTGGTAGGGCCTCAGTCTTATCAAGGTCGTGAGTTGGCGTTTAAGCTAGGTCTTAAAGGCGATCAAATTAAACAATTCGTTAAGATCTTTTTAGGTCTGGGCAACATGTTTGCACAGTACGACTTAGCGTTATTGGAAATTAACCCGCTAGTGATCACCGCAGAAGATAACCTGCTGTGTCTAGACGGTAAAATCAACATCGATTCTAATGCGATGTACCGCCAACCAAAACTGCGTGAAATGCACGATCCATCGCAAGAAGATGAGCGCGAAGCACACGCAGCGCAATGGGAGCTTAACTATGTAGCTCTTGATGGCAGCATTGGTTGTATGGTGAACGGTGCGGGCTTAGCCATGGGTACGATGGATATCGTAAACTTGCACGGCGGACAACCAGCAAACTTCCTTGATGTGGGCGGCGGCGCAACCAAAGAGCGCGTAACAGAAGCCTTCAAAATCATCCTTTCTGACAGCAATGTAAAAGCCGTTTTAGTGAATATCTTTGGCGGTATTGTTCGTTGTGACTTGATTGCTGACGGTATTATCGGCGCAGTTGAAGAAGTGGGTGTCGAGGTGCCTGTTGTGGTTCGTTTAGAGGGCAACAATGCGCCTTTGGGCTCGAAGAAACTGGCGGAAAGTGGTCTAAACATTATTGCTGCAAACTCTCTGACTGAAGCAGCAGAAAAAGTTGTAGCTGCAGCGGAGGGCAAATAATGTCTGTATTAATTAATAAAGAGACTAAAGTTATCTGCCAAGGTTTTACTGGCGGTCAAGGTACGTTCCACTCAGAACAAGCACTTGAGTACGGCACGCAAATGGTTGGTGGTGTTTCTCCGGGTAAAGGCGGTCAAACGCATCTTGGTTTACCTGTGTTCAACACTGTGCGTGAAGCGGTAGAGACAACCGGTGCGACAGCCTCTGTAATTTATGTGCCAGCGCCGTTTTGTAAAGATGCCATTTTAGAAGCAATTGATGCGGGCATTAAACTGATTGTTACGATCACCGAAGGCATCCCAACACTGGATTTGCTTGATGTTAAAGTGCGCTTAGACGAAGCGGGCGTAGTGATGATTGGTCCTAACTGTCCGGGCGTTATCACTCCTGATGAGTGTAAGATTGGCATCATGCCAGGTCACATTCATAAGAAAGGCAAAGTGGGCATTGTGTCTCGCTCTGGCACCTTGACTTATGAAGCGGTTAAGCAAACGACAGATGAAGGTTTTGGTCAGTCTACTTGTGTTGGTATTGGTGGCGACCCAATTCCGGGTTCTAACTTTATCGACATTTTAAAGCTGTTTGAACAAGACCCTGAAACTGAAGCTATCGTGATGATTGGTGAAATTGGTGGCACAGCGGAAGAAGAAGCTGCAGCCTACATTAAAGAGCACGTCACTAAACCCGTAGTATCGTATATCGCAGGTGTGACAGCGCCTCCAGGTAAGCGTATGGGGCACGCAGGGGCAATTATCTCAGGTGGTAAAGGTACTGCGGAAGATAAATTCCAAGCGTTGGAAGCCGCTGGCGTTAAAACCGTGAAAAGCCTTGCTGATATTGGTCAAGGGCTACGCGAAATTACCGGCTGGTAATGAGATAACCCGCTCTACTAATAGAGAACCTGTAATAGAAAGCCTCTGATGTTTCCATCAGAGGCTTTTTGTTTGGATTCGATTTATTGAGAGGTAATACCAATCGTACTAAATAACTGGTCATTCTAGCTTGTTAAAATGCTCGATAACGGCGTTAGAATTTTTGATTGTAGAATAACTACTTATCGAAAAATTCTGCCTTGTTCTCGAGCATTTTCCCTGCGCTAGTTCTGATCACTTACTTAGTGTGATTGGTATAATACTAATTATTTTGCGGTTTAAGCTGAACTAATAGGAACAGTAGCGCAGCGCTAACCACAACCGATGGGCCGGCAGGGGTGTCATATTGCCAAGAAAGGCTCAGCCCCGATAAGACGCACACACCGCCAATAACCGATGCCATGACTGCCATTTGCTCAGGGCTCTTAGAAAAACGTCGCGCCGTTGCCGCCGGTATAATCAGCAAGGAGGTGATAATAAGTGCGCCGACAAACTTCATGCCTACCGCAATCACCAAGCTTATCATCAGCATAGTGAGCAGACGCATCAGCGAAATGTTAACGCCCTCAATCGCGGCTAATTCTTCATTAACCGTACTTGAGAGTAGAGGACGCCAAAAGCTCACGAGCAGTAGCATCACAATAGCTACCCCAATAAAAATAAACATCACATCTTGTGAGTTAACCGCCAGTAAATCACCAAATAGATAGCCCATTAAATCGACACGAACATTGTCCAGAAAACTGACCGCAATTAAGCCCAGTGATAACGAGCTATGCGCTAATATTCCAAGCAAAGTATCGGTTGCCACCATTTGTTGGCGTTGCAATGCAACTAAAATTACGCCCAATGTCAGGCAGCAAACAACTAACGCAAGATAAAGGTTTACATCAAATAAAAAGCCCAGCGCTAAACCCATTAGCGAGGCGTGGGCGAGGGTATCGCCGAAGTAGGCCATTTTTCGCCATACAACGAAAGAGCCTAGCGGGCCTGCAATAATGGCGATGCCTAACCCTGCAAGTATCGAAGGCAGTAAAAACTCAATCATGTTGGTGTCCGTGTTTATGGTGGTGGCAGGTATTGATATCCCCAGAGGCAGGGTCGCCGGATAAGTCGTGGTGATGGTAGTCGTGCTGGTGGCGATACAGCGCCAAACTTGCTTCAGGGGCGCCGCCAAACATTTTTAAATAACTAGGATGACTGGAAATCGCTAAGGGCGAACCCGAACAGCAAATATGATGCTGCAAGCAAATGACATTGTCGGTTTTAGCCATTACGAGGTGTAAATCGTGCGAGATCATAAATACCGCACAACCAAAGCGGTGGCGTATGGTATCAATAAGGTTATACAAATCTATTTGCCCTTGTACATCCACCCCTTGCGCTGGCTCATCTAATACTAATAATTGCGGGCGAATTAGTAGTGCTCTAGAGATCAGCACTCGTTGGGTTTCGCCGCCAGATAATTTATGTATATCTAAATGGATAAGATGGCTAGCCCCAACCAGTGCCAGTGCCTCTTGGCGCTCTTGTTGGCTGTATTTTCCGGCAAGACGTAAAAAGCGATCCACAGTTAACGGCAGTGTCTCGTTCAAATGCAATTTTTGCGGTACATAGCCAATTCTTAATTTATGGGCCTTAGTGACTTTCCCTTGATACTTTTTATGTATCCCTAATATCACTTTGACTAAGGTCGATTTACCTGCGCCATTAGGGCCGACTAAAGTGGTGATCTCAGACTCGTTGATTGAAAGACTGATGTTGTCCAAAACTTTGCGTTGATTAAATTGAACGGTCACGTCTTTTAATGTGACGATTTGGGTCATAGTGAGTTGGCCTGTATCTATTTGTTATGCAATGAGTATCTTCGCATTAATTCCAAGAATACCTTTGTACCATATTTGGAATCATATTATTCATTTGCTCTGTGTCAGTGTTATAATGTAACATCTGCGCTAGAAATTCTCTAATATTATGGAACACATCAATGAAACGTATATTGCTGTGCTTACTATCGTTGGTATTTGTGAACAATGCCCAAGCGATAGAAGTTGTAAGTAGTATCAAACCGATACATCTTATCACCCAAGAGATCATGACTAACATCGGGACGTCTTCAGCTCTACTAGGAACTGCAATGTCTCCGCATGACTACTCTTTACGCCCATCTGATGTGAAGAAACTTCGCAATGCAGATTTAGTGATCTGGTTTGGCCCAGATCTAGAAAGCTTTATGACGTCAGTTGTAAAAGACCAATCAAACACTTTAGCTATTAGCACAATTTCTGGTCTGGATCTTCGTCACTTTGCAGAAGGCCACGAGCATCACCACGATCATGGTGCACATGAAGGGCATCATCACGGCAATACTGATCCACACTTTTGGTTAGGTCCAAAACAAGCAGCGGTTGCAGCGAAGGCGATTGCGAGTAGACTGATCGAATTAGATCCAGACAACGCGGCTCGTTATAACGTAAACCTTGATAACTTCTTAAATAACTTACAGCTAACAACGACTGAAATTAGCACTAAGTTGCGATCAGTGAAAGGTCATGGTTACTTCGTATTCCATGATGCTTACGGCTATTTTGAAGATTACTTTGGTTTGAACCATTTAGGTCACTTTACCGTAAGTCCAGAAAGAAAGCCGGGTGCAAAAACCCTAATTGAAATTAAAACACGCCTAGCAAAAGGCGATGTACATTGTGTCTTTAGTGAACCGCAATACACTCCTGCAGTCATTGAAACAGTGACTCGTGGTAGTCATGTAAATACTGGCGTATTAGATCCACTAGCGACCGATGTTGAAGAAAGACCAGGCGCTTATTTTGCGTTCCTAAAACAGCTGTCTCAACAATTTGAGACGTGTTTGAAGTAATTTTAGGTGAAACGAATGAATGATAAAGCGCCCTCTCTATAGGGCGCTTTTTTTGATTTAAAACAAGTAAATTTGTAAGAATGTATGATACATTTTATGCAAATGATAATAATTGGCATTTAGATTATGAAACTATCAGAGCTCACAGTTGGGCAACAAGCAAATATTTGCTCTTTAAAACAACTAGATAATTCGACTAGAAAAAAACTAATGGTAATGGGACTACTGCCAAATACAGCAGTAACACTAATCCGTAAAGCGCCAATGGGCGACCCGTTACAAGTCAGAATTCGAGACGTAAGTGTTGCTATTCGTAAATCTACTGCCAATCAAATAACGGTAGAGGTTAACTAATGGACTATTCGATTTTAACCGTTGGTAACCCAAACAGCGGTAAAACAACACTTTTCAATGCTTTCACTGGTGCAAACCAAAAAGTAGGTAACTGGGCTGGTGTGACAGTCGAGAAAAAAGTCGGCGTTTACTCCTTCTCAGGAGCAGAGTTCAGCCTTACTGACTTACCGGGTATTTATGCTCTAGACAGTGGTAACGACACCAACAGTGTGGATGAAACTATCGCGTCTCGCGCCGTTCTTTCTACACCTGCTGATGTGATTGTGAACGTCATTGATGCCAGTTGCCTAGAGCGCAGCTTGTATGTGACCTTGCAATTAAGAGAGCTAGGCCGACCTATGGTCGTTATCCTAAATAAAATGGATGCACTGGCTCGAAATGGTCAAAAAGTTAACACTAAAGGCTTGTCCAAAGCGTTAGGCTGTCCAGTACTGACCGTCACTGCAACTCGTGAAAACGAAGTCAACAAACTAAAAGCAGACCTGCATAGCATGTTGGCTGAAGGTATTGAAGTTGAACCACTAGCACTTGATTATGGCACTGAATTTGAAGCGGTTGCGGCGGATATCCGTTCACTATTTACCAATGACATGGTGGATGAGCGCGCTCTGGCGATTCGTGCATTAGAAGACGATAAACTGGTTTTGAACAACGTTTCTTCCGACGTAAAAGACACCGTTGCTCAAGCTCGTCACTCGTTGGATCTGGACATTGACCTGCACATTGCCGATGTAAAATTTACCTTCCTACACGAGTTGACCAAATCTTTTAGAATCACGGAAGGTAAAATCACTCGTCGTTTGAGTGAGCGTATTGATGCTGTCGTGTTGAATAAATGGGTAGGTATTCCATTGTTCTTCTGCGTTATGTATTTGATGTTTATGTTTGCCATCAATATTGGTGGGGCATTCATTGATTTCTTCGATATCTCATTTGGCGCAGTACTGGTCGATGGTACTCACCATCTGCTTGATCCTTTGTTACCGCAATGGATAGTGACTGTCCTTGCTGATGGTATCGGCGGCGGTATTCAAACGGTTGCTACCTTTATTCCTGTGATTGCGGGTTTGTATTTGTTCCTGACTCTTCTAGAAGGCTCAGGTTACATGTCTCGCGCCGCTTTTGTATTAGATAAAGTGATGCAAAAAGTCGGTCTACCGGGTAAAGCATTTGTACCGCTTGTTCTTGGCTTTGGTTGTAACGTTCCAGCTATCATGGCAAGCCGTACCCTAGACCAAGAGCGTGAGCGTCGCCTAGCGGCTTCAATGGCGCCATTTATGTCTTGTGGTGCTCGTCTACCGGTTTACGCATTATTTGCGGCAGCGTTTTTCCCAAGCGCTGGACAAAACGTGGTATTTGCTCTGTACATCATTGGTATTCTAGCGGCCGTCTTTACCGGACTTGTGCTAAAACACACGATTTATCCGGGCGGTAACGATAGCTTTATTATGGAAATGACTGATTATGAAATCCCTCGTCTACGTAATGTGATTATCAAAACTTGGCAGAAACTAAAACGCTTTGTCTTTGGCGCAGGTAAAACCATCGTTATCGTAGTGACTATCCTAAGTTTCCTAAACTCTATCGGTACTGATGGCAGCTTTGGTAACCAAGACAGCGAAGCGTCTGCGTTATCGAAAGTGGCGCAAGTCATCACACCTGTATTTGCTCCTATGGGTATCAAAGAAGATAACTGGGCTGCAACGGTAGGTATTGTGACGGGTATCTTTGCTAAAGAAGCGGTAGTAGGTACGTTAAATAACCTTTACGCAACTCCAGCTGATGAAGGTGCTGATTATGATTTAGTCGGTAGCCTAAAAGAAGCGGTGATGTCTATTCCTGAAAACTTATCCGGTCTAAGCTTTAGCGACCCACTAGGTATTGAAGTAGGTGAGTTGAATGACACAGCGGTTGCTGCCGATGAGCAAGATGTTGATCAGTCAGTCTTTGCCAACCTACAAAGTAAATTCTTGTCAGGCCATGCGGCATTTGCTTACTTACTCTTCATCCTGATGTACACACCATGTGTGGCCGCTCTTGGCGCATACGTGAGAGAGTTTGGCCGTGACTACGCTAAATTCATTGCGGTATGGACTATGGGACTTGCGTATTCAAGTGCGGTACTTTACTACCAAATCATGATGTTTAGCATGAATCCAGTAGCAAGTGCTTGTTGGATTGTCGGTATTATTGCTGCTGGCTTTGCCACTTTCTTAGGGCTTAAACACCACGCAAGAAAACAACAATGGCACGATGATCCACAACCCGCAGTATAAGATGTAAGGCTCTATATTGGATTGTACGATAAAGCAGTACCGTTCAAATATAGAGCCTAGAAGTAAGGCAGTATTATGATTTTACAACAACTCAAAGCTTATCTTGACGAGCACGGCACCACAGATAGAGTGACGCTGTCTAACCACTTTGGTTTGTCTGAAGATGGCGTCGATGCCATGTTACAAGTCTGGATCAAGAAAGGTAAAGTGTCGCGTATGTTCGATACCATCAAAGGTAAAGAAAAGGGCGTACGTTACACCATCAACCAAGGTATTAGTTTGAACGTACAGATGTAAGCAATTACTTACATCTGCTATTTTCCAGTCAGCTAGGCGTTTACTGCTCACAGTCGCCTAGCTTTTTTTTGCCCAGAATAATGGCTTGACCCCAGTTAATGATTTAGCTGGGGCTATCTTTCTAGCCCATTATTTTGCGAATACCGCATCCACTTCAGGCAGTTCAGCTTGCTTAGGCTCGCGACTGATCATCAATGCACCGCCCACTAGTAACACGGCACCAACAATCTGTTGCGGAGTTAAGGTCACGTCAAAGGCAACCCAGTTGATGACTACCGCTGAAACAGGGAAGAATAGCTCGGCAATGGTGCCATAACGGGCAGGTATTCGTTCAAGGCCTTTATAATAGATAAACATCCCTAGCAGACCAGAGAGCATCACCATATAAAATAGGTGAGAAAAACTGCCCTGTGAAAGAGAAAACTGTTCGCCATAGCCAAGCATAGCGATAGTCAGAGTAAACAGAGCGAAAGTGTATCGACCAGACATGATTTGCATGGTGTTATAACCCATTATGGTCAATTTTCGCCCGTAAACAGTGGATGCGCCCCAAGCAACAACGGCCAATAGCGCACAGCCGTAACCGAGTAAAATAGCCATCAATTTAGGGTTATAGTGCCATACTGAGTTTTCCGACCACAGCGCCATAATATCCGGCGAAATCATCACAATACTGCCCAGCAAACTCACGCTTGCCCAAAGCAAAAAGTGCTTTTGTAGCTTCTCTTTGAGTAAAATGACAGACAGTGAAATGGCCACAATAGGTTGCAGCTTTTGCAACAAAATAACGATGGTAGGGTTCATCAAAGTAAAGGCTTTAGTAAAGGCAAGGGTGCCAATCGCTGAGCCAATCACGCCAATTAAAATAAAAGAAAACAGCGAACCTTTGATATAAGCAAATCGCCAACGAGGCACCATAATCTGCAATAGCGCAATGATGACAACCAACACCAAATGCTCAAAGAACACGATTTGTAAGGTGCTGTTGCTTTCCAGTAACGGATAGCGAAATAAAGTATCGGCAGCCCAAAGACCAGCTGCGATCATAACAAAAATAATACCTGCCACGAGGATCTCCAAATATAAGCCATGCAAGCCAAAAGCGACTTGTGTGCTTGGTTTGATATATACGTGAACAGAGCTAAGAGGTTAGGCAATCGGCGCGATAAACCACACTGCCACTATGGCTAGTGGGTGAGTTTACGCAAAACGCAAAAACCGCCCTAAGTGAGGATCACTAGGCGTCATTGGGTTAAATCAATTGTGTCACTTCTTTCATCCGGACTATAACCGTCGGCTCTGGATTCACACCAGATCTGCTGTCCCTTAATCGCTACTCATTAAAGTAGAAGCTAAGGCGCTCGTGGGCTCAAGCTAGGCTTTTACCACCGGTGGGGAGTTTCACCCCGCCCTGAAGTCCGTTTAAGGTATCAAATTTTGTGGATGAGGCAAATCTCTTTATTGAGATTGTGGGTATTTTTGGTGGGGGGTAAATAAGAGGCGGTGGAGTAAGGCATTGTGCTTTGCTTTGCTCTGCTGTGGGTATGAGGTGGGTTATTTGGGGTTTTAATAGACAGTATATTCAGCCTTATTTGAGCACCTTAGCTCATAATTGGACAGCACTGCTTTAGATTACTGAGGCTCGACTAACAATATTATAAGTCAGAACCAGACTGATGTTGTTATAGCTGATATTATACATTCATTCAAAATGAGTGTGCGCATAGCACCATCGTTGCTTCAAACTACAAGACCCGTCAGCGAAATGAACAAACATCTTAATCTTTTTAGAACCTACTCAAAAACAGAACGAACCTACCAGCTTGAGAACGACTTAACTCGCGCTTTGGCAATCTGCCTCCAAGAAGATGCGCTATTTCTTCATGAAGTACTCAAGTCTATTTTTGATGGGGATGAGCGTTACAATAAACTTTTTCAAGACATTAATAGCTCCCCAAAGCTTAAGATCTCAATTCAAAAAAAAACCGAAAGTATTAAGGGTTATAAGCATATCTATGCTGTTAGTTTGAGTGAAGCAGAATTGGTTGACTTTTGGGGACAAACACAGGTAGATGAGTATGACCCGGTATGTGACCTAGTACTTACTATTAATGATGTTTGTATAGTAATCGAAGCCAAAAGAGATGGTATCGACTGTACTGCTCAATTGTTTAACCAAATCTTCAATATTCTCCGCAAGGACGAATTATCTATCACTGAATGCAAAGATATGGTCACCGACAGGGATCTCAATTGGCAAAAGCTAATGGCAATTGCGGTGAAAGTATCAAGTTTTGAGAAAATGAGTGGGAACAAAAATCGTTTCTTAGCTGATTTTATTCAATTGGTGCGAGACCACAACCCAGAGTGGCTTCCAGCAACTCCAATTGCTTCTCTAAATGCAAATAGTTTCAATGCGATCTATCGTCGTATTCGCATTGCTGTCGAGGAGTTTGTGGCATCTAGATATACCCTAGAGCTCTTAAATTACAATGACCGTCTTGGGACAACCTTTTCTAAGGGATGGGCTGATGAAGTACTCTTTGAAGTATCTTCTGATAAAGGTGACTTAGTGAGTTCAATTTATCCAGCAAATACTAAAGCGCAGGGGTGGCATATTTTCCATAAAGATCCCCAATTTAGTACTGAGATATTATTGAATGGTCAATCTTACTCCTTAGCAATTGGTTATCACGTGAAGTTTTCAGGACAGGGTTACATAAGTGGCTTATGGTTTGATAAAAGTAAGATGAAAAAGAACCTGTACACGCATGAAATATTTAAGAATAAGACTGGCCGATACTCGAGAGATACTTGGTCTGGCATTGAAGAACTACTTGATGAACACTTATCTTACGATTGGAGAAAGCAATCTGAGTGGAAGATGAAGATCTTAGACTCAAATCGCACAGTTATAAACATGGCGATTGGCTACGTAATTACATTGACAATACCTAAAGAAGCTTTGGATAAACTAGATACACAGATCTATGATACTAAACAGCTTACAAAGCTTATTGGAAATATATACGATGCCTTTGAAACTGACTTGATAAAGAGCTAATGGGTTAGCTTTTATGAACAAATCACAGAAAGCGATCTTCTAGTAGTTCGACAACGCTTGTTTAAAACTTAAACCCCCTAAGCTAAAAGGAGCTCAATAGTGAACTCCTTTTTGATTTTCACACTAAGAAACTACAATAGTTTGACCGTGTGGCCTCCTATTGGTTGAATAACTAAGTCAATCTTAAAGCTTCTTAGAAATCAGCGCTGTACTACCAATAATAACCAAAGCCAATATCATGATAGCGCCTTTACCACTTTCAAATCCGCTCAATATGCCTGCACAAGCAACTACTGCAATAGCAACTGGAATCACGTATTTAATTAGGTTGTACCAAAGACCAAACAGTGGGAAAGAGACTTTGCCGTTGTTGGTGATCTCTTTTTCCAAGTCGATACGATTTAAACGCCAGCCCGCAAAGATACAGATAAACATGCCGCCAACTGCTAGGAATACTTTATCAGTCAGAAGGTCGAAAATATCAAACACGCCTGTGTCGAACAGTTTCGGTCCAACGCCGCCAAGAGAGAGTGACGCAAACACACACATTGCGGCCATTACACAACTTGCAGAAAGTACCGCAGTAACACGCTTCATACCTTTTTCTTCAATAAGGTAAGAAACCACAACTTCAAGTAGTGAAACAGAAGAGGTCAGCGCCGCTACAGTTAGGCCGATAAAGAACATCAGTGCAAATAGCAAACCAACGTGACCCATTTCAGCAAATAGCTGTGGCACAACAACGAACACTAAGCCTGGGCCTGCTGCAGGTTCCATATTGAAGGCAAACATTGCAGGGAACATGGCGATACCTGCCAGTAATGCAACCGCAGTGTCCATGCCAACAACCATACCTGTGGTTTGTACTAGGTTCTCTTTCTTCTTCAGGTAGCTACCGTAAGTAATCATCGCGCCCATACCTAGAGATAGAGAGAAGAAGGCTTGACCCAGTGCGGCCAATACAACATGGCTGTCTACTTTGCTGAAATCAGGTTTAAATAGGAATTCAAGACCTGCGCCTGCGCCCGGCAGTGAAAGCCCTTTTACTGCAACTACGACAAGGATAAGGAACAGTAGAGGCATAAGGATTTTGCCTGCTTTTTCTATGCCACCTGAAATGCCTTTACTCACAATCACAATGTTAAGCACTAGGTAGGCTGCCATCCATAGTAGTGGCTGCACAGGATCAGAGATAAATCCGCCGAAGCTGTCACCGATAGCTTCTGGAGTATCAAGTAAGCCAGTGGCTATCTTTGGTACGTAGGCAAGTGCCCAACCGCCAACGACAGGGTAAAAACCCATGATTAATAGGCCAGTAAGCACACCTATGATGCCGACAAAACTCCAACGCTTATCCGTAGATTTAAAAGAACCTACGACAGAGCGGCTTGTATGACGACCGATGGAAAATTCCGTTAGCATAACGCTAAAACCAATCACAATAACAAAGGCAAGATAGATAAGTACAAAAGCACCGCCACCGTTTTCGCCTGCTGTGTATGGGAATTTCCAAATATTACCAAGACCAACAGCCGAACCTGCTGCTGCCATTACGAATCCAAGTTTTGAACCCCAGTTATCACGAGGGGCTGCGGTTGTATTTCCAGTCGCCACAATGTCTCCAA
Source organism: Vibrio neonatus (assembly GCF_024346975.1). Taxonomy (NCBI): domain Bacteria; kingdom Pseudomonadati; phylum Pseudomonadota; class Gammaproteobacteria; order Vibrionales; family Vibrionaceae; genus Vibrio; species Vibrio neonatus. The sequence continues at coordinate 1,890,978 of NZ_AP024885.1, read as the reverse complement.
ATTATCTGTTATGTGTAGAACTAGGCGCTAAAAAGTGAGGTGTAAACAAAAATGTACACCTATATAAGGATTAACTCACGCTCTAGGTATGGCAAGTTAATCAGTTTGTAGGTAAAGTTGAAACCCTGAAAATTGTATTTATAGACGCTTGATCTTAATTTTGTGATCAAGTGCTGATTTATTATGTAAATCTTTGTTTATTTTCTTTCTTTCATATTGTAAAAACTTCCTCTTAATTCACCTAAGATATTGATATTTATCAATTATGATTGAATATTCAATTTATCCCCATAAATATCCCGACGTGTTATTAATGCGATAAAATCTGCAACTATATTGGCTAATTCTGCGCCATATACCACTCAAAATCATGGCTAAGCCTTTGTAATGTATCGAGCTCTTTCTTTGTCTCACTTTGTATCCATTGGCTTATGTCAGCAACGATAGTCGAAGTGCTTCTGCAATGACAAAAGTATTGCCACGCGCTGGGCTGAATTTGTGCTTTGTTGGGGCAAATTAGATAGCCATGTTCTAGTTCTGGCAAGATGAGCAATAAATCAGTCACCGTTACCCCTTGCCCTGACAAGCAGGCACTTAACGCCAGATCTAAAGTAAAGAAGGTGGTATTACGCACCTTAATAGCATCTTGATAGCCAACAGTGCTGAGCCATGTTTTCCAATCGTGGTGATCAAGGGTAGGGTGCAGGCGAGGCAAACGCAGTAGGGCATCAAAGTTGGGATCATGAGCATACAATTCTTGCGAGCATACCGGAGCCATGTATTCATCTCTTAAAAAGATCACATCACTGCGATCTTTATAACGATGAGGTACGCGTGAATTCAGGATCAACAAGTCATAATCGGTTGAGTTGAGTGCTTCATCTTCTTCAATGGTTGGGATCACCACAATTTCATACTCTGGGTAGCGCTCTTGTAACTGCTGGATCTTAGGCAGTAGAGAGCGAGTGGCATAACTTAGCGCCGCTTTTATTACGATGCGCTTTTGTGTCTCAGGTCGCCACGACTCAAGCAGTGTCTGTATGTTTTGATAGTTTCTTTGCAATACCGCAAATAGTTCACTGCCTTGCGCAGTCAATTCGATACTGCGATGCTTGCGAATAATGAGGTTTACTCCAATCCCTTGTTCCAGCTGCTTTATTTGCCGACTGACGGCACTTTGCGTGACATTTTGCTCATTGGCCGCTTCGGTAAAGCTTAAGTGCCTTGCCACACTTTCAAACATTTTTAGGCTGTTGTGAGAATAGGGAATGTCTGGATACGATTTCATTGTTGATTCACATGATTTCAAGTAATGCCAAGAGGCGTAAATGTTAATTGAATGCTAGCCCAATAATCATTACTTTGGCTAGGCATTCAATGAGGTCTTTATGAAAAACATTTTAAAACTGGCGTTGCCACTTACATTATCCCAACTCATCGGTATGGCGTTGGTGCTCACCGACGTATGGATGATGTCGCGTATTAGTGTTGCTGATTTGGCTGCTGGTGGTCTGGGCGCTTCGGTGTATTCATTTGTTTTTCTTGTAGCAGGAAGCATTGTCGGTTGTGTAGCAAACCTAATTGCGATTGCTTATGGGCAAAGTATTGCCCGTCCTGAGTTTGGTCATCAGCAGATACGTTTTGCCGTAAAAGGGGCGGTCATGCTCTCTTTATTATTGAGCATGGCACTTACGTTTAGTTTTGTTTTTGCGCCGCATTTGCTAATCGAAGCCAAACAATCCCCAGAGGTGGTTGCGGTGGCGATGCAATATTTAAATGCGCTTAAATGGGCCATGTTACCCACTTTATTGCTGTTGGTGCTTCGAGGCTTAACCAGCACTTTTGGTGATGTACGCTCGGTGATGATCATGTCCATTATTACGGTGTTCATCAATGTACCCATTAGTTACTTCATGGCCTTTAACTTGCAGTGGGGTATTGCAGGGCTAGGTTATGGCACAGCGCTATCTGCTTGGATTGTGCTTTTAGGGTATGGGTTTTGGGTGTTTCGCCAACACAAATATCAGCGATTCTCCCCTTGGACAAATACCGATGAATACTCAGCAAAATTGCTATTGCCTATGCTCGCAATGGGAAGCCCAATCGCGTTAGCCGCTTTACTTGAACATGGGCTAATTTATGGTGGCACCTTGATGGCAGGGAGTATTAGCGTGGCATCTCTGGCGATACATCAGATCATGTTGCAGTGTTTATCCTTTACTTGGAATGTGAATTTTGGTTTTGCTCAAGCCTCAGCTATTTTGGTTGGTAAAGAATATGGCGCGAATAACTTTGCGGGCATCAAGAAAATAGCCAGTAAAAGCTTTATTGCGGTCACCATATTAAGCCTAGTGATTGCCAGTGCCTTTGCGATTTGGCCAGAAGTGATTGCCAATTTGTTCCAGCTCGATAGCGGCAGCAGTCACGAGCTTAGCAATATGCTGATTTCTGTTATCTGGGTTGTGGCATTGTGCTTTGTGGTAGATGCATGGCAATTGCTTGCCATTAACCTTCTGCGCGGCATGAAAATAGTGGTGGTGCCTACCATTATGACCGCTATCGGCTACTGGGTATTTGGCCTTCCAGCAGCTTGGTTTTTAATGAAAAGCTACGGCCTAGCGGGCATTTGGGGCGGAATAGGCATTGGACTTGGCGTAACAGGTATATTGTTGTTAACAGTACTTATTTTTGAAACGAAACGTGTGTGTTCGATAAAACTCATTCCTGCCGTATAATTTGTGAGCGAGGTGTGTATGACAGTTTGTGGATGCATTCCCAACTTGAGATCTAGATATACGTGTAACCTTTCTTGTTTGGTATACTCATTCTTAAATCAATGCAAAGGATGAGTTTACTATGTCAAAAACCGCTAAGATCCATAACGAAGACAAGCTAGTTAAAAAAGCAATAGAAGTCGGTTTTAAGATGGCAAAAATGCAAGGCTTTGATTTGCCAAGTTCGACACAGCCTTTAAAAGTACAATCTGTCTACCTATTCCTAGTCGGCGTAAAACAAATCGCCCCCCTCCCAGAAGACAAACAAGACGGCCCAAACATCAAAAAACGCCTAGCCCTCTGGATGCACAAAGTCCTCCCAGACAACGACCCTCTAAAATAGCCGGTCAAAATTGCGGGGTCAGGTCTTGAAATTTGCACTTATCATACTTTTAAGGCCTGAACTCGATGAGCTATTACGGGGTCAGTTGCAGGGTCAGGTCTTGAATTTTGCAGGTTTTGAGGGTTAACAGAATAAGAAAATATCAAATAACATAAGTGGTACTACCTACGGCATAAGAATTAATACTGTGACTAGTATGATTTTTAAGCTAAAGTTTTCTCTATAAGTCGACTCTCAGAAAGTGGTAATTAAAGGCTAGATTGGATATCTAATTGACACTTGTATGACTTAAGCTCAGAATCACCCCCCGCATTTACCCCGCTTAAACTTTGATATAGAGATTTATTTTGACAAAACACCAACCAATCCTTGGTAACAAAGGCACTTTGTTCTTTTTAGTAATTATCAGTGCTTTTCCTCCCTTAACGACCGATTTGTACCTACCTGCATTGCCACAAATGGTCGAAATTTTAAATACGACCCAAGTAATGGTGAACCTCACTCTTAGTGTTTACTTTGTCACTTACGCGGTTGGCTTACTATTTTGGGGGCCATTGAGTGAAAAGTTTGGGCGCAAGCCTATATTGCTGACTGGACTTGGTGTGTATATGTTGGCGAGCATACTTTGTGCCTTTGCTTTTAATATCGATATTTTAATCGGCGCAAGGTCTCTACAAGCCTTTGGTGGCAGTGCTATCACAGTGGTGGCAACGGCAATCGTCAAAGATATGTTCAGCGGCCGCGAGCGTGAAAAAATCATGGCGACCATTATGTCTTTGGTGATTATTGCGCCTATGGTCGCGCCAGTGATTGGCGCACTGTTATTGAAAGTGGCTTCTTGGCACATGATGTTTGTGTTTTTAGCATCGTTTGGGCTTGTCGCAACCCTAGTGGCGCTTTGCTACACAGAGACATTAGAGCACCGCTACGAAGGGTCAATGCTGCGTTCCTGGAGTCGTCTTATTATCGTATTTAAAAATCCACGCTTTGTTGCGTTGCTGGCGATTTTTTCTCTTACGCCAATGGCGCTAATGGCATTCTTGGCTGCCGGTTCTTATATTTACATTAATGGCTTTGGTTTGACTGAGCAGCAATTTAGTTACGCGTTTGCATTTAACGCACTGTTTGCCTCGTTTGGGCCAACGATCTACATGAAAGTGTCCAAACGCATTCGCACGCAAAGCATCATTACCGCATGTTATGTCATGATTGCATTCTTAGGTGTGTTGACACTCACTATTGGTCATCTATCGCCTTGGGTTTTCGCCTTTATTGCCGCACCAATCACCATGGCAATTATTACGACTCGAATTCCTGGTACCAATTTAATGCTAGATCAGCAAGAGAAGGATACGGGCTCTGCGGTTGCAATTATTCAGTTCAGCGGCATGATGGCGGGTTCTTTGGGCATGGTATTAGTGTCACTTCGTCAGCAGTCGCTTATTGAAGATCTTGGATTGATTCAGATTGGAGTAGGGTGCTTGGGATTGGTGATGTGGTTACTGGTGAAAAATCGCGACTTTGTGACGCACAATATTATTAGCAGTAAAAAGTAGCTTCAAATATTTATAGAAAAAGACCTGATTTGTGAGAATCAGGTCTTTTTTATTGGCAATACTTAAAGAAAGGTCAGGTTGCAAATTTCAAGACCTGACCCCGCAAGTTTAGGCTATCGCGAGTTCTTTCTTTTGGTGAGCTAAGTACTCGTCGTAGGTGCCTTGGAAGTTAACTAGCTTTTTATCTTTTACGTCGATAATTGAAGTTGCCAATGATGAAACGAATTCACGGTCATGGCTGACAAAGATAAGCGTGCCTTGGTATTCTTTCAATGCGTTATTTAGCGCTTCGATGGCTTCCATATCCATGTGGTTGGTTGGCTCATCCATGACCAGTACGTTGATGTCTTGCATCATTAACTTGCCAAATAACAGACGGTTTTTCTCACCACCTGAGCAGTTTTTTGCTTTTTTGTTGGCATCGTCAGCGGTGAACAGTAAACGCCCTAGAATACCACGTACCATAAGATCATCGTGCTTGACGGTGCGCCATTGTGAAATCCAATCAAAGATAGATAAGTCATTGTCAAAATCGGCGGTGCTGTCTTGCGGGCAATAGCCGATTGAGGCGTTTTCTGACCATTTCACTACGCCTTGCGTTTGTTCTAGTTCTTTGACTAGGCAGCGTAATAATGTGGATTTACCGACGCCATTTTCTCCGATCACTGCTAGGCGAGTACCGGCTTCAAGCAGTAAATTACCTTGTTCAAATAGCAGTTCATCGTCAAATGAATGCCCTAAATCTTGCAATTCTAGTGCAAGTCTATGCAGTTTTTTACCTTCACCAAAGTCGATAGAAGGACTGATACGGCTGGAAGACTTGACCTCATCTAGCTTGATTTTATCCATCTTCTTAGCTCGTGAACTGGCTTGTTTCGCTTTAGAAGCATTTGCGCCAAAACGGTTCACAAAGTCTTGCAGTTCGTTAATTTCAGCCGCTTTCTTGGCATTACTTGCTAACAACTGCTCACGAATAAGGCCCGATGCTTCAAGGAAGTATTCATAGTTACCTGGATAAATACGAAGCTCGCCGTAATCGATATCAGCCATGTGGGTACAGACAGAGTTTAGGAAGTGACGGTCATGCGAGATAATGATCATGGTGCACTTACGTTGATTGAGCTCTTCACCTAGCCAGTTAATGGTGTGAATATCCAAGTTGTTGGTAGGTTCATCAAGTAGCAAAATATCTGGGTTGGCAAACAAGGCTTGCGCTAGCAACACACGCAGTTTCCAACCGGGAGCCACTTGCTGCATTAAGCCGAAGTGAAACTCTTCTTCAATGCCCGCCTGCAGTAATATGTCCCCAGCGCGGCTTTCTGCTGTGTAGCCATCCATCTCGGCAAATTCGCTTTCAAGTTCTGCGACTTTCATGCCATCTTCTTCGCTCATTTCTGGCAAAGAATAAATACGGTCACGCTCTTGTTTGATTTCCCAAAGCTTGCGATCACCCATGATCACAACGTCGATAACATTGTATTGCTCAAATGCGAACTGGTCTTGGCTTAATACGCCAAGTTTAAGCCCTGGAGTAATCGACACGTTACCTGAGCTCGGTGTTAGTGCACCACTTAGGATTTTCATAAAGGTTGATTTACCACACCCATTTGCGCCAATTAGGCCATAGCGGTTGCCGTTACCAAACTTAGCAGAGATGTTTTCAAATAGCGGCTCTGCGCCAAATTGCATGGTGATGTTTGCGGTAGATATCAAAGAAGAATTCCTAGGTATAGAAGTTGGAAATTGCCCAATCAAAGACAATGAATTTAGAGGCGACGAATTATACAGACTTATCACACAAATGACAGTTATGAGATGTAAGTCACAAGCGGGGTCAGGTCATGAAATTTGCACGGAAGAGCTGTTTATGGAGGATATACCGTCAACAAGGTGGCAAATAAGTTACAGGGGTCAGGTCTTGAAATTTGCACGGAAGGGCTGTTTATAGAAGATGTATTGCCAACCTTGATTTAAATGGTTGGCGAGTTGAACATAAAATAGAAGGTGAGTCGGTGCAAATTTCAAGACCTGACCCCCTAAATAAAAAAATGCCGCTCACAGGAGTGAACGGCATAGCTTTGTTGATGATTCGCTTATTCAGCTTGTTGAGGTTTTTGGTCCATACGGGTTGCGGCACGTATTTCATCAAAACTTGCGGTTAAATCATCGCTTGCTTTTGCTTCATAAGAAACGGCGAAGTTATCTAGGCGCACTTCAAATTTATTTTTTTGATAGAAGCTATCGGTTTTAATTTGATCGTTGGTCAAACTGCCGTCTTTGTCGACTATCATGTTGGCAAAGAGTTCGATGCTAGTATTGTCACCAGTATTAAATGTAGTGGTGACTTTTTTGAAGCAATCTTTATTTGAACCTTCTGGTGCGTTGGCTAGGTCTTTGTTATGCGCGAAATCTTCTTTTAGTAATGTACCTTTAAGAGATTCAGCTGCTACTGTACGTGCGCCAAAGCCAAGGGTTGCAAGGGATTTATCCCCCATTCTGTCACAGTAGTACATAGAGAATGTCACATCTGTGTTGGTTGGTAATCCACTGACAACACGAGTTACGCTAGGTTGTGCGGTAAAGTCATTTTTGGCATCGATATTGTTGCCATCTTCATCTGTACCATTAATGAAGCGTAAACGAATAGACCCTTCGCCAGAAAAGGCGCTGTCTTTAGAGCCGCCAACTTCACCTAGGCCTGCGACACTGTCTTCATGCTCAACCCAGTTTTCTCTATCACCTTTGTAGTATTGTGTGAAGTCGCCATCAACTAGAGGTGCATTTACAGTTACTGTTTCTGGAATGCCTAGAGAGATAGTCACTGTGTCATTTGAGCCAGTATCAAACGGTACTCTTACCCATTTGTATTGGTCGCCTTTCACATCACCTTTGGTGCTTGCAATGCCATCAACTGAAAGTTTGTAGTTACCTTTTACAAATGCACTTAGTTCGTAGTGATGGTTTGGCATAACGGCAATATCCTGACGCATATAACCATTGTCACTAAGAGCAAGTGTTTGACCTGAGAAGGCTTCTGCACCTGTCACTGTGTAACCGCCTTGACCTTGCCAATCTTCTAACCAGTTGTCAAAGTTGCTATTTTTGATGTCAGCGGTGACAACAATTGGGCTTGGTTTGGTGACTTTATAAGTCACAGGGCCTACATCTTTATAGGTCAATGGCGCAACAGTACGAGTGGTTGCATTTCTTTCATCGGCACCAATAGTGGTCATCGCACTACGCAACTGTCCATCCATGTCATAAGTAGGCGCTGTGAAGTTGCGGGTAACGTGTAATGTAGCATCTAAGTTTGGTGTGTTGGCTGTTGGACGATATAGGTGGTCGCCTTGTGTATTACGTTCAAGCTCAGCAGACTCAAAGCTATTTTGACTGGCAAGTTGAGACTCTTTTATACCATCGCTATCCGCGAATTGATTACCAGAGAATATATTGCCTAAGATTTCTGAGTTAGGTGGTAGGCCACGGTCAGAGCTTTTGAAGATAGGGCCAATCGCTTTTTCAACGATATTGTTTTCGATGAACACATTTTGAGGCTGTGTTTTTTTACCGCCGCCATCTAAGTTCAAGCTGTTTACACTGTCGACGATGGTGTTGTGAGCAATATGAACATTTTCAACTTGTTGATAGCCGTTGTCGCCATCACCTGCACCATCAGAGCCTAATAGAACAATACCGCCGTGGTGAGTGGTACTTAAGTAACGAGCGCCATCGATGTAGTTATTTTGGATAACGTGTCCGTTATCAACGATACGAATACCACCGGCAAGAGGGTAACCTTCGCCTAAAATAAAGTTGTTTTCGATATTGTTGTCGTGACCATGACGGTTAGTGAGTGAACCATTACTGTTTCTGATGGTGTTGAAACTAATAGTGTTTTCACTGGCTTTGTTAGAGATAACTTCTGCTTCACCTTGGATGTTTTCAAACAAGTTGCCAACAACAAAAGAGTGACTGGCTTGTTCGTGAGTTTCACTTAAGCCGGTACGAATAGCTTCGTAGTTATTATCTTGTGCACCAGCATAAATTTTGCCATCAGCGGGGGCACGGTTGGCAATGTAGTTTTTATAAACCACGATATTGTGCGCTCTTTGTTCGTCAGTCAGACCTTTTTCACGCACTAATGAAATCATAGGGTTAGCGGATGTTTTACCACTTAGAATACTGTGATCAAACCAGTTACCATCACCATAAAGTTTAACTAGGTTACCGGCTTTGCCTTGTCCTGTTCGTTTGTCTATTACAGTTTTTGGATCAATAACTGAAATCTCAGTAATACGACAATCTGTACAAGTAGTATTGTCATGACCACGAGTATTGATCATGGCACTTTTATAGGTGATGTCTTTAAATACTAAACCTTGAAGTCGGCTATGTTCGCCATTTAACGAGATAGAAATAACACCATCTTTAATAATTGCTTTACCTGAGTGTTCAGCGGCAACGGTCATGCCTCTTACCACCCTTAGGTCAAGGTCATCACTATATTCCCCATCGGCTAAACATAACGTAGAACCTGCTGCTAAAGTCTCAGGATGTCTTTCGGAATCCTTAGCAACCTTTTCTAAATCCTCTAGTGAATCAAATACTTTGTCACATTTTACTTCAGGGATTTTAGTCACACCTTCAGGAATACCGGTTGATCTAAATGCCGCGTCGTTTGCTTCAAATTTACTAATAGGCAGAGTCGGTGTTTGCACAATATCGGTTGCAGGCGAAATCTCAGCCATTTGTGGGATTTCTGTTGATGGTTCAATTTTTGCTGCGTCAACAACCTCAGTAGCCGGTGTCAGTTTAGATACATTAATGACTTCACTAGCAGACATTATTTTAGATGCATTGATTGCTTCGCTATTAGCGGGTGTTAGTTTAGATGCATCAATTGCTTCACTATTAGCGGGTGTTAGTTTTGACGCATCAATTGATTCACTATTAGCTGGTGTTAATATGGATGCATCAATTACTTCATTTTTAGACGGTGCTGCTGTATTAGATTCGCTATTACACCCAACGAGTGCCAAGCCAATTAATATAGCTAATGTTTTTCTTTTCATATTCGCGACCTCTTGTAATATTTATTTACAATATATTACGCTTGGGTCTTCGCTAAACAGTGATATATATCTTGTTTTTATTTCTGATAAAGTCTCGAATAACATATTGTTACAGTGATCTCTCTGTGTTTTTCCTTTAAAAACAGGTATTTAGAATGTTACTTTTTGCCGCTTAATTTCTTGTAGTATTTTAATATATATGTGATAAAGATCTCTATTTTATAATTATCGAATATATTGAAATGGGAGTGGTTATTTTATTCATGATTTCGAATAAATATTTCCAATAATATTCTAATATTTATGCATGTTAAGAAATGTAATTTATTTAATTAAATAAAAGATATAAAGTTAGACTTAAAAATCCCAATAGATAAAAGCTTCTTCCTGCTTAACCCCTAAAGCATGCAAATTTCAAGACCTGACCCCGCTGAATAATTATCTCAAAGTGCGGGGTCAGGTCTTGAAATTTGCAGTGTCGTGATTGATTGCTCCTTGCAATTCTATTATCAATTTAAATTTGATAATAATTCAAATATTGGTGTGTTTACGGATTTTGTTTGAGACTCTAATCTGTGTGCACATTTTTGAGGCATATCGCTTCATTTGCAGATGATTATAGAGAGACATCAAATGAGTAAACTGACTATCGTAGCCAATATCGTCGCGAATCCAGACAAAATTGAATTGGTAAAAGCCGAGCTATTAAAGCTGATTGATACTACTCGAGCAGAAGAGGGTTGCATCAATTACGACTTGCATCAAGATAATGAAAACCCAGCCCATTTTACCTTCTATGAGAACTGGGCATCGCGTGAACTATGGCAAGTACACATGGGTAATGCTCACTTAGCTGATTATATGGCTGCAACAGAAGGCGCGGTGGCGAGTTTTACACTAAATGAAATGACTCACATAGCGTGAGCAAATCGCAGTAAGTACGGCTTGTCCCGTTCACATGACTGAGTCATACCAAAACATTATCTACCGCGATAATCCACCACAATATCCACCGGAGTGTACTTATGTGTAAACAAATCAAAATGGGGGTGACAGACCTCTCTTTTCATCGCATCACCGCTTCTATTGTTAGCCATGTGTTGAGTGATATGGGTTTTCAGGTGCAGCGTATTTATTCACCGCATCAACAGAATTTTGCTAAGTTAAAATCGGCTGAAGTAGGAATGATTACATCGGCTTGGTTGCCATCAAGTCATGGCATTTATAAAGCTGATGTAGAGCAAGTCGAGCCTCTAGTTGAGCTAGGGTTGCATTACGAACCTTACGCACATTGGGGTGTGCCTGATTATGTCCCTGAACAATCAGTCAAAGAGGTAGCAGATTTACTCAAGCCTGAAGTTTTAGCGCGTATGAATAAAGATATTCAAGGCATTAATGCAGGGGCAGGGATCACTCGTTTTTCCATTCAAATGATGGAAGAGTATGGATTGAGCGCTGCGGGCTATCGTTTTCATACTGGCACAGAGCAAGATTGCTTTAGCGCGTTTGAACAAGCTGTGGCTGAGAAACAGTGGCTAATTGTGCCATTATGGAAGCCGCAATTTTTACATCACAAATATGCGATTAGAGAAGTGATTGAGCCTAAAGGCTTGTTAGGAATTGTTGACCGAGCTGTATTGCTGCTGCGTGAAGATCAAGCGAAAGTCTTCTCTCAAGAGCAACTAGATATCTTAGATCGCTTAAGATTCTCAAATGAAATCATTGCTGAGCTCGATTATAAAGTCTCTCGTGAAGGACGCGAAATTGATCAAGTGACGCGAGAGTGGTTAGACGCGCAGTCTTAAACTGAGATCAGTGGGTCAGGTGCAAATTTCAAGACCTGACCCCGCAAGTGCGGTGGGTGAGGTGCATGGTTAAGTAAGAGAGGCTGACGCTTGTTAGTGTGACGAGCGGGATATAAATTGCCACGTCTATGTATGCTAATAGCCAATGATCAAAAAGTGACGTTATAGATTTGATAAATAAAGGGTGTATTAGGTAGACCCCAAAACTATACGCTGCCAATTGTGTTAGTTTTAAATTTTTATTGAGGTGCTGTTTGATTAAGAGAAATAGCGCAATTGAAGCAATAACAACGTTGATGCTCAAGTAAGAATAAAAATACAAATGGGTAATGAAATAGCTACCTAAGACTGTGATTACCACACTAGTAATCAGGGCGATGGTTGCCCATCTCGAATTCAGCTTTATCTCATATTTCCCAATATAGCCTCCTAGACAGAAATAACCGATATAGTTTAAAAACTCATGGGTAAATAAGCTGATTTTTGCATTCAAGTTAAAATACAGCAGCACAATGTCGGACACAGCAGATAGCATTGCTAATGCAAAGCAAAGGCTGATGAGGAGCAATAGCTCCTTTTGCGTGATTGAGTTGCTGATGATTCTTAATACAGGGGTGATGAGATATAAGAAAGGTATCATGAACAAATACCAAAGATGATAGTAAGGCTCTCCCAATACCCAACCTTTTGCAACCGTAAAATAAGCACTGGATAAGTCGTCGTTTAGAGCGTGTTTTACTATCACCCACAGTGAGTAAAACACAGACCAAAAAATTAAAGGCGTTAAAATTCGTCGACAACGTTTTTTGAAGAAGAGACGGTGACTATCTGTTTTATTTAGCAAAAAATAGCCACTGATCATCACAAATAGCGGGATACACCACAGGCTGATAGAGATGTAAATATTGCCTGCCCACCAACTGGCGCTGCCATAGAATGGGTTATGAACATCGATGTCACTGACAAACTCGGAAGCGACATGCAATAACACCACGGCAATGACACTTAAAGCGCGCAAGTTATCGGCCCATAGTAGGCGTGAGTGATGGGTTTTATTCACTATTTTTATCTCGAAGTCATTTCGCTCAATCTAACATTATTTTGCGAAAATTCGCTCGCTCAGCGAACGCTAATGCGTCATAGCACATTAAAAAAGGGTCTGAATGCTATATTCAGACCCTTTACTATTATTGCTATAGCTCACCAAGCGTTAGTTCAAACGTTGGCAAGCACAGCCGGTTAATTACATACGCTCTAGCGTTTGGATACCCAGTAGAGATAGACCTTGTTTGATAGTCTTCGCTGTTAGTGCAGCAAGTTGTAGACGGCTTTGTTTAACCGCTTCGTTTTCTGCTACTAAGATTGGGCATGCTTCGTAGAAGCCAGAGAATTGACCTGCTAGTTCAAATAGGTAGCTACACATGATGTGCGGTTGACCTTCACGAGCGACAGATTGTACCGCTTCTTCAAACTGTAGCAGTTTAGCGATAAGTGCTTTTTCTTTTTCATCAGTAACGATGATATCGCCTTGCAAGTCATCCATAGACACGCCCGCTTTAGCGAAGATAGACGCAACACGAGTGTAGGCATATTGCATGTAAGGCGCTGTATTGCCTTCAAATGCTAACATGTTGTCCCAATCGAACACGTAGTCTGTAGTGCGGTGTTTAGATAGGTCAGCGTATTTTACTGCCGCCATTGCCACTGTGGTTGCGATGGATTTTTTCTCATCTTCCGCAAGCGTTGGGTTTTTAGACTCAATCAGTTTTTGTGCGCGCTCTTCCGCTTCATCTAGAAGATCGACAAGGCGAACTGTACCACCTGCACGAGTCTTAAATGGACGACCGTCTTTGCCTAGCATCATGCCAAATGCGTGGTGCTCAAGAGACACTTCTTCTGGGACATAACCAGCTTTACGCACGATAGTCCATGCTTGCATTAGATGCTGATGCTGACGTGAATCGATGAAGTAAAGAATGCGGTCTGCGCCCAGTTCTTCATAACGGTATTTCGCACATGCAATATCGGTGGTGGTGTATAGGAAGCCGCCGTCACGTTTTTGCACGATAACGCCCATAGGGTCGCCATCTTTGTTTTTGAACTCATCAAGGAATACAACTTGAGCGCCGTCATCTTCTTGCGCTAAGCCTTTTTCTTTAAGGTCAGCAACAACGTTAGCCAACATGTGGTTGTATTGGCTTTCGCCCATCACGTCGTCACGAGTCAGTGATACGTTTAGACGGTCGTAGTTAAGCTGGTTTTGTTGCATGGTGATGTCAACCAACTTTCTCCACATGTCTACGCAGAATTTGTCGCCGCTTTGCAGCTTAACGACGTAGTTACGTGCTTTAACTGCAAACTCTTCGTCTTCGTCATATAGCTTTTTAGATTCGCGGTAAAAGCCTTCCAGATCAGACAGTTTCATTGAAACTTCGCCTTCTTGTTCTTGAACGCGTTCAAGGTTAGCAATCAGCATACCAAACTGAGTACCCCAGTCACCGATGTGGTTAGCACGGATAACTTTATGGCCTAAGAACTCTAAAGTACGCACTACCGCATCACCAATGATGGTTGAGCGAAGGTGGCCTACGTGCATTTCTTTAGCCACGTTAGGTGCAGAGTAGTCCGCGACGATAGTTGTTGGCGCGTCAGTCGATACACCAAGGCGAGAGTCAGCCAGTGCAGCTTTTGCTGATTTGGCTAGGAAATCTTCGCTAAGGAAGATGTTGATAAAGCCAGGGCCAGCAATTTCAGTTTTGCTAGCAATACCGTCAAGGTCTAGGTGCTCAAGCACTTTTTGAGCAAATTCTCGTGGGTTTGTACCTAGTCGTTTTGCTACGCCCATTACGCCGTTGGCTTGGTAGTCACCAAACTGAGCTTTTGCAGATTGACGCACTGCTGCCGGGCTACCCGCTGGGGCGCCTGCGGCTTCTAGTGCTTGAGATACTTTGTCGTTAATAAGTGCTTGAATATTCACACGCAATTCCTTCAATTCAAGGAGTGTCAAGAAAGCTAATAAAGTGCTTTCGTGCCGTAGTTCACAAAAATGTAGGTAATAATAACAAGTTAATGCCCAATCTAAAAGTGCTCCAACTAGTGCAATCTCGAATAAATCTATAGTAAAACTCTGTGTTGCAGGTAAACTTTTGCAAAAGCGCCAAAAAATAAAGAAAAGGCTAAAAAATGACACCTTTATTCGCAGCCGGCCTGCACCCGCAACAGATGCTAGAACGAGTGGAAGCGTTTGCGCAAAAGATAGAAGCATTAGGGCAGGAGATCGGCTTAGAGCTTACTCAATTTCAGGCCGATCATATTGCGCTACGCATTAATGATGCGCAGTTAGCCAAATTGGCACATCAAGCGTGGCTAGAGCAGGGACAGACACTGTCAGAAGCGCAGATTAATGGCAGACCAATCGTAGTCATCGCTTTTAATACGCCCATTCAGGTAGGCGCTTGGTCTATTGAGTGTTTGGAGCTTCCATACCCTGCGGCGGGCAAAATCTATCCGGCTCAAGATTGGGAACATATTGAATTTGTGGTGCCGTCAGATAAAGAGCACGCCAGTGACTATTTAGCTGATTTACAGCAGCGCTTTACTCGCTTTTTACCTAATGATGATTTGAAAATGAAATTATCGAGCCCGAAAGGGGAAGGGGAGCGTTTAGCCAATCCAACCATAGCGTTTAAAAAAGACGGGGTTTGCATCAAACTGCATCCGCACTCTTTAAAGCGCATTGTTGAATCAGAGCAAGCATAAGCAACTGCCGATTATGGTGCAGTTGCTTACTGTCTATACTTTAAATAAGGCGTTTATAAAATAGCGTTCTTATAAAATAACCGTCTTATTGCCGTACACAAATACGTGGTCATTCACCACTTTATTGAGCGCTTTACTCAATACGTTTTTCTCAACATCACGACCGGCTTGCGCCATATCTTGCGCACTAAAGTTGTGATCCACAGGAATCACATCTTGTTTGATGATTGGGCCTTCATCTAAATCATTTGTCACAAAGTGCGCAGTGGCGCCGATGATTTTCACGCCGCGCTCATACGCTTGCAAATAAGGTTTTGCACCAATAAATGCCGGCAAGAAACTGTGGTGAATATTGATAATGCGATTTTGATAATGCTCAACGAAGCTCGGAGTTAAAATGCGCATGTATTTTGCTAGCACGATGTAATCGGCGTCAAAATCATCAATGGCTTCTTGAACTTTCAGCTCGTGTCCTTCGCGCGACAAGCCTTCATGGCTGACGTGACGAAATGGAATATCAAATTTTTCGACCAATGGCTGCAAAATATCGTAGTTACTGACCACTGCGGTAACGTCGACATTCAAACTGCCATCGAACGTCTTCATTAAAATATCACCTAGGCAGTGAGATTCTTTGGTGACGAGCACCACTACTTTTTTCTTGCTCGAATCAACCAGAGTCTTTTCTGCATTATTTGGCAGTGCAAAGTCGAGATCTTCTTTAAATACCGCATCGTTGAAATTGCCTTCAAGCTCGGTACGCATAAAAAAGTGCCCGCTAGTATTATCAACAAACTCATTATTATGAATGATGTTTAGCTGGTGTTTGTAACAGATATTGGTGATCTTTGCGATCAAGCCAGGCTCGTCTGAGCAATGCGTTAATAGGGTTTTTCTTTCCATGATAACTCTTTGATAACAGGTTGATAATGATTGATGATTTTTTCATCCTCTTCCTTGACAGTATCGAATTATCGTCTAGCTTGCAAATTGATCCGCTTATGCTGTCGGGTGTCGCGCCTGAGTCTAAAAGCTGACATAATTATTTTTTGATGCACAAAACGGATCTAAAGGCTTTTTTTGAATATCAGCACGGTTTTTTCTCGCGATGGCGCTCTTGGTAAAGCGATCTCTGGTTTTCAGCCAAGGGATGAGCAAACGCGCATGGCGCAAAGTGTTGTGCAAGCCATCAAAGAGCAAAGTCAGTTGGTGGTGGAAGCGGGCACAGGTACGGGCAAAACTTTTGCTTATTTAGCGCCTGCGCTATTAAGTGGTAAAAAAACCATAGTTTCAACCGGTTCAAAAAACCTGCAAGAGCAGTTGTATCATCGTGACCTGCCGCTAATGAAAGATGCGCTGGGTTTTACTGGGCGCATTGCATTGCTAAAGGGGCGCTCAAATTACCTGTGTTTAGACAGGTTAAGTCGTCAGTTGGTGGAAAGTCATAGCCACGATTCCGACCCACAACTTTTGAGTCAGTTAGTTAAAGTGCGCTCTTGGTCGTCATCGACTCAAAGTGGCGATCTGGGTGAGTGTGAAGACTTGGCCGAAGACAGTAAAGTGATCCCCGATATCACCTCGACCAATGAAAACTGTTTAGGCAAAGAGTGCCCAAGTTTTAACGAGTGCTTTGTTTTTAAAGCGCGCGCTAAAGCCTTAGAAGCGGACTTAGTGGTGGTTAACCACCACCTGTTTTTAGCGGATATGGCGGTTAAAGAAACCGGTTTTGGTGAGTTATTGCCGGAGGCGGAAGTGTTTATTTTTGATGAAGCGCATCAAATTCCAGATATTGCCAGCCAATACTTTGGGCAGTCGATGAGCTCCAAGCAAATTGCCGATTTGGCTAAGGACATTGAAATTGGCTATCGCACCGAAGCCAAAGACATGCGTCAATTGCAAAAAGTGGCGGATAAATTAATCAGCTCAGCCTCTGAAATGCGCCTAGCATTAGGTGAACCGGGCTTTCGCGGCAATTGGCGTGACGCATTAAAAAATCCCAAAGTACAACGCGAAATCGAGCGTCTGCAAGATGCATTGTCCTTATGCCGAGAAGTATTGAAAGTCGCCTTGGGGCGAAGTCAGTTGCTCGACACTGCTTTTGATCGCACCACCCAGATCCAAAACAGGCTGACGCGGGTCTGTGATATCTCAATCATGGGTTATTCGTATTGGTTTGAGTGTACCCCTCGTCACTTTTCCCTCAACATCACTCCATTATCGGTGGCGAACAAGTTTCAAGAGCAAGTGGATAATCATGGCGGCACTTGGATATTTACCTCGGCAACTCTTTCGGTGTCGGGAGATTTTCATTACTTCACCTCTCGCTTAGGACTAAATACTGAGCATAGTTTGGCGCTGAACAGCCCCTTTGATTATCAGTCTCAAGCCAGATTGTGCGTGCCACGATACTTACCTGAACCCAATAGCCCGCAAATGGCGCAGAAACTGGTGTCGATGTTAACGCCAGTCATTGAAGCAAACAAAGGTCGCTGTTTTTGCCTGTGCACCTCGCATGCAATGATGAAAGATCTCACTGAGCGCTTTCGTCAGCGTCTAGAGTTTCCAGTATTGATGCAAGGGGAAAGCAGCAAGCAGGCACTACTAAAAGAGTTTACTGAATTAGGCGATGCACTGCTGGTGGCAACGGGCGCATTTTGGGAAGGGATAGATGTTAGAGGTGATGCGTTAAGCTGTGTTATTATTGACAAATTACCCTTTACCGCCCCAGATGATCCATTATTAAAAGCGCGCATTGAAGATTGTAAGCTCAATGGCGGTGAACCCTTTTTTGATGTTCAGCTTCCTGATGCAGTTATCGCATTAAAACAGGGAGTGGGGCGTCTAATTCGAGACAAAAGCGATAAAGGTGCGTTGATTATCTGTGATAATCGTTTAGTCACTCGTGATTACGGCAAAATGTTTTTATCCAGTTTGCCGCCGATACCGCGCACCCGCAGTCTGTCAAATACGATACATTTTTTGCAGTCAGGGAACGATGAAAGCGTTTCAGACTCATAATAAGTACAACGAATAACTGAGAAATAGATGAAAGCAAAAATTCTAGCACTAGATACTTCCACTGAATTTTGTTCAGCCGCTCTTATGATTGATGGCGAAGTATTGTTTAGCGGTGAAGTGGCTCCTAGAGAGCACACCACCAAGATCTTACCTATGGTTGATAAATTACTGGTGGATGCTGGCGTTAAATTAACGGATTTGGATGCTTTGGCATTTGGTCGCGGTCCGGGCAGCTTCACTGGGGTAAGAATTGGCATTGGTATCGCACAAGGGCTAGCGTTTGGCGCAGACTTACCTATGTTAGGTGTGTCTACGCTGCAAGCTATGGCGCAAGGCGCGTATCGCGTACAAGGCGCAACTCATGTTGCCGCGGCAATTGATGCGCGTATGAGTGAAGTATACTGGGCGCGTTACAATCGTTTAGCGTCAGGAAAATGGCAAACTCAAGATGCTGAGTGTGTAGTGCCGCCACAACAACTTGCCGAGCAAGAACTAGAAAGTACTCAGGTTTGGGCGCAAGTTGGTACTGGTTGGGATGCATATGCTGATGAATTTAAAGCACTTAAATTAAAACGTAGTGAAACAGGCGTGCTTTATCCTGAATCACAAGATATTGTCGTACTTGCACAACATGAACTTGAAGCCGGTCATCAATTGAACGCAGAGCAAGCTTCTCCTGTGTATTTACGTGACAAGGTAGCTTGGAAAAAATTACCGGGTCGTGAGTAATTGGTAAAAAATGAATGGGCGAATACATGGAGGTATTATGGTTAGGATTTTAGGAATATTGATTTTGAGTGCGGTGATGGCTGGATGCAGCTCTTTACCAGAACCTTTAGTGTCATCAAACAAGTCGGTTATCACCGATTACGATACTTGGCTCAATGATGAACAAGGTAATGCCGCTGAGATTCGTCTTGGCGGTGTGATTGCTAAGGTGACCAATTTAGAACAAAAAACGCGTTTAGAATTGGTCAATTTACCGATTGGTAAGAATGGCAAACCTGATATTAACGTCGAGCCTAAAGGTCGATTTGTGGCTTACATTGATGGCTTTATCGATCCTACCACTTTTTCCGAAGGGCGTTTGGTGACTGTATTAGGTCAATCTGATGGCATCGAGCAAGGAAAAGTAGGCGAGTTTGATTATCGTTTTCCGGTGTTGAGTGCCAGCGGTTACCATTTGTGGCAAGTTCGCGAAAAAGTCATTGTGTATGATCAGCCATTAACTAGCTTCCCATGTCGTTCATTACACTGTCGTCAATCTCGTTATGGCTATGGTCCAAGCACTGGACAAGTTATTCAGAGCGTAGAGTAGTGCTAACAGAACAAACCTTTCAGGTTCGACATTATGCGTTATCTGCATTGTGCTTCGAACCTGAGCAATTCACAAGATGCATTGTATTTTTGCACGGTTGGTTAGATAATGCCGCGTCCTTTCTCCCTCTGATAGAGGAGATGCAAAAGCAAAACTCTGCTGTGAAGCTAGTGGCTTTGGATCTTCCCGGTCACGGTTTAAGCTCTCATGCTAGAGATGGCTTTTATCCCTTTCATGATTATATCGATACGCTCAATCAAGTGATCGTACAGCTGAAACAGCAGAGCACATGCCCTGTGGTATTGGTTGGACACTCCCTTGGTGCTTTGATTGCCAGTTGCTATAGCGCGGCGTTCCCCGAGCACATTGATTACCTTGTACAAATAGAAGGTTACGGGCCTATTTCTGAGCCTGAACAAAATGCATTGCAGCGACTGAGAAAAGGCGTACTTAGCCGTCAGCGCGTGATGCAAAAGCCTGAGCGTTATTTTAATAGCCAAGCTCAGATGAAAGAGTTGCGTGCCATGCGTTATGGTTTGACGGTTTCACAAGTAGCAGCGCTGGTGGAGCGAGACAGTCAACATAGTGATAAAGGATGGCAATGGCGGCACGACAAAAAACTCAAAGCAAATTCGCTGTATCGTATGTCACCTAGCCATAGCCAGTAGGTGATAGAGGCTTTGCCTAGCTCCAACTTATTAGTGTTAGGAGATAAAGGTTTTAAGCATTTGGATGTAAATTGCGCATCAAACACAAAAATCATACAGGTTGCAGGTGGTCATCATTGTCATTTCACCTCGCCGCACCCTATAGCGTTCGCAATCTTCGAGTTAATTTTGCCGTTACAGTGAGCTTTTGTGACTCAAGTTTGAGTGAATATCAAAATTCCTACTATCTTGTAATGGAATCGCAATAAAACAAATAAATTCAACCTGATAGTCGTATATAATGCGCTACTATTTTTTTCAGGAGTATTAACGTGAATAAACCTTGGCTCTCTCGATATCCTTCTGACGTTCCAGAGATGATTGACCCTGATTCTTACTCTTCTTTAATTGAGATGTTTGAAAACAGCGTGCATAAATTTGCCGACCAACCCGCCTTCACCAATATGGGTTCGGTAATGACCTACCGTAAGCTCGAAGAAAGAAGTCGTGCATTTGCAGCTTACCTACAAAATGAATTAAAACTGAAAAAAGGCGACCGAGTTGCCTTAATGATGCCAAACCTGCTGCAATACCCAATTGCCTTGTTTGGTGTATTGCGCGCAGGCTGTATTGCGGTAAACGTAAACCCGTTATACACCCCGCGTGAGCTTGAGCATCAACTCAATGATGCACAGGTCGAAACCATTGTTATCGTGTCTAATTTTGCCAACACACTAGAGCAAATTGTTGATAACACTGAGGTGAAAAACGTAGTTCTGACTAGCCTAGGACAAATGCTTCCTAGAGCAAAAGGCACCGTAGTCGACTTTGTGGTTAAATACGTAAAAGGCATGGTGCCTAAATACGATTTGCCGGGCGCAATTTCATTTAGAAAAGCGTTACATAAAGGTCGTCGCCTACAGTATGTGAAACCGTTTTTAAGCGGTGAAGACATTGCCTTTTTGCAATACACCGGCGGCACCACAGGTGTAGCAAAAGGCGCGGTACTGACTCATCGCAATATGGTTGCCAATGTACTGCAAGCAAAAGGTGCGTACTTAGGCAAACTCGAAGTCGGCAAAGAATTAGTAGTTACGGCATTGCCGCTTTACCACATCTTTGCACTGACCGTGAACGGTCTATTGTTCTTAGAGTTGGGTGCGAATAACCTGCTTATTACTAACCCGCGTGATATTCCAACCTTTGTCAAAGAGCTGAAAAAAGTGCCATTTACTGCCATTACTGGGGTAAATACCTTATTTAATGCTTTGGTCAATAATGAAGATTTCCATGAGTTAGACTTTAGCCACATGCATTTAGCTGTGGGCGGCGGCATGGCCGTACAAAAAGCGGTGGCAGAAAAATGGAAAAAGACCACAGGCGTCTTTTTGCTAGAAGGCTACGGTTTGACGGAATGTTCTCCATTGGTTTCTGGCTGCCCGCACGATATGTCAGATTACAATGGCTCGATTGGTTTGCCTGTGCCTTCTACCGAAGTGCGCATTGTAAATGATGACGGTGAAGTGCTACCAAATACCGAAGTGGGCGAGTTGCAAGTTCGTGGTCCTCAAGTAATGCAAGGTTACTGGCAACGCCCAGAAGCCACTCGTGAAGTGATTTCACAAGATGGTTGGTTATCGACAGGCGACGTGGTTAAGTTTGATGAAGAGGGCTTCTTACACATAGTTGATCGTAAGAAAGATATGATTCTGGTTTCAGGGTTTAATGTCTATCCAAACGAAATTGAAGATGTGGTTGCCCTGCACGGGAAAGTGTTAGAAGTGGCTGCCATTGGTGAGGCGCATGAAGTGTCAGGAGAAGTGGTTAAGATCTGCGTGGTGAAACGCGACCCTTCTTTGACTAAAGATGAGCTAATTAGCCATTGCCGTTTGCATCTAACTGGTTATAAGATACCTAAGATTGTTGCCTTTATGGAAGATCTACCGAAAACAAACGTGGGTAAGATCTTGCGTCGTGAATTGCGCACTAAGGTAACGACAGAAAAATCGGCATAGCGGTAACTGACAAAGTTTACTTCTAACCGATACTGAACATAAGCCCTCACTAAGCTGGCGCAATCGGCGCATGCGATGTGGGGGCGTTTTAATTAGGGTATAAGAGCATTTTGAATTATCAAATAGTGACAGACACTCAAACTCTGGCACAAGCGTGCAACCAAGCACGACAGAAAGCAGCCGTTATGTTGGATACGGAGTTTGTTCGTACCCGCACCTTTTTCCCACAGCTTGGCTTGGTGCAAATGTATGATGGTGAACTTCTCAGCCTGATTGATACTTCTGTTATTGACGATATCACGCCAATGGTGGAGTTGCTTCAAGACCAAGATTTACTCAAAGTGTTGCATGCTTGTGGTGAAGACATCGAAGTATTCCAGCATCACTTCCACACCATACCAACGCCAATGGTAGATACTCAGGTCATGGCCGCATTTTTAGGGCACGGGCTTTCTACAGGCTTTGCCAGCCTAGTCAATGAGTATTTGTCCGTCGAGTTGGATAAGAGTGAAGCGCGTACCGATTGGCTAGCAAGACCGCTGACCGCAAAACAATTAGATTACGCCGCTGCCGATGTATTCTATCTACAACCTTTGTTTGACAAACTGCAAGCGTCATTGCAAGAGTCAGGCTACTGGGACAACGCACTGCAAGAGTCTGAATTGCAGGTGTCAAAACGCATTCGTCATCATGAGCCAGAAAAAGCGTATTTAGATATTAAAGGGGCATGGCAGTTGTCACCAAAACAGCTGAGTGTACTCAAGCCATTGGCAACTTGGCGTTATGAAACGGCACTGCGCAAAGATTTGGCGCTTAACTTTGTGTTTAAAGAAGCCGACTTACTCACCGTCGCTCGCTTTAATTTAACCTCTAGTCGCGATATGGAGCGTGAGCAGTGTGATGTACGTTCAGTGCGTCGTTACAGCGCTGTGATAGCCAATATTGTACGTAAAGCACAATCGACGCCAGAGTCAGAATGGCCGCAAAAGGTCGATCGCTTAGTGGATTTACCCACTTATAAGCAAACATTTAAAGTGCTAAAAGATGAAGTGAATAAGGTAGTGAAACAATCGCACCTTGCGCCAGAATTTTTAGCCTCTAAAAAGCAAGTCAATCAGCTAATTTCTTGGGTGTGGCGAAAAGATCAGGCGGCAGAGTTTACCCCTGATTTAATGCAAGGTTGGCGCAAGCCATTACTGGGCGATAAATTGCTAGAAAAGCTGAAATAAGAAGCCAAATTAGCAGTAGAAACTTAAGACAAAAAAGAGGCGATGAATATTCATCGCCTTTCTCTTCATTATGCTATTGGTTTTGCTTGCGCTATTCTTCTTCAGGAAGTTTAACGTTGAGCTCTAGCACTGAAATATCGTCGTCCTTTTGTTCAAAAGAGACGTTCACCATATCCGGTTCCACTTCCACATACTTACTGATCACCCGCAGAATATCTGCTTTAAGCTCTGGCAAGTAAGAGGGCGCCGGGTCGTCATGACTGCGGCGCTCAGCAACGATGATTTGTAAACGTTCTTTAGCAACGTTGGCCGTCGATTTCTTCTTAGGACGGAAAAATTCTAATAGAGACATAGAGCAATTAACCCCCGAATAGACGCTTAAAGATACCTTTCTTCGGTTCGGTTAGGAATCGAAACTCAATTTCTTCACCAAGTAGACGTTGCACAGTGTCGTGGTAAGCCATACCTGCATCAGATTGTTCGTCAAAGATCACCGGAATACCTTTGTTAGAGGCGTTTAGCACCGCTTGGCTTTCAGGGATAACACCCAGTAGGTTGATGTGTAGGATTTCTTCTACATCTTCAACACTTAGCATTTCACCTTGTGTTACGCGAGCAGGGTGATAACGAGTCAGCAATAGATGAGTTTTTACAGGTTCAAGATCTTGCTCAGCGCGGCGAGACTTAGAATCAAGAATCCCTAAAATGCGGTCTGAATCGCGAACAGAAGATACTTCAGGGTTAGTGGTGACAACGGCTTCATCAGCAAAGTAAAGTGCCATTAGCGCGCCTTGCTCGATGCCTGCTGGAGAATCACAGATAACGAAGTCAAATTCCATTTCATCTAGCTCGTTAAGCACTCGTTGCACGCCTTCTTTAGAAAGGGCATCTTTGTCACGAGTTTGCGACGCAGGAAGAATAAATAGATTTTCTGTACGTTTGTCTTTAATCAAGGCTTGATTAAGCGTTGCTTCACCATTGATAACGTTAACGAAATCATAAACAACTCGACGCTCACAACCCATAATAAGGTCTAAGTTTCTCAGGCCTATATCAAAATCAATAACGGCGGTCTTCTTACCTTGCAGGGCAAGACCCGATGCAATAGCAGCACTAGAGGTGGTTTTCCCTACGCCGCCTTTTCCTGAAGTGACAACAATGATACGTGCCATACTTTATCCTTTATCCTTTATTTAATGTTGAGAAAGTCACAGTGTAGAGTTTGATCCGTCAAACTTAAGATCACTTGCTCTCCCCAGTAGTGAGATTCGATTTGCTCGCTAAGCCAATAGTTTCCTGCGATAGAAACCAATTCTGCTTGCATGTTATGGCAAATTATTGATGCGTCCTGCCCACTTGCTCCTGCTAGAGCACGTCCGCGTAATGTGCCATAAATATGAATGTTGCCATCAGCGATAACCTCAGCGCCAGCACTGACGTGATTGAGGATAATAAGATCGCTGTCTTTTGCGTAAATTTGCTGTCCAGATCGCACTGGATTACGCACAACCTTACTTGGTGTTATTTCAACAGGTGCTTTATCGGGGCGATTGGTGCCTGTCATAACAGCAAGCCCTGCTTCTCTGGCGCATTTTTCTAAATGTTTATCTGAACATTCAGTCACGCCAACCGGCACCATACCGATATTAATAATACCTTGCTTTAGTTGTACCAGATCTAACTCAGAACTGGCTTGTGATAAATTAATAACAAGTGGAGCCGATTTAAAAAAAGCTGGAGCTTTGGCTACTTTCTCATCCAAGTAACAAATTGCTGAAGCAGTGCTGTGTTCATACATATGAAGCACAGTGAGTGGAAAACTGGTTCCCTTTAAGTCTGGAGTTTGAGACATCGAAGCTAGCCTTGGCATATAATCAAACAATTACTTGTCATGTTATCCATCGAAGCGACACTCGACAAGTAAACTTGTTGTCAAATATTAGTTTTAGACTCAAAATCGACTTAAGTCTTTAAAAACTCTGTTTTAACTACTTAAGATTAGATATGAACCCAATAGATCAAGGCAATGTATGATTTGTGCAATTTATAAAAGTAACAAAAAGCAAGGTATGTATCTTTACATTACCAAAAAAGACGACTTTTCCCCTGTCCCAGAACCGTTGATGGAAATGTTTGGCAAACCCACTATGGTGATGGTAGTCAATTTGGCTAAGCGTGATCTTGCCACTGTGGATGTGGAAAAAGTTAAAGCCTCTTTGATTGAAGATGGGTACTTCTTGCAGCTGCCACCTCCGGTAGAAAATGAGCTAGAAAATTACAAGTTACGTAAAAAACAGCAAGGTGATCGCGCTGAATAGAGTAACGAAAAAGAGAGCAAGCACTATGATAAGGATATTTAAGTGTAAAAAGAGCCTTGGCTTAATGTTATTGGCAAATAGCTTGTTAGTATCGGCCAATGATCAAGTTTCGGGGCGTGATGTCAGTTTTGATAGCTATGTAGAAAGTTTAAAAAAGGCCGCTATAGAGCAGGGCATTACCCATAAAACGGTGGAGAATGCTTTTCAAAATGTGCAGTTTAAACCTAGGGCGATTTCTGCTGACCGTTCTCAACCTGAAAACAAAATTACTTTAGATGAGTACCTGCCTCGCGCTGTACCACAATGGAAGGTAAAACAAGCTAATCAAAAATATCAACAACATAAAACGGAGTTACAGCGCATTGGCGCGCAATACGGTGTACAGCCTCGATTTATTGTGGCGCTGTGGGGCGTAGAAAGTAACTTTGGTGCGCTTACTGGCGGATACAACGTGATTGATGCGCTATCCACCATGGCTTATGAAGGGCGTCGCGAATCATTTTTCCGCAGTGAACTGATGTCTGCGTTAACCATTTTAGACGAAGGGCATATTAGCGCCGCCAATATGAAAGGTTCATGGGCGGGCGCGATGGGACAACCTCAGTTTATGCCCAGTTCATTTTTAAAATACGCAGCCGATGGTAATGGTGATGGCAGTAAAAACATCTGGGGTAACAAGCAAGATGTGTTTGCATCCGCCGCCAATTATTTACACACCTTTGGTTGGGATAATACCTACACTTGGGGCAGACAAGTCACTTTATCGGCGTCTTTAGATAAGTCGCTGTTTGGCTTAAAGTCGCAACAAGGCAAAACACTGCAAGAGTGGCAAGCGTTAGGGGTACGTAACCTGCAAGGGCATGCGTTACCTAAACTCACCACGCCAATTAAGGCATGGCTCATTGCGCCAGACTCACCTTCAGGGCGCGTGTACTTGGTGTACAACAATTATCAGGTATTAATGAAGTGGAATCGTTCGTATTATTTTGGCTTAGCAGTCAGCCATTTAGCCGATCAGATCAAATAGCTTAAATCGAAAAATTAAAAAGCAATGAGCGAGGAAAACTCCTCGCTCATTTTTATTGGTGTGCTTTAAATTAAGAGTGATTTACCAAGATTTTTCACAAGCAATCATAGTGTTCTCAATTAAGCTTGCTACTGTCATAGGGCCAACGCCACCAGGGACAGGAGTAATGTAGGCAGCGCGCTGACTTGCAACGTCATATTCCACATCACCAATCAATTTACCGCTGTCTAAACGGTTGATGCCTACATCGATAACCACTGCGCCTTCTTTAATCCAATTACCCGGAATAAAGTTAGGTTTGCCCACTGCAACTACCAAAATATCCGCCTGACGAACATGACCTTCTAAATCTTTAGTAAAGCGGTGACAGGTAGTGGTGGTACAGCCAGCAATTAATAGCTCCAACGTCATCGGACGACCCACAATATTGGATGCGCCCACCACAACCGCATGTTTACCGTGCGTTGGCAGGTTGTAGCGTTCTAAAAGAGTGATAATCCCTTTTGGCGTACAAGAGCGAAGCTTAGGCATGCGCTGCGCTAGACGACCCACATTATATGGATGGAAGCCATCCACGTCTTTTTCTGGAGTAATACGCTCAAGCACAGGCGTAGAATCAATGCCCGCAGGTAGCGGCAATTGAACCAAAATTCCATCTATTTCGTCATCAACATTTAGTTGATCAATCAGCGACAACAACTCTTCTTCAGTAGCGGTAGCAGGAAGATCAAAAGATTTAGACACAAAGCCCACTTCCTCACAAGCGCGACGCTTACTTCCTACATACACTTGCGATGCAGGATCTTGACCCACAAGCACCACAGCCAAGCCCGGAGCACGCAGTCCAGCGTCGGTACGAGACTTAACGCGAGCCTTTACTTCAGAACGAACAGTTTGAGAAATCAGTTTTCCATCAATATTTTGAGCAGTCATGACGATCCCTATATTAGGCAGTTCAATGTTTCGGCGCATTGTCGCAGAAAAGAAACACTTTTGCTACATAGCAAACGTTTGCGACGAGCAATTTATATGCACATTTACCATTACTGACCTTTTTTTCAGCATTCAGTCCATAATGTACAATAAAGCCGTTGACCAATGACGCTTAACTCGTATAATTCTTTCCTGTAGCGCGCCCTTAGCTCAGCTGGATAGAGCACGTCCCTTCTAAGGATGTGGTCGTAGGTTCGAATCCTACAGGGCGCGCCAACTCACATAGAAAGGCCTGATAATTCAATGGATTATCAGGCCTTTTGCTTTTCTGTGGTGCCTCTGTGGTGCCGTTGAAATTAACTTTCGTTAAATTTTGTAAACTCTCTTTGAATGCATACTCATTGCATTGAGTCCGTACATTTCTCTCAAATACGTGTCTTGCAACGGCATAACCCACCGCCGAGACATGTTAAATAGGCATAAATTAGCACTACCACTAAATGTACACACTAATGAACGTTAGCCTAGTCGATATAAAACTAAGCAGTATTTCATTGCAGATCAGACTACTTTTGGATCATACATTGCGGTTTATTTGTTTAGTGCTGTAGTTGGCGACCACTATTATTAAAAGCCATTGAATATTTGAGTGTGTTGCAATTAACTGTTGAGTTCAGGAACAAGTTTGATCTAGTGTCTTGTGCTTCTCATTTACACAGTTCAAATATCTTCAAACACTACATACCTCGCTCTGAACATTTAACGTTAAATCAAAATCTAAAATCCCCTCGATTGTTCTAATTTGTAGGCACTGCAATCCGAATCTAACTGCTCAGTATGTCTTAAGTTACCAACTCAACTTCGTAAATGACTGATAATTATGAACAACAGTGTTTTGGTGAATGTTATAGATATTTTTGTTTCATCTAAGGCAACTAAAAGGTGAACGAAAAGCTATCTAGGAAGTATATATTTAAAATCCACTTCATATGAATGGAGGGGATATAAAACACATGGATTATGTGTTTTTTAAACGTAATAAGATATTGAGCTAAAACTAGGTATTCTTCCTGTAAATATGAAAAATTAGTTTTCAGTTACAAAAGAGAAAAATGTGGTGACAACAAAGTAATTTATAGTCGAATGGAGGATAATTTAATAATACAAATAGTAAGAATTTTAATCTAGGATTTACAAATGAATAAAAGTAGAAAAGTCCAAATGTGCATGCTTTCGCTGCTTACTGTACTTTTAGTTGGTTGCTCAAGTTCTGATGCGGAAAAAACATTAGCAGATTCAAAAGCAGCTGCTTCAAAAGAGCAAGGTTGGTGTAAATATGATGATGGGGTAACGGAAGCACCAGAGTTTGTGTGTACAGATCAAATAGATGGGTACAGTTTAGCAGCTCGTGGGTCTTATAATAAATCTGCAGCCGGAATGAATTTTATGGTTTCTCAAGCATCTTTAGCTGCGAGAGTACAATTAGCTCAACAGATTAGGGCGCAAGTATCAGCACTAGTTAAGAGCTATATAGAGCAAACAGGAAGTGCAGATCAATTAGCAATAGACGCTGTCGCTTCGAGTGTTAGTCGTTCATTATCAGACGAAGAAATTATTGGTTCAAAGGTTATTCGAAAAATCGTTGCTCCTTCAGGAAAAGTATATGTGTGGGTTGGGATTGATGAGAAAAACTTACTAGCGAACCAACAGAAAGCAATTCGTACAAGTATGAATAATGAAGAAGCTCTTTGGCAAAAAGTTGAAGCAAAAAAAGCACATGATGAAATGTTGAAAGAAATTAGCGAACTAAAAAGTTCAAAGTAGTTGAAGAATTAGACCTTAAGCTTTCCTAAATATGAAAATAGTTAAAAAAATATCATTAATATCATTAATAGTAATGATATTAATGATTATAGGTTGTTCTGCTATAAACTCTTATTTTGATAATCGTCAGTTAAGTAGTCTTGTTGATGCGACAAATCTTGAGGATGTAATTGATGGATTAGAGTGGGCCAATGAACGCCTGAATATTAATGAAGAAAATAACCCTTCATTAATAGCATCAATAATTCCAGTATTAGTTAATAAATGTAACTCGTTTGATATCAAGCACAAAAATAGCGATTTGTATGAAAAAATTACGGATAAATTAATATTAGTTACACGAAAAGGTATCACATCATCTGATGATGAAGAGTGGATTGAACAAGGTTTTAAACCTAAGCTTGGATCAGAATATTTTAGAGTGATAAGTGCACAATCACTTGATTTGTTAAATGATGAGGATTTATTAGCGATTAATTTAAACTTAATTAAAGAAATACATTCACCTGCTGTACAAAAAATGCTTTTACAAAATATCAATAAGAATATAGATTTTTTTAAAAGTACTGAAAACCTTAAAATACAAACTATCCTATCTTTAGCTAAGGTCAACACTGGAAATGATATAAATTTAATTAACGAAAAAAATCAAGTGGAGAATAGTATTGTCGATCTTAGTTTAATTACTTCGTTATTTAAAAACAAAGATTCATATGAAATAAGCACATCGGATTATGAATATATATTTGATTTGAATGAACGTATACTTAATCAAATGTTCTTAAATAAAAAAGAAGATAGTGCACTAGAAATTCAGTCTAATTTAGCAGAACTGATGGATTTGTCGCTACCTGAAAAACTAAACAAAACTGGATATAAACTTACATATAAAATTTATGAAAGAAAAGCGCAGTCAATATTATTAAAATATGCACCAGGGTTATTTTATTATCAAATGCATAATAATATAATTCAAGATGATTATGCTCTAGCACAAACGATATCTCATTTAAAGGAAATAAAAGTACTTGATAGAAAGTTAAATGGTAAATCCTTATTTTTTATAGATGATAAAAATAATATCATTATTGATCATAAGGCAGTTTTTGGAAATAATACAATATCTAAGGCAATAGCTTCCGATAAAAAGTATCTATTTAGTAACTTGCGAATTCGAGTAGAAAAAAGAAATGAAAAATATATAGACTTTATATATGAAAATATAAGCATGAATTATCCTTCTGAATTTGCTCGCTATTTAACGCATAGAGAGAAAAAAGAACCACAAAAAATAATAAAACTAAAAGATTACTATTCGATATTCTTATCTAAGAATCATAAAGTGAATTCTATTGTTCAGAAAAAATTAAAGAGAATACCTATTGGACATCAGTTTGTTAATACATTATTACTTAATAAATCAGAATATAGCGACTATGTTGAAAGAAACTATCCAATTATAGTGGACTATTACCCAAAAGAGTTTGCATCTTGGTTAAATAAAAAAGCTAATAATATACCAAAACAAAAAGGGTATGAATTTTCTGTTGACTACTATCTATTGTCAATTTCTAACACTCCGAAAAGTAAATTATTCAAATATGTAAATTATATAAACTATGGTATTTCTATGCATGACAGTAAAGAGGTCAAGAAATTATTTGGTGTTCTTAACATGATCAAACCGAAGTATGTCATAGGAACAATAAATAAAGTAGCGTTTCGGAATACACTAGAGGTAACATATCTAGAACCGTTGTATATATCAAATTATATAGATAGATACAATAAAAGGATATCAAAGAAAGATAGGGTAATATTGAAGAAAATACTTAAAAGAATCATAAAAAAATCAAACTCAGAAGACACGCGTCTCGTTGCATTACAACAATTATATCTGAAGTTTCCTTCTGAAAGAAAAGGTGCACAGCTTTGAAGTTAAAGATACTGTTGATATTTATAGCCCAAATTCCTGTTTATGCTTTATCTGCAACATACAGTAGCAGTAATACAGTTAGTATTGTAAATAGTGGTGTACCTATAGCATTTAAAATTAAAGAACAAAAAAATAATACAGTTAATGATTTAGCTTTAGTCGTACCTACAGAAAGACCTATTTCTTTAGACATGAACACAAAACAGTTGATTCCGGTAAAGCATACTTCGAAAAAGTTTGTTTGGACTGAGGTATATCCGAAGCAACCAAGTGCTTCTAGTTTAAAACAAATAAAATTATATCCTATAAAAAATATCGCAATACCAGTTTATTATAAGGGTAGTAAAAGGGTGATGCATAGAATTATTGTGTCAGACAAAAACACAATATATTTTACTTCGGTTTACGGTAGTGGGAACAAAAACAGTATCTTTTTTCCTAAGAAAGGATTTTCATTTCTATTAAAAAACCAAAAAGGAACAGTTAATTCGGATGGATACATGCTATATGAAAAGGGTAATGAAGAAGTAGCGTTAAATAATGGATATCTGATCGAAGGCAAAATTGACAAAATTATAGGTAAAGCAGTAATTGCACCAGACTTTAGGTGGAATGGGGTATATTCTTTGAATTTTTCTGGTTCAAATGGTGCGAATGGGAGTAATGGTAGAAGTGGTGCTAGTTATACCCCTTTTATACAAGGACCCTATGTCAATGGGCGTAATGGTGGTGATGGCTGGAATGGACAGGCTGGAAATGCTGGAGAAGACGGAGCTATTGTTAGTGTAGTATTTGAAGCAGCAAAATCTAGATTTTATGAACGCCCTTTAAAAAGAATGAAAGTAGTTAGTTCAAATGGGACTGGCGTGTACGGTCATATCTTCCTGGAGTCTCAGTCAACTACCATAATTTCTTCTGGTGGAAATGGAGGAATAGGGGGAGACGGTGGTAATGGTGGTAATGGAGAAAGAGGTCATCAAGGAGCTACGGGATATTCGGGTAGAGATGCTTCTAAATATTCCGAAGCGACAAATGGCGGCCCCGGTGGTAGTGGTGGTGACGGCGGTGATGGCGGTGATGGCGGCAATGGCGGTAAAGGCGGTAATGGCGGTAATGGAGGACAGATCTTTGTAAGAATTCTCCAGGGTGATGCTAATTTCAATTATTTGGTTAAGAATTCTTTTGAAGCAAATGTATCACCAGGGAGTGGCGGAGTTTATGGAGATAGCGGACGAGGTGGTATTGGAGGCGGACCTGGACCTGGTGGATTAGGTGGGCGTGGTGGTAACAGTTACCAAGGTAGTGATTGTTATTATGATAGTTATACCCAATCTAATGTATGTACGCCAATATATAGATCTGGTGGATATAATGGACCTTCTGGCTTCTCTGGTACTTCTGGTAATAATGGCACTAGTGGCGTCTCAGGCTCATATGGTTATCTTGGAAGTAGAGGTTCAATAAAGGTTAGTTACCACTGATGGCTAGATTAGAAGTGAAAAATTTATGTTTTAAAAGATACGGAAGAGAGATTATTAATAACTTTTCTTTTATATTTGAATCAGGAAAAATATACGTCATAAATGGATCTTCTGGTGTAGGAAAAACCACGTTACTAAATTTACTTGCTATGAGGTGCAGACCAACATCCGGAGATATTTTTTTAAATAGCGATAATTTCAGTACATTATCTAGGCAGGAAGTGAAGGAGTATCGATGCCGTAAAGTAGCGTACATCGCACAAGATTTTGATCTTATACCTGAAATAACGATTGAAGAAAATTGTGCATTATCATTATTAATTCAAGGTGTTAAACGTAAAGAAGCTATAAAGCATAGTGAAAAAGTCCTAAGGAAATGGTTAAACGAAGAGGTAATTGGTGGGGGAAATATTAACAAAATTTCAGGTGGTCAAAAACAAAGATTAAGTATAGCAAGAGCATTTTCATTTTCTTCAGAGTTTATAATTGGAGATGAACCCTCATCGAACATAGATAATAAGAACTGTATAAAATTGGTAAAAGAATTGATTGATAAAAGAAATAATGGAACTTGCGTAATATTATCATCTCACGATCAAAGGTTACTTAATATCGCAGATGAATTAATTTCTTTATGAAGATTGTTTTGTATAAATTAATAAAGACTGAGCTATGCACTTTAATTATTGTTGTATTGTGTTTTACGATTATTTATGTATGTTTACTTTTAAAAGTAAATAATAAGTTAGATAAAGTTGAAAATAATGTTATGTATGGGCAGCGATATGAGTTCTTAGACTTTAAATCGGTTTATGACAGAGATAAATTTCAAAACGAAAATAAATTAGATAATGAATATTTTAATTATAGTTTATCTAAACTTAAAACTTCAATTATAGTCGAACGTTCGAATATAGAACATAAAACTACAGGGTATAGAGGTCAAATAAAGTTATTTAATCTACCACTAAATATAACGTCATTAAATTTCATAAACAATTATAGAATAGGTTATTATCATTCAGATAAAACAGGTATATTGTATAATGATTTAAATCTAATGATGCTTTTCAATAATAATGATAGTATTTGTATTATAAATAACACATTAGATAAATTGATAGATCCGACATTGAATGTATCTTCTAAAATTCTATTTAATAAAATCGAGTGTCGAGTTATTGCTTTTGTTTTTGATAATAAGAATGAGCCAATTATTTATACATCAAAAAATGTTGATTCTAAAATCTTATCTTACGGGATCAGTTATAGGCAAAATGACGATCGTGATAAATTCAAAAAACCAAAAATTAGTCCCATCTACAAAGAAGAATTAGTTACTATTGAGTCTATAAAACGATACATAACGATTTACTTTATGGTAAGCGTATTTGGTTTTTTAATGCTATTGATACTATATACTCTTGAGTCAAAAAATAAAGAGATTAATATTTTAATTAAGTTAGGTTATTAGACAAGTGAGTATTTTTTGCTATAAGAAGAATATAATTGTTTTATTTTTTATTATTTTATTTGGATGTTCATCAAAATCAGTAACTTCAACGTATAAGCAGTATCTAAAAGACCAAATAAATGTTGATAGCAGCAACTATTCTCAGTGGTATTCGGCACGAATAAATACAACGACTATTTATTTTGACTCTGGAATAGATGAAAACACGAAACTCTTAAAATATGCTATAAACATATTGAAAAATGATAATGATTTAATATTTAAGCTAACTGGAGATGGTTATTATACTGGGGATAAATATGTTTTTATTGATATATCAAAAGATTCAAATACTCAGTCTATGATAAAAGCAATCAGAGCGAACAAATCAAAACCAATGGATTATGTTAGTTCGATAATAACATCGTATAAAAAAAATGATAATCCAGATAGAATTGTATATTTACATTTAAAAACAATTAATAGTGATAAAATTATTTTAGAAGGATTTAAATCTATTAAAGATGGTGATAAATCTAGATTAACTTCTTGGTATGAGAATATAATTGATTTAAGTTCAATGAAAGAAAAAGAAAAAGAAAAAGAAAAAGAAAAAGAAAAAGAAATTAAATTCAGATTCGTAAAACAAATTATTTATACAATTAAATCTGATGTGAAGAAATATTTGTCATTTAAATTTAATGATGCGTATTATTATAACGACAAAATGATTGTCAAATATCCAAAATATACTTATGGTTATTATACATTTGATTATTTGAACGAAATAAAAGCAGATAGAGATAGAAAAATAGCAACACTGAATGATAAAACTTTCATTAAAGGAAAAGGGAAAATTCTAGATTTTGAAATAGTTGGGGATGAGTTATATTATTTAAGTGAAGATGGTTTTAATCAATTTTTAGTAAAAGTTAGTATTAGGGACATAGATAGCAGAGAAATAGTCTTAAAATCGAATAAATGGAAAGAATCATTTCAGAAGTTAAAAGTACTAGATCATTTGCTATATATAAAAACCAATAAAGGGAAATACGTTTTAAAAGATTATAGTTTAAAATTAATTGGTGATGAATCTATTAAATTTATTGATGAATGTGACGTATCTGACATATCTTGTGCAAATAATAATAAATTTAAAGCTGATTACTCAAGTGATGGGTGGATAACAATTGTTGATAAAAAAAGCAAAGATAGAAAATCAATCAATACTAGGCAAGATCAATATTATTTAGATAAATACATACAAAAAGTAAGAATAATTGATAATGATTTTATAGCGTATACGTCTAATGCTATGTTAGTTATTTCCAGTACCAATTCTGTGAAAAATATAAACAAGAAGTATAGAAAAATTATTGAAAGTTATAAATCAAAACGAGATTGGTACCTTTATGATGATATAAGGGTCAGAGTTAATTACGAACCTTATACGAATAAAGATATTATATTATA
Organism: Vibrio neonatus; assembly: GCF_024346975.1. Lineage (NCBI taxonomy): Bacteria > Pseudomonadati > Pseudomonadota > Gammaproteobacteria > Vibrionales > Vibrionaceae > Vibrio > Vibrio neonatus. Next base: position 1,854,997 of record NZ_AP024885.1, on the reverse strand, counting down.
TTATAAGCTGATAACTAGAATAAATGAACAGGTAAAGTTCGATGAATTTTTAAAATTTAATAATTTGGACTTAATTCGACCTAAAGTACTAATATCAGTTGGTGAGTTTTCTAATACTATGTTTAATATAAAATATAGTATTAGAAAAAATACTCTAGGCTATAAAGAGATCACTTTAAATAAAAATATGCCTTATTATGGTATGGAAAGGTTAGAATTGGGTGGTATCGGTTATAAGACAGTTGAGAAGAACTTGTCAATATTGGGGGATAATAAACTGAAGGATAAATATAATTCTCAATTTTATAACGGAAATGAGAGAGTTATCGAGTATGATGGTGAAGATCTAATTATTAGAAAACTCGATTTATCCATAATTAAAAAAATCCCATATAAATCAAATATTATTGATCTTGTAAACATATCGAATGATATTTATATTCTGAATGGTAAATGTATAATTCAAGTAGATATAATTACTAATAAAAAAGCCAAATTGAAATGTATGAGCAAGTCATACGTTTCTTTGGGTACTAATGGACAGATTTTTGTTTTAGGAAGTAAGTATGGTGACATTACTAAATGGGTAAAGCATTCAAACCAAACGCAATCATTAATTGGGCACAAAGATAAAATAAATAAAATACAAGTTATTTCTAATAAAATCGTAACATTTTCTCAAGATAGATTCATTAAAGTATGGGATGCAAATTCTGGTAATATTTTACATAATAATAAAGTAGACAGCATTAATTCATATGGATTCGATAAGTATAATAATTCGTTATATTTTGTGGATAATGGGATAATGTATACAATGTCACTTAACAATTTGATAAAAAAGGAAGTCAATATCACTATAAAGAGTAATATGATAGCTGATTTTGTAGGTGAAGATATTTTTAGTTATGACCAACATGGATTTTCTATAATAAATATCGCAACTAATGATATAATTCTAGAAGGTAAATTACCGAAAAAAGCTATAGTCAAAAAAGTATTTTGGCTTAGTGATGATTTGATCGTAATTGATGCATTTAACTCAGTTTTTCTTTACGACTTTACAAAAGATAGATTTTTAAATGATTAAGATGTTATTTTTATTATTACTAGTCCCTATGCCTGTATTAGCTAATTACCCTTCGGTATGGGATTCTTATGAATTTGGTTTTATTGGCATAACTGATAAGAATGTTGTAAGTGAAACTGACTATAAATCAAACTCATGTAATAACGCTTTGTCTGAGGTTTCCAAATATTTTTCTCAAAAATTAAATATCGTTCAATCATCATCTACTAAGAATATAAATGGAATGATCTATAGATCAGATCAGGAAGAAATAAAATCAACAAGTTCTATTACGATTGAAAACTTAAAAGTATTTGCTACTAGTGAAGATGAACAAAAATATTATTGCTTATATGTTTTAAAACGAGAACAAGTTAATAATATGATGAGTATAATACGAAAGAGAAATAAGTTTTTAAAAAAGCTAAATAAATTAATTAACCATAAGTTTTATACTAGAGCTGAAAATTTACTTTTGAATTCTGAACTGCTAGACAAAGATATAGTAAAGAGCTATTTATTTGAAATAAATAGTTTGAAATATAGGTGTTTGTATAGTGAGATATCTTTAGAAAATAAAAAGTTAAAACTTTACTTTAATCAAAATGTATATTTATCATATTTTAAAAATAATAGCAATTTTATCAAACGTATAAATAAGAATGTTCTTAATATTGAAGGTGGTAAATTTAAATATATTAATTTGAATGAGAATAACTCTATTTACGTAATATATAGTAGGCAAAATGATAAGATATTACATAGTAAATTTATAGCAAAATCAATATTGAGTGATGAACAAAATGTTAAAGTTAAAATTATTGACTATTAGCTTTATATTATTTTCAACTATGACATGGGCTAGCGCTATGAAATGGCATGAAATAAACGGAGAGATCGGAAATGTGAAGTATTTCAATGCTTTTAATATGTTACCAGATTCATTTATATTCAAGCCAGCTAGAAATAAGTTTAGGTTCAAGTTTACAGATATAGTTTCTTGCAATGACTTTTTAGAATCGAAGGTAGGTAGAGTTTCCATGTTTGATAACTATAGGGCGATATGTAAAATAGATAAAGATAGTCCAATGGTTAACATTAGCCTATTAGACGCAAAGAACTATTGTTCTTTATTAAATGCGAGAATCCCTAATGAACAAGAATGGTTTGAAATTCTTTATACGTATATAACTAATAAGTATAATTTTAACGAGTGGTATATCACACTACATGGAAATAAAGATGTTAACGAAATTTTGTTAGACTCTAATATGATGTTAGGGAATGGTTTTGAAATGACAAGTACGGTATCTAATAAACCTATATCTAATATAATGAAAGGTGGTGACGTAATTAATGATTTATCACATTTAGATCCTTTTTTAAAGGCAACTTTTAATATAACATCAAATAGTTATTCTAATTTGATGTTCCGATGTGTTAGGTAAATAGATGTATAAAATATTAATTGTACTTGTCGTTCTCAGTCATTTCGTTTATGCACAAGAGATCAGTTCTTCATTAATAGATGAAACTAATTTAAGTAACGCTACTGTCCTTTATGGTTATCATGACCTACAACTTGATGATAATGGTTTACTCAAAAGAGACTCCATTAGAATTAATTCTGATATTAAAAATAGGATTATAGTCGAATTGAAAAAATTGGTTAAAACCAAATATTCAATTTCATCAGGTGGTTTAGATAAACACAACGAAAAATCTAATGGTAAACTTATTAATAGTGATAAGTTTCTTAAAATAAAACTTGACTCAAATATATATTCGTCCTTCTATGAACTGGGTAATATAAATGATAATAAATATTATATTGTAAAGGTAGGAGACGAATTAAATATATTTAAAAGTGTATTTAAAGGTCATAATATATTTGATTTCTATGGTAATGAGTATAATTCAAAGTCATATGTTTTATATTCAATGTTGAAGTTTAACTTAAAAGATAAAAATTTAATGTATAGACCGGATTTGTCTGTAAAAATAAACACATTTAAAGGTCTTGTTTTAAGTTATAATTCATCATTGAATTCAGACGAAATAGAGTATATACATAATAAGTATACTACTAGATATAAGGATTTAAAATCTAATTTAAAACTTGAAGTCACTAGTGTTGAATTTAAAAACTATATTCGATTTATATATGTGGATGATATCGGTGAGCATATAAATTTGAAGTTCACGCGTACAGGAAAGAGACATAATCTAATTATGGTAGATATGTCATATGATCAACGAATATTAGATCCAAGTGTCACTTCAAAGAATATTTCTAGTTTAGGTATTTTAGCTGTACCTAAAACAATTAATGAAATTTTTCAATTGAGACAATTATCGAAAGATCGTGATAATATAGAAATAAATTGGGATTTCGACTTTAAAAATAATGTGGTTAAAATTAATGACGAGTATAGTATCGTTACTGACGAGAAGTACTATGGTATTGAAGGTCTGTGGTACTATTGTTATTGGATGAATAATAAAAGCGTCATTCAGCGTAAAATGTATTTCGTTAACAATGGAACGCCAATTGCAATCACTGTTAATAATGTAAATCAGGGTATTGATTTTACATTATCTGGGAAAAAGTTATTTAGTTTTCACTTTGTTAATAACTTTATCGACACGTTTATGTACTATCCATTGGATAAACAATTTTCATTGATAGAAAAGCAGAATGACGAAACGGATAGAAATAATGAAATATTAGATAAGTACAAGAAAAAACATGGAATACTGATAATATGAAAACGATATTATATTTGTTATTTACTACTTTATTTGTTGGATGTGCAGATAACTCATCCTATATGACTCAATCAGATTTCGATATGAGATTCGATGATGATTTTCAAACCTCGAACGTAGTCAAATCAAGTGATGATATATACGATGCTTATTTTTTTGATACAAAGAATAGTAAGTTTTATTTTGAAAGTTCAAAGAGTAAATCCAGTTTTGATTTATTATTATCAGATACTATTCAAATTGCTTTGAATAAGGCCAATGAAATAGATGGAAGATTGAACGTAACCCTTTATTATACAGGATCTATTTCACTAAAAAGCCAGATTTTTAATGATGCCAAAGCATATTTTGCTAATTCATCAGACTTTAATTTACAGGATAGTTCTCTTGAAACAAAGAAAATCATAAATAGAATCAATGCAAGAGAATTAGATCCATTTTACGTTAAATCTAAAAATTCCTTTTCTGAACCTGTATCAACTTCAGATTTGATTGTTTTTCTGTCTGGTACCGAAGAGAGGAATAGGGACAAGATTAGAGTAAGCATACTTAATAATAAAGGTGTAGTGTTGGCAACAAAGACGCATTTTGAACACAATACAGATAAAGGTAATTTATTTATCGATGTGTCTGTTAAATACACTGATAGACCTGGATTTAAAAAATTCAAATTGAAATTATTTCCCGTTAGTCAAAGATCCTTTTCAGGTATAGGTAGCAATAACTTATCAGTAACTAACGTAAGTTTCGAGCAAGCAAATGAATATTGTTTAAGAAATAATATGCAATTATCATCTCCTTATATTTTTGAAAATGCAAGAAAGCAAAAGTTGATAAAAAAACCGAATCGCGGTGTTACGTTAGAAATGATTTCTCCTTTAGATTCAGACGATGTTGATGAGCCTTTTCTTAGAGAAGGTGACTATCTTGAATTAGTTGATGATTATCAATCTAATTACATGTTGGTATTTGATTGGACTACTGAAACATATAGAATAGTATTTAATAGTTTTAAATCATCACGGCTTACATTTAGGTGCTATAAAGATTAATATGAAATACTTTTTGCTTTTGACTCTATTATTTAATGTCAATGCGTACGCATCTAATAATATTACAATATCTAAATTTTTGTCATCAATCCAAGGTTCATTTAATATGATTGTGCTAAAAGAAGGCGTCAATAGCGCAAGGTCTTTGAAGCGCACTCGTTTTGCTATCCATAAAGGATATAGTTCTCAAATATTGAATATGCAATTACTTTTGAAGAAAGAACAAGTGAATGCAAATATTCGTAGTTTCAGCGCTGATAGTTATCCTAGATTTGCAGACCAAGAGCGTAGGGGTGAGAATATATTTCAGTTAGCTAGTATGACTATAGCTAGTATAGCTTCACAACAAATTGAGCGGTCTAAGCTAAACCTTCAAGGAACTAGTAGTACCGATCCCGTTGGGACTGATATCGATTTTGATGACTCAATGCTAGAAATATCTGATGTGAAAGATAAATTGCAGCCGTCTATGAATATTGAACAAATAGCAACTTCTGCTTTTATTGATGTGTGTAGTATTTATCAAAATAATCCATTTTTTACGGGTAAAAAAGCTAGATGGTATGGAAAAAGCAAAGAATTTTCCGTTACTCTTGGATCTGGTTTAACAACTTTAGACAAATGCTTTGTGCCAGTTGACTATAATAATAACGTTCAACCAGTTCCATTGCATAGCGTATTTAGTACAATTTTTACTCCAAAACGTCATGGTGTTTTGTATGTTATGGAGATGAATGTGCTGCTATTTTTTAATGAAGCTGAAATAGGTAAAGTTCGTGTTGCCCAGCGCGAAGTCTCTGAGTTCCGTTGGGATCGTAACCCATACTATATTTCAGGAGCTACAGGGACTATTCTAAAAAGCATATTTAGTCATTCATTAGGCAAGAAAATTGAATCATTTTGATTAAGCTACTTTTTAAAATAATTTTGAAACAAAAGAGGAAAAGTTATATGTTCTTTTTTGTTTCTTTATTTATTACTTCTGTCATTTCTTTAGTAAGTATTTCAATTATAACTAAAATAAACGATTATCAAATTAGTACTTTAGAAAAGTATAGTATGTTCGGCTATGTTTCAATATTAACAAGTCCGTCGTTTGATATTATAGAAAATATACACTCTAAACTTAATGTTGGGCTATATGCCTCTAGACAAAAAGAAAAGCTAGCCATTATTGTTGAAGGTGCAAATGGTTTTTCTATATCACCTATAATTTATTATTGTAATTCCGATTCCCAGAAAATAATGATGAATGCAAACTTGTTCGCATTACTTAAAAATTACAAATATGTCTCTTTTAAGGCTAAGGGTTCAAATGATAAAGTTAATATTAATATGAATAACGTTATCATTTACCCTAACCATAGATATGGTGATTCATTAAATATGATGATTTGTAATAATTCAATTAGGTTAGTAGGTTCTCCTGTTTTATTATTTAAGAAAGAGAAGGGTAACTATGATCTTGTAAATAATATTAATGAATTCAATAGATTACATGGTTACACCCCTACAAGATTTTATAATTTATTTGAGTTGGATTCTTTAAAAAACAAAATGTATGAATTAGTTAAAGAGATTAGGTTTATTATTCTACTCTTTGTTATTGTCATTGTTGTTGCTTTGTCATCAGGCATGGTTTATTTTATTAATATATCATCAAGAGACACAATTAGAATATTATTTTCATATGGACTTAGTAAATCGTATTTCTTTGGATGGTTATTTCTTTGTTCTTGCTGTGTTTTCGGTTTAATTCCCATTTTTAATTTTTTGATTATGTCATTTACTCTTCAATGAATTACTTTTATGTAGTAGCGACTGTTGTCAACTAAATCAATTGAACCTTTCCTCAGTCCTGAGATATTATTTAATTTAGTAGAGATATGGTGATGTTTGGATTGAAGGCGCTGCTATTGAAACATGGTAACGCAAAACTACAATCGTAACGTGTTAGGACTATACTTCTTATTTAGTAATTGATTCAATAGGTCTGAAGTCTTTTGTGGAGCCTCACGGCCGTTATTACCATAGATAGTAATGTTTCTATATAAAGGGTTAACTAGCGATACATTGAGCTTGAGACGTTAAATGCTCGAGTTGGTGAGGTGCTAGTAAAAACATCAAAGCAATGAAATAAGTTCTAGGGATAGGTATCCTATTTGAAACTAACATAAGTTCCATAGGATAGTGGACCCTTTATCTGATTTGAACAACAACATAGTATTAATGTATATGTTGTTGTTCAAATCATAAGTAAGAATAAGCAATTCTCACCTGTGAATATGTAGTAGGTAGATGTTTAAAATAATATCAATTATAAGACTAAGTCATCCTATTAAGCTTTTAGCTCGCCACAACATCCCATTGCTTCAACGAATCCTCTGTTTTATCACACTCAGTCAGTTTCAATGTACGCTTAACCCAAGGCCCTGCTTTAATGGTTTTGGTGTCGATAGATAGACAGCGGTTTTGATCCACATCCAACCTGATGGTTTTGTCTTCTTTATTGTAATCAAACTTTTGGTGTGGATGGTCGCTACATTCTAGTAGGGCGAATTCTGATTTCCCGGTTGCCAAGAGCACTTGCATACATTGGTTTTCGTAGGCGTAAGAACGGATTTGTTTGGTTTGGGTGTCGTATTCAAATCGAGCGTCATTACTTGAGTTGTTTCTTGGCGCGTCTTTATCTTTTGATGGTGGCTTACAGGTGTGGGTGTGCATCAGTTCTGAATAGCCGCGGCCGAATGTATCTAGGCAAAAACCATATCCGTTGGGTTCGTCTAAGTTTTGGCTTAGTGCAATGTAGGGGGCTTGTGTTGGAATGTTGAGCGCTTTTGCTGATGCATGTCCAGTAAATAAGATAAATAGAGATAAGACTGAAATTTTGCAAACGGAAGTGTTCATAGAGTTCCCTTTAAACAATAAATATGGTGATAAAAGTGGCTTATTCCATAGCGTGCGGATTGCGGTTAAATGAGAGTGTTAAGCAATTCGATCTGCAGCTAGATTTTGCAACGATAGCAGAATTTATATTGTGGGCTACTGATTAATAATCTGGTTTTATGTTGTGTGAGTGTTACCGCAAATTTACATTTCTTTTTGCGCTAAGTGTTTGTTGGCAATATAAGTCTTAGTTCTATTGTGATATTCGATGCGGTTTTTCTTTACAAAAAACCGCCTAGCTCCCGATTTGTTGAAAACTCTGCAAACTTTGATTGATCTGCATCATATAATTACAAATGTTTACAAATTTATTGAAAGTGATTATCATTCCCAGTCTGACCCCGCAAGGCGAATGCAAATCATTATGAAAAACTCTATTGTTATGCGCTTACTAGTCACTGGTTTGGCGTGCCTACTTTCTTCCCCAGCAGCTTTGGCTGATACGTTTCCTGTTACCGTCACTGATGTTGCGGGGCGAACTATCACCATCGATCATGAGCCTAACAATATTGCCATTTCAACCGGTCGAGTTTTTCCGCTATTAGACATCGTTTACCAACAAGATGCGGCTGCACATTTAGTGGCGTGGCGTGATGATATGCGTACTTCTGCGCCGAGCATGTATGCCAGTTATGTTAAAGATTACCCAAAGCTAAAAAATATAGCGCAATTAGGCAAAATTAAATCGGGTGAGTTTGATGCTGAGCGTTTCATCCAAATGAAGGACAAGCCAGATCTATTCATTGTCGATATCGTGAATGTGAAATTGGCAGAAGAAGAAGGCTTGTTTGATAAGTTAGAGAGAGCGGGCATTAAAGTGTTAGTGGTGGATTTTCGTGAAAACCCACTTAAAAATACGGTGCAGTCTGTAACGAGTGTGGCGACAGCGGTCGGGCGTCATGAACAAGGTCAGAAGTTTGCAGCTTACTATCAGAAACACTTAGATAACTTATTAGCCGGTCTTGCCAAAGTGCCTGCCAGTGAATTAAACAAGAAGGTATTTATTGAGCGCTCTGCGGGTAAACGTGAATCATGCTGCGAAACATTTTCTGCAGGTAACATGGGCGACTACGTTCCATTTTTAAAGGCGGTCAATATTGCGGATAAGCCTTTAAAAGGCGCATTTTCTGGGAACATGTCTGCGGAAAGCCTCATCATTGCTCAGCCTGATATCTATATTATGCAAACCACAGGTTGGGTGGATAAAAATGGCGATCCGAAAGCGGGGATCCCGCTTGGTTATAATCCAAATAAAGACGCCATCAAATCGGCAACGAATAAGCTATTGCAACGCACTTGGATGAGACCGACTCCTGCGTATCAGAACAAACAGGTCTACTCTATCTATATGCCGTTTTATAACTCGCCATACAATCTTGTGGCCTTAGAGTATTTCGCAAAATGGTTTTACCCAAAGCAATTTAAGGATTTAAATCCTGAGCAGACGTTTGAAGAGATGAATCAAACATTAGCTAACCGCACCGTGACTGGCATCTTCGGCCAAGATAATTTTAAGGTTATACAATAGTGAACCCACGACAGAAAACTGCGCCGCCGAGTATAGGAAGTGAGGCCGAAAGTGCCTTGGCATTTCACCGCACCCGTGAGCGTAAAAAAGTCACCATGTTGGGCGTGTTTTTTATACTCAGTATCGTTTTTCTGGTGGCCGATATATTAATTGGCTCGCAGGGCTTAACTTTATCGCAAGTACTTAATGGTATTTTTTATCCTAAGAATAGCGATTTAGCCACACAAATTATCATCTGGGATATTCGCATGCCGATGTCTCTGATGGCGCCATTTGTTGGCGCAGCACTGGCACTTGCGGGCGCACAGATGCAAACCACCTTGAACAACTCACTGGCTGACCCATATACCTTTGGTGTTTCTGCGGCAGCAGGCTTTGGCGCGGCACTGGTGATCATGAATATTGTGGCGGTGCCGTTTATTCCTGTGGAATATCAAATTGCGACGATGGCATTCATTATGTGTTTATTAACAACGCTTTTGATTGCGGGCATTTCATCAATGAAGCGTATTTCAATTGAAGGTGTGATGTTATTTGGGGTAGCCATCATGTTTGCATACGACGGTATGCTGACCATGATGCAGTACTCAGCGTCAGAGACTCAATTGCAAACGTTAGTCTTTTGGCAAATGGGCTCGTTAGATCGAGGCAGCTGGCAAAAAATCATAGTGTTAGCCGTTTTAATCCCAACGGTGCTGGTGATTATGATGAAAGATTCATGGAAGCTATCATCACTTAAAATTGGTCAAGAGCGCGCAGAGTCTATGGGTATCAATGTAAATCGCCTGCGCAACAAGACCTTGCTGTTAGTGTCATTAATTACCTCAATATCGGTGGCCTTTGTCGGTGCGGTCGGTTTTGTGGGCTTAGTCGCTCCGCATATTGCGCGAATGATTTTGGGCGAAGATCAACGCTATTTCTTGCCGGCATCCGCACTTCTTGGCGCGGTATTACTTGAAGTGGCTTCCATTGCCAGTAAATCGATTATGCCGGGGCAAATTCTTCCGTTAACGGTAATGATGTCAATCATTGGTGTTCCATTCTTTATTTACTTAATCATCAAAAAGGGCGGCAGATTTTAATGGGACTTAAAATTAGCAATATATCCGTATCTTTTGCTGGTAACACAATTTTAAATGATCTGAGTATCCCTGAAATTCATTCAGGAGAAATGGTTTCACTTATTGGTAAAAATGGGGCAGGTAAGTCAACGCTATTAAAGCAAATGACTAAGCTGATTCGCTTAAATCCCAAGTCTGTGACTCTGGATGATAAACCTTTAGTTTTGGGTGATATTGGTTATTTACCGCAAGATCATAGGATCTCGGCCAGCATCACTGTGGTAGAGCTTTTAATTACGACTATGCACGTGGGTGTCAGCTCACTTTTTACCCGAGCGCACAGCGCCGAAAAAGCCTTAGCTTTGTTAGAGAAAGTGGGCATTATTCACCTTGCCAACAAGCTGTGTACTGAGCTCTCTGGCGGTGAAAGCCAAATGGTTGGATTGGCACAAGCGGTGATCAATCAGCCGAAAGTGCTGATTCTTGATGAGCCAACCTCAGCATTAGATATGAGCAACCAGTTAAAACTGCTGGAATACGTGAGAAGCTATACAGTAGATAACAAGGCTTGCGTATTGATGGTGGTGCATGATTTAAACTTAGCCATTCAATACTCGCATAAAGTGGCGGCATTACATGATGGTCAGCTGTTTATTTATGGCGAACCGAAAAAAATCATCGACCAACAACTGATTCAAGATGTGTTTAATGTTAATTCGCAAGTTATCCAACTTGAAGATCATCCTGTCGTTGTGGTGCGTCACTAACCCCAAGCGGAAATAGTCACACATAGGCGACATTGTTTTTCTAAAACAGTCATCGCCACCCTTCAATATAGTGCTCCGCTGAGTTTCTGCCTGAAACTAGCCGGAGCAGAATCTCGCTTCCCATATCTTACATATAATCTTGGATTCGCCTTGAGGCGCATGCTTTTTAGCCTTAACCTAGGATTAACCAGTTTAGAGATAAGTTAATGCTATGTACGCTGGGATACATTCCATTGCAGTACATTTCTCTACAAATAATAAAAGGTAAGCGGGTCACTATGGGTTTAGAAAATTGTCAGTTGTTGTTGGTCGAGGATGATTTGGATCTGGCGACAGCGGTTATTGATTATTTAGAGTTGGACTCTATCTCTTGTGACTACGCAACCAATGGTTTATCTGGCCTGAATATGATCAAAGAGAATCATTATGATGCGGTCATTTTAGATCTAAACCTACCCAAAATGGATGGCCTAGAAGTATGCTCAAACCTGCGAGCACAAGGCTATGATATTCCTATTCTAATGCTCACTGCTCGCGATACTCTGGATGACAAACTGAAAGGTTTTTCCAGTGGCGCGGATGATTATCTGGTGAAGCCGTTCGCGTTAGAAGAATTAGTGGCGCGCATACAGGTGTTGTCACGTCGTCGCAGCGGGGAAGTCAATAAACTCACCGTGGACGACTTAGAGCTCGACCTTAAAGCAGAAACAGCGACTCGAGCAGGGGAGAGCTTAAAGTTATCTCCAACCGGCTTTAAAATACTGGCTGCTTTAATGCGAAATACACCAAATGTGATTAAGCGTGAAAAACTGATGCAAGTGGTATGGGGTGATGATCAGCCAGACAGCAATAGCTTAAAAGTGCATATGTTTAATCTTAGAAAAGCAGTAGATAGCCAGTCAGACAACAAACTTATTCATACCGTTATTGGGCAAGGCTTTGCGCTTCGACGAGAGAGCAACTAACGTATGAAAATTCGCGCTAGCCTAAGATTGTATGTCGTTGTTGCCATGTTTTTATCCGGCACATTGCTGGTGGCAGGCATGTCTACGGTAGCGGTAAATTATTTCTTTTATGGATTGGATACTTCATTAACCACCTTCATGCGCTCAGAAGCATTCGAATTTGATGCAGAAGATGGTAAGCCCTATCAAGTGCAAGAGATGACGATTGCAACGCGTTGGCAAGATTTACCAGAATTGATACAAAATCGCTTTAAAGACGTTCATCTAGAAAATGGGAAGTTAGCCAAGAAAATTGACGGCATCCCTATTTTGAAAGTCCCCTCTGTTCGCGACTTTTTGATGAAATTAGAGCGTGATGGCAAGCTTCGTTATATCTCTATCTCTTTTGATGATAGCGATGTGAAGCGTTCGTTAGCCGAAGAACGTCCTAAATTTCTTTATATCTTACTGTTTGCGCTAGCAGCAATTACCCTATTTGGCGTGATACTGCTTATCATGCTTAAGCAGGTGTCAGAGCCCGTTCGTCAGCTGCGTAACTGGGCAAAAAGGCTGGATAAAAAGCAGAAAAACGAACCCACGCCCAACTTTCAATACAGTGAGCTAAACGTATTAGCAGAGATCATTGAATCCAGTTTGAATTCAGTACAAGAAAGCGTCACCCGCGAAAAAGAATTTTTAGGTTATGCTAGCCATGAACTGCGCACGCCCATCGCAGTCACTCGTAGTAATGCCGAATTGCTACAAAAGATGATTGAACGAGGCATCAATACGGATAAACAGCTGCAAGTATTGGATAGGATCCGCCGTGCTTCCTTTACTATGACAGATCTAACTGAAACCTTGCTGTGGCTAAATCGTCAAGAACACAAACAGCTTGCTGAAGAATCGATTGTATTGGGTGATTTGGTGTTTCAAATTCAATCTGAGCTGCGCTATTTATTGGAAGGTAAGAGCGTTAACGTCAGTATAAGCCATGATTCTACAATGCTAAGTATACCGCCTGGCTTGGGACGAATCGTAATTACCAATATTATTCGTAATGCCTTTCAGCATACTTATGAAGGTGATGTTGTTATTGAACAAAAACAACAAAGCTTACTTATTACCAATCATAATTATTCAGATAATGATAACCAACATGACTTAGGGTTTGGCCTTGGCTTGGAATTGACTGACCGATTGATCAAACAATATGGCTGGTATTATAAAAATGAAACGCTGTCAGATGGACGACGTGTAGAAATTCATTTTAATCACCCACAAAGTACACATTTTCTAAAGTGACTCGCAGAGTTTGTAGGACAGCGCTGTGATGTTGAGTTTATCAGTGGTAGCTAGGCTCTCAAGCTCGACTAATACCGAGCGACTAATACCGCCATGCGATAAAGCGGCTGATTTTTTGTCCTTGCGACATTTCGACGACTTTGATCTCTTTGACTTTCAAGCTAGTGAGTTTTTTCTTCATGCTAGAAACGTTTTCTTTTTTAGAGATCAAAGTGCTAAACCAGCCCACTTGGTCTTTAAACAATGCGCTTTCATTGGCCATGTTTTTGATGAAGGCTTCTTCTCCGCCGGGACACCATAGCTCGGCTTTTTGTCCGCCAAAGTTAAGTCCTTTTTGCTGAGGTTTTAGTGCAGAGGCTTTGGCATTCATGCTTTGAGCGCCACGTTTCACTCGGTTTTTGGCAAGGTTGCTGGCTTTTCTTTGCGTGCCTAACTGCGCCTCTTTTAGCGACTTATGAAAGGGAGGGTTACACATTGTTAGGTGATAATACTCACCCTCTTTAATGACACCTTGGAAAATATGTTTAGCATCGGTTTGCAATCTGGGCGTGATCTTTCCTGATAAATGCGGATTCTGCGCCGCAATCTCACTGGCAACTTTAATTGATACTGGGTCGACATCACTGGCGGTAAAATGCCACTGATAATCGGTCGCGCCAATGATCGGGTAGATACAGCTAGCACCAGTGCCAATATCAAGCACCTTAATGGTTTCAGTAGTCTTTTCTAGCAGTTCGGCGAGGCGATGTACATAATCGGCGCGGCCGGGAATAGGCGGGCATAAATAGCCTTGCGGAATATCCCAAACACGCACTTGATAATGTAATGCCAATAGCGCTTTGTTGAGCATAAGCACCGAATCAGGATCGCTAAAATTAACGGTTTTCTCACCCTTTGGATTTAAAACAATTTTACTCTTTAGCGCAGGTAGTGCTTTAACTAACGCATCAATATTGTATCGACCATGATGTTTGTTTTTAGGGTGTAGCCCAGCTTTAACTGCATGCTTTGGTGGATGTGCTTTGTTTTTGTTCAAGGTGTCGATACTCAATATTAGGTGTTAGTCCAGCAGGGCATACCTTAACATAATGAGCCTATCGCATAAATGAGCGCAGATCTCTGTTTGCGTACTTGTCATACAAATTGGATTTATTCGCTAAACACTGGTATCTTCGCGCGTCTTTTGTTGGTTGTTATCTGTTAAGGTTCTATGCGCATTAATAATGTCTCTCAGGCAATTTTACTTTTGGTGTTTGCTAACTTTTTAGCCTCTTTGTCTGATGTCTCACTGAAAGTGCTCAATGGCGAAGTGCCGACGTTTCAGTACGTCTTTATTCGTCAGGTGATGAGCTTGTTGATTATTGCGCCGTTATGGTGGCGACTGCCCAAAGCAGAGCGTATGCAAGGTTGTGGTAAGATCAACTTTTGGCGCGCGCAGTTCATTTTAATTGGCAGTGGTTGCGCTATGGTAGCGATTACTCACTTAACGTTAGCTACGGCCAATGCGATGTTTTATGTCGCGCCTTTGATGATGCTGCCTTTGTCTGTGGTGTTTTTACAAGAAGTACCACCGCTGAAAAAAATCATCGCCACAGGTATTGGCTTTTTAGGCGTGCTGGTGGTGTTAAGACCAGAGCATTTTCATTGGGCGGCGATTATTGCTTTAGGCAGTGCGCTGGCAATGGCGGTGGGTAATATTTTAATTAAGCGGTTACCCAAGCAGCAGTCAGTGGTTTCGACGCTGTTTTGGACCACGGCATTAACGATACCGGGCGCTTTGTTATTGGCGTTACCGCAATGGTCTGAAATTCATATGCGTCATATCTTTTGGATCACCGCCATTAATGTGTTTGTGCTCAGCTACCATGCATTAGTGGTGATTGGTTATCGAAAAGCGCCTGCAAGCCAAATTGCATTGGCTGAATACTCAGGCTTAGTGTTTGTGACTCTGTTTGGCATTATGTGGTTTGATGAAATCCCCGATACCCTTACTGCCATTGGCATTGCAATGATTGTGGTGCCTTTAATGCCAATTCGTTGGAAAAGAAAAGCCAAACCATTGGATGTGGTTCCTGAAGCTTAGCTTGAGGCTATTGAGCGTAAAAAATAACAAGGGCCCTAATTTATAGGGCCCTAAATGTATCACTCTATCCGGTTATACTACTGAGATACGACGAATCAATCCCCAATACAAATTCTTCAATAGCAACAAGAAGCCAATCGGTATCAAAATCGTTTTTAACACGAACATGGCAATCAGCTTTAATAGGTTGACCACTAAAGATTCAGTCTTCACTTTTAGCTCATCAAATTTATGTTGTAGATCTTTTTTGGTGTCAGAGAAGCCATTGGTTACGCTGTCCCAGGTATGCTTTACGCTACCCATAAAACTGTCGTCTTGCTCTGTGGCATCAGAAGAGGTACCGCTCATTAGATCTTGATTAAACTGATGTAAATCAGTGGCGATAAAGTCCGTTTGTTGCGTGATTTGCTCGGTTTGTTCATTGAGAAACAAGGTATCGGCCATGCTGTTGAGGAGCAATGTGCCTACCAATAAAAAGCGCGTAAAACACAAAATAAAAAACGTTGGCTGGGTGTATTTGGTAAAGCGCGCCATTGGCACAACCCACAGCGTGACTAGGTAACTAATGGCACTTAGCGCAATGGTGATGTTGACGATTTTATTGGTAAATACATCCAACAAAATACGTTGCAAGCCAAGGGAGGCAAGGGCCGTGGTGAGCACACCAGAAGTTGATTGCAGTATCTCTGTGGCAGGCGAGAGAATTTCACCGACGCTTAGCGTTACCACGGGCACATTAATTTCTGTGCCTTGTAGCACTGAAATTATGGCATGGATACTACGTACCGAAGCAAAGGCAATCAGCCCTTGGTCGATAGACTCATCAAGTTTGAGCAGGGTGTAGTGATCGGCAAGATTAAAGATAGCAACCAGAGTCAGAGCCACGGCAATAATACTCAGTAAAATGCGATGTGACTTAGCAGAAATGGGCGCAGGTGGCGGTAGGCTGATAGCGTTACTCATGGATAAATCTCGTGTAAAGGCTGGGCGTACCCAGCCATTCGGGCTTTAATGGATAGGCGTTTAATAAGGTGCCGGAAACTGTTTAATGACCTGCGTAATACGGGCTAACGCTTGCTCATCAAGGGTAATATCAAACGCAGCAATGTTCTCTTTTAACTGAGACAAGTTAGTCGCGCCAATGATGCTTGAAGTCACCCCTTGCACGCTGTTACACCATGCCAGCGCTAACTGTGCAGGAGTGATATTTAAATCATGCGCAATTTGGCTATATTGCGCCACAGCTTCATGGGCAAGGTCGCTGCTTCGATAAATGCTGCTTGGGTTCATTAAGCTCCAGCGAGAGCCGTCAGGGCGAGCGCCATTGGCATATTTGCCTGATAAAAGCCCAGTAGCCAGCGGTGACCAAGGTAAATAAGCGACATCATTGTGATGACAATGCTCAATTAAATACGGCCAGTCTTTTTGGCATAGCAAGCTAAATTCATTTTGAATAGAGACCATTTTTGGCAGGCTGTGTTGTTTGGCTAGCTCCAAATAAGTGCTGATTCCCCAAGGGGTTTCATCAGACAGTCCGCAATGACGAATTTTACCTGCGCTGACACACTCTTGCAGGGCTTGTAAAATCTCTAACATCTGTGAACGCTGCGCGG
This sequence comes from Vibrio neonatus, assembly GCF_024346975.1. NCBI lineage: Bacteria > Pseudomonadati > Pseudomonadota > Gammaproteobacteria > Vibrionales > Vibrionaceae > Vibrio > Vibrio neonatus. The sequence goes on along the minus strand of NZ_AP024885.1, from coordinate 1,837,860 downwards.
TTACGTCTACTTCATCAAAGCTAAAGGTATTAGGCCACTGCTTGCCAAAGTGCGGTGAGGTGCGGTTTGGCCAGTGCAGTTGATAAAGGTCGATATAATCGGTTTGTAGGCGTTGTAGAGACTTTTCTACCGATTGAATCACCGCCTCTGCGGTGATTGGGCCGCCATCTCTCACCCAATGCATACCTGGGCCTGCCACTTTAGTGGCAATGATGGTGTTTTGGCGCTGCGCTTGATGACGTGAAATCCAGTCGCCAATAATAGTTTCTGTTTTACCGTAGGTGTCAGGGGTTGCAGGAATGGCATACATTTCTGCGGTATCGATAAAATTAATGCCTTGTTCTAGCGCATGGTTAATTTGCAGATCGGCGTCTTGTTGATTGTTCTGCACGCCCCAAGTCATGCTGCCTAAGCAGACACGTGATACTTGCAGGTCACTATGGCCAAGTTTGGCATACTCCATTTCGATCTCTCCTTATCCTGTTTATCTATTTAAGATACTCCATGAAACTCGCCGAAACCAGTAACTTGGGTTATCGTGAAGGTATGCGTTGTGCTTACCACATGGACAAAGACACTTTGGCATTACATCAGTTCAAGATCAGCACCTTTAATTTGTTCAATTATCTTAGCCCGCCAGGGGCGTATTACGATTTTGAAAACATCTACAGCATAGAGCAGTGGCAGGACAAACAGCGTTGGACGTTCGATCAAATCAAACTCAGTGATGCTGATATTATTGGCTTTCAAGAGATCTTTAGCCCTTTGCCATTACAAGAGCAATTGCTGGAGTTAGGGTACCGTCATTTCTCGGTGATCGATGAACCAACAATAGAAGATGAGTTTATCTATTCAGAGCCTGTTGTCGGCATAGCGTCACGTTACCCGATAGTGAGTGCTAACCCTGTTGTCGCCGATGCCCTTGCTAGCCAAGAGCTTGGTTTTGCATTTAGTCGCGCGCCTCTACATGCGGTCATTGAAATTCCCATGATAGGCAAAGTGGATGTGTTCGTGGTGCACTTTAAGTCTCAAAGACCCAAAGCATTGACTGTGCCCAATGAACACTTATTAGAAGTAGAGCGCTGGCGTTCAACCATGCAACGCGGGCTAGAAGCGCGTTTTTTAAGTGCGTTTATGGCAGAGCGCAAAGGTGAAATAGGTTATCCGCAGATATTGCTAGGCGATTTTAATCGAGATTTGCATAGCGCCGAGTTTTCAACTCTCACCTTGGATGAGCAACTGTTACCGAGTAGCGGTTATCTGCAAGATGCCAAAGGTTTATTAGCTACACCAATAGAGCCCATTCCCACTCACTACTATGGCGCTAAAGGCAACGTATTAGATTATGTCTTGCTATCCGAAGAGTTTGATCGCGCTAGCGCCTCTTGCTTATATGAGGTAAGTGAGTACTCAGTATCGGATAGTCATTTGATCAACCCTATCTATGCCATTGACCGAATGGCGAGCGATCATGGCGTAGTCACAGTGACCCTTACAGAACAATGTTAAGTACGCCATTGTAAATCTAATAGCGGTTTGTTTTGAGCATTGAGTAACACCGCTTGCTGTCCATCTTTGAGCAGTTGAGTGTGAGTTGGCAATAGCGCAGGACGTTTAAATTGCACTGCAATTGAGGCTGGGTTGATTTCCAGTGACACCATAGAGCGAGCTAATAAATACATCCCATGTGCGATAGGGTGTTTGAAGCCAAATGGCGCTGCGGTAATTCGATGCAAATGGATTGGATTATAGTCGCCGGATATTCTGGCATAGCCGCGTACATCCGGTTCGGAAAACGATAAGGTATCTATCATTTGATAGCTAGGGTATTGCTCTAGTATTGGCGCTGGTTTATTGGCGCGCTGCAGGTGAGTGATAGAAAAATAATGACTGTCAAAACCACATACCACCTTACCTGAGTCTAAAAATCGCACCTGTAACTCAAATTCAATGCCGCGATCTTTGTGTTCTACTTTACCAATTGCGACTGTGATGTCTAACGAAGTGCTTGGCACTATGGCATCATTTTGGAAAAAATGGATGCGGGTATGAATAAGTCCCAATATTTTTAGAGGAAAGCGTGGGTCACTTAATAAAGCCAGTTGCGCTTTTTGGCTGGCAACAAAAAGATAAGGCAGAGGGAAATGCTCTGCTGGAAAACCACAATATTGCTGATAGTGAGCAAGATGTGCCGGCTTAAAGTTAAATTCATGAAGGGTTAAATTGAGTAAAGGGATTTCGATATTGGTTTGAGATTTAAATAAAGTCTTACTGATTAGAGAAAGGGAATTGGGTAATTCCTTATATTTGATGCTTGTCCGTGACATTATTTTTTATCTCACATTGGCTAACTCGGTTAATTATGGACCAATTTGCGAATTTATCTGTTTTTTACCCATTATTTTCAATTTGTATCTAGTTGATCAGTAAAGGGTTTAAAGAATAGTTTGTTTGAGCGCAAACTTTTGTGAATATCTTATTCCATCGCAGTAATGTTAGGTTTCATATGAATATGTTGTTATCAAATGTGCCATGACCTAAATTAGTTGCACAGGTGATGGGGTTCCACCTACTTAACCGCCAAATCTTTGGCTGATGACTCCTACTAAAATCGAAAGCAGTGACGTATTTATCTTAGGATAATTGTAGCTAGTACTATTATGGTACTCGGTTTGGTAGGGTGTATCTTCAATTCTCATTCTGCCCATTCTTCACTGTTTTCCCAAGCTTAATTCATTTGTTAGAGCGGAAAACACTATGCATTACACAAACGAAATTCAATCAATGTGCCCAATTCAACGTGGCGACCTACATGCTTCTTCTCCAATCCCAGTAGAAGGCCGCATGATTAACCCTAAAGAAGTTATTGCAATTTCTGGCCTAAGCCACGGTGTGGGCGGTTGTGCTCCACAACAAGGCGCTGCAAAACTAACTTTAAACGTTAAAGAAGGCATCATTGAAGAAGTGCTAATCGAAACTATCGGTTGTTCAGGCATGACTCAATCAGCAGCTATGGCGTCTGAAATTCTTACAGGCAAAACAATTCTTGAAGCAATGAACACTGACTTAGTGTGTGATGCAATTAACGTAGCAATGCGTGAAATCTTCCTTCAGTTCACTTACGGTCGTACTCAATCTGCATTCTCTGATGGCGGTCTAGAAGTAGGTGAAGCGCTAGAAGATTTAGGTCAAACACTACGTAGCCAAGTGGGTACAAGCTACTCAACTAAAGCTAAAGGCGTTCGTTACATGGAAATCGCTGAAGGCTACGTGACTAAAATGGGTCTTGATGAAAACGATGAAGTTATCGGTTATCAATACATGAACCTAGGCAAGTTCATGAAAGCACTTGATGCTGGCGTTGATGCAGAAACTGCACTAGCTCAAGCAAGTGGTCAATACGGCCGTTTTGCAGAAGCTGTTAAAACTATCAACCCACGTCAACAGTAAGCGAAGAGGACTGAATCATGAACAACGCAACTCAAGCTCTATTAGCAGAAATGAACTTAAAATCTTTAGAAGAAGCGGCTGCTTATTGTAAAGAATTCGGCATTGATACCCGTGAACAAGTCATGGGAACTCAGCCTATCGCTTTTGAAAGTGCAGTAGACGCATACACACTAGGTACGGCTTACGCATTATTCACAGACAGCAAATCTTCTATCGAAGCGGCAAATGCTATCGGTAAAGGTCTACAAGCATCTTGTAAACCAGGTAGCGTTGCTGACCAACGTCAAGTTGGTATCGGTCACGGTGCTCTAGCGGCTCGTCTTCTTGACGAAAAAAGCACATGTTTTGCTTTCCTAGCAGGTCACGAATCATTTGCGGCAGCTGAAGGTGCAATCAAAATCGCACTTAACGTAAACAAAGCACGTACTACTCCATTAAAAGTTATTCTTAATGGTCTAGGTAAAGATGCGGCTTACCTTATCTCTCGTATCAATGGTTTCACTTACGTGAGAACTCAATTTGATTACGATACTGGCGAGCTAAAAGAAGTAGAACGTCGTCGTTTCTCTCAAGGTCCTCGTGGCGAAATCGATTGTTACGGTGCTGATGATGTACGTGAAGGTGTGGCTATCATGCGTAGCGCTGGTGTTGACGTAAGTATCACTGGTAACTCAACTAACCCTACACGTTTCCAACACCCAGTTGCTGGTATCTACAAATCAGAATGTAACCGTGAAGGTAAATCATACTTCTCTGTAGCTTCAGGTGGCGGTACTGGTCGTACTCTACACCCAGATAACGTAGCTGCAGGTCCTGCATCTTACGGTATGACAGATACTATGGGTCGTATGCACGCTGACGCTCAGTTTGCTGGTAGCTCTTCTGTACCTGCTCACGTAGCTATGATGGGCTTCATCGGCATGGGTAACAACCCAATGGTAGGTGCATCTGTAGCACTTGCTGTAGCGGTAGATGAAGCACTTAAAGCGAAACGCGCTTAAGTACTAAAATTCTGGAGGCTAGCTGCTCCATACCTCTTAATTGTGTCATGGCATTGCGGTGACACATGGCTAGCTTCCGGTCTAATGTCAATTTAGTTTATGAACTTACCTAAATTGATTATATGCCCAAATTTATAAGTGGATGTCTATCGCCAGATTGATATTTATAATAACGACTGGCTAATCACTATCCTCATACTGGGACAGTATTTAGTCAGTATTATGGATAAAAAGTGATACCGCTCATTACTTTTTACCTGTGGGCATTCAGAGCAAACTCATAGTCATGGGTTTGCTCTTTTTCTTTTCTAAAGCCTTTTTCCTTAAATTGCTATTTATGCAAGTGAACTGTAAAGTTATCCACCATTTTGGTTTTTGTGGATACGTTTATGTCGCCTTTCTTCGCCGGACTTTCGATTGGGCTTTCTCTTATTTTGGCTATTGGCGCACAAAATGCTTTTGTAATTAAGCAAGGCTTAATGCGTCAGCATGTGTTTTGGGTGTGCTTGGTCTGCGCCTGCTCTGATGCACTATTGATTTTTGCTGGTGTTGCGGGCTTTTCAGTAGTGGTGAAAGCCTACCCGCAAGTCGAAGATATTGCCCGTTATGCCGGAGCCTTGTTTTTAATCGTGTATGGGCTGAGCAGTCTATGCTCGGCGGTTCGCAATAAACACACACTTGATCCTACCGCGAAAGCGCCATCCTCGTTAACGAAAACATTGGCCGTATGTTTGGCGTTCACTTGGTTAAACCCGCATGTTTATCTTGATACCTTAGTTTTTCTAGGTTCTGTATCTACCCAATATGGCGTAGATAAATACGAATTTGGCTTCGGCGCTGTGTGCGCTTCGTTTATTTTCTTCTTTGGTTTGGGTTATGGCGCAAGATTATTAACCCCTTACTTCAAAAAAGCCCATACTTGGAAAGTACTTGAAGGTTTAGTAGGGGTGACAATGCTACTACTGGCCTTTGAATTATTGAGAAACTAATACTGAACGTGCATAACGAGTCATGCTAGCGGGTAAACCTACTTGGTGGCGGCGTTACTGTGATTGGTATAAGCACAGACCAAGGAGTGATGGTGGCAGAGCAGGAAGCGAAGTTCGTACAGGGTTCGACAATGAAGCACATACTGACCATGTCAGGTGCGGGTTCCATTGGACTCATGTCTTTATTTATTGTCGACCTGCTCGATATGATGTTTATCAGTATGCTCGGTCAGGTGGAACTGGCGGCAGCGGTGGGGTTTGCAGGGACCTTAATCTTTTTCTCAACCTCTATTTCTATTGGTACTTCAATTGCCATGGGAGCGTTAGTTTCAAAAGAACTTGGCGCAAAACAGAGGCAAGGTGCAAAGCACCTAGTGATCAATATATTGGTCACCGCTTTTCTGGTCAACGCCGTCATTACTGGCATCATGACCTATTACATTCCTGAATTGCTGACGTTAATCGGTGCTAAAGGCGCGGCCTTTGAGCACGCAAAAGATTACATGTACATTTTACTGCCGAGTACCCCCTTAGTTGCGCTAGGTATGGCAGCAGGAGCGGCGCTACGTGCCGCAGGGGATGCCAAACGTTCCATGATGGCTACCATTTGGGGCGGGGTCGTCAACGCCATTTTAGACCCTATCTTTATCTTTGTATTTATGTGGAATGTGGAAGGCGCCGCATTAGCATCGGTGATCTCCCGCGCGACCGTATTAACCTTTGCGTTGGCTCCTTTGATTCGACAACACAACCTTGTTGGACGTTTTAACTATCGCCATTGGTTAATGAGCCAACGGGCTATCTTCGCCATTGCATTACCTGCCATTTTTACCAATATCGCGACACCAGTAGGCAACGCCATTGTAACGAGCGCCATTGCACAATATGGTGAAGACTTTGTGGCTGGGTTTGCGGTAATGGGGCGATTAACGCCGGTGGTGTTCGCGGCTATTTTTGCCTTGTCAGGAGCAGTAGGCCCGATTATCGGGCAAAATTATGGAGCCGTGCGCATAGACAGAGTGAAGGAAACGCTACGCAATTCGTTGTTGGTGGTAACTGTGTACTGCTTATTAGTCAGTGTTGTGCTTTTCTTTTTGCAGTCGCAAATTGTGAATGCCTTTAACCTTACTGGCGATGCCGATCTGCTGGTTCGAACTTTTTGTACTTACATTGCGATTACCTTTTTGTTTAATGGCGCGCAATTTGTCGCAAACACCTCGTTTAATAATCTTGGTAGGCCTTTATATTCCACCGCATTAAATGTAGGTAAGGCGACGTTAGGCACTATTCCTTTTGTCTACTTGGGGTCGACGTTATTTGGCGCACTTGGGGTTTTGTATGGTCAAGCACTGGGAAATCTAGTGTTTGGCTTGATAGCGTTAGCCGCCTTACGGTTTCATTTACAACAATTAGATGCCGAAACACCTTCTGAGATAAAAGAGACCTTCGATGAGGAGCTGGAAGAAGGAGTGCATTGCGTCAACATGCAGCCATTTTGTACTCATGACGCTGTGGCAATGGAAGAGCTGGTGAAAAATGATGAGTTGCTAGCTGAGAAAAAATAACTGCTAAAAAGAAGAATGCCGATAACACTTAAGTGATATCGGCATTGTGTAGGTTTGCTAAAGTTTAACCGGCAAGAACATCGGTCGCGACCTTATAGCTAGGATCTTCCTTAACGTTGATTTCAACTAGGCTACCTGCTTTGTCTAATAGTGCGCGACAATCTTGGCTTAGATGACGAAGGTGTAAGGTTTTACCTTCGGTATTGTAGCGCTCAGCAAGGGTTTCGATGGCTTCGATGGCTGAGTGATCGGTCACGCGAGAATCCGCAAAATCGACAATCACATCATCAGGGTCATTCTTCGCATCAAATAGCTCTAGGAAGTTAGCCACTGAGCCAAAGAATACTGGACCGTGGATTTGGTAGACCTTAGAGCCTTCCTCGTTAAGCTGGCTGCTGGCGTAAATGTGCTTAGCATGTTGCCATGCAAACATCAGTGCAGAAGCAATTACACCCACCGCAACTGCAACTGCAAGGTCGGTCAGTACGGTGACTACAGTCACTAGGATAATCACAAAGAAATCTTGTTTTGGTACGCGACGAGCCAGTTTAAAGGTTGCCCATTCAAAAGTGCCAATAACCACCATGAACATGACTCCAACCAATGCGGCAAGTGGGATCATTTCGATTAGACCAGAAGTAAACAAGATGAACATCAGTAGCGCAATTGCCGCCACAATCCCAGAAAGTCGTCCACGACCACCTGAGTTTATGTTGATCATTGATTGACCAATCATGGCACAGCCGCCCATAGCGCCAAATACCGAACAGCTTAAGTTTGCAATGCCTTGACCGACACATTCACGGTTACTCTTACCGCGAGTATTGGTCATTTCATCGAGTACTGTCAAAGTCAGTAATGATTCAATCAAGCCAATAGCTGCCAAAATGATGGCGTATGGCAGGATGATTTTTAACGTCTCAAGGGTCAGCGGTACTTGTGGAATAGAGAAGGTTGGTAGCGTGCCTGCTAAGGTCGCACTTGAGTCGCCTGACATAGCACGCAAGAAATCAACTACGGTGCGAGTGTCTAATCCAAAAAAGTGAACAATAGCGGTGACAGAGACAATGGCAACCAATGAAGAGGGGATGGCCGTTGTAAATTTCGGCAGAAAATAGATGATAGCCATAGTCAGCGCAATTAGGGCAAACATTACCGCCATTTGATCGCTAGGAAGCCAAGTCATTACGCCTGCAATGTCAGGGGCTTTGAATTGTCCCAGTTGAGCAAGGAAGATAACAATCGCCAAACCGTTGACAAAACCTATCATAACCGGATGTGGTACGATGCGAATGAACTTACCCAATTTAAATACGCCGGCCAATATTTGCAGAACACCGGTTAACATAATGGTCGCAAATAGATATTGCACGCCATGCACAGCCACGAGACTGACCATAACCACAGCCATTGCGCCAGTCGCGCCAGAAATCATACCCGGGCGACCACCAAAAATAGAAGTAATTAACCCGACGATGAAAGCCGCGTAGAGGCCGACCATTGGGTCAACTCCGGCTACAAAGGCAAAAGCAACGGCTTCAGGAACCAAGGCAAGGGCTACTGTGAGTCCAGACAGAACATCATTCTTGACGCTAGTGGTTGAAAACTGAGGAGATTCAAACATATGAATTCATTTCTTCTTACAATTATTGTTTAGTCGGCGAATCCTAACGGAAACACCATTGAAGTGCAATCAACAGATAAGATGCAAGATGCATATCTTGTATTATCTAGATATAAAAAAAGAGCCAACCTAATGGCTGGCTCTCGAGTTACATTTGCTTTAACTAGAAGCTAGGCTTAGTCGTACCCGCAGAGGCTTGATGCGTTGCTGCCTGACTACCGGCAGCGCGACCTTCAAAGCGTTCACTACGGAAGTTTGCGGCGTTGACCGTAATTTCCTGTAGTTGCTGTGGACCAGGAGCACTAGTCATGCCCGATTGAGCGTGACCTTTAAAGCTTGCTTTTGGCGCTTGTGGCTCAACCGCTGCAACAGGTTCTGCTTTAGCAGGCGCTGGTTCTGCAACTGGTGCCTCAGTAACAACTGGCTCGCTAACCGCTAGCTCATTAGTAGTAGCTTCAACCGCTTTAGTTTCTGCTTCTACCTGAGGTGCGACAACGGCTTCAGCAACTTTATTAGTCACTGGCGCAGGTTGTGGCTCAACAACTTCATTCGCAACAGGTGCTACTGTAGGTGTTTCAACGTTTTGCGTTTCAACCGCTTTCACTTCAGCTTGTGGAGCTGCAACAGTTTCAGTCACTACCGCTTCTGTTTTCGCAATAGGTTGCTCTATAACAGATTGCTCAGTAACCGCTGGCGCCGCTTTCATGATGATCACTTTACCCATCGACATTTCAGGGAAAGCAACACCACTGGTGATACCTGTAGCGATAACTTCTTCAGCTACACGTGGCTTTCTCTTAGGCTTAGGTAAGTCATATTTTGGCATAACTTTACCCATTGCCATCTCAGGAGAGGCAACACCACCTTTACGTAGACGGAACGGATTAGGTCTGCGATCGCGACCGCGACGGCGACGTTGTCCACTGGCACGTAGGTGACGAGGTGAACGACGGTTACGACGTTGTTGTGGCGCTTCGTTTTGCTCAGACTTGTCTGCTTGCTCAGTTGCAGTCGTCTCGGTAGAAACCTGACCTTTCGGTTGTTGTTTCTTAGCCGGTTTTTCTGCAGCAGGCTTAGCCGCTTTAGCCACTTCAACATTTTGTTGGTTTGCTTCAGTTTGTTGGTCTTTAACGCGCACTTGTTTTTTCATCTGACGACGTTGGCGACGTTGTTTAACCTGACTAGTCTTAGTTTCTTTTTCGTTCTTAGCTGTCGCTTCAGGCTCTTTCTGAGCTTGCTCAGCGATTTTCTTGCCTTGTTCTTCAACTTTATTCGGAGTCTTTCTTTCTTTGCGAGGTTTACGCTTATTCTCTTTACGAGGCGCATCTTGCTGAGTAGACGCTGAATTAGACTTATCAGTCGCAGCTTCATCACGCTCTGTATTGTTACGATTAGAGCGGTTGTTATTTCTGCGGCGATTATCACGATTGTTGCGACGACGGTTGTCATTGCGATCGCGACGTTGTGGTTTTGGTTTTTCTTCTACTACAGGTTCTTCTTTCACTTCTTCAGAGCTAAAGAATTTACCGATAGCGGCAAAGATGCGAGAGAACAAACCTGGCGCTTTTGGCGCTGATGGAGCAGGTTTAGTTGCTTCAGCAGCAGGCGCTTTTTGTGGTTTTGGCGCTGCAGATTGCGTTGGAGAAGCAAAACCTTGTAGTACAGGTTCTTCGATGCGTTTTGGCGCAACTTCTACTTCACCCGCTTCGCGAGCTTCCGCTTCTTTCATTGCATCTAGCTTTTTAGGCAATAGGTATGAAAGTAGGCTTTGTTCTTCACCTTCACGAACGCGAACGATTTCGTAGTGAGGCGTTTCCATGTCTGAGTTAGGTACAATAAGTATCTTAACTTCTTGGCTACGCTCAATATGATTAACGCTGCGGCGTTTTTCGTTGAGTAAGTACGACGCGATAGGCACAGGCACAACAGCCAGTACTTGCGCGGTGTTGTCTTTTAACGCTTCTTCTTCGATTAGACGAAGAACAGATAGAGCTAGAGATTCGTTATCACGAACCACGCCTGTACCTGAACAGCGAGGACAAATATGGTGGCTAGCTTCAGCAAGAGACGGGCTCAAGCGTTGGCGAGACATTTCTAGAAGACCGAAGCGTGAAATGCGACCAATCTGTACGCGGGCACGGTCTAAACGAGCCGCTTCGCGTAAGCGGTTTTCAACTTCACGTTGGTGGCGAACTGGCGTCATATCGATAAAGTCGATAACCACTAGACCACCAAGGTCACGTAGACGTAGCTGACGAGCAATTTCATCGGCTGCTTCTAGGTTTGTATTCAGAGCGGTTTCTTCGATGTCACTGCCTTTGGTTGCGCGAGCAGAGTTGATATCGATAGAAGTCAGTGCTTCTGTTGGGTCAATAACGATTGAGCCACCAGAAGGTAAGCGTACTTCGCGTTGGAACGCAGAGTCGATTTGAGTTTCAATTTGGTAGTGGCTAAATAAAGGCACTTCACCTTCGTATTTTTTAACACGATTAACGAAGTCTGGGCGTACCAATTGAATGTGTGCTTGAGCACGTTCAAAAATAGTGTTGCTATCGATTAGGATCTCGCCAATATCGCGACGTAAGTAGTCACGAATAGCACGAACGATAACGTTACTTTCTTGATGGATAAGGAAAGGCGCTTGATTTGCATCAGCCGCTTCTTTTACTGCTCGCCAATGGTTAAGTAGCACATTTAAGTCCCACTCAAGTTCTTCAGCGCTTTTACCAACACCGGCTGTACGAACAATTAGACCCATGCCTTGCGGTAGCTCTAAAGTGCTTAGTGCTGCTTTAAGTTGGGTGCGTTCGTCACCTTCGATACGACGTGAAATACCGCCGGCTCTTGGGTTGTTAGGCATTAATACTAAGTAGCTACCTGCAAGAGAGATGAAAGTAGTAAGAGCTGCGCCCTTGTTACCACGTTCTTCTTTCTCAACTTGAACAATAACTTCTTGGCCTTCTTTAAGCACTTCTTTAATGCTTGGACGACCTTGGTAGGTGTAGCCTGCAGGAAAGTAATCGCGTGCTACTTCTTTAAGAGGGAGGAATCCGTGTCGTTCTGCGCCATAGTCAACAAATGCTGCTTCCAAGCTTGGCTCAATGCGAGTGATACGTCCTTTGTAGATATTCGCCTTCTTTGATTCGTGGCCAGGACTTTCGATATCTAAATCAAACAGTTGCTGTCCATCAACGAGGGCGACACGCAACTCTTCTTTTTGAGTTGCGTTAATTAACATTCTTTTCATTCGAATTCTCGTCGTTTTTCTCTGATTATTTTATTTGTGATTGTCGCAATTGTTCCTATCAATGGTGCCTGATCCCATGGTCGATCGGTGCAGCCTCACGGCTGGAAGGGATGCTCGGGGACACTTTAGCCATCACATTTTGCTCTTCAGGAAAAGGTGATCTGCGAAAAATTTGCAGTCGAACTCTGCATCGATAGGTAAAAGTTGTGCGACATGCTTGTTCAGAATCAATGTCTTATGCCTTACGCTGCACGGAATAATGAACAATCAACTTTCATTTCTTGTCAATTTGCGCCTTAGTAAAGTGTAAAAAACAACCAAGGGGACATATTGATTGACGAACTATAACAGTGTCACTAATGCACAGCAATCAACAAACAGATAAAGGATAGAAAAAAAACCAACAAATACCAAGTAAAGATAGCTAATTAACTGATTATATTAGAATTAATTAATGTGAGTAAAAATGACAAAACTGTGACGGTGTAATGTTGTACACAGGTTTTTAAATCATCTACGTACAAAAGCGCGTCACGGTCAATTTATCTAGCGCAGAGTAGAAAGATGTGATTTAGAACACTTTAGAATGTTACACTAGGCAAATGAGTGAAATTAGAACCCCAGTCCAGTTTGTTGAGATAGATTCTGACATGGCAGGACAGCGCATCGATAATTTTCTGCGCAATCAATTAAAAGCAATCCCAAAGAGTATGGTTTACCGAATCATACGTAAGGGTGAAGTGCGCGTGAATAAAAAGCGTATTAAAGCCGAATACAAACTTCAGGCAGGCGATGTGGTGCGTATTCCACCAGTGACGCTTCCTGCTACCGAAGAAACACCTGCGTTGAGCACTAAGCTCAATAAAGTGTCTGAGCTTGAACACCGCATTTTATATGAAGACGATCATCTGCTTATTTTAAATAAACCATCAGGCACGGCTGTGCACGGTGGCAGTGGTTTGAAGTTTGGCGCTATTGAAGCGCTACGAGCATTAAGACCGGATGCAAGATTTTTAGAACTTGTGCATCGTATTGATAGAGATACTTCTGGCATTTTATTAGTCGCCAAGAAACGCTCGGCACTGCGCCATCTACAAGCGCAGTTTCGCGAGAAAACCGTGCAGAAGTATTATTTTGCCTTGGTGATGGGTGAGTGGAAGAACAGCATTCGTAAAGTGACTGCGCCACTTCTTAAAAATGAAGTGAACAGCATTGTACGTGTGAACCCGAACGGTAAGCTGTCAGAAACGCGCTTTAAAGTGATTGAAAAGCTGAATAACTCAACTTTAATTCAAGCAAGCCCAATTACTGGCCGTACTCATCAAATTCGTGTGCACGTTCAATATACGGGTCATCCAATTGCTTGGGATGATCGTTATGGCGATCGCCGTTTCGATGCATTTACCGCGAAAGTAGGCTTAGACCGCTTATTCCTACATGCGGCCAACATTAAGTTTACCCACCCAGGTACCGAAGAAGAGATGGATATCTCGGCACCAATGGAAGGTAAACTGACGCGTGCGATTGAGAAACTGCGAATCTAGACGTCAAATGATGGACTATTCGCGCTTAACCTAAGATAGAAACACCTTCATTTTCTAATAGGTCGATAAGCTCAATGAGCGGTAGACCGATGAGGGTGTTAGGATCTTTGCCTTCGAGTGCACTAAATAGAGCGATGCCTAAGCCTTCGCTTTTAAAGCTACCGGCACAATTTAACGGTTGCTCTAATTCAACGTAACGTTTGATTTGAGCGTCGGATAACGTTTTAAAATGCACTTTAAAGGTATCGACAACGACTTGAGTGCGACTACTTTTAGTGTTGTGCAAGGCAAGTCCAGTATAAAATGTAATGGTTTGGCCGCTTTGCTCGGTAAGCTGTTGTATCGCACCCGCTGTGGTATGCGGTTTACCCACAATGCGACCATTAACCACACAAACTTGGTCAGAGCCAATCACGAGGTGCTGACCATCAGGAAGAGAACAAGATTTGGCTTTTCCTTCAGCCAGTCTTGCGACAAGCTGCTCGGGTAATTCATTATCTAGAGCCGTTTCGTCAAAGTCAGGGCTGACTTGTATAAAAGAAACCGATAATTTACGCAGAATCTCTGCTCGATAAGGGGATGTCGAGGCTAACACAATTTGATATTCGTTCATGAATTCCAGTTCGATGTTTGAATTGTTTGGCATAGAATAATCGACGTACAAAAATTGAGTAAGTTTTTTCTGTTTTCCTTTGACTAAATTTGATTTGAGAGATAATATTCGCGCCCTATGCAAAAGGTAAAAATACCGCGAACGGTTGACCCGAGTAAAGCAGCTCAGAAACGACTAGACTATGATGGCATCATCCAAGTCAGTCTGCTCAAGCGCTTGGCCGAGTCGGTCGAAGGCGTAAAACGCAACGCAGAAGTCACATTGTCATTTGACTTAGATGAACAACGATTGGTCGTTATCTCTGGTAAAGCTAACGTCGAAGTCGATTTAGAGTGTCAACGCTGCAATGAGAACTTCACACATTATTGTGAAGTCCAATTCGTCTATACCCCTAATAAGGGCGAAAAGACCGAAGAGGAAGCCCCGGAAGAGTACGATTTGGTAGATCTGAACGAGTACGGTGAATGCGATCTCATACAGTTAGTTGAAGACGAGTTCATTCTAAACTTACCTCAAGTAGCAATGCATGATGTATCTGAATGTAGCGTAAATACACATAACTTGGTTTTTGGTGACATTCCTGAAGAAATTGAGGAAGAGAAACCAAACCCGTTCGAAGTTTTAAAAAGCTTAAAAGCAAAGACAAAGGAGTAGGGTCAATGGCCGTACAAAAGAGCAAAAAATCACGTTCAATGCGTGGCATGCGTCGTTCACACGATGCGCTAACTACAGCTGCACTATCTGTAGACGCAACTTCAGGTGAAACTCACCTACGTCACAACGTGACTGCTGAAGGTTACTACCGTGGCAAAAAAGTAATCAACAAGTAAGGTTACTTTTTGCGAACGATTACCGTTGCACTGGATGCAATGGGTGGGGACTTCGGTCCTCATATTACAGTGCCTGCCGCCGTGCAGGCATTGTCTATTTTTCCAGAGCTAAAAGTTATTTTAGTGGGTGACGAATCCGTCCTCATTCCCCACCTCTCTACATTGGGATCTTACCCCAATGCACGCATTCACATCGAACATACCGATAAAGTGATTGCAGACACCGATAAACCCTCATCCGTTATGCGCCGTAGCGCAGGTACCTCTATGCGTCGCGCAATCGATCTGGTTGAAGAGCAGACCGCACAAGCCTGTGTCAGTGGTGGTAATACGGGTGCCTTAATGGGGTTATCTCGCTATCGCCTAAAACTTTTGCCGGGTATAGAACGACCTGCACTGGTTTCGGCATTGCCAACACGCAACGGCGAAAAAGTATGGCTACTTGATCTTGGGGCGAATGTCTCGGTCAATGCGAACACTTTGTTTCAATTTGCTGTGATGGGCTCGGCCTTGGCCGAAGAGCATTTGCATCGTTCACCACGAGTGGCGATTTTAAATGTCGGTGAAGAGGATATTAAAGGGAATGATCTGGTAAAAGATTGCGCTGAATTGCTGCAACAAACAGAATCTATTAATTACATTGGATTTATTGAAGCAGATCAGCTATTACAAGATGAAGCCGATGTTGTTGTCTGTGATGGATTTGTCGGCAATGTCTGTTTAAAAGCATCTGAAGGGGTAGCCAATCTATTTCTAGATAGGTTAAAACATCATATGCTGGCATCCAAGTTCAGAGCTTGGATATCAAAAATTATTTTCTCGGAGCTGTTTTCTGAGCTAAAACAACTGAACCCCGACCAGTATAACGGGGCAAGTTTGTTAGGATTGCGCGGCATTGTCATTAAAAGTCACGGAAGTGCGGATAAAACTGCTATCATCAATGCAATCATAGAGGCAGTTCACGAGGTCAAACGTCAAGTACCCAGTCGTATAAGTGACCGTTTGGAAACCGTTTTACTCGAGAGGCAAAATTAGTCTTCATGTATAGCAAAATATTAGGCACAGGCAGCTATCTGCCTTCTCAAGTGCGCACCAATGCAGATCTAGAAAAAATGGTTGATACCGACGACGAGTGGATTGTAGCTCGTACTGGTATTAAAGAGCGTCGTATTTCAGCAGCGGATGAATCCGTTGCCGATATGGGCTTTATTGCAGCAAAAAATGCGATTGAGATGGCGGGTATTGATAAAGCCGATCTTGATCTTATTATTGTTGCCACTACCAGTGGTAGCCATGCCTTCCCATCATCTGCGTGTCAAATTCAAGGAATGCTCGACGTTCCTGGCTGTGCTGCTTTTGATATAGCGGCAGCATGTACTGGCTTCGTGTATGCGTTGTCGGTAGCTGACCAGCATATCCGTTCTGGAATGTGTAAAAACATTTTGGTTATCGGTGCTGACGCTCTATCAAAATCAGTAGATGAAATTGATCGCTCAACCGTTATCTTGTTTGGTGACGGTGCGGGTGCAGTGGTATTAGGTGCCAGTGAAGAACAAGGCATCTTATCTACGCACCTTGGCGCGGATGGTCGTTACGGTGAATTACTGAGCCTTGAAATGCCAGTTCGTGGTGGTGAAGTCGATAAATGGCTACACATGACGGGCAATGAAGTATTTAAGGTGGCAGTAACTCAGCTTTCACGTTTAGTTACCGATACGCTGAAAGCCAATAACCTTGAGAAACAAGATTTAGATTGGCTAGTGCCGCATCAGGCCAACCTAAGAATCATCTCTGCGACAGCCAAAAAACTGTCAATGCCGATGGATCAAGTGGTAGTAACCCTTGATCGTCACGGCAACACTTCAGCCGCTACGGTACCAACCGCACTCGATGAGGCGGTACGCGATGGCCGAATTAAGCGTGGTCAGTTGATGTTGCTAGAAGCCTTTGGTGGTGGTTTCACTTGGGGTTCTGCGCTAGTTAGGTTCTGATAAAAGCGCAAATGATTAATTTAAAGAAGTGCAACTGCACTTCTTTTTCAATATTTAGGACGAATTATGAGCAAGTTTGCAATCGTATTTCCAGGTCAAGGCTCTCAAAGCCTTGGTATGTTGGCCGATCTTGGCGAGCAATTTGATGTTGTTAAACAAACCTTTGCTGAAGCATCTGAAGTATTAGGTTATGACCTATGGGCACTGATTCAAGATGGCCCTGCAGAAGATTTAAATCAAACTCACCGCACTCAACCTGCATTGCTAGCGGCATCTGTTGCCATTTGGCGTGTATGGAATGAGCAAGGTCTTGCCACTCCTGAATTGGTTGCAGGCCACAGCTTAGGTGAATACTCAGCTTTGGTTTGTGCTGGCGTAATCGATTTCAAACAAGCGATTAAACTGGTTGAACTGCGCGGTCAATTGATGCAAGAAGCGGTACCAGCAGGTACAGGCGCAATGTACGCAATTATCGGCCTAGCAGATGACGCTATTGCGAAAGCGTGTGAAGAAGCGGCGCAAGGCGAAGTGGTTTCTCCAGTAAACTTCAACTCTCCTGGTCAAGTGGTTATCGCAGGTAATAAAGCCGCGGTAGAGCGTGCGGGCGTATTGTGTAAAGAAGCGGGCGCGAAACGTGCACTGCCTTTACCTGTATCAGTACCTTCGCACTGTGCACTGATGAAGCCTGCAGCGGATCGTTTGGCTGAAGCACTGAAAGATCTTGAATTTAATGCTCCAACGCTACCTGTGATCAACAACGTTGACGTTGTAGCAGAAACTGATCCTGCAAAAATTAAAGACGCGCTTGTACGTCAACTCTATTGCCCAGTACGTTGGACTGAAGGCGTAGTGAGCATGCATGAGCAAGGCGTAGAGAAACTCTTTGAGTTGGGCCCAGGTAAAGTTCTAACGGGTTTGACTAAACGTATCGTGAAAAGCCTAACGGCTGCAGCAGTGAATGACACAGCATCACTAGAAGCTGCGAAATAAGATTCTTAACGGAGACAATAAATAATGAACCTTGAAGGAAAGATCGCATTAGTGACTGGTGCTAGCCGTGGTATTGGCCGCGCTATCGCTGAGACACTAGTGGCTCGCGGCGCAACGGTTATCGGTACTGCAACGAGTGAAAACGGTGCGGCAGCTATCAGTGAGTACTTAGGTGAAAATGGTAAGGGATTGGCACTAAATGTAACAGACCCTGCTTCTATTGAAGCTGTACTAAAACAGATTACCACTGATTTTGGTCCTCTTGATATCCTAGTAAACAATGCGGGTATTACTCGTGACAACTTGCTAATGCGCATGAAAGACGATGAGTGGACTGATATCTTGGATACCAATCTAACTTCAATCTTCCGTTTGTCTAAAGCTGTTCTACGTGGCATGATGAAGAAAAGATGCGGTAGAATCATAAACGTAGGTTCAGTTGTTGGTACTATGGGCAACGCTGGACAAACAAACTACGCAGCTGCTAAGGCTGGCGTAATTGGTTTTACTAAGTCTATGGCTCGTGAGGTTGCTTCTCGCGGCGTAACAGTCAATACTGTAGCACCAGGTTTTATCGAAACTGATATGACAAAAGCACTAAATGATGAGCAACGCGCAGCAACACTGTCTTCTGTGCCAGCTGGTCGCTTAGGTGATCCTCGTGAAATCGCAGCTGCTGTGGCATTTCTTGCCTCTCCAGACGCCGCGTATATAACAGGTGAAACATTACACGTCAATGGCGGCATGTACATGGTGTAATTTTGTGCATTATTTGACGTGATATAAGTCAAAAGTGCCATTAAAATCGGGTAAATGAAAAAATTGTGGTTTGACCAGCAAGGATGCCCTTGCAACTTTTTACCTTTTGAATAAACTACGCAAAACATCGCATTCAGCGACTTATGTATAGGAAATAAAAAATGAGCAATCTTGAAGAACGTGTAAAAAAAATCATCATTGAACAACTAGGTGTTGATGAAGCTGAAGTTAAGAACGAAGCATCTTTCGTTGACGATCTTGGTGCTGACTCTCTTGACACTGTTGAGCTAGTAATGGCTCTAGAAGAAGAATTCGACACAGAGATTCCTGACGAAGAAGCAGAGAAAATCACTACTGTTCAAGCTGCTATCGATTACGTAACTAGCGCTCAGTAATTCTCTTCTCAGGCGGTTAATTTCTTTGACCGCCTGATTCTTTACAGCTTCCTTATCGTTGTATTTCCATCTCTCATTAATCTAACCCCGGAGTAAAAATCGTGTCCAAGCGTCGTGTAGTTGTCACTGGCATGGGTATGTTGTCACCGGTCGGCAACACCGTAGAATCTTCTTGGAAAGCCCTGCTATCAGGTCAAAGCGGTATCTCGAATATCGAACACTTTGACACCACCGAATTTTCAACACGCTTTGCAGGTCTTATCAAAGACTTTAACTGCGAAGAGTACATGTCTAAAAAAGATGCTCGTAAAATGGATTTGTTTATCCAATACGGTATCGCAGCAGGTATCCAAGCTCTAGATGATTCTGGCCTAGAAATCACTGACGAAAATTGCAGTCGCGTAGGCGTAGCAATTGGTTCAGGTATCGGTGGTTTAGGTCTGATTGAAAACGGTATTCATACTATGAACGCGAAAGGTCCACGTCGAGTGAGTCCATTTTTCGTTCCATCAACCATTGTAAACATGGTTGCAGGTAATCTTTCTATCATGCGTGGCCTTCGTGGTCCTAACATTGCTATCTCTACCGCCTGTACTACAGGTTTGCACAATATTGGCCATGCGGCTCGTATGATTGCTTACGGTGATGCAGATGCAATGGTTGCAGGTGGCTCTGAAAAAGCGTCAACTCCAATGGGTATCGCAGGTTTTGGTGCAGCGAAAGCTCTGTCTACTAATAACGAAAACCCTCAAGCGGCTTCTCGTCCGTGGGACAAAGATCGTGATGGTTTCGTATTAGGTGATGGCGCGGGCATCATGGTACTGGAAGAGTACGAATCAGCGAAAGCTCGTGGTGCTGATATCTATTGTGAACTTGTTGGCTTCGGCATGAGCGGCGATGCGTATCACATGACCTCTCCAAGTGAAGATGGCTCAGGTGGCGCTCTAGCAATGGAAGCCGCTATGCGTGATGCAGGTGTGACAGGTGAGCAAATTGGCTACATCAACGCACACGGCACATCGACACCAGCAGGTGACGTAGCAGAACTTAAAGGCGTGAAACGCGCTTTAGGAGATGCAGGTGCAGCTCAAGTACGTGTATCTTCTACTAAATCTATGATCGGTCACCTATTAGGTGCGGCAGGTTCAGTTGAAGCTATCATTACCGCATTGGCGCTTCGCGACCAGAAAGTTCCACCTACAATCAACCTTGATGAAATTGACGAGCGCGCAGAAGCACTGGGTATTAACTTAGTACCAAACGTAGCTCAAGATGTAGAGATGGAATATGCTCTATGTAACTCATTCGGTTTCGGTGGCACTAACGGTTCGTTGATCTTCAAAAAGATCTAATTAACCTAGCAACCTCAAAGTTGTGAGTTAAAATAGTTTGGGTCAGACTCAGTTTCAATCGAAACTGGCTCTGGCCTTTTTTATTGTCGGTCATCTTTGGAATCAAGCATGTATTGGATAAATGGCGTCGAAAAAGACACGATTTTGGCAAGTGATAGAAGTTTCAATTACGGTGATGGCGGTTTTACTACCATTAGAACCTTAGATGGAAAACCGCAACATTGGGCGGCGCACGTCGATCGAATGCAGGCGTGTTTAACTTTGTTACAAATTACTCAGCCGGATTGGAACTTGGTCCGTCTGTGGGTAGAGCACGCCGCGATTGATACAGGGGTTGCTGGAGTAAAGCTGCATGTAAGCCGTGGTAGCGGCGGGCGAGGTTATAGCCCAACCGGTGTTGATACTCCGCAAGTGACTATTAGTGAATTTGTCTATCCAACTCACTACCTAAACTGGCAGCAACAAGGCGTTGAGTTGGGGCTTGCCCAGCATAAACTTGGCCTAAATCCTTTACTTGCCGGTCATAAACACAATAACCGCTTAGAACAAGTATTGTTGAAAGCAGATATTGAAGCGCAAGGTTATGCCGATGGTATTGTGCTTGATCTCAATGAGCATGTTGTCGAAACTACTATGGCGAATCTGTTTTGGGTATCAAAAGGCGTTTTGTATACCCCAAGTATCGAGCTTTGTGGTGTTGCCGGAGTCGCCCGTCGCTGGATATTAGAAGATGCTGCGCAACGTGACATTCCTGTAGTCATAAAAAGCATGACTGTTGCACAACTATTAGACGCCGACGAGGTGTTTATGTGTAATTCCCTATTAGGTGTGGCTCCAATTATAAAAATCACCCATAAATGTTTTCCAATCGGTATAATGACTCGCGATTTCCAGGAGAGGATAAATAGTGCTTAAAAAAATTATAACCCTATGTGTTTTGTTGGTGGTGTTAGCCGGCGGTGGTCTGTTTTATGTATGGAATCAACTGACTAGCTATATGAACCAGCCGCTACAGATAGAGGAGCCAACGTTAATCACTATCAAACCTGGCACTTCATTTAACTCATTATTACGCCGATTTGAAAATAATGACTGGGTACAGCCAAGTGAGTTTTCACGCCTAGCCAGTCGCGCCCATCCTGAACTGACCAAAGTAAAGGCGGGCACTTTTGAAATAGAGCCTAACCTGACCTTAGAGCAAGCTCTGGTAAGCCTAGTTAATGGCTCGCAAGCCGAATTTAGCATCACATTTGTTGAAGGTAGCACCTTTAAAGAGTGGAGAGGGCAGTTTGATAGCGCACCTCACTTAGTTCACAGCACGAAAGATATGAGCGAGGCCGAGATTGCGCAGGCGTTAAATATTGATAGAGACAAACTCGAAGGGTTATTTTTAGCCGAGACTTATCGCTATACCGTAGGCATGTCTGATCTTGATGTGATGAGACGTGCGCACAATCAATTAAATAAAGTCCTAGAAGAATATTGGGCGGAGCGCCAAGATAATTTGCCATTAAAGACCGCGTATCAAGCGCTGACCTTAGCTTCTATTATCGAAAAAGAAACCGCAGTGCCTGAGGAGCGACCATTGGTGTCGTCTGTGTTTGTGAATCGTCTAAAAATAGGCATGCGTTTACAAACTGACCCAACGGTGATTTATGGCATGGGCGATAAATACCAAGGCAATATTCGCAAGCGAGATTTACAAAGACCAACGCCATACAACACTTATACTATTTACGGCCTGACGCCGACGCCTATTGCTATGGTTGGTGAAGAAGCGATTGCAGCAGCAGTTAACCCAGATGACAGTAAGTATCTTTATTTTGTGGCGAGTGGTCATGGCGGGCATGTGTTTTCCAAAAATCTCAGAGATCATAATCGCGCCGTACAAGCGTATTTAAGAAAATTAAGGGCTCGAAAATAATGAAGCAAGGTAAATTCATCGTGGTTGAGGGCTTAGAAGGCGCAGGTAAAAGCACCGCAATTTCTAAGATCATGTCTCAGCTTGCCGCCTCCGGCATTCAAGATATAGTGTCTACTAGAGAGCCGGGCGGAACGCCTCTTGCCGAAAAAATGCGCGCTTTGGTAAAAGAAGAGCATGCGTCAGAGCAGTTACAAGACATTACCGAATTGCTGCTTATTTATGGCGCGCGCGTGCAGTTGGTCGAAACGGTTATTAAACCTGCGTTATCACAAGGGCATTGGGTAGTAGGCGATCGTCACGATCTCTCTTCACAAGCCTATCAAGGTGGTGGTCGTCAAATCTCGGCGGATACCATGCAGTCACTCAAACAGATCAGTTTGGGCGAGTTTAAGCCTGATTTAACCTTGTACATGGATATTGAACCTAGCTTAGGTTTAGAGCGTGCACGAGGCCGTGGCGAGCTTGATCGCATTGAAAAAATGGATATTTCGTTTTTTGAACGTGCCCGCGCTCGTTATCTAGAATTGGCTGCCAGTGATGATTCTATTGTTGTCATTAACGCAGGGCAGGCAATTGAGCAAGTGGCCTCAGATATCGAGTCAGCTCTACAGCAGTGGTTAGGAAAATAATAGCGATGAATAATGTCCAATACCCTTGGTTGCAAGCAACGTGGAATCAGCTGCATTCGAGTTTAGAACAAAGGGTATTGCCCGGCGCTTTGCTCTTTAGTGCAACTAAAGGTTTAGGTGAAGAGTCGATTATTAATCAGTTGGTTAAAGTGCAGCTGTGTAATAACAGCGATACTGAGGCGTGCGGTTTTTGTCATAGCTGCGAGCTTTTCCAAGCGGATACTCACCCTGATTTTCATCGAATTATGCCATTAGAAGGCAAAAGCTCTATTTCGGTAGACCAGATCCGAGAAGGGAATCGCTACGCGCTGGAATCCTCTCAACTTGGTGGTAAAAGGGTCATTGTGATTCAACCTGCGGAAGCAATGACAGAGCAAGCGATGAATGCTTTGCTTAAAACGCTAGAAACGCCTCCAGAAAGTTGTGTGTTTATTTTAAGAAGCCACGCACCTCACCGATTGTTGCCGACCATTAAAAGTCGTTGTCAGCAATGGCACATCCCAACGCCGGATCTGAACAATTATCGCTCTTGGCTAACCGACAATAATATTGGTAACGTACCTGAGCTTTATTACCAGGTCTGCTTAGGTGCGCCGTTAACCTTAAAAGAGTTTGTTGAGAAAGGGCAGAATATCGAGTTTGATGCCACAATTGAGGCACTGGCTGATTTCTTAGAGCAAGAGTTTGCATTGCCTAAAGCGTTTGTGGATGCATGTGCAAGCGAGACTTTGAGTAAACTTAACCGTCTCTCTCTTGCGTTGATTGAATTGCAAAAAAGCTTCTTTGTTGCACAAGCGACGGTTGAAAGTCATGCAGGACTCAAGCGATTACAATCCATAGTGGATTATCAAAAAACCTTTGAACTGTCTCGCCGATTGGCAGAGCTAACTGAGCAACTGACCGTACACACAGGTTTAAATAAAGAGTTATTATTAAGTCAGTGGTTAATTGAAACCAAGATGTCATAGCGCTATCAAGTGGTTCGTTAATCAATGTTTGCAGCGCGCTTAAGGCGCGTTTTTTTATAGGTGTTATATGTTTGTAGATTCTCATTGCCATCTTGATAAATTGAACTATCAAGATTTGCATACCAGTGTTGCCGATGTTGTGGCAAAAGCCGAGCAAGCCAATGTTAAACAGTTATTGTCTGTTGGGGTAACGTTAGAAGCCTTTCCAAAAATGATGGAGCTGATTGCGCCGTTTCCTCAAGTGCATGCATCTGCAGGCGTTCACCCTTTAGATGTAGAAAGTGATTTCGACTATCAGCAGTTAGCGTCATTTGCTCAACAAGACAAAGTGGTGGCGATTGGCGAAACAGGTTTAGATTTTCATTACAAGCCAGAAACTAAAGCGTTGCAGATAGAAAGATTTGAGCAGCAAGTTGAACTAGCGGTAGATGTAAATAAACCTTTGATTATTCACACTAGATTGGCTCGTTCTGAGACTTTGTCTATACTCAAAAAGGGACATGCAGAGCGTTGCGGTGGAGTGATCCATTGTTTCACCGAAGATCGTGCTTTTGCGGAAGCGGCTATGGAGTTGGGGTTTTATATTTCAATCTCGGGCATTGTCACTTTTCGCCAAGCAACTGAACTAAAAGAAGTTGTGAAAGCTTTACCTCTAGAACGTTTGCTTATTGAGACTGATTCGCCTTATTTAGCGCCCGTTCCACATAGAGGAAATGAAAACCAGCCAGCGTATGTAGTCGAAGTTGCAAGCTACATTGCTCAGTTAAAAGGGATATCTTTGGGAGAGGTTGCGAGTAGCACAACGCAAAATTTCTCAGATCTTTTTTTGAGTCGCTAAATTAGTTTTCATTAAATTCTACACCTTCTGCTCGTTTAGTTAACGGTTATTGCTAGTTTTTACTGAATTTGTTGTTGTTTATTTTTTGTGTTGAAAATCTATGTCACAGAGATGAAATAGGTTAATTTCTATTTGAAAAATAAGTGATATTCAACGAATAGCGAAAAGATTTTTAAACGCGAATTAAGTTTTTGCTTATTAATTCAATGTCTTATGTTTGTTTTTATGGCGAATTTACGAATGAGCTAAATGTGATCTATAGCCACTTTTAGCAACTTGTATTTTGCAGGGTAAAGAAACTTAAAAAGCATACCTATATATTTAGAGAAGAAAAATATAATCGGATTCGGTTACGTTTTTAGAGCAAGGTCTATCATTTTGGCTGCGGGGGTAAGTCATTGATGCTGCCAGTATCAGTACTTCCAGTTGCAGGTATTCTACTTGGTGTAGGGGCTGCCGACTTAGGCTTTATTCCAGATGTCGTGTCATCCTTAATGGAGAAAGCGGGTGGCTCAGTATTTGATCAGATGCCATTGCTATTTGCAGTAGGTGTGGCACTTGGTTTTACCAATAATGATGGTGTAGCGGGTTTAGCCTCTATTGTTGGCTACGGCATTATGGCTGCTACTTTGGGCGTAATGTCTGAAGTATTGGAAACGACTGATCCTATCAATACAGGGGTACTTGGCGGCATCTTAATTGGTGCACTATCGGCATGGGCATTTAAACGCTTTTATCGAATTCAATTGCCTGAATATTTAGGATTCTTTGCCGGTAAACGTGCTGTACCTATCATCACAGGTTTTGCCGCTATTGGCCTAGGCATTGTGCTTTCTTTCGTATGGCCTCCTATTGGTAACGGCATCTCATGGTTCTCACATTGGGCGGCTAACCAAAAC
The DNA here is from genome assembly GCF_024346975.1 of Vibrio neonatus. Classification (NCBI taxonomy): domain Bacteria; kingdom Pseudomonadati; phylum Pseudomonadota; class Gammaproteobacteria; order Vibrionales; family Vibrionaceae; genus Vibrio; species Vibrio neonatus. The sequence continues at coordinate 1,812,252 of NZ_AP024885.1, read as the reverse complement.
CCACAATTGGCATTTGGTATCTACGGCGTTATCGAGCGTTCATTAATTCCGTTTGGCTTACACCATGTATGGAACGTGCCATTCTTCTTCGAAGCTGGTAACTGTGTGAATGCATCGGGTGAAGTCCAACACGGTATTTTGACTTGTTACTTGGTAGCTGATGATGCTTCGCGCGCGGCGGGTAATGGCTTCGGTCAACTTGCTGGTGGCTACATGTTCAAAATGTTTGGTTTGCCAGCAGCGGCTATCGCTATCGCGCATTGTGCTAAACCAGAGAACAGAACTAAAGTCATGGGCATCATGTTGTCTGCAGCGTTAACTTCGTTCCTAACAGGTATTACAGAGCCAATTGAGTTCTCATTCTTGTTCGTAGCACCGGTATTGTACGGAATCCACGCTTTGCTAGCCGGTTCTGCATACGTAGTGTCTAACACTCTAGGCTTTGTTCACGGAACCTCGTTCTCTCACGGTTTGATTGATTTCTTGGTACTTTCGGGCAACGCTCAGAAAATGGGACTTATGGTAGCGGTGGGTCTTGGCTATGCGGCTATCTACTACTTTGTATTCCGCACTGTGATTCTGGCTATGGACCTTAAAACTCCAGGTCGCGAAGATGAAACCGCAGAAGAAGGCACAAGCTTCACCGGTAGTGAGCTGGCAGGTGAGTTAGTTGCCGCATTTGGTGGTAAGAACAATATCACAGGTCTAGATGCATGTATTACACGTCTACGTGTTGCGGTAGCAGACACTGAGATTGTTGACCAAGATAAACTGAAACAGCTTGGCGCGGCGGGTGTAGTTGTCGTATCTGGTGGTGTTCAAGCTATCTTTGGTACTAAATCTGATAATTTGAAAACGGATATGGATGAGTGGATTCGTAACAACGGATAATCATTTTCTGTAAACGATACGAAGGAGGCTTATTTAAGCCTCCTTTTTTATTGAGTCATCGCTAGTTTCTGATATGAAAACAAAGTGATTTGATTAAAAAATGTGTCACAAAACGCACTTTGATACATTTGATGTGTTTTTACTGACAAAAGGCGTAAAAATCAGGGTAATATAAGGCAAATTGCATACAAATAGGGAATAAAAAGTGAATATTGGGAAGTTAGCATTGGTTACTGTTGTTCTTACTGGGCTAGCAACTTATGTGGGAGCCGCCAAAGCCGCAACTTCTAACAGCGGTGCTGTAAAGTTAGGTATGGGATTAGATCAAGGCCTTAGTGTTGTCGTTAAGTTTGAAGATAAATACAATTTGTCAGTAGGGAACGACGGTATGGCGTTTGATTATCACTTTTCTCAAGGTAGCTTTGCGGATGATATTCCTTTTAACTGGTTTGTAGGCGCGGGTGCATGGTACGAGTGGAATGATGACTTTGGTCTGCGTGTTCCTCTGGGCTTAGATTGGAACTTTGCCCCTAACTGGAACGCTTACGGGCACATTAATCCAGAATGGCAATTGCAACAGAAGGCAAAACTACAGTTTGGCGCAGGTATTGGTGTGACATATCGCTTTTAACCATTTTTAGCTCACTGTAAGACACTCTAACCGACCTTTAGGTCGGTTTTTTATTATCTCTATCTAGCCCTTGATTTAGCCCTTGATTTCTATGCTAAATCTCTATGCTTTACCCTACATTCAAAAAGTCTAACGCAGTTATCGAGTATTTTAACAAGCTAGAATAACCTGTAATTTAGTACGATTGCTATCAGTTATTTTAGGCAATAAAAAACCGAGCACTAAGGCTCGGTTCTATTCATAAGCTAAGTAGGCTTATTGTTGTTTTTTCATCGCCTTACGGATACAGATAGCTGCGCCACCCCAAGTAATCCCAAGACCAAGAATCATCATAATGATTGCACTAGTAGTCATAATTACGCTTCCTTTTTGCTTAATACGTTGATAGCAATACCGATTACCGCAAGTAGAGCCAGTAGTCCCCAACCTAACATTAGAAGATCAGATTGTGCGTAACCGCCGTAGCCGTCTGTTAGTGTTGTTTTCAATGTATTGAAAAGAGTAATTGCAAGAATTGCAGGGCTTACTACTTTCAGACATAGGTCGTACCAAATGCCAATTTTGAAATCTGATACTGAGTTTACATAGTTACGAATAGTCGCCGCTTTAACAACCCAGACGATGAGTAGCACTTCAATGAAGCAGCTTAGAACGATACCAATTTGGTTGGTAAAGTAATCGACCAAATCAAGCAGTAATAGACCGCCGTTAGTTGCAAATGCAAGAGAAACAAAAGCACCAATACCACACACTAACGTTGCCGCTTTTTTACGACCCACTTTAAATTTATCAATGATGGCAGATGTTACCGCTTCAATGATTGAAATGTGAGAACTTAGACCGGCAATAGTCAGCGCAAGGAACAACAGTGGACCAAGAATATATGGCGCTGGTAGTTCGTTAATTGCCGCTGGTAAGGTAACAAACGCAAGACCTACACCCGCTGAAACAACGTCAGTCAGTTCTTTACCCTGTTGGTGAGCCATAAAGCCCAGTACAGAGAAGATCATGATACCCGCAAGGATTGAGAAACCACAGTTAATCAAAACGGTCATGAAGGCGTTGTTGTTGATGTCTGATTTCTCAGGTAAGTAGCTTGAGTAAGCCAGCATGATGGCAAAACCGATACTTAGGGTAAAGAAGATCTGGCCGTATGCTGCTGCCCAAACTTTCATATCCATGATTTTGCTAAAGTCAGGTTCAAACAGGTAGTTCACACCGTTCAATGCGCCTGGTAGGAAAACCATGCGGATGATAAGGACAATAACCATGATAAACAGTACTGGCATCATGATTTTTGCCGCACGTTCAATACCAGACTTAACACCACCAACGATAGCGGCGTAAGTAATAGCCCATGCTAGAAGCATAGTGCCAGCAATTTTCCATTGGATAGAACCTAAGTTAGACGGTGAGTTGTCGCCTAGATTTAGATATTGGCTAAAGAAGTATGCGTTGGTGTCTGTGCCCCAACCTTGGTGGAATGACATACCTAGGTATGAAATAGACCAACCAATAACGGCCACGTAGTAAACCGCAATACATGCCGCAATACCGACTTGGAACCAACCTAACCACTCAAATTTAGGGTTAACGGCTTTTAGTGCTGCTGGTGCAGAACCACGGTATTTTTGACCTAATTTGAATTCCATAATCATAAATGGAATACCGGCTGTCAGCATGGCAAAAATGTAAGGGATAAAGAATGCGCCACCGCCGTTTTCATAAGCCATATATGGGAATCGCCATATATTACCTAAACCGATTGCTGAGCCCACTGCGGCCAAAATAAATCCAGTACGGGAACCCCATTGTTCTCGTTTCATAACTACTCCTTGTAGTAATTAATTGCATAAGAGCGGCTAGCTTAATTTTAGAGGCGAGAGTTTCTTTCTCTGCTTTTAGTGCTAGTTGTAAAGCATTAACCCTGTAACGGTACGCTGGGTTAGTGATTTGTTCCGATTCTTATGTTTAAAAGTGGTTGAATATGTTGTGTTTTTTGTTACTCAGACTCTAAAACTAGAAGATTATTCTGAGTGATAGGGGCAGATTACCGTGAGATATTCTGTCTGGCAAGATAAAATAAAATTAAAATACTGGAATAAAGATCGCATTTTTACTGAAAATTACAGATTTTGTAAATTATCAAACTGGATATCGCTGATAATTCATATCATTTGTGCGGTTTTGTATGGATGGGCAGTTGATATAACTAAATGACAAGTTAAGAGCGAAAAACCAGTAATCTTTCGGCTCTTAACATTTTGTGGTGATTATATATGCTTTTTCGTGCATATATATGAATTTAGAAACTGAAAGTAAAGCCGACATTTGCTTGCAGTTGATTCATCCAGTTGCCTGCAAATGCCACTTTACAGTTGCTACCTGCCGCGCTCGAATCACAAAGAGTAATGGATTCGCTATCGACCAGAGTCCCCATGTAACGCAGTTGTCCTTGTAGTGCAAAGTAGTCTGTTATTTTGTATTCCACTCCGCCATAGACGCCCAGTGAGAATTTGTATTCAGTATTTGCACCTTGAATATCAATTTGTGTACCACCCAAACTTAAACCAAGGTAAGAGTTCCAATTATCAGTTGGGTAGTAGACCGCACTTTGAAAATGCAAATAGCGTAAAGAGGTATCAACATCGAGATCTTCGATAGAAGAATGTTGCTCAGAATAAAGTAAACCTAATCGACCTTGATCGACATCCGTTTCAATCGCAAGGTTGTAATTGACGTTTCTTTCTATATCAAAGCTATCACCGCTATCAGAATCAAACGATCCTCCCATACCATAGCCCACCATAGGGGTGATATAGACGTCAGCTTGAGTAGCTGCAGAGTAGCTGCAGGCTAATACTAATAGGGATAGGGCTGTTTTATTCATGGTGTTGTCATCCTTGTCGATCAAGAGGCATCTAGTTCAGTCTGCTACTCATTCATAGAAGAGAAAATATGGATTACCATTATTGTAGAGTAATTGTGACAGTAACTACATAATTCTGCACAGGTTTTTGTTAAGCCTTGAGAGTAGCATGTTGCAATGCTAATACTAAATATAGCGTCAGGAGTGTACTGCTAATGTGGGATGAGTATCAACAAATAAAAAGGTGACCGATGAGTACAGAATTGAAATTTACCCTAGTGATAGTTTTAACCAGTCTTGCTTTACTTCTTGCCTATGGTTTAGTGGCAATATTTAGTTGATATCACTGGGTGATTAAATGGAGAACAGCGGATTAATTTGCAGTCACCATACAGCCTACAATCCTAAATTATTTAGCCAATATATAGGAGGCGAAACTGCGCTAGTGGCGCAGGGAGGAGGACAGCGAGGGATTTTTACCGCAGGGGTTCTCGACGCATTCCTATATTCCAATTTTGACCCTTTCGACGCCTTTTATGGCACTTCTGCTGGCGCACTGAATCTTTGTGCTTACTTATGTCGGCAACCGACCTTAGGTAAATCTTTTTTATTGGATCTTACCACTGACGATCGCTTCTTTAATCTGTTCAGTTTTATACGTCAAAAGCACTATATCGGTCTGGATTGGGCGTTAAACCAAATCTGTTCGCCGCCTTATAAGCTCGATATTGATATGGGCAAAAAGGTACTTAGTGACAGAGGAGCGTTTGCCGCCGTCACCCACGCAGATACGTTTCATGATAAGTATTTACCGCTATTAGGAGAAGATTGGCTGGACGTAATTAGGGCGACTTGTGCCATCCCTAATTTGGTCTCAAGGCCAATTTCGCTATCAGGTAACGAGTTTGTCGATGGCGGTGTTTCTGCTTCCATTCCAGTGCAAGAAGCGTGGCGTCGAGAAGCCAGAAATATCATAGTGATACGAACTGAGTTTCCAGAACCAAGAGAAGCGAATAACAATCAACAGCCTCCGGATAAAGAGGTTTGGTATAAAAGCCCCATCGATAATATTCAAAGCTTTTGGAGCGAGCAGATAGATAAAGGCAAGAAGAGTGTGGATGAGTTTATCGAAGAGCGCATTTTGCAAAGCCGAGCCGATACCAGCAGTCCTAGTCTAGATTTACTTAATGGTGGGCGTTGGCTATTTGGTGCCGATAGTGTGTATCGTTTATCGCATCTATTAGGTAACCGTTTAGATGCCGGCATCGCCGATATGTTGATGGTGCATTATCAAACCTACGCTTTGACGCAAGAATTTATTGCTACGCCGCCAGAGGACTGTTTTGTGATGCAAATTGTCCCTGAAGAGCCGCTACACAGCTCGTCATTAATGAGCAGCCATGAGGCGTTACTTTTTGATTATCAACAAGGGTTAAATTCGGGTTATCGTTTTGTCGATGAGTACCAAAAAGTATTAAGAATGAGAATTGCTACACAGCATTGCAATAATTGATTACAAATAAGTGAGGCGCCTCACGACTAGCATATACAGTGCTTCACATTTACTTCGACCTATAAAATAATAGAGTTTCTTGACTAGGGAGACTCGCATGTACACGGCACAACCAAGCCACATTGATCATATTAAACAGATAAACGCCGGTAAGGTGTATCAGCTCATTGATCAGTTTGGGCCTATTTCTCGAATCGATCTCTCTAAACTCAGTGGTCTTGCGCCCGCAAGTATCACAAAAATTTCTCGTGAATTGATTGAAGCACACTTGATTCATGAAACGGTTGTCCAAGAAGCGACCAGTCGTGGTCGTCCGGCTGTTGGTTTACAAACCAATAATGAAGGTTGGCAATTCCTGTCGCTGAGACTGGGACGTGGCTACTTAACCATTGCTCTGCATGAGCTTGGTGGTGAAGTCATTTCTGAAAAGTACATCGATATTGAAGAGCGTAATCAAGACGCGATGCTGGCTCGTCTTCTAAAAGAGATTTATCAATTCTTTGAAGAAAAAGCCGATATGCTAGAGCGCATCACTAGCTTAGCCATCACTTTACCGGGCCTAGTACACTCGGAAAGTGGCTTAGTATTGCAGATGCCGCATTATGATGTGAAGTATTTAGAATTAGGCCCTGCTATTTATAAGGCGACCGGTTTACCGGTATTTATTGCCAATGACACGCGCGCTTGGGCATTAGCTGAAAAGCTATTTGGTAACTCTCAGCAAAATAAAAACTCAGTGCTTATCTCGGTACATAACGGTATTGGCGCAGGCATCATCTTAGAAGACAAAGTACTGCAAGGTCGTTTGGGGAATGTAGGTGAGTTAGGTCACTTGCAGGTCGAACCTGATGGGCATCTTTGCCATTGCGGAAATCGTGGCTGTTTAGAAACGGTAGCAAGCTCGCATGCACTATTACGTCAAGTGACCGAAGCTATCGAAGCGGGTGAAGAGACTTGTTTGAAACTTGAAACATTATCGGTCATTAATATCTGTATGGCCGCCAATCATGGCGATCCTTTGGCGCTGGATATAGTGAAAAAGCTAGGCCAACGTTTAGGCTATGCAGTATCGCTAGTGGTGAATATGTTCAACCCAGAGAAAGTATTGATAGGCGGTGACATTAATGTTGCGAAAGGCATTATTATCCCTGAGATTGAGCGCAGTGTAGAAACTCAAACTTTGCCGATTTATCGTCAAGATCTGGAGATTGCGCCAAGTCGCTTTATTAAAAATGCTACCATGCCAGGCGCAGCTTTGATTAAGCAAGCCTTGTATGACGGAATATTGCTGATGAAGTTGATTGAAGGCTGAACGCTAAATACTGCAATGACAGTAAGTGATATTAAAATCGATTAAAAATAAAAATACCGGCTAATTTTTAGCCGGTATTTTTTTGATGGTGTAATGACGGTAATCCGTTACATTACGCGCATGCCAGGTTGTGCACCTTCGTGTGGCTCAAGGATCCAAAGATCTTTACCACCAGGGCCAGCGGCTAGCACCATACCTTCTGACATACCAAACTTCATTTTACGAGGTTTAAGGTTGGCAACCATCACGGTATGTTTACCAATTAAGTCTTCAGGGTTGTAAGCCGATTTAATGCCGGCAAATACCTGACGAGTTTCGCCGCCTAAGTCCAGTACCAATCTTAATAGCTTGTTCGCTTTTGGCACAGATTCACATTCAACAATCTTCGCGATACGCAAATCGACTTTCGCAAAATCATCAAATTCGATTTCGTCAGCGATAGGCTCTTTGCTTAGCTCAGTTTCGGTTTTCGCTTGCTCGGCTTTTTCTTTGGCTGCTGTTTCAGCTGCCGCGTCTTCTTTTGACGCTTCTACCATAGCTTCAACTTTTTTCGGGTCAACGCGATTAAACAGTGCTTTGAACTTGCTGATTTCATGGTTAGTCAACGGAGTTGCTACGCCATCCCAAGTCAACTCTTGGTTTAAGAAGGCTTCGGTGCGCGCTGCTAATTCAGGCATCACTGGTTTCAAGTAAGTCATCAGTACGCGGAACAAGTTTATGCCAACTGAACAAATGTCTTGCAGTGCTTGATCTTGACCTTCTTGTTTTGCAACAACCCAAGGGGCTTTCTCATCGACATATTGGTTTGCTTTATCAGCAAGAGCGGTAATTTCACGAATCGCGCGGCTAAATTCACGAGTTTCGTAAAGTTCAGCAATACGCTGGGCGGCATCAGCAAACTCTTGATATAGAGCAGGCTCAGCAAATTCAGTAGAGAGTTGACCGGCAAAACGCTTAGTAATGAAACCTGCGTTACGAGAGGCAAGGTTCACAATTTTGTTTACTACGTCAGAGTTTACGCGCTGAGTGAAGTCTTCAAGGTTTAAATCAAGATCATCAATACGGCTGTTTAATTTCGCAGCGTAGTAGTAGCGTAGACATTCTGGGTCTAGATGATTGAGGTAAGTACTGGCTTTGATGAACGTGCCTTTTGATTTAGACATTTTCGCGCCATTTACGGTCACATAGCCGTGTACAAATACATTGTTAGGCTTGCGGTAACCCGCGCCTTCAAGCATTGCAGGCCAGAATAGGCTGTGGAAATAAACAATGTCTTTACCGATGAAGTGATAAAGCTCAGCTGTGCTGTCTTTTTTCCAGTATTCATCAAAATCAAGATCGTCACGTTTACCACATAGGTTTTTAAACGATGCCATGTAGCCGACAGGAGCGTCTAGCCAAACGTAGAAGAATTTGTTTTTCTCACCCGGGATTTCAAAACCAAAGTAAGGTGCATCGCGAGAGATATCCCACTGTTGCAAGCCAGATTCAAACCACTCTTGCATCTTGTTGGCGGTTTCACTTTGCAAAGAGCCAGAGCGAGTCCACTCTTTTAGCATGCTTTCAAACTGAGGCAAGTCAAAGAAGAAGTGCTCTGAATCTTTCATTACCGGAGTTGCGCCAGAAACCGCAGATTTAGGGTTGATAAGCTCAGTTGGGCTGTAAGTTTCCCCACAGTTATCGCAGTTATCACCGTATTGGTCTTCTGATTTACATTTAGGGCAAGTGCCTTTTACGAAGCGATCCGGTAAGAACATTTCTTTTTCAGGATCAAATAGCTGAGAAATAGTGCGGCTAGAGATAAAGCCATTTTTTTTCAGCTCTAAGTAGATGCTTGAAGCCAGTTCGCGGTTTTCTTCACTGTGCGTGCTGTGATAGTTATCAAAGCTAATGTCAAAACCGGCAAAATCTTTTTGATGCTCTTCACTGACACCAGCAATCATTTCTTCTGGTGTAATTCCCATCTGCTGAGATTTAAGCATGATTGGCGTACCGTGGGCATCATCAGCACAAACAAAGTTTACTGTGTTACCGCGTAGGCGTTGGTAACGCACCCAGATATCAGCTTGGATGTGCTCTAGCATATGACCTAGATGGATAGAACCATTGGCATAGGGTAGTGCACAAGTGACGAGCATTTTTCTTAATTCAGTAGTCATACTTAACTTTTCGCAGATAGGATAAATTTCTAGCCGCTAATATTACCGTAAGCTAGCGATAACGAAAAGGATCTCGCGGATAAATCGTTTCTTGTTTATCGAGCAAGCATTGAATAAGCCCCTTTTTGCGCCAGTTTTTAGTGCTTGTTTGGAATTTATTTCTAGTCGCCGAGCAATAACAGGTTAAATGAAGCCCGTAATCAAGCTAGTATGTAATGCATATATGTAGAAAGGACGTATTGATGAAGAACAACAAACAGACACTTTACTCTTGGTTAAATCAGTTTCAACATCCACTTTTGGCCAGCGAATGGGCTGCGACTCAAGGTGTGGTGACGGTAGGTAATACAGAAAAAACCATTGATGTAGAGATCCCTTTTTTAGTGGATTCGTTAACCAAAGCCGTTGGGCAATGGATTTCTGATCACGATGCGCCGCAAGGCTGGGAAGAGTTTACATTTTACGTCTCGGCAAGAGTACGTCCTTTACAAAGTAAAGTGCCAAGCACCTTAACCTCGATTAAAAATATTATCGCAGTGACATCGGCAAAAGGTGGGGTGGGAAAATCGACCACAACCGCTAATTTGGCGTTAGCCATCGCCAAAGAAGGTGCTACGGTTGGGGTATTAGATGCTGATGTATACGGCCCTTCCATTCCATTGATGTTTGGCACTAAAGGACAGTCTTTAGAAGTAGTCGACAACAAATGGATGAAGCCGCTACAAGCGCATGGCGTTTACACCCAATCCATCGGTTATTTGATTTCTAGTGATGACGCGGCGGTATGGCGTGGCCCTATGGCGTCAAAAGCCTTAATGCAACTATTAAAAGAAACCCAATGGCCTGAATTGGATTACTTGATCATTGATATGCCTCCGGGTACGGGCGATTTACAACTGACGCTATCGCAAGATATTCCCTTAACGAGCGCTTTGGTGGTTACAACTCCGCAAGACTTAGCATTGGCCGATGCCATTAAAGGCATTGCGATGTTTGAGAAAGCCGATGTGGGCGTGCTGGGCATTATCGAAAACATGAGCTATCACATTTGTAGAAATTGTGGCTCTCATGAAGATATTTTTGGCAGTGGCGGAGCAGTGAAATTGGCCGCAGATAAAGGCATTTCAGTATTAGCGCAACTGCCTTTGCATGCCAATATCCGCCGTGATATTGATTTGGGCACTCCGTCAGTGGTAAATGCTGATTCTTCTGCACAAGCACAAGCGTATTTTGACTTAGCCGAGCAAGTCGTCAGCCGACTGTTTTGGCATGGAAAGCCGCAAGCTGAGCGAATTAGTTTTGTTGAAGTAAAATAATTGTGGTTATCCTGTGCGATATTTGATGCATATTGCGCAAAATATATTCAACCTTTAGGGATTGTGAGCTTATTTCTGGTATCGAAGTTTATCAATCCCTATAATTTACTTAGTTTAATATCTGTTTTTATTAGGATCAGTGAATGTCTGAAAATAATCAATGTGTCATCATCGGTATCGCAGGTGCATCCGCATCGGGTAAGAGCCTGATTGCAAGTACTATATATAACGAACTGCGTGCCAAGGTTGGTCCAGATCAAATCGGTGTTATCACGGAAGACAGATACTATAAAGATCAAAGTCATTTGAGCATGGAAGAGCGTGTAAAAACCAACTACGACCATCCTCAGGCGTTAGATCATGATTTATTGTGTGAACATTTAAGCCAGCTTGCGCAAGGCAACGCAGTGGAAGTACCAGAGTACAGTTACACTGAGCACACTCGTACTAGTACCACTAAAACAATGAACCCGAAAAAGGTCATTATTCTAGAAGGTATTTTATTGCTTACCGATCAGCGACTGCGCGATTTGATGCATGCCAGTATCTTTATGGACACCCCGTTAGACATTTGTCTACTACGCCGCGTGAAGCGTGATGTAGAAGAGCGCGGTCGTACAATGGATTCTGTGCTTGCCCAATACCAAAAAACAGTGCGACCAATGTTTTTGCAATTTATTGAACCCTCTAAGCAGTATGCGGACATTATTGTCCCTCGCGGTGGTAAAAACCGAATTGCCATTGACGTGTTAAAAGCGCATATTGCTAAATTACTGAAATCTTAGTAATTTAGTCGTTAGCTGTTAGGTTTAAAAATTTATTATGGCTGCCTACATACAAGCGCCAAATTATGGTTAAGAATTAAATGGCACAGGCGTGCCATTTTTTGTGTTTAGCGTTTACGCAGCCGGACAATGCTTAGAAAAATCAGGTTACAGGGAAGAGAAGATGAAGAAGTTTTCACTATTTATTATCACGCCCATTATTTTGGTTGTGTTAGCGGTCATAGCATTATTAGTGTTTGTCGACCCAAATCAGTTTAAACCTATGCTTGTTGACCAAGCCAAGAAACAAACCAACCTCGATTTGGTGATTGAAGGGGACATTGGTTGGCAATTCTTTCCTTCTATTGGTTTCTCCCTAGGTAAAACAACATTAAGTAATCCGGAAGGCTTTAGTTCGCAAAACATGGTTAAGGTTGACGAGGTAGGGCTAGATATTTCGGTTCTTCCTTTACTTAGCAAAGAGTTACAAGTGGGGAATGTGACGTTAAGTGGGGCGCACATCTATATTGAAACCCTCGCCGATGGTAGCAGTAACTTAGATGCGCTAACGGCAAGCTCCAACTCTGCTGAATCCTCTTCTGTTGAACCATTTCCTGAATCTACTCCCTCACAAGACGCTGTCACTGAAAACTCTTCGCAACAAACCTCTTCTAATCAGACAGCCGACAATATTGCTAACTCTTGGGCTATCTCAGTGAAAGGTGTCAACATTAAAGACGCACTTCTAGAAATTAAAGACCAACGAAGCAACCTCTATACCAAGCTAGAAAATGTGAACTTGAAAGTGGCAAGCTTTAAGTTTGGGCAATGGACGCCAATTAGCTTTAGTTTTTCAGGGGTAAATAACCAACAGCAATTTGCAGTATCGGGTAAAGCCAACGCCAAAACGGATGCCGATTTTGTTGATTACCAAGTGAAAGATATTGAGGTTAACGGTAATTTTTCACAACCTGATTTAAACGTGACCAGTTTCAAGCTCAACGTCGATCAATTTAAACTCGATACTTGGTCTGATATTTCACTACTGGCCGAAGGTCAGGCGGCAGGTAATGAGTTTGATATCACCAGCACCACCAAGGTGTTGCTACAAAGTGACTTATCTACTTTTGCCATTAAGAGTTTTGCACTTGGCACGCCATTAAAAGGCAAAGATATTAATTTGGCATCGATTAAGGTGGGTGTCTCCTCATTTAGATTAGGTGAGGTTGGCGCTTTCCAAGTGGGCGTTAAAGGGCGCGCATCGGATTTAGATGCCAATTTAATGGTGATGGGGAATCTGCTGGTTGATAAAAACATTGAAAAAGTCAACGTAGATGCTCTGACGGTAAAAGGCAAAGTAGCCGGTGATGCACTGCCTCAAAACCCGATTGTAGTGGCGGTTGAATCGGACGTTGAATTTGATCTGATTAAGAACAAATTATCGCTATTATGGAAAAAATTGGCGTTTAACCAATTGCAATTTGACGGGACAACCAGTGTTGAGCTGACCGCCATCCCTAAAGTGCGCTTTAAACTGCACAGCCCTGAGATTAATGTGGACGAGTGGACGGGCTCGGCAACAGATGATACGGCTGATAGTAAAGCGGCTGCAGCGCCATCATCAGAATCAGCAAACGAGGCGGCAACCGTTGCCAGTGAACCAGATTTGTCAGTATTAAAAACGGTCGATGTGGCAGGCAGTATTCGTATCGACAAGCTACAAGCTAGCAATGCCAAATTGCAGAATGCGTTTGCTGATATTGCAATTAAAGAGGGTGTATTTAATCTACGCTCGTTAAAAGCCAACCTTTATCAAGGCAGTATTCAAGCTAAAGCTGTGGTTAATGCTAAGCAAGCGGTTGCCAGTTACGACATTGATGCGGCGGTTAAAAACGTCAAGGTAGGCCCATTGCTGGTGGATGTGGCAGATAACAATACTCTTGAAGGGACTGGCAATATTGATCTCGACCTTAGTGGTAAAAGTTTAATTCCAGATGAGCTGAAAAAACACTTAGCGGGCACGGTGAAAGTGAAGTTTGCCGATGGGGCGATTAATGGCATTAACGTTGCACAAATCATTCGTACTAACTATGCAAAATTTAAAGGCGAAAAAGTACCCGCTGACACTGAACCTAAGAAAACCGACTTTAGCTCAATGGATGCCTCGGTCAAGTTAAATAAAGGTGTGGCGACATTATCGAATGTGGCGGTGGCATCGCCATTGTTGCGAATTAAGGCTACGGGTAACGCTAACTATCTCAATGAAACCATGGACATCTTGTCTAAAACTTCTATTGTCGGCTCATTAGAAGGTCAAGGCGGTGGCGGCATTGATGATCTTGCTGATATAACGATTCCTTTGCGTATACAAGGCAGTTGGACAGATCCTAAAGTGAGTCTAGATTTAGCCGCGTTACAAAAACAAGAGCTCGAACGCAATAAGAAAAAGCTGGAAGAAAAGGCAAAAAAAGAAGCCGAACGTGGTTTGAAAAAGCTGTTTGGTGACAACGCCGATAATGATGAAACCAAGAAAATGGCAGACTCATTGCTGAAAAAATTATTCTAAGTGAGGCCAGCATGAGAACGTTGGGATTAATTGGTGGGATGAGTTGGGAGTCAACTCAAACCTATTACCAACTGCTTAACACTCAGGTAAAACAGCGTTTAGGCGGGCTCAACTCAGCAAAGTTGGTGTTGTTTAGTGTCAATTTTGCGCAGATAGAAGAATTGCAACGTCAAGGTGATTGGGATGCCGCAGCTAAGATACTGTCGCGAGCGGCGCTCTCTTTACAAGCCGCCGGTGCTGAGGCAATTGTCATTTGCACGAATACCATGCACAAAGTCGCCCCAGAGATAGAGCAGGTGGTCTCTATTCCTGTGCTGCATATTGCTGACGCGACGGCTAAAGAGCTACAAGATAATAATATTCAGCAAGTCGCTTTGCTTGGTACGGCTTTTACCATGGAGCAAGATTTCTACAAGCAGAGATTGATTGAGCAAGGCATTTCAGTGTCTATTCCTACGCCGAGCCAACGAAGCGATGTACACCGCATTATTTATGATGAATTATGCCAAGGTAAAGTTTTGCCTGAATCTCGACAAGTTTTTGCCGATATTATCGCGGATTTAAAGCGTAAGGGCGCGCAGGGAGTCATTTTAGGGTGTACTGAAATTGGTCTACTGATCAATAGCGATGATACCGATGTACCTTTATTTGATACGACGATAATTCATGCTCAGTCGGCGGTGGATTGGGCGCTGTGTTAGCAATTTTGCTCGAACCAATATAAAAATAGAGGCGGCTATTGAGCGGCCTCTATCTATATTAGTATCCTACCAGTCAACACCTTTACGTGCTTTTATCCCAGCTTCAAAAGCATGTTTCACATTACGCACTTCTGACACCGTATCGGCAAGTTCAATAATAGAGCGATGTGCGGCGCGTCCGGTGACAATAACCGATTGGTGGCTTGGTCTTTCTTTAAATGCCGTCAGCACTTCTTCAAGGTCGATGTAGTCATAGGTGACCATATAGGTCAGTTCATCTAATAGAACCACATCTAGACTAGGGTCTTGCAGCATTTTTTTGCATTCTTGCCAAACTTCTTGCGCTGCAATGGTGTCGGCTTGTTTGTTTTGAGTTTCCCAAGTAAAGCCTGTAGCCATAACATGGAAAGCAACCCCAAGCTTCTCTAACAGGTTACGCTCGCCGTTGTCCCACGTTCCCTTGATAAACTGCGCCACACCACATTTAAAGCCGTGACCTACAGCGCGCGCAACAGTACCAAAGCCTGATGTCGATTTGCCTTTGCCATTCCCTGTAATGACCAGTAATAGCCCTTTTTCTTCTACCGCACTGGCGATTTTCTCATCTACTTTTTGCTTGAGCTTTTGTTGACGCTGTTGATGACGATCCTGTTCTTGAGTCATTGCCGTTCCCTTTATATCCCTGACAGAAGTCTATGATAAACACAGTTTTCGCAAGACAGAAAGGACTGATTGCACCTCAATCCCAAGTGGCAAGGCAGATGCGATGTTTGTTGTTATTGAATAGGCTGTTTTAAATAGCTTGTTTTAATCAATAGGGGGTTGGGTAAATAACAGTCAAGCAATATGAAATGACTAGAATATTAATATGAAGTTAGACTGTTTTTTATTTTCATTAAGATTATTAAACAAACGATAGGGTTATTTGAATGAATACAAAATGTCTGTTTAGTGTAATTATTTTGTTTGTCTGGTGTTTAGATTAAATTAAATAATATGAGGATTTACCTTGCGTAAACTATAAATAAATCACAAACGTAACAAAATGTAATCTTATTCTCCATAAATGTGTCTAAAATTGATTTGAGTCCCTTTTAGAAGGGAGTAGTTCTGGTAACTTAATTTGCATAATTTCAATGTAAATAAGGTCAACTAATATGCTCGAATTGCTTATTGGACTAATAATCACCATTATTGTTGGTTATTTTATAATCAAAGGATATCGCGCGGCAGGTGTATTGCTCACCGCTGGTATATCTCTACTGTTAATCACCGGTTTCTTAGGGCACACCGTATTACCGGCTAAAGTTGCATCTACTGGGAATACTTTTACTGACGCTCTAGAGTTTGTGAAATATATGCTTCAGTACCGAGGTGGCGGCTTAGGTCTACAAATTATGCTGTTGTGTGGTTTTGCTTCTTACATGACTCATATTGGCGCCAACAATGTGGTAGTGAAACAGTTTTCTAAGCCTCTTTCTGTCATCAAATCGCCTTACATTTTGTTAGTTGCCGCTTATATTGTGGCGTGTTTAATGTCATTGGCAGTGAGCTCGGCGACTGGACTAGGTGTGCTATTAATGGCTACTTTATTCCCTATGATGACAGCGATGGGGATCTCTCGCCCTGCGGCAGTCGCCGTGTGTGCATCACCAGCGGCAATCATCTTATCGCCAACTTCCGGTGACGTAGTTGTAGCAGCGGCTAAATCGAATATGCCTTTAGACATATTTGCATTTAATACGGTATTGCCTGTTTCGTTTTGCGCCATCATCGTGATGGCAGCTGCGGCATTCTTCTGGAATAAATATCTGGATAAAAAAGAGAATACGCCAATGGAAAAAGTCGACCTTTCAGAGATGAAAGTGGAGGCTCCAGCGTTCTATGCACTATTACCGTTCTTGCCTATCTTTGGTGTGTTCGTCTTTAACGGTCGCACTATCCCTGGCTTGTCACTGGATATTTATACTATCGTAGTGCTGTCTATCTTTATTGGCGCTTTGGTTCACTATGTCACTAAACGCTTTGATGGCAAGCAAGCTTTGGAAGATCTTGAATCATGCTATGCGGGTATGGCGGATGCATTCAAAGGCGTGGTTATGCTTTTGGTTGCGGCAGGCGTATTTGCGCAAGGCTTAATGTCTATCGGCGCTATTGATCACTTAATTCACCTAGCCGACCACGCAGGTGCAGGCGCAGTGGCATTGATGTTATTGCTAACCGGTCTAACTGTTGCGGCGGCTATTGCGACGGGTTCTGGTAATGCACCTTTCTACGCGTTTGTTGAACTTGCGCCAGCGTTAGCTGCAAAAATGGGCGTAAACCCTGCGTTTCTTATCATTCCAATGCTACAAGCGTCTAACTTAGGTCGCACAATTTCACCAGTCTCTGGTGTTATCGTAGCAACTTCTGGGATGGGTAAAATCAGCCCATTTGAAGTGGTAAAACGTACCAGTGTTCCTGTTTTATGTGGCTTAGCGACCGTAATTATCGGCACTATTTACCTAGTTCCAATGACGCTTTAATAAGTAAACTGAGTCATTAACAAAAGCTCTCATACTGTGGGAGCTTTTTTGAGGTGTAATATGACAACTTCTGTAAATATAGAGACTTATATCGAGCAACTGGCAAGCTTAGTGAACATCGATTGTGGCAGTCATAACCCACAAGGGATCGCTAAGGTTGCTGATATTTTAACGCCAATGTTTGAAAGCATTGGCTTTCATGTACAAAGACATACCGTACATGAAGACGCAGGTCCTTGTTTAGAAATTACCAATAAACCCAATGCGCAGCATTACGATGTCATGTTGTGTGGACATATGGATACGGTATTTCCTGATGGCACAGTTGCGAAGCGTCCTTTAACCCATGATGATGAAAAGATTTATGGGCCGGGTGTGACGGATATGAAGTCAGGTATTTTGAGTGCATGGTATGCATTGCAGATGATATCTGATGAGCAAAAACAAAAGCTCGCTATTGTGGTGGCATTAAACAGTGATGAGGAAATTGGCTCTCGTTATTCGCGTTCTTGGGTGGAATCATTAGCGGTCAAAAGCACGCAAGTATTGGTGTGTGAAGCTTCTCGCGCCAATGGTAATTTGATTCGCTCTCGTAAAGGAAATGCTAAATATGAGCTGACCTTTAATGGTGTGGCTTCACATGCAGGCTCTGCATTGCAAGATGGCGTATCGGCGATTTATGAGTTGAGTCATTGGTCATTGGCGATTAAAGATATGGTCAATCTTGAAACGGGTACCACCATGAACGTAGGTACCATCAAAGGTGGAGTTGCTGTAAATGTGGTGCCTGACTTTGCGCAAGCCATTGTCGATTTGCGTTTTTGGAACAACGAAGAAGCGCAAGCAATTCATACCAAGCTAGAGCAAATGGCGCAATCGCCGTTTGAAGAGGGTGCAAGCGTAGAAGTAAAACGTTTGGGCTTTAAGCCTGCGATGATTCCAACCGATGCAACGGAAGAGCTGATTGCTTTGGTGAGCGCTGAGGCCGATAAATTAAACCTAGTGTATGCATGGGAAAATGCAGGCGGTGGATCAGACGGTAACTTTACCGCAAATATGGGCATCCCTACATTAGACGGTTTTGGGCCATCAGGTGCAGGGCTTCATTCGGCTAAAGAATATCTGTTGATCAATACTATTGCGCCACGTCTGCAATTATTGGTGAATGTGCTTAATCAGCTTTAATTAAGCTAATACTGTTAGCCAAATAAAACAGCCTCTTACACTGTGCAAGTGTAAGAGGCTGTTGTGTTTTTATCGCTGTGAGGACGTTACTCGCTAAGAGTAGGGTAGTCCGTTAAGCCTTTCTCATCGCCGCCAAACAGGGTATTTGGATCGTGCTGTGCCCACTGCGCGCCAGTTTTGATGCGCTGCGGAAGATCAGGGTTAGCAATAAATGGTCGACCAAAACCAATCATATCGGCCAGACCTTCTGCAATGGCTGCATCACCACTTTCGGCTTTATAGCGGCCAGCGTAAATTAGAGTATTTTTAAATGCTTTACGTAGCGCAATTTTAAATTCTTTTGGCGTGTCAGGAGCATCATCCCAGTCAACTTCAGCAATATGCAGATAAGTGATATTGTGTGAGTCGAGCAATTTTGCCGCTTCTGTGTAAGTATGCTCAGGGTTTGCATCCACGGTGCCGTTTAGAGTTGTTAGCGGCGCAAGACGCACACCAACGCGCTCTGCGCCAATAGCATCAACAAGAGTTGCCACCACTTCATCAAGAAAACGTAGACGATTTTCAAGGCTGCCACCGTATTCATCTGTGCGGTTATTGGATTCTGAATCGATGAACTGATTGATAAGGTAGCCATTTGCTGCGTGTAACTCAACGCCATCAAAGCCTGCTTCAAGTGCGTTTAATGCCGCTTGATGGAACTCTTTAACCACAGCTTTAATGTCGCTGGTGGTCATTTCACGAGGTTCAACCACATCAACAAAACCCGGTTCATCAGTGCCGTTGTCGATAAATACTTTGACGTTTTCCGCTTTGATGGCAGAAGAAGAAACAGGTTGCTCGCCACCGATGTTGTCAGGGTGAGTAACACGGCCTACATGCCAAAGCTGAGCGAACATAGCGCCGCCTTGTGCGTGCACGGCATCCGTTACTTTCTTCCAACCAGCGATCTGTTCAGGACTATAAATACCCGGAGTCCAAGCATAGCCTTTGCCCATAGGCGAGATTTGTGTACCTTCAGAGATAATAAGCCCTGCTTGCGCTCGCTGAGCGTAGTAGGTTGCCATCATATCATTGGCCACATCGCCCGGTTGTGAGGCTCTAGAGCGAGTCATAGGAGGCATAACAATACGGTTTTTTAAGGTAAGGTTGCCAAGTTGGATAGGTTGAAATAGTGCTGAACTCATAGAGAACCCTTAACGGTATCTGGAAACTGAGTTCAGACTATCAGCCCTACTGAGTGTGATAAAGCACGAAACAAACAAAATAGTTTTACATGTTTGGCAATAATCAGTTTTTAGTAGGGTTTAATGAGCCAAACGCTAACCATTAGTGCAGATAGCTTTCGATGCCATTTAAGAACATTTGTACCGCAATCATTAGCAGCAACATCCCCATTAAACGTTCTACCGCTTGCAGGCCTTTCTCACCGACAATACGTTCAAACAATTCAGAGAACATAAGAATTACCGCAGAAGCTAGCCAAGCTGCAACCAAAGCCAATGACCAATCAAACATACGAGTTGGATCTTTATGCGCCAGTAAGATTAAAGTCGCAATAATAGAAGGGCCAGCCATCAAAGGAATAGCCAAAGGTACGATAAGAGGCTCTTCACCCGCACCTAAACTCGCGCCAAGTCCGCCTTCTGGTGGAAAGATCATTTTCAAACTGATTAAAAATAAAATGATAGCGCCAGAAATAGAGACCGCTTCTTTATTTAAACTTAAGAAGGTCAATATATTGTCACCTGCAAACAGGAACAACAGCATCACTAATAAAGCAATCACCAACTCGCGAATTAAAACAATGCGACGTCGTTTTTTATCAACGTGTTTTAATAAAGAGCTAAAAATAGGCAAATTACCCATAGGGTCCATGATAAGAAAAAGCATGACCGCAGCAGATATAGTATCCATTCGATGTCCTGAAAAGTTAGGTGAACCCATGAGAGGTCGTGATTATGAAACAGGAAGTCACTCCCTGTACAGCACAATCATTGACTATTTGTTGCTACTTCACTTAATTATTAAAATTAACAGGTGTGACAAATCACAGTTTGGATAAAATGGAGTATTTAATGAATGGAGTTGCGTATTTTTAGAATAAAAATAGCGCAACTGTTTACTAAAGGATTGTCGCCTACATTAAGCTATGATAAAAATACAGCCCAAGTCCCCTTAGTTCAGCTGGATAGAACAAGGACCTCCTAAGTCTTAGACACAGGTTCGAATCCTGTAGGGGACGCCACTTCATATATACTTATCTTAAAATTCAATAGCTTAAATTCTATCGTTTCTTCGGTAGGGTGCTTTTGGGATGATTTCCCGCTTAGGTTAGCTTTAATACTTAAATCCAATTCTAGCAGTTCAATTGCAGTATATGAAAATGCATGCTCTGTCCGATTATTGTCATTACGGTTTAGTCATAACAGGGCAGAGCATACATTGGCTAAGTATTTATTACTGTTCTAAGTCCAGTTTATAAAAGCTAGCTTGCGCGTAGTCGCCTGCAGCTATGCCGTTATTTTTACAACCAACAGGGCCCACATTACATTGATTATATACACCTGCTTTGAAATGCAATACAGATTGCGCATAACCTTCGTCATAAGTGTTGCCAAGGTAGTGGCCTTTCGCAATATTCATGACAAATGTTTTTTTAATCGGTTTAGCGGAATCTAGATTTTTAGTAAACACTAGGTGCATTTCTTCACCTACTACATCAATGCTATAAGCAAATTTTTCGCCTAGTTTAATGCCATCAGTCGGTGTTGGTTGACCGTAACGAATTTTTGATTTACCGAACACATCATGTGATATATCAAGACGTTTTGATTTATTTACGCCAGTAGCATTGTTCTCGTAATTCCAATAAACCGAACCATACTCTTGATCCGGTAATTTACGATAGAAAATTTTCAGTGGTTCGTTATCTTTTGAATGAATCTGACCAATTACCACACTAAATGAATCGTTGTTACGGTGATCGCCACTGGTACTGACATGGTCAACAGAAAGGACAGCACTCAGTTTTCCACCCACTGCGCCATAGTTTTGAGCATTGTCATGACTTGAAAGCACAAAGTTGGCACTAGGTTTAAATTCGTTAATACCTTCGGTTGGATCTAGCATTGCATGTAATTCAGAACGTGCATTTTTTGAATTAGGCGTCGTCATCGCTTTGTTTGGCGCAACAAAAACCATAGCGCCGGTTTTCTTGTCCGTATAAAACCAATCTGATTGCGTATAACCTTTATTTAACTGCTGCACAGAGACTTCCATTACCTGACCTTTACGTTCAGGCTTAGTATCTTCCATAGGAACGTTCAACATCCATTTTGATAAATCAAAATTTTCTGATGGTGGCTTTTGTGGATTTAACGCCGCTGATGCCAATGCAGAGCAAGATAAGCCAAGAATGAGAGTAAGTGCTTTTAATTTACAGTTGAACATTATGATCCCTCTAGGTTGTAATATTTTCTTACCATAAAATAATACAAAACAAAGAAATGATGCCTTTGTCACAGTTTAAGCAAGGTGTTGAATCTAAAAGATATTTTTTGGTGAACGCGTTATGCGCCAAGTATCTTATTGGCGGTGATATAATGGACACATTCAGACTAAATAGTGATTAGTCTTTGATATACAAAGTGCCGCACCTTGATGGGATTGAAGAGTTATCTGGCTGAAAATTAGAGATGGTTAGATTAATTCTATTGAAACTTAGGTTTATGACTTCATTTAGAATGTTAGAATAGATCTGTAACTAATTGAAATGTAAGTTCTATTGAGGTTGTTTTCTTCATTTGTGTTTAACTGCGCAGATTTCAACTTTAGTCTTAGGATTGGTTTGGGTTACGTATCATGATGATAAGTTAATCGATAGGGCACCATCGTAATTTTGATAACAGATTATCGTATGAATTCTAAATAGACATGCTCTCGCATAAAGAGTGATAAGTCGTTGTCGAAGAGCTCAGAAGAATCAAAGGTATTGGAAATAAGGATATTGGCTAAACAATGAAAACAGAAAAAAGCACAGCTTTAAGTGTGTGGCATGGAATCAAAGTCATTTTTAAATGGTTATGGCTAATGACCATGTTTCTGATAGGTATTTATAGCTATTTACTCGTTCCACTCGAAATGTTCGAATATTCGTATTCACTGGGTGAGCTTGATTTAATAGAAACGGCGTACATCGTATTTTTGGTTGTGATTACTTATAAATACATAAAGCTCTGTTCACGGGTCAATACATCAGTGATAAGAAAAGTCATTACTCCATTTGTTCACCAAGCTCACTTAATGTTGCTGCTATCTGTTTTACTTCTGTTTTGCATAAAAATAGAGCCTCGCTTGAATTGGGATGATTTAGCTAGGGTGCCATTTTTGGATTTAATCTCATATATCTTGATAGCGGCGACGTTTACCTATAGCTATCACCGAATTGACTCACAAAACGATGACAACACAGCAACAGTGAATGTGAAGGGAGCGGCAGAATGAAGCCAATACATTATCTAACGGCGTTTCTTTTCATTTTTGCCCGCCCTAGCTATGCACTTATGCATTCGGATGCTAAACCGGGCAGCGTAGAGTTTCTTATTTCTGCTTGTCAGGAGTATACAGAACTCTATAACAAAAGAGATGACTCACGATTTGGCGCTTTTCTGACTACTTCAAAAGAAGAGAGCTTTCGCGCTGGTTACTGCCTTGGTGCGATAATGCATGCCAATAGTCAATGCGCTTACCCTCGTTCACCTTCGGTTTATCGTTCGGCAGAAATCATTGCCTCGGTCAGCGTCGAACGTGCGTTTTCCGAAGCTAGGGTGATAGAGCACGCCGTATGCCGTTAGTCACAACCAATCAAGCTGTGAAAGATCTATTTGGTATAGAAGGGAGTGAGTCACTGCGGTCCAAAGCCAATAGTTTTTTACGCAACCAAGTTATCCCATCCTCATTGATAGTCAGTGATGGGTTTAGCGACGATAGCATGGGAAAGCGGGGTAAGAAGCTATTAAAATCTAAAGCGGTAGATTGCTTGTTTAACGCGCTAGTGTTGGATGGATTTTTTAACGATACAAAGTTTGTTAAAGCCATTTTTGAACAAGCAGCCGTTAGAGCCGAGAGCGTTGTTTTGTGTGAGGAGATTCTACTCAAAGCGCAAGCCGTAGAAGCGCCCGCATTGCTATCGCAGGTAGCGCGAGAATTTATTACTCAGCTGAAAGATACGTCGTTTAATTTACGAGACATCCGTTTAACGTGCCCGTTTTCCGCACAGCGATTGCCACAAATGGATATGGCTTTGCAAAATATAGGGTTGCTGTATCAATTACTCCGAGCACAACGCTTATCACTCTCATACAAAGACAAGGTGTTACTTTGTTGGTTGGAGCAAGATTTATCGACGGCTTTTGAACTGGTAGAGCAGATAGATTCGGCATTGTTGCAAAGTGACATATTGTTAGCCAATTTGGCACAGCAAGTTCGCCAAGAATATAAAGATGGAGAAAGCTTTAATACGCTACTAAATTCATTACCGGACTAAAAAACGCTTTTTTGTGCACTGCACAGATTAACACTACTTCTACAGACCTAAAGGAGTAGTGTTATGAACCAAGCAAATCAGTTAGTTATCAATTATCACATCACCGAAAAATGCAATTACGATTGCCATTATTGTTACGCAAAATGGGCGAAACCCAACGAACTGCATCGCAACTTAGATGACATGAAGGCGGTACTGAGAAAGTTAGCGCAATACTTCTTCTCATCGAACCCTATCTGGCAAGAACTGCGGTATGACAGTGTCAGGCTTAATTTTGCTGGTGGAGAACCTTTACTTTTAAAACAACGCTTTATTGATGCACTTGATTACGCTGTTGAACTTGGTTTTAAGACATCCATCATCACCAATGGTCATTTAATTGACGATCAATTTATTGCCGAACACAGCCAAAAACTCCAATTGTTAGGTATTAGCTATGATTCATCTCATTTTGAGACGCAGCAACAAATTGGTCGAGTTACCCCTAAGAGTCAAAACTTATCTTCAGAGCGTTTACAGTCCATCTTTCAAAAAGTGAGGCATTACTCGCCCACGACCGAGTTGAAAATCAATACAGTAGTGAATCAATTTAATCACCAAGAAGATTTCACAAGCTTAATTGGTGATCTTCAACCCGACAAGTGGAAGGTGTTGCGCGTTCTGCCTGTCTTCGACTCTATCCAAACCATTAGCAATCAAGATTTTGATGCCTTTGTTGAACGTCATCAGTTGGTGGCGGATGTCATGTCGGTCGAAAATAATGATTCAATGACCAATTCGTATCTGATGCTAAGTCCTGACGGCGCGTTTTTCCAAAATGGAAATGATGCACAAGGTTATTTTAAAAGCAGTCCTTTACTTAGTAGCAACGTTGAGGTGGCATTGGCAGAGACAGGGTTTAATGCTGCGAAATTTGCCCAGCGTTATGAATTGGTGGCGGTATGAATCGTCAAAAAATAATAGTGGTCGATGGAGTGACGATTCAAGTCAGTACGCCTAAAGGGCAGCCTAGAGTAGTAACTATGGCTAAGAGTATGGTTTCGAGAATAAGAACGAATGATATTCAGAGGGGTATGAGGCCAAAGGTGCTGCAAAAAAATAAAAATTGGTTGAGCTACCGTATTAATCGAAAATATCGTCTATTGGTTGAGCGAACGTGCAGGAACACAGGCCCTTACTATTGTATGAGTCGTACTGAATTTGACTATTGGATTAGTACTTTATGAGTCTGTTTGTGTTTTTCAGTTTTTGTAAGTTGATTTTTACTACACTTAACTTAACTTATCTATCAAATCAAGAGGTTAATATGCTAAGGACAGCATTGGTTGGATTGCTTTTTGTTACGTCTTCTGTGTTGGCGAGTGAGTCGGTTGAGCTTAAGTATCAATCACCGAAGGGGGAGGATGAGCAAGCGGCTTACCAGTTGATTGTAGAGAGCGGCATTAACCAACAATTTTCTGCGTTGGTGGAAGAGGTGTTTCCTTTTAATAATGCTATGACGCTGGTTTATGGTGGTGATGAAGGCCCGCTGTATGATCCTAGTATCCATACTTTATTTATCCCTTATAGCTTTATCCTTGAAGCGCAGCACTACTTTTCTCAAAACATGCCAGCAGATGAAGTTAATCAAGGCGTGTTAGATACTTTGATGCATACCTTATTGCATGAAGCTGGGCACGCTCTTGTTGCCGATATTGAAATCCCTATTCTTGGGCGAGAAGAAGATGCGGTTGATAACCTTGCGACTATTATCATGCTTGAGTATTTAAAGAATGGCGCACAAGCGGCTATTAATGCGGCGGATATGTTTAGCTATGAATCCGAAGAGGGGAGTGAATATTATGATTTTGGTGAGTATGTTGGTGATCACAGCTTTGATTTACAGCGTTACTTTTCCACGCTTTGTTTAGTTTATGGCCGTGATCCTAAAGCGCATGAAGATTTATTAAATGAGGTTGAAGGCGATTATCTTGCTGAGCAAAAAGAGGTGTGTGAAGAAAACTATCAGCAATTGAGAGTTAATTGGCATCAGTATTTAAAGGAAGATAAAAATTAATACTTATTCAGTAAGTCACACATTCATATTAATAGTTATTTTTAATTGTATGTAACCTTATAAAGAAGCAATGCTTATTTTGAAGATTTTGTTTTAGTCCTTCTTATTTTTTAAAATAAACTATCACCCACTTTAATTTTTAATTAATGTTTGAATTATTTAAACGATTCCTAGCAGACCAACAAGGTGTAACTGCCATCGAATATGGAATGATGGGAGTTGCACTCGCTGGCGCACTTGCTCTGATTATGGGCAATCAAGAAAGTGGCTTTATTGCTGCTCTTTCTTCACTTTACGGTAGCATTCTCATCGCAATTCAATCTGCATAATAAACCACCTGAAAATGTATGTTATTTCATCATGAAAATTTACATGTTGATTACACATCACTACATCAAGATTAATGTCCCAAAAATTTAATTATCAGAGCTAGGTTAATCTTTATTGATAAAGAGTTAGATTGTGATGCTTGTCAATTTTTAGATGTCTATCACATGCTTATTGTTTTTTAGTTTTTATAAAAGTGTTAACAGCTTGTTTCCTTTGCTTGTGGTGGCGATTTGGTCTCTCTTGGGTGTTGTTCTAGCTCGATTTATTCTGAACAAGATTTCTGGGATTTCCCTAACATGATGATTTAATAAGGAACATGAACATGTTTAAAACTTTTTTGACTCGTTTTATTAAAGATGAACGCGGTGTTACTGCGATTGAGTATGGTCTGATTGCTATTGCTATTGCAGTTGTAGTTGGTGCTGCAATGACAAATGTTGGTGACAATGTTAAGACAATATTTGACGCAATAGCCGCAGCCATTAGTACTGCAGCAACCTAATAATTTGGTATTATATTGATAGTCGCTTATATAACAATAAATCTATATATAGTTTTTTCTGATATTAGATTCCGAGTGATTGATAACTATTCGATTATTTTGCTATTAATTACTAATTTAGTTATTAGCGGAGAATGGATGTTATTTAGTGAAATGATTAAGTCAATATTCATTTGCTCGATATTTGGTAGTTTATTGTTTAGTATGCGATTTTGGGCAGGTGGTGATAGTAAACTTATTATTGCTCTTGCCCCTTTATTTCCATTTTATCTGTTAGATGAAATATTATATTTAATAATATTGTTTGGTGGAATTTTATCTTTGATATATTGGATTAAATATCGACTGATTTTTATTGAAAAAAAAGATAGAGGTGTTCCCTATGGCGTAGCAATATTAGCCGGGTCTAATATATACCTTTATGGAATATTGAGTGGTTTAATTATTGTCTAGAGTTGTCGCATTATGAGTTCACGTGTTATTTTTTTTCTGTCTTTTATATGCATATCCATTGGTTTATTTGCATTATTTCAAAATGTTAATTCGAGAGCTGAAGCACAAGCTAAAAGACAGGCTCAAACTCAGGTAGTAGAAAAAAAGGAAATAAAATTTGCTGTTTGGCGTAGCAAAGAGCAAATAATGCGAGGTCGAGTTGTAAGCGAAAACCAGTTAGACCGAATTATTTTATCAGAGAAAGAGGCTAACGCTATCGGTGTAAATCGCGATGTTGAGCTTAAATTAGAGCAAGATAGTAGGGCGAACAATCTAATTGAAAAAGGAGAATATGTATTCCCTGAGATGTTTACTGCTCCAGATAAGCCCGGTTATTTAGACCTTTTAGCTTCTGAAGGAATGATTCTATACCCACTTCCTATTTCCACTATAAATTTAATTAATAACTATATTCGTCCTGGCGATATGATTGACATCATTTCTGTAAGCTCACCATTGACTAATTTAGCAGATACAGGCGCACGTATTACTCAATTTCAGGGGGTAAAAGCTCGCACCATTAAACGTGGCGTACGAGTACTTGCTTTTGAACAAAACCCCGTTGATTCAAAAGAACAGTCTAAACAAAGTGGTAACTCGTTAAGCCCAAGAGTTTCCGCCTCAGGAAATTCAAAAACCACTGTTGTCATTGAAATAGAACCTAATTTCGTTTCTCGCCTTTCGTTAGCTCAGCGAACCATGCACTTGGAAATCTACCGGTCGCAATCAACAGGAGAAATTCCTCCTGCAAATATGAGTGATGTGATTGAAAACTACCAAGGCATTCGAGAGTTGCGCGGCGCAGAAACTCAGACCACCAATGTAGAGGTTTACTAATGCTTAATAAATGGTGTAGCAAACTGATATTGGTGCTTTGCTTTGTTTCAACGCAAGCGTTCGCCTATTTGATTCCGCTGAATGACGCTCGCTCAGTGCGTACTAAACAGCAAATCGGCACGGTTTTTATGAGCCAACCGACGATTGCGGATTATAAGGTAATCAACGAGCGTCAAATTGTAGTGTTTGGCAGTTCCCTCGGTCAGACACGTTTGATGATTTACGATATCGATGGCCGCCTTGTAGTCTCAAGAGTGGTTGAAGTCACCCAGCCCCTCAATAAAGTTCGTGATGAAATTAAGAAGCGCTATCCAGAACTGGATATCGAAGTGGTCTCTATGGGCTCTAAAGTTGCGGTGAATGGGTTCGTATTTACCGAGAAACAGCGCGACGGCATTTATGCGTTAGTTGCTAGCATGCTCGATAAACAGCCAGTGGCACGTTTTCCCACTACTGATGCGCCTTTGACAATGGCCGATCCTCAAACTGAGTTTTATCGAAACAATACTTATGATGGCTTGATTGAAGGCTTAGAAATGAGCTCTCCGTTTCAGGTCAATGTACGTACTACCATTGCCGCTGTAGGCAGTGAGTTTCGTGAAACAGTCGGCATTGATTGGACTTCTGGCGGATCTCCCGGCGTATTTACTTTCCCCGACCTTACTGCTTCAGATATCTCCGCCACCATTACTGCATTAGCTAATGATAATTTAGGTGAAGTATTGGCGGAGCCAAATCTAACGGTACTCTCTGGTCAAGAAGCCTCTTTTTTGGTTGGTGGTGAAATCCCTATGATCACCTCAGATACCAATGGTACAACCATCAGTTTTAAAGAGTTTGGTATTGGCTTAGATATTGCGGCAAAAGTGCATAACGAGCAGGAAATACGCTTGCGCGTACAGCCAAGTGTCAGTGTGGTAGAGCAAATCTACAAAACGACCACAGCAGAAGTACCTCAATTGGCAACCCGGAAAGCCAACACCACGATTCAAATCGCTGATGGTCAAACCTTTATGATTGGTGGTTTGATGAATACCGAAGACATTGAATCATTACAGAAAATCCCTTTATTGGGCGATATCCCGCTGTTTGGCGCTTTATTTAGTAAAGCGACCACTAATAGAAAAACCACCGAAGTGGTTATTATCGCCACAGTGAATTTGGTTAAGCCGACCAAAGCGAATGAATTGGTTATTCCTAGAATCCATAAAACCAACACCTTAAGCCGTTGGATGGGTATGAGTAAAGAATTTGCTGAGCAAGATCAACAAGACTCTAATTTGATAGAGCTTCTTAATAGCGGAGGTTTTGCACAATGAAACCCTTATTAATACTACTTGTATTGGTTATCGCTGGATGTGCGGATCACGCTCTGCAGCATAGAGGCACTGAAACTGTCGCCTACCAAGAGCAACATAAATTTGAGCTTAGTTTTGAATCTTTGGCGCAGAAAATTGAATTCGAGCGTATTCAAGAAATTGTAAGTCAGTTTGATGAAAAGCAAGTTCGTTATGATCTTTACGTGCCAGCACAGTTTCAACAGCAAGGTGAGCAAATTGTGCAGTTTTTAAAGTCAATTCATGTTCGCCCTGATTGGATAGAAAGTCATTCACAGCAGCAAGGACAATCTCTCACTTTAATTGTTTCTCAATGGCAATCAGTGGTTGATTATTGCCGTCCTCTGACGATCGTAAAGCCTCATCCTCAAGCGGGTTGCGCGGTAGAAACCAATAGAACGATTCAACTTGTTAATCCTGGTACGAGAGTAAATTAATGGCCAATATGTTCGATCTCTCCGAAGAGCTCTCTCTTGATATAGATAAGAAAAAAACAGCCACACCAAAAAGCGTTGCGCCGAAGCAAAGTGGGGGGGCAACGCTGTTTTTCTCCGATAACGAATGTAAAGAAGCGGTTATCGAAGCGTATGTTTTCGAAGGTTTAGAAGAACCCAAATGTTTTAAAGGCACTCCTCAACCTGAAAAAGATCAAGCGTTAGGTGATGTAGTACTAGTGCAATTAACTTCGTCCGTTGATATTGAAGCGGACGCGCAAGAGATTAATGCCACACTGCCGAATAACAAAACCGTGATTTTACTGGGTCAAACAGATTCAATTCATGTATTACGCCGACTTGAAAAACTCGGTTTTTATTATCTGCCATGGCCGGTAGATAGAGCTGAGCTGATTGAATGTTTAAAGCAAGCCAGCCTTGATGAAAGAAAACGCTATGAAAGTGGCTATTTTCGAAAAGCCAAGCGAGTTGCGGTAGTAGGTACAAAAGGCGGTATTGGTACTTCGGTTATTGCAACCGAGCTGAGTGTGCTACTGGCTAAAAAAGGCAGTCGTACGATCTTGGTCGATCATCATTACACACAGAGCAATATAGACATCATTCTTAGTCAAAAAGATCTTGAACAAGTTGATGTTAGCAGTATTACTGTTGAGCCTAGCAAGCTTGATGAAGAGTCAGCTACCAGTTATCTAAATGAAGTGGAGCATAATTTCTTTTACCTTGGTTTTACTGGCAAAGACAAAATTGAAGAGCTAGAAAAATACACCAATATCATCAGTGAAAAATTGGCTCGTCAAGCTAACTTTATGATCAGCGATTTTTCTGGTTCATTAGATTTTCCTTTAAATCCGCAAAAATTAATGTTCGAAAACGATGTCGTTGTATTGGTGACAGAGCCTTCTGTATCTGGCGTACGAGCGACTCAAAGGCTGTTAGATAAGATAAAAGATATTGCCATTCCGCAACTGGTTCGCCCGCGTGTCATGGTGGTAGTTAATCATCATCGCCCAGAGGGTTCGTTTAACCTTAATCTTGAAGAAGTTGAACGCTTTTTGAAGGTAAAAGCTGATGTAATAATTCCATTCTACAAAACAGCATCCAAGCAGCTAATTGATGGAAAAAAACTGCATCAATTAGAAAAAGGTAAGCAAACGCCATTTACTCAATTGTCGATGGCGATCAACGGACAAAACCCTAATAAAAAATCGGGATTATTTGCCAAGTTTTCTTTAAAGCGAGGTAAGAAATGAGCTTAACCCGAGAGTTATACGAACAATTTAGAGCCAAAATTTTTGAAGTCATTGATGCGGGAATTCTCAATGACATGACTCGAGAAGAGCTTACTAAACAGATAGAAAGAGCTATCGCTAAGTTGTGCGAAAACTATCCTGTCCCTGTGCCCTCAGTAACTCGCAGTGAGCTTACCAAAAATTTGGTTGATGAACTGATTGGCTTAGGGCCATTGCAACAGTTAATGGAAGACGAATCGATTTCTGACATTATGGTAAATGGTGTGGATGAGGTATTTATTGAGCGTAACGGTAAGACGCAAAAAGCCGACATTTCGTTTATCAACCATAAACAGCTGTTAGAAATTGCCAAGCGAATCGCCAATAACGTCGGTCGCCGCGTGGACGAATCTAGCCCTTTATGTGATGCCCGTCTTGCTGATGGTAGCCGCGTAAATGTTGTGATTCCACCGATCGCGTTAGATGGGGTTGCCATCTCGATTCGTAAGTTTAAAGAGCAGAAATTAGGTTTGCGAGAGTTAGTAGGCTTTGGCGCTATGTCTCCTGCTATGGCTCGTGTATTGATGATCGCAGCTAGGTGTCGTTTAAATATCATTATCTCTGGTGGTACAGGCTCAGGAAAAACCACCATGTTAAATGCTCTTTCTCAATACATTGGTAATGATGAGCGCATTTTAACCATTGAAGATGCCGCGGAACTTCGTATTCAGCAGCCTCACGTTGTGCGCCTAGAAACTCGCCCGGCCAGTACAGAAGGCTCTGGCGCAATTACTCAGCGTGATTTAGTAATAAATGCCCTACGTATGCGTCCTGAACGCATCATCCTTGGCGAGTGCCGCGGCGCGGAAGCGTTTGAAATGCTCCAAGCTATGAATACAGGTCACGATGGTTCGATGTCAACGTTGCACGCCAACACACCTCGTGATGCATTATCTCGAATTGAATCCATGGTAATGATGGCAAACCTTGCTTTGCCTCTTGCGGCTATTCGTCGAACTATTGTATCTGCAGTGCATTTAATCATTCAGGTTAACCGCTTGCGTGATGGTAGCCGTAAAGTCACCAGTATTTCTGAGTTGTATGGATTGGAAGGTGAAGCACCGGTAATGGAAGAAATTTTCCGTTTTGCGCCGGATGATGAACAAGGAAAAGATAAGGTAAGTGGACAATTTGTCACCTCTGGCTTGCCGAGTCGCTCACAGATTCACATTAGTGCTTCTGAATACGGGTTATCTCGTGAATTAGAAGCTGCCTTCGAGATGGAAGCGGAGCCAGTATGATGAGTTGGGCGTTTTTAACTATTGCTGTGTTAGGGCTGGGCTTAGCGCTATATTTTAAGCGCAAACCTGACCCCCGTTATGTATTTTTGGAACACGCCACTCAGAAAAAAAACAAAGAGGTATCTGCCGTAGATATCAAAGGACTGACTAAGTCTCAGTTTTTACAGAGTTTAACTAGTTTGTGGAATGTTATTTCAGCGGCTCTTGGTAAGTTTCCCATCCCCAAAATTATTGTTTTTATTACGGTGATTAACGCTGCCGCAGTGTTTGTTAACCAGAAGTGGCTGAGCTTTCCACAAACTGAAATTTGTATTGCTGTAACCGTGCTAGGTTTGTTCTTTGGCATTCGCTCGCTGGTTGATAAAAGACGTAAAGCGTTTGATACCGATTTTCCCGATGCGTTGAACATTTTAATGAGTGCAGTAACGGCAGGCGAGAGTATTAACGCTGCTTTTGCTTACGTTTCTAAAGTATCAGATAACGATGTAGGTAGAGAGTTTAAAGATATTTCAGATCGTATGCGGCTCGGGGAGGAAGTTGCAACTATTTTCGAGCGCTCATGTAAGCGTTTCCCTTATCCTGCATTTTTGTTTTTTGTGATTACCATTCGCGCCAACATGGAGCGAGGTGGTCAGCTAAAGAGCGTTCTTGGGAAGTTGATTCGAGTTCTGGTAGAAGCCCGCAATCTAGAAAAGAAAAAGATGGCAATGACTTCTGAAGCTCGTATATCAGCAAAAATAGTAGGGGCAATTCCGTTTCTTTTTTTAATTTTCCTCAATTGGGTTAATCCAGAAGATCTTAATTATGTTTTATTTCATCCAGATGGACGTTGGATTCTCTATTATTTATTGATAAGTGAGGGAGTTGGTATGTTCCTAGTTTGGTGGTTAGTTAAGAGTATTCGTTGATGATAGTTATTACATTTTTTATATTGATATCTGCAATAATAGCGTATGGAATTACTCGTTATCTAGAGTATAAAGCTAATAAATATAAGGTTAAAACTTTTCTAGACGATAGGAAGCATATCAATTTTAGTTTATTTCATGAGATTATTGGTAGTTTTGGGAGAATCAAACAGCGAGAAATGCGTGATAAGTTTGAAGATGCTGGAATATATAATCGTGAGTTACTTCGCTATTATACACCAATAAAAATAGGTCTATTAATTTTATCAAGTATTTGTATATTATTATTTGTCTATGAAACAAAATCCATGTTAATTAGTGTTATGATAGCTATTGTAACTGTTATTATTATTCCAGATAGTTATTTAGCGATGCGAAAGAAAAAACTAATAGAAAAAAACTCTCGTCAACTTCCTTATATGATTGACATGATGTCAGTATGTGTACAAACAGGTATGACATTAGAGGCT
The DNA here is from genome assembly GCF_024346975.1 of Vibrio neonatus. Classification (NCBI taxonomy): domain Bacteria; kingdom Pseudomonadati; phylum Pseudomonadota; class Gammaproteobacteria; order Vibrionales; family Vibrionaceae; genus Vibrio; species Vibrio neonatus. Next base: position 1,778,358 of record NZ_AP024885.1, on the reverse strand, counting down.
GCATTCAGATATTTAGGTAATGAGCTGAAGAGTTTTGATAAAGACCTTTGTTATCAAATTCGTAAAACCTCTGATGCAGCGGAAGTAAAAGGTATGGAGGCTGCTTTGTCTGATCTTAGCAGGCGAGTTCCTACTCCTCAAGTTCGAAGTTTTACATTGACGTTAACCCAAAATATTCAATATGGTACATCTGTAGCACCTGTATTATCTGATTTAGCGGAAGACTTTCGTAATGAACAAATATTAATAATGGAAGAGAAAATAGGTAAGTTAGCCGCAAAAATGAGTGCGCCATTAATTTTATTTATTATGTTTCCAATTATTATATTGATTTTGGCTCCAGGTATATCCCGTATGATGTCAGGTAATTAGTATGAAGTATTTAATTATTGCTTTAGCTCTGTTTGTAACTGGATGTACGACTACAAACAAGGTCTCAGATCAGCAGGCAATTAGTCAATTTACTGTAAGCCAAAATTACCCAGGCTTAATTGAGTTTTATAAAAAGAAAGTGATTGATGATCAAAGTGATTGGCAAGCACAGCAAGATTTAGCGCAGGCATATTTAAGTTACGGCGACCTTGAATCTGCTGATTTTTATATTCAGCGAGTATTGTCATTGTCACCAAATCCATCTGCAACTGCGTATTTTATTAAAGGGCAGGTTCAGGCTCGCAATCTAGACTTTAGCAGTGCATTAGTAAAATATAAGCAAGCTATTGATAAAGGGTTAAACAGTGCCGAGCTATATATGCAGCAAGGTATTGCTCTTGCGCAAACTAAACAGTATTCAATGGCAATTGATAGCTTCAATAAGGCAAGATTGCGCGGCTATGACGATGTAAGTGTTAAAAATAATATCGCCATGGTGTACATTTATCAGCGCGATTACCAATCGGCTATCGATATTTTACTGCCGCTTTATGAAAAAGATTCGAGCAATGAAACGATTAATGCCAATTTAGAAATTAGCATGTTGAAGCAAAAGAAAGAGGAACAAGGTGAAAACTCTTCTTTACTCACCGATATATCTTCTGTTGATGAAAATGCGGATAGCTCTGTGGTGACTTTGAAGAATGATGTTGTTAGCGATGAAGTGGAAGTCACCACCATTTCAGCTGAAGAGTTTTTTACCGCTCAGTCTGTTGAACAAAAGTCTCAAAAAAAACCTGTAAAAAAGAGTGCTTCAAAGTCTAAAAGAACCTATCACATTCAGTTAGGTGCATACGACACTATGGCCGAGGCTCTAGAAAAAAGAAACGGCTTATTGAGTACTCAATTACCTATTACTATTCGTCCTGTAGAGCTGCAAAACTCTGAAACTTGGTATCGACTGCTTAGTGGTAATTTTGCCTCTTATCGACAAGCGATGAGTTTTGCTAAGCAACACCAAGAAATATTAAACCCCCATGAATATTTTATTCAAGTAACTCGATAAGTGGTTGGCATTAATGAATAAGCAAAAAGGCGTGATATCAATTGAATTTGGCTTAGGAGGGTTCGCTCTTTTCTTTGTATTGTTCGCTGTGTTTGAAATGGCACGTTTTGGTTATTCCGTGAATATGACAGACACAACTTTGTCTGAAAGCACCCGAAAAGTTCGGATTTTCGATGGTCAAACATTGGAAGTGGCTTATGAAGATCGTTTACAAGAAATCTTTGAAGATGACGATTCTTTTTGGAATCAAATTGGCTTAGTTACCGCTGATAACTTTGAATTTACCATTTTCCGCTATGCATCTTTACCTGATGTTGCTTCAGATACGGTCGAAAAAGGATGTGGAGAACGGTGTCCTATTGTCATCTATGAATTGACTTATCGCTATAGCCCAGTTGTGTTCGATACCTTGCTTCCCTCGGCTAATATCACTCGACGCATTATGACTGTGCAAGAGCACGAAGGCTGGGAAGATGAAGATGCATAATCAAGACAAGCAAAAAGGCGGTTTTACCGTCGAAGCGGTATTTGGCATGACGGTGCTGGTCATTATGATGTTTTTTATTGCAGATTTGGCGCAAATGATCTCAGCGAAGACCCAAGCAAGCCGTGTCAGCTACTCATTAGCAACAGCAACTAAAGAGCGTTCTCGTTTTTTTGATGCTAGGCACAGTCTTAATCAAGCTGACTTTGACTTAATCAACGATATAGCGGCTGACTTGTTACGAAGACAGGCTCCAGAGAAGCAAGATGGATATGGGCTAACTGTAGAGGGTTATACCGACGGTAATCCTAATGTAGTCAGCTTTAGTAAGGATTTAGATAGTGGAGAGGAGTGTATGCCTCAAACTGCTATTTCAGAATTAGATCATTTGCGCCCAGTGCGTGAAGACGGTGTCACTTTCCCTATTTATCAAGTAACAGTGTGTTTGAAAATGGAAGGTTTCTCTCAATATTTCCCCGGTATGAGGTATGTCAATAGCTCATCGGTGTTGCCGGGAAGGTAAACAAGGAAGGTAGGGTATGAAGAATTTTAAGCGTCAAAAAGGTGTCGCGGTAATTATTGTTGCCTTGAGTATGGTGGCAATTGGCGGTATGGCGCAATTGACCATTGAAGGCGGTCGAATGATCCAAGAGCGAGATCGATTAGCTGATGCCACTGAAGCCGCGACGCTAGCCGTTGCGATTGCTAACAGTGATGAACAGCATGTGTCAGATGAACTTGCGCGTAAGTATCTTGAAAATTATCTGCCTAATATAGATATTGGTGATGTTCAGGTAACTCGCACCGAAGGGAAAGAAGAGATCGATGGCAACCAACTTTATTATGTGCAGTATGAAGTGGGTGCCGATGTGGGCTTTGAACGACAAATGGGCTTTATTGATAGCTCGTCAGACAGTTCATCTTATAAAGTTGGTAATGATGCTATGGCGCGAACTTATATGTTGCCATCGGATTTAGACCTTGTGTTTGTTGCTGATTTTTCTGGGTCTATGGCCGTGAATAAGTGGGGTGACAAATATCGCATTGACCATTTGAAGGAGCAAGTTGGTATTATATCCAAAGACCTTTTGTCTAGTGGTGCTACTAACGCTGGTTATGCACATCGAATTGGATTTGTACCTTTTAACATGCGTACCCAAGAAAAGCTCAATGATCAGATGCGCTGTGTAACTGAACTTGAGTATGTGACTAAATCGGTTAATGGTGTTTCTGTTCCGTACGGAGATATAAATTGGGTTCAATGGGGGGCACATTCATGGAATGATGTAACTAAGTGCTATAGTTCCGGCTCCAAGTGCCCGAGTTACCTGACTCAAGAGGATGCTCAGCGTCAGGCGGCAATCATTCGAGATGTGTTCTATGAATCTAAATATGAAATAGAGGCTGAAAATATTAAGACTGATTATTACCGCTATCCAGATCCAAAATCCTATGTTGATATTAAGAAAACGGTAGCAAATTGGCGTATTAGTAAGACAGAAAACTTGAATCTGCATCCTAGATCTAACAGCAACGGCACAGAACTGTATGATACTGGATTTTGTAATACTAACTCTGGTTTTTATACCCTACCTCTATCCCTTGAGGCACCTAATATACAGAATATGGAGGCCAGTGGTTGGACATCTGTGTACCAGGGCCTGATTCGCGGAGCACAGTTACTTGCTGACGGTAGACCGACGGTGGAAAATGAAGAGGCCCTAGAAGATTATTACAAAAGAGCACAGATGTTACTAATATTGAGTGATGGTGAAGAGAAACCTTTTACACAAACTTTTTCTGAGTTGGTTAATGCTGGGCTCTGTGACAAGATCCGTAAACATTTTGAAGATCATGATCGTCTTCCTTATATTGGTGTGATCGGCATTGATTTTGAAGCCTCGGCTGAAAAGACTTTTGAAGATTGTGCAGACGAAATTATCGATGTAGATGACAGCAAAAAGCTACTCGAAAAAATCCAAGAACTGATCCAAAAAGGTGCCGCTACCAATGGAGTTTCTCGTTTATATGATAAAAATCTCTAGGAGCACTATGAAATTTTCTTTCGCCCCTTTTATTGCGTGCTTAACTATCGCTTCAATGCCCGCTATTGCGGCCAATGAAATGAATGACAAAATTGAACAGCTTTGCGCAACAGAGCATATGTTGATTAAACATTCAGTGAATATTGGTCAGGCAAACGCGGTTGCCGGAAACAGGGCGCAGCATTATCAAATTCAACCGGCATTGACTGAGCAACAAAAAGCGAATTTAAAAACGACCCAAGTAAGCCTTGGTGATGATTGCCTAGAGTTTTTAAGTCAGCAAGATGTGCTTTCTATTGATACAGAAGGCGTCATAGCCAGAGTGTATTTTAATTTTGATAATAGTGATTTAACACAAGCGTCTAAATTAACACTTACTGCTTTAGCTAAGCGCATGCAGTCATTAAATGAAGTACCAAAACTTAATGTAGTGGGGCATACCGATAATGTTGGCTCTGAAAGCTATAATCAAGAACTAGGTAAGCATAGAGCCATGTCGAGCAAAGTGTTTCTTGTTGAATCTGGAGTGGAAAAAGAGGTGCTGCAACCACACTCGGAAGGATTCAATAAACCACTGCGAGACAATCAAACCGAGCAAGGGCGTGCAACCAATCGACGCGTCGAAATTGTTGTGGCTGAATCATCTTAACCTGCATGTTTTCAATATATTAGTATAAACTGGAGTTAGGTTACGAGTCAGTCTATTATCATTTTGTAAGGTATCCACTAATTAGTAGTTCAAAGACGGTTAGTTGATCGTATGCCACAGTTTTTATTCAAACAAGTGTCTCTAGTTAACCTAGAGACACTTGTTTTTCTTTCTACTAAAGTAAAATTTTATTCTATGCACTTTTTAAAACAACGATATGCTTTAAGCACCATTATTCTCGTTATCGTCGCTCTATTTAGCTTCAATTTGTATGTGCTACCTGATCAGCAGGTGCTTATGTACGATTATAAGCGATTGTTTTTATGTGCTATTTTAGTCTTTGTTGCCTTGAGTCTAGTATTCAGCCATACCTTGAGAGAGAGGTTGGTAGGACGATTTGCAAGTAGCAGTTATTTAGTAAAAAGTCTCGTAGTGATATTTTTTGGTTTTGCGTTTTTTGCCGATCTGTTCGGTTTATTTCCGCACAAGGCGATTCCGCTTTATTTCTATTTCATCGGTTTGTGTTTTTTGATTGTAACTTTTGCCTTAGAAAGGCCATCGTCCAAAACCTTTAGACTCTTTTCTTGGATTATAGTCCTTTGTTTCCTTTCGGTATTTGTTGGATACACAGTTGCTACTTTTTACGGTGAAGGCACCACTATTTTTATGATTCTTAGCTATGTGAACCCAAGGTTTCTTAATCAAGTTCAAATATGGCTGATTATCCCATCGTTATACATTGCACTGGTATCAAACAAACGCGTTAGCTATTTATTACCGATTTTGAATTTTGCCATGATGTTTGCGTTAGACGCTAGAGGACTAGCGATTGCTTCATTCGGTGGAATCGTTTTATGGATGATGGTAGATCGATCTCAAAGATGGAAGATAGCTAAGGTCTCACTAGTCTCATTACTACTTGGGTTATTGGTTGCTGTTATTTTCTTAACGCCATTACCGAGTTATTTGATGCATGGAGAAGCTACACCTTCATTATTAGATATGCGAGATACAACCAATGATCGCTTGCAGGTATGGCGCAATGCTATCGGCATGTATCGATTTTGGGGACTCGGTGGGGATGGCTATTTTTGTACTTCTATACTTGAGATCAGACCTCATAATTCAATAATTAGTGTGTTATTAAATTGGGGTGTTATTCCTACACTTTGTTATATCACCTTAACTTTGATTTTGTTGAAACAAGTATTTAATGAGACAAATAGACGATATCGAGTGATAGGTTTATCTGTGCTTTCAGGTTTAGCATTGAGCTTAGTATCAAATGTTCTAGATTCACCCTTTAGCTTATTACTCGCCTGTATGTTTACAGGTTGGTTTTGTGGTCGAACCAAATTGACTTCAACTAAAATACATAGTAAATGGATTCATGCTTTATTAGTGGTTGCTTCTATACTTACTATTGTATGTATTTCATACAAGGTATCAGATAGAGTGAAAAATAACTTCTATCTTGATCTAAAGCAAGAAACTTTAGTACCACAATTCTGGCTAGCAAATAACTGCCCAGACATAAGGAATGTCAACACAATACCCACTAATAAGCACTAGGTTGCAGTAAATTTAATGGCTCAGTCGACAATATTAATCAAAACAATTTGTCATGCGTCAAATTATTGATTTTCTTAACAATCATGCAATAGAAATATGCATCAAAACACTGTATAACCGATGGATTATTTCACCCATTAATAATTCTGGTGCATATTAATGCATCCAGTAAAAATAATAAAAGTCAGTCAAAAATCGATAGCTAGTTACTAGAGATATTTGAAGAATTATAAATATTTGGATATGGGAACATCATGATTGAAGCAATTGAAGCTTTCATATTAGCAGCCGAACATAATTCGTTCAGTATTGCTGCAAAAAAATTAGGCAAGAGTCAATCGGCGGTCAGCCAACTTATTCATAACTTAGAGATAGATCTTGGTTATGAGTTATTTGATCGTCGTGGACGCTTTATTTCCCTGAATGACAATGGTCATGCTTTGTTAAAACAAGCGCGTATGGTTAAAGCGCAATATTCACGCTTTGTGTTACACGCCGAGCAACTAAAAACCAACCAAAAACAGAGGATCAATATTGGTATTGACCCTTTGCTTTGCCCTAAAAACACCACTCGATTGATTCAACAATTTGAAGTTACTTTTTCATCAGTCGAAGTCCATTTAGTTTATCGCGATAGTCAGTCATTAAATGACTTATTGTTGGCTAAAGATTTGGACATAGTGATTGGCGGAAATGATGCCTTTTTACCAGCATCTGAGTATCATACGGAAAGTATCGGCACGGTTGAGAATGTGTGGATTGCCAAAGAAGATGCGATTCAGCGCATTAACTCGGCAGAGCAGTTGTTTGAATTGAGCACTTATCGCTACTTGATACCGCCTCAATTTGAAACAGAGTCATTAAAATCTATTACTGAGATTGCCTCAGTTTGGCGCATTGATGACATTAATACCTTGTTTAAAATGTGCGAGTCGGGTTCAAACATCGCCTGTATTCCGCACAATGCACTGACAGTGTTGCCTATGTACGAAGAGTTGCGAGTGGTCTCTTCGCGCTTATTGCCAAAGGTGAAAAAAGGATTGGTGTTAAGCTGGCACCTTGATACGCGCACCGCGCCTTTCTGCAAATGGATTAGTCAATCTCTGCAGCAGAAAACTCAAACTAATACGGTCACCAGAGTGTTAGAAAGCGCGTAAATTGAGTGTTTTTTTACCACTTATCGCGCTCATATTAATCAAAGCCTAGTATTTACTAGGCTTTGTTGCGTTTAAATACCTATAAACTGTGATTTAGCAAGTGTATAAGGGGAGAATCTAGGTTGCTGAGTCAGAAACTTGATGCGCTTCAAATCATTACTAGCTTGTTACTGAAATTAGGCGATTTCGCTTATAACTTAATCGCTTAGGCTGTATGGGAGTTAACAGCTTGTGATAGTATATTGACTCTTTTTCATAGATGAATTTGTTGATGCTACAAGTTACGGAACTATCTGCAATTAGAGATGAAAGAATTTTGTTTGAAAACCTGTCTTTTACTATGCAGGCAGGCGATCTTGTGCAAGTTGAAGGGCGCAATGGTACTGGCAAAACGACGTTATTACGTATCATTGCCGGGCTTGGCGACAAAGAGTCTGGAGAGATTGAATGGAAGCAACAGTCCATTTTTTCAGATAGAGACAGCTTTCATCAAGACTTGTTATTTTTAGGCCATCAAACCGGCATTAAAAGAGACCTTAGTGCATTCGAAAACTTGTCTTTTTATCTTAACATTAGTGGGCAGTCCTATACCCATGATGAAGTTTGGCAAGCGTTAACCAAAGTAGGTTTAGCCGGTCGAGAAGATGTGCCAGTGGCGCAATTGTCGGCAGGTCAGCAAAGACGGGTGGCGCTAGCAAGGCTGTGGTTGAGTAAACATCCGCTGTGGATTTTAGATGAACCATTGACCGCAATCGACAAACAAGGTGTTAAAGTCCTTGAACAACTGTTTTTACAGCATACAGAGCAAGGAGGCATGGTGTTGTTAACTACCCATCAAGATATGTTCGAAAATTGCGCTACGCTTCGTAAAATAAGGCTGGGGCATTAATGTTAAGTCATATGTGGGCGATCATCCGTCGTGAGTTGCTCATCGCATTCAGACGCCGAGCAGACATCTTTAACCCGCTGTGGTTTTTTATCATAGTCATTACTTTATTTCCTTTAGGTATTGGGCCTGAGCCAAACCTTTTAGCGCGAATTGCGCCTGGGGTGGTGTGGGTTGCTGCGCTGTTAGCTGCATTGTTGTCATTGGAGCGATTGTTTCGTGATGATTATCAAGATGGCGCTCTTGAACAACTGATGCTGATGCCGCTACCATTGCCTTTAGTGGTGATTTCAAAAGTCATTGCGCATTGGATTCTGACTGGCTTACCTCTTATTCTGATTAGCCCATTACTGGCAATACTATTAAGCCTTAGCTGGGATTCTTGGACTGCCGTGGTTATTACCTTATTACTTGGTACGCCCACATTAAGCTTTCTTGGCGCGATTGGTGTTGCGCTTACAGTAGGGCTCCAAAAAGGTGGCGTGCTACTGAGCCTTCTGATCTTACCTTTGTATATTCCGGTACTTATCTTTGCCACATCAGCGATTGATGCGGCGGGTATGGGAGGTTCGTATAATGGTCAACTTGCCATTATGGCTTCTATTTTGGCTGGTTCTATAACATTAACGCCTTTTGCAACTAGCGCGGCATTGCGCGTGTCGGTAAATTAACTTTAATTTTCTCTGAGAGTAAAAAACATGTGGAAGTGGCTCCATCCTTACGCAAAATCTGAAGCAACTTACAATCTTTGTGGCAAGTTGCAACCGTGGTTTACAGCTTTAGCTTTAATTCTCCTTGCCTGTGGCAGTGTATGGGGTTTGGCATTTGCGCCCAGTGATTACCAACAAGGGGATAGCTTTAGAATCATTTATATTCATGTGCCGTCGGCGATTTGGTCGATGGGAGCGTACATGGGAATGGCCATTGCTGCTTTCATCGGGTTGGTTTGGCAATTAAGGTTGGCGAGTTTAGCCGCTCTGGCAATGGCACCAATTGGCGCGGTGTTTACCTTTATCGCGCTAGTAACAGGCGCGATATGGGGCAAACCAATGTGGGGAACTTGGTGGGTTTGGGATGCACGTTTAACGTCTGAGCTAGTATTGCTGTTCCTCTATCTGGGTGTTATTGGCCTATATCATGCCTTTGATGACCAAAAAACGGCCGCCAAAGCAGCGGGTATTTTAGCGGTTGTTGGCGTGATCAATTTACCAATTATTCATTTTTCTGTTGAATGGTGGAATACCCTTCATCAAGGCGCAACGATCACCAAGTTTGCTAAACCTTCTATTTCTAACGATATGTTGTGGCCTTTACTGCTTAATATTTTCGGCTTTGCCTTCTTCTTAGGCTCAGTGACCATGATTCGTTTTAGAACCGCGATTTTGCAAAAAGAGGGTCATAGACCTTGGGTGCAGGAACTCGCTAAACGTACTTTCAGCAAAGGGTAACGCATGCATTTTGATTCTTTTTCAGAGCTATTTTTTATGGGAGGTTACGCCTCCTACGTTTGGGGTGCCTTTTTCATTACCTTTGGCGCCCTTGGATTGATTTTTGTATCGAGTTGCTTAAGTAGCAAAGCAACATTAAAAGAAGTGAAAAATAAAATGGACCGCCAAGCGCGAATTGATGCCGCTAAGAATATGGAGAACACGTTATGAACCCTAGACGTAAAAAAAGGATGGGCTTGATTGTCGCGCTGTTAGTCGGTTTAGGGTTAACCGTGGGATTAATGCTGTATGCACTCAATCAAAACATGGATCTCTTCTATACTCCTACTGAAATAGTGAACGGAAAACCTAACGGTGAAAAACCAGAAGTAGGACAGCGTCTTCGCATCGGAGGCATGGTAGTTGCCGGTACGGTTTCTCGTGATTCACAATCTTTGCGCGTGTCGTTTGATGTTGCCGATGTAGGCCCTTCAGTAACCGTGGTGTATGACGGCATTTTGCCTGACTTGTTCCGAGAGGGGCAGGGCATTGTTGCTCAAGGTGTATTGGTTGATAGCCATACCGTAGAAGCGTTTGAAGTCCTTGCAAAACACGATGAAGAATATATGCCACCAGAAGTTGCTGAAGCAATGAAGGTGACTCATGAACCTCTTCAATATACTCAAGAACAAAAACAAGGAAGCGGTCAATGATTGCTGAATTAGGGCATTTTGCTCTTATCGTCTCACTGGCGATGGCGGTGCTGTTAAGCGTGCTGCCTTTGTGGGGGGCGTCAAAAAATAATGCTTTGTTGATGAACACGGCAAGACCTTTGTCTTGGGGCATGTTCATCTTACTTGGGATTTCTTTTTTCATCTTGTGTTGGTCGTTTTACCACAACGACTTTACCTTGCAATACGTCGCAAGTAACTCAAATAGTAATCTTCCTTGGTACTACCGAATTACAGCAGTTTGGGGAGCGCACGAAGGCTCTTTATTGCTTTGGGTATTAATCCAAGCGGGATGGACAGTAGCGGTAGCAACCTTTAGCCGTGGCATGCCGCAAGAGTCTGTGGCGCGCGTGTTAGCGGTTATGGGTATGATAACGGTCGGTTTCTTACTGTTTATCATAGTCACATCAAACCCATTTGATAGAACCTTGCCGTATTTCCCAGTTGATGGCAGAGACTTAAACCCGTTACTACAAGACCCAGGGCTGATTATTCACCCTCCAATGTTGTATATGGGCTATGTTGGTTTCTCGGTAGCGTTTGCGTTTGCGATTGCTTCATTGATGGCTGGCCGTTTAGATACCGCATGGGCTCGTTGGTCAAGACCGTGGACCATTGCCGCATGGTCATTTTTGACTGTGGGCATCGCACTAGGTTCTTGGTGGGCGTATTACGAGCTTGGCTGGGGCGGCTGGTGGTTCTGGGATCCAGTAGAAAACGCCTCTTTCATGCCATGGCTTGCAGGCACCGCATTGATGCACTCTCTTGCTGTAACAGAAAAACGCGGCACGTTTAAAGCATGGACCGTATTGCTGGCTATCTCGGCATTCTCGTTAAGTTTGCTTGGTACCTTCTTAGTTCGTTCAGGTATTTTGGTGTCGGTGCACGCCTTTGCCTCTGATCCGGCACGCGGCATGTTCATTTTGGCATTCTTAGTGGTGGTGATTGGCGGTTCGTTGCTGCTGTTCGCCCTGAAAGGTGCATCCGTACGAGTACGTGGTAATTTTGATCTAATTTCTCGCGAGAACGCTCTGCTGGCCAACAATGTGTTACTGATAGCGGCACTGGTTGTGGTCTTGGTCGGGACTTTACTGCCGTTAGTACATAAGCAGTTGGGGCTAGGCTCAGTGTCTATTGGCGCGCCTTTCTTCAATATGCTATTTACATGGTTAATGGTGCCATTTGCGTTCCTATTAGGTATCGGTCCATTAATGCGCTGGAAGCGCGATAGCATTAAACAATTTGCTAAACCTCTATTAATCAGTGGCGTCATTTCATTGACGTTAGCGGCAGTGATGGTTTGGCTGTTGAGCGAACGTTTCACTGGACTTGCCTTTCTTGGCTGGGTAATGGCGCTGTGGATTGTTTGTTTGCATATCTTTGAGCTTCACCAACGCGCCACACATCGTCATTCATTTGCGGTGGGGCTGACTAAACTCCCTCGTAGCCATTGGGCAATGATGAGTGCGCATATTGGTTTAGCTGTGACCGTTATCGGCATTGCTATGGTGCAAAATTACAGTATTGAACGTGATGTGCGACTTGCTCCGGGTGAGAATTTTAATATCGAAGGTTATAACTTCCATTTTGAAAACCTGAGAGACAATGACGGTCCAAACTACGACGGTTACATTGCCGACTTTAAAGTGACTAAAGACGGTAAGTACATTAATACATTGCACGCTGAAAAACGCTTCTATACCACAGCTCGTTCAATGATGACTGAAGCGGCGATTGATGCTGGCGTCACACGCGATCTTTACATCGCGATGGGTGAAAAGCTCGATGACGGAGTTTCATGGGCAGTGCGCATTTATTACAAACCGTTTGTACGTTGGATTTGGGCGGGAAGTTTGTTTATGGCATTGGGCGGTGCTATCGCCATCAGTGATAGACGCTACCGTTTTCGCGGTAAAACAGTTAAGAAGGAAGCGTAATGAATAAGAAAGTATTATTTGTCCCTTTGCTGCTGTTTATCGTGTTAGCTGTGGTGTTTGCCACTCAGCTAACTCGAAATGCTGGTGGCGACGATCCGACTAAATTGGAATCGGTGTTGATCGGCAAGAACGTACCAGTGTTTAAGTTAGAAGATCTAGAAACTCCAGGGTTGTTGCATGACCAAGCCATTTTCACCGGACAACCACTGCTGTTAAATGTCTGGGCGACTTGGTGTCCAACGTGTTATGCCGAGCATCAATACCTGAATGAGTTGTCATCTCAAGGGGTAAAGATCATTGGTTTGAATTACAAAGATGACCGTGGCAAAGCCATTAAATGGCTACAAGATCTTGGCAATCCTTACATGGTGAGCTTGTTCGATGGCAGAGGAATGTTAGGGCTAGATCTTGGCGTGTACGGCGCGCCAGAAACCTTCTTAATTGATGCTAAGGGCGTGATTCGTTACCGTCACGTGGGCGATGTTAACGTTAAAAACTGGCAAGAAAAACTCGGCCCTATGTATCAACAAATGCTCGATGAGGTGAAATCATGAAGAAATGGTTTATCGCTATTATCGCATCCATGATGTTCAGTATTACCGCACACGCGGTGATTGAAGTACATGAATTTGATACCCCAGAGCAAGAACTGCAATTTCAAGAATTGAACCACACTTTGCGCTGTCCTAAGTGTCAGAACAACACTATTGGTGATTCGAATGCTGAACTGGCATTAGATCTTCGTGAAAAAGTGTATGAAATGACCAAAGAAGGCAAATCAAAGCAAGAGATCGTGGATTATATGGTGGCGCGCTACGGCAATTTTGTGACCTATAAACCGCCGTTTACCTTAGGTACCGCCATTTTATGGTTGGGACCGGTTTTTGTCGTGCTGATTGGCTTTGGCTTTATTTTAACTCGAAGCCGACGTAAACCTGCTAAAGCAGCAGGTAATGCCACCTTAAGTGAAGAAGAGCAGCAACGCCTAAATGCTTTGCTAAAAGACGATAATGGAGACAACAAATAATGACGTTGTTTTGGATTTCTACCTTAGTTATTGTCCTGTTTGCAGCGGCCTTAATTATAATCCCACTAGTTAGAAAGCAGGTGGTTAACGATGCTGAGCGTCGTGATGAGCTCAATAAAACCATCTTTAGAGAGCGAGTTGCTGAGTTAGCAGTTGAAGATGAAGAAGGTATCGTTGTTGATAAAGAAGAGTTGATTGTTGATCTTAAACAGGCACTTCTTGACGATATTCCTGCTGAAAAACAATTGGCTTCCACAAAATTGAGCTCTCCAGTGTTAGTAGCGGTTGTTTCTGCGGTATTACTGCTTGGGGTGTCATACGGTTTCTATGCTAAGTTTGGCGCAATTAATGAGGTTAAGCATTGGCAAGATGTTAGTGCTAACTTACCTGCGCTAAGCAAGAAGTTAATGGATAGCAATGGTCAAACATTAACTGACCAAGAGCTAAACGACTTGACGTTAGCACTGAGAACTAACCTTCATAAAAACAGTGATGATGCGACCGGTTGGTTATTGCTTGGACGTATTGGTCTTGCCAATCGCGATATGCAAACAGCCATTGGCGCAATGAAACGTGCGCGTAAATTGGAGCCAACCAACGTTGATATTCAATTGGGGCTTGCACAAGCATTGACCTTATCCAATGATGAAGTCGACCAACTTGAATCAGAACGTCTATTGCATGACCTATTGCGCCAAGACTATGTTGATTTGCGAGTCTTTTCTTTGTTAGCATTCAGCGCCTTTGAAAAACAAGACTATGCGGGCGCCATTCGTTACTGGCGTACCATGCAACAGTTAATTGGTGCTGATGACAGCCGTTACGAAATGTTAGAGCGCAGCATCAATAGTGCACGTAGTAAAATGGGCGACACCGCAGTAGCCATTCCTGGCGTTACCAGAATCGGTATTTCTATTGCCGATAACGTGACTTTGCCAGAGCAAGGCGTGTTAATTGTATCGGTTCATCGTGAAGATGGTTCACCAATGCCGATAGCGGCTGCTCGTTATGGTTTAGGCTCTTTTCCTCGTATGATCATGATGGATGACGGCAATAGCATGCTTGAAGGGCTAAAATTATCGAGTTTAGATAAGTTTATTGTTCGTGCTCGCATAGATACCGATGGCGATGTGTCTACTAAGGATGGCGATTGGTTTGGCGAAAGTGCTGTTACTGCGAAGGGAGAAGATGTAACTTTAGTCATTAATAGTCAATACTAATACTATCAATGATGGGTGTAGCGGCAACTCCGCTACACCTCATTTAATTATTCGAAAGGGAACGGATATCCTACATGCGAAAAATCTGGATATTAATTGTTATATTAATGGCTGGTTGTGCCTCTCATTCTCAGCAAGATCAGTCTCAACAAGGACAGTTGCAACAAGAGAGCGCAGAGTCAGACACAACAAGCAACGTTAATGACCCTTTCGAAGGTTTTAACCGCATTATGTGGGATTTTAACTATGAGATCCTCGACCCTTACTTGGTGCGCCCCGTATCATTGACCTACACAGGTTACACTCCTCGTTTTATCCGTACCGGTATCAGTAACTTCTTAGCCAACCTTGATGAACCAGCAAGTATGGTGAATAACTTATTAATGGGTAACGGCAGCCTTGCTTTAACTCATTTAAACCGTTTCTGGATAAATACCACCTTTGGTGTTGCCGGGCTGTATGACGCTGCATCTCACGGCGGTATCGCTAAACAAGATGAGCGCGCATTTGGTGACGTATTAGGTAAGTGGGGCGTTGGCAATGGGTGGTACTTTGTCTTTCCTGCTTATGGTCCTTGGTCACTGCGAGAAGCCGGAGACTTTGCTGATGGTCTCTATCCACCGTTATCTTACTTAAACTTCTGGGCAGGGCTTGGTAAATGGGTCTTTGAAGGCATGGAGATACGCGCCGCGTTAGTGTCTCAAGAAAGCACTCTTGAAAACTCCCCTGATCCTTATGTGTTGACTCGTGATGTATTCTTACAGCGCAGAGACTATAAAGCTGAGGTGACTGATGAAGAAGCGGTAGATGAAGACCAAGAAGATTATCTGGATAGTTACCTTGATGATGATGACTTTTAAATTCAGTACATCATAAAATTTGCAGACAATTCTCTCTATACGTGTAATCCTTTTGTGCAGTTAACTGCCAAGTGAAGTTATTCACTGCTGTTGTTTATTAGACAGACACTAGGTTCTTTATGCATCTCGAAAAATTTTCCGATATCTATCGCCGTGCTTCTCATCGTAAAGGTGGGGATGCACAGCTTGAGCTAAGGCTCACACATCCTGCAACCTCCGATGAAATACGACAAATTCCTGATGACCGTTGGTTATCTGAGTTCAGCATGAAGGTCTTTCAATGCGGCATTTCATGGCAAGTCGTTAGAAACAAATGGCCTAATTTTGAGGAGCTATTCTTTGAGTTTAAGCCAGAGCTACTATTGATGCTTTCTGACGAGCATTGGGAAATGAAAGCCAAAGAACCTAAAATTATCCGTCATTTAGCCAAAGTGATGACCATTAAAACCAACGCTGAAATGTTGATGAACGCTCGCCTGGAACATGGCTCTTTTTCGCAAATGGTGGCGAATTGGCCGGCAGAAAATATCACCGAATTGTGGGATTACTTAAAGAAACATGGCAGTCGTTTAGGCGGCAATACTGGTGCTTATGCTTTAAGAGCAATGGGCGTAGATACCTTCATTTTATCTTCAGATGTAGAAAGTTACCTGCGTAGTTACGATATTATTGATGGCGGTCGTGATACTAAAAAATCACGCTTGGCAGCCAATAAAGCTTTTTGCCACTGGCAGAAAGAGTCGGGCAGAAGTATGAGTGAAATTAGCCAGATTATTGCTTTTGGTGGTGGGGATAATCGAGTTTAGATTGTCGTTGATGTTCTAAGTTATCTATAAATAGAAAAGGTGTTGAGATTGCTCTCAACACCTTTTTTTAAACGTTAGCAAATGTGCCTATGCGTTTATATTAGAATTTTTGGCTGTACTGTAGGCCTACTAGGATTGCATCAGCACGAGTGGTTGCTGTAATCGTGTTATTACCAAGGCCAACTGAACCATCTGGAAGTGGAGCAGGGAATTGCGTTGATTCACTAACATTTTGATCAGAGCCAATCAGGTAGGTGATACCAAAGTCTAGAGTTGAGTTTTCGGTAAAGTGGTAACTAGCACCTGCGGAAATCCAGTTACGATCCGAATCTGGTACAGAGATAGATGTTAGCTCATCTTGAGCGCTAGTATCGTGCATGTAACCTGTACGTAGTTCAACTTTATCCGTTACGTACCAAGTACCACCGATAGCAAAGTGCCAACCGTCTTGCCATTGGTATTGTTTATTGTACTCACCTTGGATATATCCACTACTTAAGTTGTGGAAATCGATTTCATCAAATGCACCCCAACCAATCCACTGTACAGAGTAGTGAACTGCGAAGTCGGTATCTTTGATGTGGTGGTAACCCGAGAATTCAGCCATATCTGGAAGAGGCAATTCAATTTCTTGTCCTTTGTCATCCGATACTTTTATATCTGGGCTATAACGGTAAGATAGGCCCCAGCGGTTGTTTTCATCTAGTTCATAAACAGTACCGACATTAAAGCCTACAGCCCAACCATCTGCATCTTCTACATCAACTGTTTGCATTGGAGCAGGAAGACCAAGTTCTGTGCCACCACGACGGAAAGTACCTTGACCGTAGATAACATCAAGGCCGGCACCAAAACTCCATTGTTCATTCAGGCGATATGAACCTGCAAGACCAATATTCATGCTCTTGATGTCAGTCTCACCGCCATATACAGAGTTGGTATAGTGTGAACTTCCTGAGAAGTCAGTGCTAGTTCCGAAGTTAGAATAAGCGTTTACACCCACTGCAAATTTTTCATTGATTGGTACGATAAGGTGAATGTTTGGAGCAAATGCTGTGCCACCCACATCGTCGTAATCTTGGTAATCGGTAGTCGCAATAGTTGTTCCATTTACGGAAGTTGTACCACTGCCATTTGATACCGAGATGTCAGTAATGATAGTTTCGAAACCAAGCGACAAAGATGTTTTATCAAAAAGGGCCATCGTTGCTGGGTTACGAGCCATAGAAGACGCGTTGTCTGCGATTACAGCATCACCTGCGAATGCACGACCAATACCAGTAGCTGATTGTGCGTTAAGTTGGAAGCCAGCAGCATGTGCTTGAGAAGTCGCTGCAACTACTGCAACTGCAAGTAGGGAGCGTTTAAGAGTACGCATCTTATTCATTAATAATTTCCTTTTGTTTTACGCTAAAATCCTAGCGTATCAACCGGTCTTAAATTTCGAAGTCGGCTGATACTATTGCTAAATATAGTTTTAACAACTCAGACCACTACTAAAAATAGTGCGTTTGTTCATTTTTGCGACAAAAAAGGCTTAATTTTAGGTATTTATTGTGTTACTTAGAGTTATTGCTCTAAATCAATGATTGGTGCGATAAATTAGTAGAAATTGATAACCCCTTAACATATCTACATGTAAGGGGTTGAAATTATAGAGATAATTATTTAGGAGAGGGGTTTTATCATTTTAGACAACTGTTTTGCAATATCTGTAACATTTTCACCCTCTTCGCCGACCAAAATCATGGAGGCAGAGCCTATGGGCATTACAGCACCGGACAGTTTATTTTCATGAAAGTTCACTGACTGATCGGAGCTAACATCGGTAATAAACAGCGTAATTCGCCCTTTTTCTCCCTGAAAAACCATGTGCAAGGCGTTATTTCCACCAAATCCACAGTGATTTAAGTAGTAGACATGGTAAGGGAAGGTTTCCGTAAACTGATAAGCAAAAGGTGTCAATTTGGTATTAATTTGACTGGACTGTACTTGCTCATCAAGTTTGTCGGTAAATGGGCGTTCATCAATCACATGTTTTACCGCAGTATCAGCCAAACTGGCATGAGCGCTAGAAACAATCTCAGGAGTCAAATTAAATTGACCCACTAATACGCCAACAGCAAAAGCAACGGAGGCGGCAATAGCAAAACTGCGTTTGGCGAAAGTTGGTCGCACTACGTTAGTTTCACCGCTCTGGTTGAACAAAATCTTATCCGCCAAATTATCAGGTACATCGACACGCATTGCTTGCTCGATTCTGGCGTCTAAGCTCAGTATATCGTCAGTAAACTTGGCATTTTGTTCACTGCTGGCAATCGCATTGAGTAACTCTTCGTCTCTCGCTTTCGGATCCGACATAATACGGCGGCGAAATTCTAAATCATCCATTTTGCCTCCCCTGATTTGAAGTGGTTGAATCTAGTAATTCTTTTAGTTGGTTTCTAGCCCTAAACAGGCGGGTCATCACAGTGTTTTTATTCAGATCTAAGATATCGCCAATTTCTTCACCGCTGAATCCGCCAACAACTTGTAAAAACAACGGTTCACGATATTCCAAATCAAGACGCATAATTTGAGCTTGTAACCACTCACTTTGATGAAAGCCATCATCGCTAATATGTGCTTCATTTCCAGGATCGTCGATATCAACAAGATCTAACTGCTTTCTTTCAAAGCGTCGTGCGTTTTCACGCCTTAATATGGTGATAAGCCATGATTTAGCGGCTTTTTCATCTAAAAGAGAATCTAATGCTTTCCATGCACGCAAGCAGGTTTCTTGTACTAGATCTTCGGCGATAGAACGATCTTTACATAACCAATAAGCGTAACGGAACAGGTCTCTGTGATAAGCGCGCACCAGCGCTTCATATCTTCTTTGTTTATCCATATTAGAGTTGACCTGAGAGAGCGACTTTTTCTTTCGAGATTTCGCTTTCTTGTCGAAAATCTGCATAAGTGCCACACAAGCTCCTTTTTATGTGTGTCTAGGTTCTTATGAACTTTACAAGAATATAAAACGGACGCAAAGCCAATATGTAGAAGAATTGCGTCTTATTTAGGTGATAGCACCCACATTTAAGATCTAATTCAATCACACACTTTGATTTTGTTAACAATTTTATTACAATATTGAGGTCTGACCTCTTAACTAAGGAAGTGTAATGGGATTACAGCAGTTAACTACTCGGCAGGGAGATAGGGTAGCAGTGGTGGCAGGGTTAAGAACCCCCTTTGCCAGACAAAGCACTGAGCTAAAAGATATGCCTGCATTGGATCTTGGCAAGATGGTGGTCAGTGAAATGCTTGCCCGTACCGATATTGATGCCTCTTTAATTGAGCAGGTTGTGTTTGGACAAGTGATTCAAATGCCCGCTGCGCCAAACATTGCCCGAGAAATCGTGTTAGGCACAGGTATGAGCATCAATACCGATGCGTACAGTGTAACGCGAGCTTGTGCGACCAGCTTTCAGGCTACCGCGAACGTTGTTGAATCAATTTTGGCGGGCAATATCGAAGTCGGCATTGCAGGAGGGGCTGATTCCTCGTCAGTGCTACCGATTGGCGTTACGAAATCTTTAGCCGCAAACTTATTGGCGCTGAGTAAAGCGCGCACTTTGCCGCAGAAGCTCAAAGTGATTAGCCGTCTTAAAATGAAAGATCTTATGCCTGTTCCTCCTGCGGTAGCGGAGTATTCAACAGGTTTGTCTATGGGGCAAACCGCAGAGCAAATGGCAAAGACTCACTCTATTTCTCGCGCAGATCAAGATGCACTGGCGCACCGCTCACACGCATTTGCTGCTAACGCATGGAATGAAGGAAAAATTCGCGACGAAGTCATGACCGCCTATCCAGAACCTTACAAAAATTGGATTGATACAGACAATAACATCCGTTTTGATTCCACCATCGAAGGCTACGCTAAATTACGCCCTGCCTTTGACCGCCAATTTGGTTCAGTTACCGCCGCTAATTCAACGCCACTGACTGATGGTGCAGCTGCCATTATGCTAATGACCGAAAGCAAAGCCAAAGCGCTTGGTCTAGAGATATTGGGTTATATCCGCTCTTATGCCTTTTCGGCAACCGGTGTCGAAAAAGATATGTTGATGGGACCATCTTACGCCACACCGATGGCATTGGATCGCGCAGGGCTGACCTTAAACGATTTGACCTTGATTGACATGCACGAAGCTTTTGCCGCGCAAGCGTTAGCTAATGTGAAGATGTTTGCTAGTAATAAGTTTGCTCAAGAAAAACTGGGCAGAGACAAAGCCATTGGCGAGATTGATATGGATAAGTTCAATGTCTTGGGCGGCTCTATTGCCTACGGACATCCATTTGCAGCTACTGGCGCGCGCATGATTACTCAAACATTAAGAGAGCTTAAACGACAAGGCGGAGGCTTTGGTCTCAATACCGCCTGTGCCGCTGGTGGACTTGGCGCGGCAATGATTTTGGAGGTGGAATAATGACTGAGCTTAAAACCTTTAATTTAAGCATAGATGAAGAGCAACTGGCTTGGTTATCTATTGATGTGCAGGGTGAGAAAATGAATACCTTGCAGGCCGCATTCGCCGATGAAATGAGTGACATTTTGTCGCAACTTGACCAGGAAAAGTCAGACATAAAAGGGCTTATCATTCATTCGTTAAAGCCCGATAATTTTATTGCTGGCGCTGATGTGCGCATGTTAGACGCATGTACAACCGCAACTCAAGCCACAGAGTTAGCCACTACAGGGCAGAAAATGTTTGCCCAGCTTGGCGATTTTCCTTTTTCGGTGGTTGCCGCCATTCATGGCCCTTGCTTAGGAGGCGGTTTAGAGCTTGCTCTTGCCTGTGACTACCGCATTTGCAGTGATGATGATATTACTCGCTTAGGCTTACCTGAAGTTCAGTTAGGTTTGCTACCCGGCTCTGGAGGTACACAACGATTACCTAGGCTTATTGGGTTAATGCAGTCATTGGATTTAATTCTGACCGGCAAACAAGTGCGCGCCAAGAAAGCCAAAAAACTGGGCTTAGTGGATGCGAGTGTGCCAAGCAGTATCTTCCTTGAGGTTGCGAAATCCTATGCCCTAAAATCTAAGCCTAAACGTAAATCCCCAGCGAAAGAGAAGCTGATTTCAAGTATTGGGCTGAGCCGTAAAGTCATTTTTGATCAAGCAGCAAAGAAAACTCAGCAGAAAACTCGCGGTAATTATCCTGCCACAGAGAAAATTCTTGAAGTGATGCAATTTGGTTTAGAGAAAGGGCTAAAGCGCGGTCTAGAAAAAGAGGCGCTAGAGTTCGGACATTTGGTTATGACCTCAGAATCAAAGGCATTACGCTCGCTGTTCTTTGCTACCACTGAAATGAAGAAAGAGCATTTTGGCAATGCCACTCCAGCTAAGGTAAACCACGTTGGCGTATTAGGTGGTGGATTGATGGGAGCAGGTATTGCACATGTATCGCTCGCCAAAGGTAAGTTTGCCGTTAACTTAAAAGATGTCGCGCAAGATGGGGTGCTAAACGCTCTGAGTTACAACTACAAGTTATTGGAAAAACAGCGCAAGCGTCGCATCTTATCGAAAGCGCAAGTGCAGTCAAAAATGTCGCAGTTGCGCGGCAGTACCGATTACCTTGGTTTTAATAAGGCTGATGTTGTTATTGAAGCGGTGTTTGAAGAGTTGTCCTTAAAACAAGGCATGGTGCAGGATATTGAGCAGCAGTGTCCTGAGAATACGATTTTTGCCTCGAATACTTCATCATTACCTATCTATCAGATAGCGGAAGGAGCAAAAAGGCCTGAAAATATTGTGGGTCTGCATTACTTTAGCCCTGCAGAAAAAATGCCTTTGGTTGAAGTTATTCCTCACGCCACGACATCGGCAGAAACGGTGGCAACGGTCGTTGCCCTTGCTCGTAAACAGGGTAAAACACCGATTGTGGTAAAGGACAGTGCCGGTTTTTATGTAAACCGCATTTTAGCACCGTACATGAACGAAGCCGCGCAAGTGTTAATGGCAGAGCAAGAGATTGAGCATATTGATAACGCTTTGCTGAACTTTGGTTTTCCAGTTGGGCCAATCACTTTGCTTGACGAAGTTGGCGTGGATATTGGCGCCAAAATAATGCCTATTTTAGTCAGTGAACTTGGTAAGCGTTTCCAAGGGCCTGATTTATTTGATGTGCTGCTTAATGATGGACGTATTGGGCGCAAAGCAGGCAAAGGTTTTTATCAGTACAAAGGTAAGGATAAAAAAGTCGATAAATCTGTGTACAAACTATTGAGGCTAACTCCTTCACGCAGTATTGCCGAAGAGGACATTGCGCTTCGCTGTGTGATTCCTTTGCTCAATGAGGCGGTGCGCTGTTTAGATGAAGGCATTATTGCCAGTGCCCGAGATGGCGATATTGGCGCTATCTTTGGTATCGGATTCCCACCGTTTAGCGGCGGACCATTTAGG
Organism: Vibrio neonatus; assembly: GCF_024346975.1. NCBI lineage: Bacteria > Pseudomonadati > Pseudomonadota > Gammaproteobacteria > Vibrionales > Vibrionaceae > Vibrio > Vibrio neonatus. The sequence continues at coordinate 1,755,668 of NZ_AP024885.1, read as the reverse complement.
TTTATGGATACCTATGGTCTAGATAAGTTAATCGAGAAAATGCGCCAGTTTGAGCTAACTTATGGTGAGCGATTTGAGCCGTGTCAAGGGCTGATTGATAGGGCAGAGGCAGGGAAAACCTTCTACAGCTAACTAAAATTGAAGTATTAAAAATAACTGCAAGGGAAGCCGATATCATTTCGTCTTCCCTTTTTGTTTATTATACCAATCGTACTAAATAACTGGTCATTCTAGCTTGTTAAAATGCTCGATAACGGCGTTAGAATTTTTGATTGTAGAATAACTACTCATCGAAAAATTCTGCCTTGTTCTCGAGCATTTTTCCTGCGCTAGCTCTGATCACTTACTTAGTGTGATTGGTATTGGCTATCTTTCTATTTTTGGTGAATAGATAGAGTAGGCGGTAATTTGACCAGCCATGATAGCGGCAAACATAAATAGCGCAGATAAGCCGATACTTGGGATCGGTAAAATGGGTTGTTCAAATACTGATTGGCTAGCACTCACTAACACGCGACTTCCCGGTACTAAGATAATGATGCCTTGCAGTATGTAAATCGACCCGGTTAGGTGCATCTTCTTTGCCATCCAAGTGCCGTATAGGGTAATGATCACTGTCGTTAGCCATGTACCAACAATCCAACCACTGCCAAATCCTAGATAATAAGGGCCCCACATGCCCAATATAGCCACTGGAAAACCTAGTAGCATGTCCTTTGGTCTGGCATTGAATATGATTCCGATAGCAAGGGAAATCACAGGAAGTCCTGCAATGTGCATCCACGTTGGCACATCATTGGTATAAGTTAAATAGTCACTGACGCCCCAAATTGTTTCGCCAATGTGCACTCCCATAAAAATGCCAATAAAGAGCTTGATCAGAGTGAGCATACTTTGCCCTAATAAACTGGTGCCAGACACAAGATCATTAAATGCTAAACACTCTAAAGCATTGGCGATGGATAAGCCGGGGACAAACAGTATCACGGCGGCGATGCACAAGGCATAAATGGGCATGGGATAACCAAGGCTACTGATACCCGCTACACAAATCCCTGTTAGCAGCGCGGCGATAAATTCAACCGCAATGGTGCGGCGTCCAGTCAGCACTCGCTGGCATCCCCATACTAAAACCCCAAGCAGAGTGGCAAAAATAATGGCTTCAAGGGTACTGCCGATAAGCATTAGATAAGCGGGTGGGATAGACATGTTAGCCAGTGCAACGCTCCATTTTGGATAATGGAAAGGCTTTTGCACCTTAGCACCGTTTCTATTGTCGAGCCGACCAATGGTGTGCGCAAGCAAACTAAGATCAATAGAGGCGGGTGCTAAGCGCTTCATAATGACCTTATTATTATCTTCAGGAAATTGATAATTGATGGAGGTAGGGAGCGCTTGCACCATCGAAGGCATACCTTGTTGCCTTGCATAATATTGAGTGAATTTTTCTACTTTATACGGAGGACATCCACTGCGATGCAGAGTATTCCCAAATTCAACAATATCATTGATGGATTCTTGATTGGCCATAGTGAACTGTTTGGATGATTGAGGCTAAGTAGCGCGAATGTATCAAATAAAAACACATCGCGCCAAACTCATGCCTCAGCTTTGTAAGCAAGCTCAAGGGATTGCTAAATTACCCCAGTTCAATATCTTTCGGCATTAGCTGAAACTCTTCAATTGAGCCAATTTCTTGACCCAGTTCCAGTGGTGGTGCTTCGTGATGTTGGTTGCCTTGAGTGTGCATGACTAATCTATTTGCCGTTCGAGGTTTTAGCTGGCTTACCACAAAGCGAATCATATCGGCGCGAGTTAAGGTGCGGATATGTTCAACCACTAACTCTCGGTTATTAAACTCTTGGTCTTTATTGCCAATGGATACCCAAAGCCTTTGGCCTTTAGTTCTTAGGTTGTTGTCTGGCGCCATGATTTGGTTTAATAAACCTTGTTTACTGTTTTGCCATTGCGCTTCAGTCAGTTCAAGGAGCACCATATAAAAGGCATTCAGGAATTCATCAATAGAAGCGACTAAATCAATCGGTGCAGCCACAGGGGATTGCACATAAATGACAATTCCGGGAATGCGGTTTAATGGCATATTCCCAGTACCTACCATATAGCCAAGCTGTTGCTTGGTGCGGATTTCATTGAAAAACGCCGATGACATTAAGTGGTTGGCAAGGGTAAAGGTGGCGATAGTGCCTATTTGTGAGTCTTTACCTTGATAGTAAATCGCCACAGCGGAATCATCTTGATCGCAATGGATTTCATGCTGGAAGGTGCCGTTACTACCTAATTTCACCAAAGGTCTGAGTGATTCTTTGTATTTTTGGTTTTCAACGCGCAGCGCATTTTTAAGCTCATCGGCAATGCCTTGCGCCGCTTGTTGTGTCCAATCTCCAAATACAAACATTTCGACATATAACTTGCCTAATAGGCTAGAGACAAACTCAGGTAGTTCTTCAATTTGCACTTTCTCTAAGGCTTTTACCAGCACGCCAGCGGGTGGGTTATTCGGTTGTAATATGCCCGATAAGTGGTTGAACAGTTGCGATAAGGGTCTGTCTTTACTGGCGTTACGCAGCTTTCTGAGCATTTGGGTCTTGATGCTATCAAAACGCTGCTGCTCAAAATGTCGCGTGGCAAATTTTTCTAAAATCATTTGCAGTAGCTGCGGCTGCTTCTCACTAAATCCGGATATGGTTAAAGTGAGTCCGCCTTGATGGGCATAGATGTTGTAGCTCATACCGGCGATTTCAGCTTGATAAGATTGCCTAGACAATGACTCCATAAACAGTTCAACACACAAACGCAATTTGACAATGTTTTGTGGATTGTTGACTGAGCAGGGGCTATCAATCGCAATGTAGAGTGAGCCTTTTGGCACGCGAAAATCAGGTTCTTGTAAGTGCCACAAACGAAAGCCCGGCAACTCTTCTATGACTTTAGGTAACTGCTGTACTTCTTGTAATGGCTTAGGGTCTAAGTCATAACAGATAAATGGGTTTTTGCTGGGTAGGGAAAATTCAGCAAACTTGGCTGGTTTTTTCCAACGTTTAATCTGTTCAGCGCTAAATTTCTTGGCGGAATATGGGGTGAAATACCACTTGGCTTGGGTGTCGTATTCGAGCTCTTTAGCAGTGACCCATACTCGAAGGTTCTCTACACAGAAGTAAGGGACAAAACTTTCAATTAAGGAATGGTCAAAATCACTCATGCGATAGTCGCCATACAAGACTTCACTCATCGGGAAGCGTTGTATGCTCATCACCAGATAACTGGCAAGGTCGATAGCTTTAACCGATTCTTGAAAACGAAACGCAGATTCTAATACCGCTTGTTTTTCAGTGTAGCGCCACTGCTCAATGCCTTGTTCAAAGACCAAATTCATATAAGAAAAGATTGTTTCTACAATCTCATCTATATGTTTAAGCCCTTCTGCGGTAAGCAGGCAACCAATGCTAAATTCTCGAAAATTACTGCCACTGATGCCGCCACCTGCGGCAAGAGAAGTCACCCAGTGTTTGTTTTTCAGTAACAAGGTCAAACTACCTGGACCTTCATAACCGATAAGGTGTGCAAAATAAGACAGAGGTTTAGTTGCGTAATGCTTCTCCATATTGGGGAAAGAAAAAGACAAGCTTAGTTTACGCGCTTCTTTTTCTGGCTCGACTTGCACATACAGCTGTTGTTCATTTTGTGTGAGCAATGGAGTGGTGATGGTTTTTGCCTGTAGGTGATTGTTTTTTACATCACTAAACAAGTGAGTTGCCATCTGTTCAAGTTCATCTAAAGATTGCGGGCCAACGAGCACCACACTCATGAGATCGGCAGAATAATGTGTTTGGTAAAACTGAATAATTTCATCACGAATAGAGCCGCTTTCTCTATCACACAGCGTCTCTTCATTGCCGACTGAAAATTTTGCAAATGGATGTAGCGGATTGACCAACTCTTTTTGCACTTGATAAAAACGGCGCGAATCGTCGTGTATCTTCATCTGATATTCAGAGTTAACCGCTTGGCGCTCTTTATCCAGTGCTTCTTGATTGAAGAGGGGAGAAACAAAGAACTGGCTAAAACGAGACAAGGCTTGTTCGAAGAAATCAGGCAGGACATCAAAAAAGAAGCAGGTATGTTCTGTGCCTGTCCACGCATTATTGCTGCCGCCATGCTGGCTGATGAAGGTTTGAAACTCGCCAACTTGTGGATAATCCTTAGTGCCTAAAAACAGCATGTGTTCAAGGTAGTGAGCAAGCCCTTCACGATCGGCTGGGTCGTCAAAGTGTCCCACTCTTACCGCTAGCGATGCTGCAGAGCGTTGCACGGTAATATCTTGAACCAATATGACTTTAATTTGGTTATCTAAGGTGATGTCACGATAGTGGTTTTTGTCATTCGGACTTTGATGCACTTAGATGCTCTCCTTGAATTACCTCAGCCCCGATCTTTAACACAGAAGATTTAAAAATAGGCTGAGATAAACTATTGTTTTATATGTTAAGTATGGCGGAGCAATGTCTTCTAGCAAACTTAAAAATAAAATTTTATTGAAATGCTGCCTCAATCAGAGAATACCAATAGTATTATGGTGTACTCTTTGAACAGACAGTCACAAGTTTAGGACAAAAATGAACGTATATATCATGCGCCATGGAGAAGCAGGAAGCTTTGCATCAAGTGATGCTGAACGCACTTTGACCGCACGCGGAGAAGTGCAATCATTGCAGGTAGCACAAGAAGTGGTTAAGCAAGGGGTGTCGCACTTCGATTTAGTATTGGTAAGCCCATATATTCGCGCGCAACAAACTTGGGATGTGATAAAAGGTCTTTTTTCTGCGGATAAGGTAGAAGAGTGTGCAGATATTACCCCTTATGGACATTCTGAAGATGTGTATCAATACGTTTGTGCGATGGCCGAAATTCAAAAGCCGCAGTCGGTATTATTAGTTTCTCATTTACCTCTAGTGGGCTATCTGACGGCTGAATTTGTCAATGATATGGCCGCGCCTATGTTCCCAACCTCTGGCTTTGCTGCTATTGATTTTGATCTTGCCAGCAGTAACGGTGAATTGATGTGGCATCTTGCTCCATAGTGCTCACTCATTATCAAACGAATACTAAAACGGCGACCTAATTAAGGTCGCCGTTTTACGTTTTTGTTTACTATTTATGTTTATAGGCTTTTCAAAGGAGATGACAGCGAACGTGGATGCGCCTATTTAATGAGTGCGGTTAGGCATTTTATTTTTCAGGAATAGACAACAACACTAGCAACGCACCACTGCCACCAAACTCTAGCGGCGCTTGATGGTAGGCCATCACATCAGGGTGCTGAGCCAGCCACAATGGCACTTTTTGCTTTAAGATGTGTTTACCTATGCCGTGCATGACGCTAGCACAATGCACATTTTGTTTGATGCAATGCGCAATCATAGCGCCAAGTTCGCGTTTCGCTTCCATTTGCGTCATGCCATGCATGTCTAAATACACGTCTGGCACATACACGCCACGACGCAGTCTTTTGACTTCATACTTAGAAACATCGCTACGAGCATAACGGGTTGGGCCGTCCTCATTGAGCAAAGGTTCAAATTCATCAGAGAAGTAAAATTCGTTATCTTTTGCTTCTCGATCAAACCTTTGCTGTTGTTTTTGTTTTGTTTCTCTTGTTGGCGGTTGGATTATGGTATCCTGTTGTAACTTTTTAACGCCTTGTACTGCTTCTTTAAACAAAGAAAAGTCATCAATATTTGGCTTGTCTGATTTGTTCATGGAATAAAGTTTCTGATCTATCTTTAGATTAGGCAGTATTGTAGCGCTTTTTGGAGAAACTTTTGGATAAGATTTTTGTAGATGAGGCAGTGGCTGAACTTCACACACTGCAAGACATGATTCGTTGGACAGTAAGCCGATTCAACGCAGCGGGCTTATTTTACGGTCACGGCACGGATAATGCTTGGGATGAAGCGGTTCAATTAATTTTGCCTTCACTCTATTTGCCTCTCGACGTACCTGCGCACGTTTTAAATTCTCGCCTAACAAGCAGTGAGCGTTTGCGTTTGGTTGAGCGCGTAATTCAGCGTATTAACGAGCGTACTCCTACCGCTTACATCACCAACAAAGCTTGGTTCTGTGGTATGGAATTCTTTGTTGATGAACGTGTATTAGTGCCTCGCTCGCCAATTGGTGAATTAATTGAACATCAGTTTCAGCCTTGGTTAACGGGTGAACCTGCTCGCATCATGGATATGTGTACCGGCAGTGGTTGTATCGCGATTGCCTGTGGACACGCTTTCCCAGAAGCTGAAGTCGATGCGATTGATATTTCAAGCGATGCACTAGAAGTAGCGGAGCAAAATATCCAAGATCACGGTCTTGAAGCGCAAGTGACGCCAATTCGTTCGGATCTATTCCGTGATTTGGTGCAAGAGAAATACGATCTCATCGTGTCTAATCCGCCGTACGTGGACGAAGAAGACATGAACAGTCTACCTGACGAGTTTAAACATGAGCCTGAGCTTGGTTTAGCCGCTGGTACTGACGGTCTAAAATTAGTGCGCCGCATTTTGGCGAATGCGCCAAACTATCTAACAGACAACGGCATCTTGATCTGTGAAGTGGGCAACTCTATGGTGCACATGATTGAGCAATACCCGCAAATTCCATTTACTTGGATAGAGTTTGAAAACGGCGGTCACGGCGTATTCATGCTAACCAAAGAGCAGTTGCTAGCATGCGCTGACGAGTTTGCACTTTATATTGATTAATCCATTCGGATAAAAAGAACATAACGGCACCCACTAGTTATATAGTAACTAAAAGGGTGCCGTTTTTTGTTTACACAGTACAAAGCTCTTTACAATAGAGTGTGATAAAGCCAGTATGAAAGGCATTAGACCGTTTAAAATAGACTTACAATGAGGAAGTAATGGCAGGAAACAGCATTGGCCAACATTTTCGCGTGACCACTTTTGGTGAAAGCCATGGTATCGCATTGGGTTGTATCATTGATGGATGCCCTCCAGGCTTAGCTTTAGAAGAGGCCGATCTGCAAAAAGATCTCGATCGTCGTCGTCCTGGTACATCCCGCTATACCACAGCACGTCGTGAACCAGATGAAGTTAAAATTCTTTCAGGCGTTTTTGAAGGTAAGACCACAGGCACTTCGATTGGGCTTTTGATTGAAAACACTGATCAGCGTTCTAAAGATTATTCTGAGATCAAAGACAAGTTCCGTCCCGGTCATGCCGATTACACCTATCATCAAAAATACGGTGTGCGTGATTACCGAGGTGGTGGTCGCTCATCGGCTCGCGAAACAGCAATGCGAGTGGCGGCTGGCGCCGTAGCTAAAAAATATTTAGCGCAAGAGTTTGGCGTTGAAGTGCGTGCTTATTTGACGCAAATGGGCGATGTAAAAATCGACACTATCGATTTTGATGAAATTGAAAATAACCCATTTTTCTCTCCAGATGCCGCTGCAGTCGATAAATTTGACCAGCTAATCCGTGATCTTAAAAAAGACGGCGATTCGGTTGGCGCTAAATTGCAGGTGGTGGCTACGCGCGTACCTGTCGGTTTGGGCGAGCCTATCTTTGATCGTTTAGATGCTGATATCGCACACGCGTTAATGAGCATCAATGCGGTAAAAGGCGTTGAAATTGGCGATGGTTTTGCAGTTGCTGCGCAAAAGGGCAGTCAACACCGAGATGAACTGACTCCAGATGGCTTTGCTTCTAACCACGCTGGTGGCATTTTAGGTGGCATTTCAACAGGTCAGGACATTGTGGCGAATATTGCCTTAAAACCGACCTCAAGCATTACCGTGCCGGGCAATACGATTAACCGTCAAGGTGAAGCGACTCAGCTTATCACTAAAGGTCGTCACGATCCTTGTGTGGGTATTCGCGCGGTGCCGATTGCCGAAGCGATGCTAGCAATTGTATTGCTGGATCATTTATTGCGTCACCGTGGTCAAAACCATGGCGTAGTAACCGAAACACCAAAAATTGTATAGATAAACTAAAGAGCTGTTGGATGCATCCGATTGTAACATCGGCATTCAGCGCTCTTAATTCTCCGCCCGTTCCTCTTTCCTTTCTGTAAGATTTTCCCATGCACGACTATAACGACCTTATTACTATCTTTGATAATACTTTCTATGACTCTTTTAACACTCGATTGGTGTTAGGGGGAGACGAGCCCATCTATCTTCCAGCAGACGATGAGTTTGCGTATCACCGCATCATTTTTGCGCGAGGTTTTTATGCTTCAGCTTTACATGAAATTGCGCATTGGTGTGTAGCGGGGCCAAAGCGACGATTGCTTGAAGATTTTGGCTATTGGTATGAACCTGATGGTCGTGATGCCAACACCCAAGCGCAATTTGAAGTGGTCGAGATCCGCCCGCAAGCGTATGAATGGATATTGGCACAAAGTGCAGGGTTTCGTTTCCAAGTTAGTTGTGACAACCTAAGCGGAGATTTTGAACCGGATAGATTAGGTTTTACGAACAAGGTTCATCAAGAGGTTATCGATATTTTAGAGAAAGGCTTGCCAACTAGGGTTGAGATGCTTTCTAATGCGCTTCGGGATTTTTATCGCGTCCCGCCACTTACTCAAGAAGATTTTAAGGTACTTTGAACCATGATTTTACAACTCGAAGAACAGTTACTTGACACGATTGACCAAACCGTTGCCACTGCGTCGGATGACGAGCTGTTTGCGGGTGGCTATTTACGTGGTCATATCTCTTTAGCTGCGGCTGACTGTGAATACGAAGCGGTAACGGATGTTGCTGTGTTTAAACAAAAAATTGAACAAAGCCTTGCCGATGCACAATCAGAGCTAACGCCAGCGGATCGCGTTATTGTGGCTGACATGTGGCATGGTTTATCGAAAGCATTGGTTTAGTCTAACTTTTTGCTACTAATGCTGACTCAATGCTGATTAGTTAGTATGTTGGGAAAGTATATGAATATGCTGTGATTCAGATAGGAGTCACAGCATTTTTTTAATGCAAGACGCGCACTCTAATAGGGAAATAACAGGGAATTAGTTATGAAAATTATCGCCTTTGCCGCCAGTACCAGCTCAACTTCAATCAATAAAACGCTGGCTTCATACGCCGCTCATCAACTAGTGAACGCCGATATTGAAGTGCTTGATCTTATAGATTATCCCGCGCCGATTTTTAGTGAAGATACTGAAAAAGAGCTCGGGCACTCTGAGTCAGCGAAAAAGTTGCTGGCTAAACTGGGCCGAGCCGATGCCATTATTGTTTCTTTTGCCGAGCACAACGGCAGTTATACCGCCGCCTACAAAAACTTATTTGATTGGGCGACGCGCATAGAACGCAATGTATTTCAAAACAAACCTGTGATGTATATGGCGACATCACCTGGCCCAGGCGGTGCTAAATCTGTATTGGCGACTGCCGTGGCTTCTGCCCCTTATTTTGGTGCGGATGTGAAAGCCTCGTTATCCGTACCTAGTTTTTACGATGCATTTGATGTGCAGAAGAATGAATTTAAAGACGCGCAGTTACAGCAACAAGTGATGGACGCGCTAAGTAAGCTCATCGCTTAGTTTTGGGTGTAGCTAATTTTCGCTAAAAATAATGGGCCCTTTATGGGCCCATATTGTTGGTGTTACAGATTGCTTATTTAACTGGCTTAGCCAGAGGTCTACCTTTGATCAGTTTTCGTACCCACATGCGACTTGGATGCAAGGCATTCAAGATTGAGGCAGGCATAGGTAATGGATACCCCAGCATTTGTGAAGCCAAGATTTCGGCGCTTAATGGCGCTGAAGTTAAGCCCCTAGAACCAAGACCAATTAAGCAAAATAGATTTGAATATTGGCTAACTGTGGTTGCAGGTATTTTTTTCTGCGGACTTAAATTCGCGTATTGGGTGACTATGTCTGCAAATTTACCAACATTGCCGATAAACGGCAGATGATCTCTAGAAACAGAGCGTATGCCTTGTCTTGCATCTTTAGCACTCACATCAACCTCAGTCGGCCATTCTTGATCAGGTAGGCACTGTTGTAATTTTGCGGCATTTTGCTGTTGGTGCTGCTCATTGTAATCGGTGCTGTGATCGCGACTGTCGTAGCTTGCGCCAATGCAGTGCTGGTCTAGCGGGCTTTTTGGCGTTAAGTAGCCGTCGTAACACAATACAGTATTCAGTTTTTGCAGTTGAGTTGTCGTAGGAATATGGCTCACTTGCCCTTTTACTTTGCCAAGGGGAATAGACTGAGCTTGCGTAAATTCGTCAAAACTGTGCCCATTTGCAATCACTACCGCAGTGTATTGCTGTTGACTATTTTGCTCGCTTGTTTGTTCGTCCATTTGCTGACTGGTGACTAACCAACCTTGCTCATTTTGCTCTAAATGGGTCACTTTACACGGCTGTTTTAACGTTAACTGTTGCTGTTGGGCAAGAAACTTAATGATCCCTTGCGTGCATTGTGAGGGTGATAGCCAGCCGCCTTGCGGATACAGTACCGAACTGTACGAGCAATCAAGTCCGATAGTTTGCGTAGTTTGTTCTGGGTTTAATTGGCTGACTAATTCCAGTGGATATTGCCCTTGCACAATGCGCGATAGCTTGGTTTGCTCCGCTTCATTCCAAAATAGTTGGGTAACGCCGCACCAGTCATGATCAAAGCTGACTTTAGCCGCCACTTGGTCATAGAATTGGCGCGCAAACACAAAACCATTCGCAAAGACTTGAGACACAGCGTTGTGCTCGCTGTTTAACAGCGGATACAGCGCCCCTTGTCGATTGCCGGATGCGCCCTGAGCCAGTTGCTCATCTTGGCAATACAGTGTCACTTGTGCGCCTTTTTGCACTAAAGAGTAGGCAAGGCAAGCACTGGCGACACCGCCGCCAATAATCGCAATATTATCGACTGATTTTTCGGTCGTGTTTGAATCAAGGACAGACGTCAGAGGCTCGCGGGCAAAGTGAGGCAAAATATTGCTGTACGGCTGTTTGTCGCGCATGCTACCGACAATCATATCGCGCTTATGCCCAAAGCCTTTAGCTTTGCCCATATCAAAGCCTGCTTCAATTAATCCTCGACGCACAAATCCTGCCGCAGTAAAGGTGGCAACGGTACAATCTTGTTTTGCCAGCTTCGCCATACCGTTGAACAGATCTTGATTCCACATCTCGGGGTTTTTACTCGGCGCAAAGCCATCTAAGAACCAAGCATCGACAATCCCATCATTGGGAGTCGGAACATCGGGAAGATTATCTTTGATATCCCCCAGCCATAGGTCTAAAGTGATAGCGCCATCAGCAAGAATCAGGCGATGGCACCCAGAAAGCGCCATAGGGTAGTGCTGCTGTAATTCGGTCGCATATTTCTCTAGCTCTGGCCACGCTTTATGCGCTTGTTGCAGATCATTTAATGTGACAGGGTATTTTTCAAAGCTGATAAAATGCAGTTGAGTGAGGGGCGCTTGTGGATATTGCGCTCTAAATAACTCAAACTCTTTCCAGACTGCGAGAAAGTTTAGCCCTGTGCCAAAGCCAGTTTCCGCAATAACAAAACGGGATTGGTTGAACGTTGGCCAGCGAACAGGCAGTTGATTTTGGGTGAGAAACACATAACGAGTCTCAGCAAGACCATCGTTGTTCGAGAAGTAGACATCATCGAATTGCTCTGATACCGGGGTTCCGGAGTCATTCCAATCGAGTTGAGCGTGTTTAATTTTTGGCATATAGATCATAGAATGAGACGTTAACTGAAGTGATTGTACAAATATCTAGGAAAGCTGACCACTTGATCCGCTCTTTCTAGGTATTATCTAGCGGAAAATTTGAATTATAGGAATGTCACATGAAACGAGTCGTGATCACTGGTATGGGTATTGTTTCCAGTATCGGTAACAACGTCGAAGAAGTACTAGAGTCTCTAAAAGCTGGCAAATCTGGTATCGAAGCCTCAGAACAATTTAAAGAAAAAGGGCTACGTTCACAGGTTTGGGGTAGCTTGAAGATCAATCCAGCGGAACACATTGACCGTAAACAAATGCGTTTCATGGGTGATGCTGCGGCGTATGCGTTCATTTCTATGGAGCAAGCAATTGCTGATTCTGGTTTGGCTCCTGAGCAGGTGTCTAACGAACGCACTGGTATCGTAGCCGGTTCTGGCGGTGCATCGTCTCTAAACCAAGTGGCAGCAGTTGATATTCTAAGAGAAAAAAGCGTTAAACGAGTGGGTCCATACATGGTCACTCGTACAATGGGTTCTACTGTATCCGCTTGTTTGGCAACGCCGTTTAAAATTAAAGGCGTGAACTACTCAATGAGTTCTGCATGTTCAACTTCAGCTCACTGTATCGGTCACGCGATGGAGCTTATCCAACTTGGCAAACAAGACGTGGTCTTTGCTGGTGGCGGTGAAGAACTGGATTACAGCATGTCTATGATGTTTGACGCTATGGGCGCACTATCAACTAAATACAACGATGAGCCAACTCGCGCATCACGCACTTATGATGCAAACCGTGACGGTTTCGTTATCTCTGGTGGCGGCGGTATGATGGTTGTCGAAGAGCTAGAGCATGCACTTGCTCGTGGCGCTAAGATTTACGGTGAACTTGTTGGCTACGGCGCAAACTCAGATGGTCACGATATGGTGGCTCCATCAGGTGAAGGCGCAGTACGTTGTATGAAGATGGCACTGCAAAACGTAGATTCTGTGGATTACGTGAACACGCACGGCACATCAACTCCTGTAGGTGATGTGAAAGAGCTTGGCGCTATCCAAGAAGTCTTTGGCGGTAACAGCCCTGCAATTTCAGCGACTAAAGCGATGACAGGTCACGCACTAGGCGCTGCAGGCGTACACGAAGCTATCTACACCGCATTAATGCTAGAGCACGGTTTTGTTGCACCAAGCATCAACATCGAAACGCTAGATGAAGCGGCAGCAGGTCTTGATATCGTGACTGAAAAACGCGACCAAGAACTGAAAACTGTAATGTCAAACAGCTTCGGCTTTGGCGGCACTAACGCAACATTGGTATTTAAAAAGTACGAAGGTTAATCCTTTAGGCTCAATTAAATACAAAAAAGCACATAAATAATGAGACCCGACAGGCATTGCTTGTCGGGTCTTTTGTTTATGATTATTCTGTTACTTATTCAAATCAGCTGAAGTATTACCAATGAAAATCGTAATTGATGAAAATATGCCGTATGCCAAAGAACTGTTTGGCAAGTTGGGTGAGGTTGTCGCCTTATCGGGACGCACAATCAGTGCTGACGACTTAGTGGACGTAGACGCGCTAATGATTCGCTCCGTCACTAAGGTCAATCAAGCATTGCTGGAAAAAGCCAACAAACTGAAATTTGTCGGCACCGCCACCGCAGGTTATGACCACCTTGATCAGCAAGCGTTACAAGACAAAGGTGTGGCGTATACGCATGCACCGGGCTGTAACAAGGTTGGCGTGGCGGAATACGTGATTTCATCGTTAATGGTACTGGCTCAGCAACAAGGTTTCTCAATTTTTGATAAAACCGTGGGTATTATCGGTGCAGGGCAGGTAGGCAGTTATTTAGCAAAATGTCTGCAAGGCATTGGCATTCAAGTGTTAATCAATGACCCGTTAAAAGAAGCCGAAGGCGACCCACGTCAATTTACGCCACTAAATGAACTACTTGAGCGCAGTGATGTGATTTCTCTGCACACGCCAATTACGCGAGACGGTGAATACCCAACCCATCACTTAATTGATAGCAAGCGTTTACAAGCAATGCGACCTGAGCAGATTTTAATTAATGCCGCTCGCGGTCCTGTGGTGGATAACCAAGCCCTAAAACAGCGTTTACAACTTAACGATGGTTTTACTGCGGTATTGGACGTGTTTGAATTTGAGCCAGAAGTGGACTTGGAGTTATTGCCACTGCTTGCGTTTGCTACTCCGCATGTTGCGGGCTACGGTTTAGAGGGTAAAGCGCGCGGCACAACCATGATCTTTAATTCATTTTGCCAGCACATTAACAGCCCATTAGCAGTGGGCGCCGATGAGTTATTGCCGACCGCTCCCGTACCAAAAATGCATTTATCACGCCAGTGGGACGAAGCAACACTGCACAACCTCACGCAATTGATTTATGATGTGCGCAAAGACGATGCACTGTTTCGCCGCGAAATCGGTAAAACAGGGGCATTTGATAAGATGCGTAAAGAGTATTGGGACCGCCGTGAATATGGTGCGGTGACGCTAACAGGCGATGCGTCTTGTAATTTGCAACCCTTGCAAGAGCTAGGATTTAAGGTAGAGGTAGGTCAATGAGTCAACAATTTAATGTAGCCATTTTAGGCGCAACAGGCGCTGTCGGTGAAACACTTTTAGACGTTCTAAAAGAAAGAGAGTTTCCGATTGGCGAACTGCATCTACTGGCCAGTGAACGCAGTAAGGGTAAAACTTACCGCTTTGACGGCAAAAGTATTGAAGTACAAGACGTGGCGGAGTTCGATTGGTCTCAAGTGCACATTGCGCTATTTTCAGCGGGCAGTGAATTGTCTGAAAAATGGGCTCCTATTGCCGCAGATGAAGGCGTAGTAGTTATCGACAATACGTCACAGTTCCGTTACGACTACGATGTGCCGCTAGTAGTGCCTGAAGTCAACCCTGAAGCCATTGCCGAGTTTCGTAACCGCAACATCATTGCAAACCCAAACTGTTCTACCATTCAAATGCTAGTGGCATTGAAGCCTATCCATGATGAAGTGGGTATTGAGCGCATTAACGTATCGACTTACCAGTCAGTGGCGGGTGCGGGTAAAGCGGGCATTGATGAGCTTGCAGGCCAAACGGCGAAGCTATTAAACGGTCGACCTGTAGAAGCGGAAGCGTTCTCACAGCAAATTGCGTTTAACTGTATTCCACAAATCGATACCTTTATGGATAACGGTTACACCAAAGAAGAGATGAAGATGGTTTGGGAAACCCAGAAAATCTTTAATGACCCTTCTATCATGGTGAACCCAACGTGTGTTCGTGTGCCTGTATTCTATGGTCATGCTGAAGCGGTACACCTAGAAACGCGTGCCCCGATTGATGCAGAGCAAGCGGTGCAGTTACTTGAGCAAACCGACGGCATTGAAGTGTTCCACGGTCAAGATTTCCCAACTCAAGTTCGTGACGCAGGCGGTAAAGATCATGTCATGGTAGGACGTATCCGTAATGATATTAGCCATCACAGCGGCCTAAACATGTGGGTTGTCGCAGATAACGTGCGTAAAGGCGCGGCGACTAACGCTGTACAAATTGCAGAACTATTAATTCGTGATTACTTTTAAATATTAAAAGCCGTTAATTGCCAATTATTGTTTTAACAAAAAAGCCATTAGTTAGGTGACTGACTAATGGCTTTTCTATTTTTGGTAACTCAAGAACCACTACTTGACCCGTAATCCAATTTTAGGCACATTTTTGATGTAAATAATCATCCTATAGTTGTCTTTTGCGCAAAACTTTAGCAAATTAATACTATTCACCGCTTAAGGGAAATCTAGTTGCGAACTCAAATGGAATTGTATCGTCGTACTCTTATTGTAATTGCGTGTTTGTGTGTTTCTATCGTGGCACATGCAGAAGACATCCGTCTTGTCGGCCCAAGTGGTCATTTGCAAGCCGTTCCTACTTATATTGTTCCTGATTCGCTAGACGGAACTAAGCTCAATCGAGATCAAAATAAACTCTCTAGCCAGCGCACTTACGGCCCCACCGCTATTGATGAAACTTTATGGTCGATAGGGCAAACCGTAAGAACCAGCGAGCAGCAATCGGTTTATAAAGTGATCTTGGCTATCTACAAAAATAACTTAGCGGATTTTGAAGATAGAAACATCCACTTGCTCAAACCGGGCAGTATCATCACTTTGCCAACCGATGCTGAAATTGATAAACAGAGTGTCGCTGAGGCAGTGCGCTTATTAAAAATTCATGCGAAAAAGCCCAGCTATTTAGCCAAAATTGCTCAAGACAATGCGCCGACTAAAATTAATGTAGAAGATTTAGGCGCGCGTCAAATACAGCAAAAGCAAATCGAATTTTTGCAGCAACAATTACAATCCTCACAGCAAGAGTTCAGCTCATTACGCCAAAATAACCAAGATCTTCTGCAAGCATTAGGCTCAATTCGTACTGATGTCGTGCAATTAAAAGGTCAACTCGATTTAGAAACCCAGCGCCGCGCCGCCGCAGAGCAAACTTTAAAAGCAGAAAATGCCAATCTTCCTGCGCCTGCACCAAATTCAAGTTTATTGACCAATGTATGGGTGATTGTGGCGCTATCGGCCGCTGTAACAGCGCTTATCATGCTACTTATCATCAAAATGACCTTATCCGTCAGACCGGTTCCGCAAATTGGTAAAGAGCCTACAGAGCCAAAGGCGTTAAACCCAGTGCCAAGCGTGAAAGGCGATAACGACCCTGAAATTGAAAATGTAGAACCTATCGCAACCGTTGTGGCATCGTCAGAAGAAAATACCGAAGCGCAAGACGTTCAAGAACAAGGCGATGATGGTCAAGCATCAGACGCCGCTATTGAAATGCCTGCTCGAGCGCAGATGGCGCAAAGTACGGTTAACCCACTGGATAAAGAGTTTGAGCAAGAGCTGGATAAAATCTTAGCGGTTAAAGTTACAGGTGAGACGGCTACCCCAGACAACACGGATTCTGATGGCGATAGTGATGAGTCTACAGAGCAAGAATCTCATCTCGATGAGATCGTAAACGTCGCGGATTTGCCTGAATATGGCGAAAGAGAAGCGCTTGCGGATGCTAAAAAAGAAGCGTTAGCACTGTTAGCAGAAGATGATCTAGATTTAGGTGATGCAGTCGCAGAGAGTAACTCCACTCTTGAAAAACCGGTGGTTGCTACAGGAAATGATGACGCGATATCGGAATCAGCAGAGCTAGCACAAGAAGATCCAGAGTCTACAACTCCCTATAAATCTATCGATGAAGTGATCGCTGAAGCAGATGCCGAACCTGTCACTAACCCTGATGACGAAGAGCTGGATCTGAGAGTCGGGCTAGAAGAGTTCCCAGATGTGATCGGCAATGTTGAGCTTAAAGATGTTGACGTAGAAGGTGAGCTTTCAAGTCAGATAGATTTAGCTTCTGTGTACATTCAAATGAATGATTTGAATCATGCGGGTAAGTTACTGCGCGATGTCATTGATAAGGGTAATGAACATCAACAGCAACGTGCACAAAAACTACTAGATTCGATTCATTCATAATAAGAAATTGAGACCGTTAAACGCTTCGTTTATACTGCCGACCCTAATTTCTAACTGGATTGTTTCTGATGAGAATCGCACTTGGCATCGAATACGATGGTGCAAAATACTATGGCTGGCAAAGACAAAACGATTTTGACTCTGTTCAGGGGCGTTTAGAAAAAGCATTATCGATAGTAGCGAATCATCCAGTTGAGGTTCAATGTGCTGGTCGTACCGATGCCGGCGTACACGGCACCGGACAAGTGGTTCATTTTGATACTACTGCTTCTCGTAAAATGGTGGCGTGGCAAATGGGCGTTAATGCCAATATGCCAAGCGACATTGCGGTGCGCTGGGCAACCGAAGTCTCTGAAGATTTTCACGCTCGTTTTAGTGCGACCGCAAGACGATACCGTTACGTTATCTACAACCATTCATTACGCCCTGCAATTTTGGCAAAAGGCGTCAGTCATTATCACGGCGACCTTGATGTTGAAAAAATGCATCAAGCGGCGCAATCTCTACTCGGTGAGAATGATTTCAGCTCGTTTAGAGCGGCTCATTGCCAATCGCTAAGCCCATTTCGTAATATGATGCACATTAATGTCACACGTCATAGCCAATATATCGTAGTGGATATTAAGGCGAATGCGTTTGTGCACCATATGGTACGTAATATTGTCGGCAGTTTGTTGGTGGTAGGGCGTGGCGAACAGCCAGTTGAGTGGATTGAGTGGTTGTTAGCACAGAAAAATCGCACATTGGCAGGTGCAACGGCAAAAGCACATGGATTATATTTGGTGAGAGTCGATTACCCGGATGAATTTGCTATACCAGAATATCCAATGGGTCCGTTGTTTCTACCTGAATAAGTGTGACCAAAAGCAAACTTAGCATCAATTTGGCGTCATTTTATTGTCATAATTAAGTATTAAGGGATAGGTACAACCAGTTTTTTATCTACACTTGAGTAGATCTATGGTTTAATCCTTGCAAATTATCAACCTCTTGCCTTTGGGGCGAGAGCTTAATGAAAAAGGTCTTTCATGAGTTGGCTTGAGAAGATTTTCAATAAAAGCAGTATTTCACCGTCTCGCAAGGCGAATGTTCCAGAAGGTGTATGGACGAAATGTACCTCTTGTGAACAAGTTTTATACCAAGCTGAGCTACAGCGTAATTTAGAAGTGTGTCCTAAATGTGACCATCACATGCGCATTTCTGCTCGTATGCGCCTTGACAGCTTTTTAGATGCGGACGGCCGTGAAGAACTAGGCGCAGAATTAGAGCCTAAAGATAAACTAAAATTTAAAGACACCAAGCGTTACAAAGATCGTATCGTTGCTTACCAAAAGAGCAGTGGCGAAAAAGATGCTTTGATTGCGATGAAAGGGACTTTAAACGACATGCCTATCGTGGCGTGTGCGATGGAATTTAAGTTCATGGGCGGATCTATGGGTTCGGTTGTGGGCGCACGTTTTGTTCGCGCAGTTGATGCTGCCATCGAAAACAACTGTGGCATGGTGTGTTTCTCTGCCAGTGGTGGTGCTCGCATGCAAGAGGCGTTGATGTCTTTGATGCAAATGGCTAAAACCAGTGCTGCACTAGAGCGTCTTTCTAAGAAAGGTCTACCGTTTATCTCAGTAATGACCGATCCGACTATGGGTGGCGTTTCTGCAAGTTTTGCTATGCTAGGTGACATCAACATCGGTGAGCCGCGTGCGGTTATCGGTTTTGCAGGTCGTCGCGTTATCGAGCAAACGGTTCGTGAAGACTTACCCGAAGGCTTCCAAACCAGTGAGTTCTTACTTGAGCATGGCGCAATTGATATGATTGTTGATCGCCGTGAAATGCGTCAGTGTGTAGGTAACTTAGTTGCAAAAATGACTAATTATCCAACACCTCTAGCGACTTCTGGGAATAAAGGCTCAAAAGAGGCTGAATACGAAGTACCCGTAGCGCCAGAAAAATAGTACAGTACTCATTATCTACAGTTTTAGCGTTTAATAGATTGATGAGTCCATATATCCCACAAGCCACATCATCCCTTAAGGTGTGGCTTGATTATTTACAATCCATTCATACCAGTGCTATTGACCTTGGTCTTGATCGCATTTCTCAAGTTGCTCAAAAAGCGACCCCAAGCTTAACTAAGCCTGCACCTAAAGTGATTACCGTTGCCGGAACAAATGGCAAAGGTTCTACTTGCGCCATCATGGAAGCCATATTGCTTGATGCTGGTTACAGCGTCGGTGTTTACAGCTCTCCGCATTTGATTCGTTATAACGAACGCGTTCGCATTAATGGGCAAGAACTCGATGATGCGCAGCACGTCTCGGCATTTTGCGCCATTGAAGCACTGCGCGGCGAGATCAGTTTAAGTTTCTTTGAATACGCAACACTAGCGGCTTTGCATTTGTTCCAAGAACAAAAAGTGGATGTGGTACTGCTGGAAGTGGGTTTAGGCGGACGCTTAGATGCCACTAACATTGTTGATCATGATGTGAGTGTGATTACTAGCCTTGCCATTGATCACGTTGATTGGCTTGGTGATGACATCAATGTGATTGGCTTTGAGAAAGCGGGCATTTTCCGCTCAGGCAAACCGGCGATCTGTGGTCAACCTGATGCGCCGATGACCGTTGCCGCGCACGCTGATGATATTGGCGCTAAGTTGTACCAAGTGGGCTACCAGTATTCATACCAAGAACACGGCACACTGTGGGATTGGCAGTCAGGCAGTTTTGATGTCAAAGACCTGCCTAAACCAAACTTGCCACTTGCTAACGCCGCCACGGCATTGATGGCATTGGGTGTCTCTGAATTAGATCTGACCGATGTGAATATCGTTAATGGGCTTAACAAGGCTCAATTAGCCGGAAGAATGCAGGTTTTATCACAGCAGCCAACACTGATTTTGGATGTGGCGCACAATCCACATTCTGCACAATATTTAGTTGCTCAACTGCAGCAACGTTATCCACAAAAGAAAATTCGCGCTGTGATTGGTATGTTGCATGACAAAGATGTGGCATCAACGCTGAATGTATTATCGGATTGCACAGAGCATTGGTATCCAGCCTCTCTAGAAGGCCCACGCGCGGCATCAGCACAAGAGCTATGCCAATACCTTGCTCAAGGCACCAAAGCTTATGATAACCCTGTCGCGGCCTTTGAACAGGCACTTTGCGATGCTGGCGAAGATGATGTTGTCGTCGTCATGGGTTCATTTTTTACCGTAGGGGCCGTGTTAGAGCACTGGCAAACAAGGAGAAACAATGGCGAGTAAATTTCAAAGTCGCTTAGTCGGTACCATAGTACTGGTTGCAGTAGGGGTAATTGTACTTCCTGATATATTAGACGGTGAAAAATCGCACTATCAAGAAGAAACCGTCGCTATTCCTATCAAGCCTCAACTTGAGTCAGAAGTAGAATCGTTTGAAGTTCTAAATCCGGTCGAAGAAGACGTTTCGTTACCTCCTGAGCCAGTTGAAGAAGTGATTCCTGATCACAGCGCGTCAAAAGCACAGCACACAGCTGAAGTGAAACACGAAGCCAAAGCAGCGCCGAAGCACACGACTAAACATGTAACCAAACATAAACCAGAAGTGGTGAAAGTGAAGGAGCATAAAGTTGTCGAACGCAATCACTATCAAGACAGTGCATGGATTATTCAGCTGGTTTCATTAAGAAATGCTGAAAACGCTGAGAAGATGGCAAAAGATCTGCAAAAAAGCGGTTATCGAGCCAGTGTGGTGAAAGCGAATAACTTTTATCGCGTAATTGTAGGGCCAGATGTTTCTCGTTCAAAACTGGAAGCGGAACTGCCGAAACTAAATAAACTGCTTGGCGCAAATGGTCAGATTCAGACATTTAAGCCACTAAAACCATAAAGAAAACGTTTGCGTCGCGCATTTTTCTGTTAGAATGCGCGCCAGCATGAGGAAGTAAAGCTCATGAATTGGATAGATTTTACTATTTTAGGTGTGATCGGCTTATCTGCGCTGATCAGCTTGGTACGAGGTTTTGTTAAGGAAGCCCTGTCTTTAGTGATTTGGTTTGGCGCCTTTTTTATTGCCAGTCAATATTACACAAAACTCGCGGTGTACTTTACAAACATCCAAGACAATATGATTCGAAACGGAGCTGCGGTAGCCGCTTTGTTTGTTGCAACATTGGTTGTTGGTGCTGTAATCAATTACACCATCGCCCAATTAGTGCAAAAGACCGGTTTGTCAGGTACAGATCGCGTGCTTGGAGTTGTATTTGGTACTTTACGTGGCGTACTTATCGTCGCTGCCGTACTGTTCTTTATGGATGCATTCACCAGTCTTTCAAATGCCGACTGGTGGCGCCAATCGCAGTTGATCCCAGAGTTTAGTCGTCTGATCGCACCGTTTTTCGAACATCTTAAAGAAACGTCAAGCTTTTTATCCGGCGTGGGTAAAGCTTAAACCAATACTGAGGGTTTAGACATGTGTGGTATTGTTGGAATTGTAGGCACAACTCCTGTTAATCAATCGATTTATGATGCGCTTACGGTTTTGCAGCATCGTGGCCAAGATGCAGCGGGTATTGTTACCATAAATAGCAATCGTTTTCGTCTACGTAAAGCGAACGGCTTGGTTAAGGATGTGTTTGAAGTAAAACACATGCAACGCTTACAAGGTAACGTGGGAATTGGGCATGTTCGCTACCCAACCGCAGGAAGCTCAAGTGCTTCAGAAGCTCAACCTTTCTACGTAAACTCACCTTTTGGTATTACGCTAGCGCACAACGGTAACCTTACCAATGCTGCCGAAGTGCGTCAGAACCTATTTGAGAAAGACCGTCGTCACGTAAACACCACTTCTGATTCAGAAGTACTATTGAATGTATTGGCTCATAACATTGATATGACCAAAACCTTTAATATTACTGAGAAAGACGTGTTTGATGCGGTAGAGCGTGTACACCAAACGATTCGTGGTGCGTACGCCGTTACGGCAATGATCATTGGTCACGGCATGGTGGCTTTCCGCGATCCAAACGGCATTCGTCCACTTTGTTTAGGTAAACGTGAAGTCGAAGGCGCTACTGAGTACATGGTAGCTTCTGAGTCTGTAGCGCTAGATGCTGTCGGTTTCGACTTCATGCGTGATGTAGCTCCTGGTGAAGCGGTTTACATTACCTTTGATGGTCAGCTGTACACACAGCAATGTGCGCACAACCCACAATTGAATCCATGTATCTTTGAATTCGTTTACTTTGCTCGTCCTGATTCATTTATCGACAAGATCTCTGTTTACAGCGCTCGCGTTGAAATGGGTAACAAGTTGGGTGAGAAAATCAAACGCGAATGGAGTGATTTGGATATCGATGTGGTTATCCCAATCCCTGAAACATCGTGTGATATCGCACTGCAAATTGCGCAAATTATTGATAAGCCATACCGCCAAGGTTTTGTGAAAAACCGTTATGTTGGTCGTACCTTTATCATGCCAGGTCAGCAACAACGTAAGAAATCAGTACGTCGTAAGCTCAATGCTATTCGCTCTGAGTTCAAAGGCAAAAACGTATTACTTGTTGATGACTCTATTGTTCGCGGTACAACGTCTGAGCAAATCATCGAAATGGCGCGTGATTCTGGTGCAAACAAGGTTTACATCGTATCAGCGGCTCCTGAGGTTCGTTTCCCGAACGTATATGGCATCGACATGCCAAGTGCTAACGAGTTAATTGCCCACGGACGTGAAGTAGATGAAATTTCAGCACTGATTGGCGCTGATGGCCTGATGTTCCAATCCATTGAAGATTTAGTCTCAGCGGTTGGCCTAGGTAACCCTGATATCAATACCTTTGAAACATCGGTATTTAGCGGTCAATACGTGACTGGTGATGTGGATCAGAAGTATCTGGATTTCCTAGATTCACTTCGTTCAGATGATGCCAAACTTGAGCAAAACATTGCCCAAGATCTTGCTAACTTGGAAATGTATAACGAAGGCGCTTAAGCTCTTTCGCTTTCTAGTTCTAAGTATTCGCAAACAGAACAATAAACCAGTGGCTTAGGCTGCTGGTTTTTTTATGTTTGATAGAATGACTGATAACAAAAAGGCTCAGCAATTGTGCATTGCTGAGCCTTTTTATATCAGTGGTGATTCAATATCAGCTGCGATGGAGATGGAACTTCATCGCGGACAATTAATTGAAGTAATCTCTGATGTAATCGATGAACAAACGTGTTTTCTCAGGGATATGGTCTTTATGGTTGTATAGCATAAAGATATCACGAGGGTTAGCCGTCCACTCTGGAAGCACTTGTACAAGGCCACCATTTTCGATGTGATGGTCAACCATAACATCAGGCACTAGGGCAATACCTACGCCACAAGAACAAGCGTGTCGTACTACGTTGAGATCGGAAGCTTCTAACTTACCTTTCTCTTTGTTCACTACCGTTTCACCGTGAACGTTCACCAGAGACCAATGAGTCAAAGGCAAGCCTTTTAGCAAAGAGTGACCGGAAAGATCTTCGGCGTGTTGTAAAGAAGCGGTGTTCGATTTTAGGTAGTCAGGGCTAGCCACTAAAATATCTTTTACTTCTGTCAGCTTTCTTGCGATTAGGTTTGAATCGCGCTGTGGGCCAACTCGGAAAATCATGTCCCATTCAGTAGGGTCAAGCTCATCCGCTCTGTTGGTCATGTTAAGGTCTATTTGAATATCAGGGTAAGTGGTCATGAACCCTTCAATAAGAGGCATTAACATACGCTTAGTTAAGTTAGCTGGAGAAGAAACACGTAGGCGACCTGCGGCTCCTCTGCACTCTTCACCAAGCTCTACAGCAGAACTAGAGAGTTGTTTGAGTAATGGACCACATTGCTCATAAAAGCGTTGTCCTGCTTCTGTTAGCGTCAATTTGCGAGCGTGTCTATTCAACAGTCGTAAGTCGATAGCATCTTCCAATGCTTGTATGCGTCTAGTGATAGTTGCAACCGGAATTCGAGTTGCGCGTGACGTAGCTGTATAGCTTCCATGCTCCACGACTTGGCGGAACAGATTGAGGTCATCAAGTTTCATTGTGTCTTTCATGATCTAGATATGCACTCACTTATATGAGGGGGTAAACCCAATGGGCCAGGTGATTAAGTGTTTATTATCAATCAGTTTACACAATTTGTCGTTAAAATAAGTGATTTATCTTTGTTATTATTTCAACGGACATCTAATGTTATAGCTAAATAGGTAGACTTAAAGAGCGTAAAGTGCACGTACAAAGCATAGTAGTGGAACCGCAAATGATTGAAAAACAAGCCGGAGATGTACTAATTCTAGATGACGATATCGTATTTAGGAAATTAGTAAGCTCGCTATTAAAGGCAAAAAATTATCGCGTCTTTGAAGCAGATAATGGTTTGGTTGGACTGCAACATCTGGCTAAACAAGTTCCAGATCTAGTGATCTGCGACATAGAAATGCCTGTACTAGATGGAATCGAATTTGTCGAAGAAGTCAGCCACCAATATCCGTCTTTGCCAATGATCGTTATTTCCGGCACCGACAAAATATCAGTTGTTGCCAAAGCCCTCAAGTTTGGAATTAAAGATTTTGTTACTAAGCCGATAGTAAATCCCACTCATTTGCTCAAAACGGTCGAAAGTACCCTCTCGGAAGCCAGAGATTCCGTGGATATTGGTCGAGATTTCACCAGTCAATGGTTTCAGTTAAATCAACAGGGCGAATTGCCTGAAGATCAAGAATTACACTGGCATTTAGAGTATTTGCACAATCATCCCGCAATTTCTCGAGAACTATTACAAGCGCTAGTACCGGAAGCAAAAACCAGTCAAGGGGTATGGGATTGTCATTTTCGTGTGTTGCAAAGTCTGGAAAGCATGCCCTTGGTCTACGATTACGCATGGAGCATGAATGGTCAGTTCTTGTTTTATATTTTGGATACCGATTCTAGTGAGCAATACGGAGTTTCAACCACTTTGCTAATCAGAGCCTTGTTTAACGATTACATTCGCAGCCAAGAAGGGCAGGTGTTCCACATTCAGGATCTGGTCAGTACTTTAAACAAAGGCATTCGTTACGCAGAATACGGTGAACCGATTAACGCCATTATCGGGTTGGCAAACTTTCCCAATCAAGAGTTGCAACTGCTTAACGCTGGACTTGATGGTGTGTGGAGTGCGCCGGAAACTCAAGGCAAGTTGATGCCACTGTCTTCAAAAATTAGCTTAGGAGAAGAGGGCGCTTTTGTTCAGCAGTCTCTTTCGCTATCGCGAACGGGTAAAAATACATTTAGATTGAGCGGCTTACCTCACGCTAACTGTCAAATCGTTATCGAAGGAAAAGAGTCATAGGATCTGCTTCTTTTTTCCGGCGACTTCAGATACTCTTCCGCTTAATGCTTTGAGTTAACGCGGACATAAACTTGGTGAATAGTGCAGGGACCTCTATAAAAAGAGTTTTTTTAATCGTCTTTGGGGTACTGAGCCTACTATTGGGTATCCTAGGGATTATACTGCCTCTGTTGCCAACCACTCCGTTTGTGTTATTGGCCAGCGCTTGTTTTATGCGAGCCTCTCCACGCTTAAATCGCAAATTAAGAGCGCACCCAACCTTTGGGCCTATGATTGATAATTGGCAGCAAAATAGAAGCATGCGACCTTCGATTAAACGAAAAGCCTACCTAATGATGTTAATCAGCTTCTCCTTCTCTATTTATTTGGCACCTATAGTGTGGATTAAAGGGATGTTAGTACTGCTTATGCTGGTATTATTCATCATGATCAGACGATTACCTGACGCCCCTGAGCCATCAAGCAGTGAAAACTTGAGTTACCCCAAAGAGTAACTTGCTCAAAATTGATAAACTCACTAATATGACTTCCACTAATACCAATCACACTAAGTAAGTGATCAGAGCTAGCGCAGGAAAAATGCTCGAGAACAAGGCAGAATTTTTCGATAAGTAGTTATTCTACAATCAAAAATTCTAACGCCGTTATCGAGCATTTTAACAAGCTAGAATGAACAGTTATTTAGTACGATTGGTATAAAATCAATCTGATTGAGCAATAATTAACCCTTGCATTAGATTGATATCAATTAACCCAACCTAATCGTAAATCTAAATCAACACAGCTAATTAATACGTTAGAGCATGACTGAATCGCAATAGGATTTGGTTAATACTATGACTCGAACAAAATGTGAATTTAGATAAGTTTGTAATGGTTAGGCACTGAGATAAACAGTAAGAATAACTATGAATATTGAAAAGCAAGCTTTGGTTAAAGCAAGTATTAAAAGCATCACTGATTACCCAAAACCAGGCATCTTATTCCGTGATGTCACCAGTTTGATGGAAGACGCCGCCGCTTATAAAGCCACTATTGAAATGTTCATTGAACGTTATCAAGGTATGGGTTTTACTAAAATTGTTGGTACAGAAGCCCGCGGTTTCTTGTTTGGTGCTCCTTTAGCGCTAGAGCTAGGCATTGGTTTTGTGCCAGTGCGTAAGCCAGGTAAATTGCCAAGAGAAACGATTTCTCAATCTTATGAATTAGAATACGGCACAGACGTATTAGAAATTCATACCGATGCGATTGTTGAAGGCGACAAAGTGTTGGTTGTAGACGATTTGCTTGCCACAGGTGGCACGATTGAAGCGACCACTAAGCTGATTCGTCAACTGGGCGGCGTGGTAGAACATGCGGCTTTCGTTATCAACCTTCCAGAAATTGGCGGTGATAAACGTATCGAAAAAATGGGCATTGAAGTATTCAGCCTATGTGAGTTTGACGGACACTAATTTACAAGCCCTATCAGGATAATTAATGAGTTATTTAGCGTTAGCGCGTAAGTGGCGACCTAAGCAATTTAAGGAAGTTGTTGGACAAGAGCACGTTTTAACGGCGTTAGAAAATGCTCTTGATCAGAATCGACTTCACCACGCTTATTTATTAAGTGGTACTCGCGGCGTAGGTAAAACGACCATAGGTCGCTTGCTTGCCAAAGGTCTGAACTGCGAAACGGGCATTACTTCTACGCCATGCGGTCAATGTCAGAGCTGTATCGAAATCGATCAGGGACGTTTTGTTGATTTGCTAGAGATAGATGCAGCGTCTCGAACTAAGGTTGAAGACACTCGCGATCTTTTAGACAACGTGCAGTACAAACCGGCTCGGGGACGCTTTAAAGTGTACCTGATTGATGAAGTACACATGTTGTCTAAGCACAGCTTCAATGCGCTACTTAAAACGCTCGAAGAGCCACCTGAGTATGTGAAGTTCCTGTTAGCGACCACAGATCCACAAAAACTGCCGGTTACTATTTTATCTCGCTGTCTGCAGTTTCATTTGAAGCCGATTAGCGTTGAAAATATTCAGCAGCAATTGGATCATGTACTGGAACAAGAGGGCGTAGCGCGAGAAGAGCGTGCGCTAGGTATGCTCGCGCATGCCGCTGATGGCAGTATGCGTGATGCATTAAGTTTGTCAGATCAAGCGATTGCTCTTGGCAATGGTTCGGTGGTTACCGAGCAAGTATCAAGAATGCTCGGCACGCTAGATAGCGAACAAGCCCTGTATCTTATTGAAGCCATTATCAAGCGCCAAGCATCAGCAAGCCTTGATGCCTTAGAGCAACTGGCAAACAATGGCGTTGATTGGGATGGGTTGCTACAAAAGCTTTCCATGCAGTTGCATCGCATTGCCATGTATCAAGCCTTACCTGCTACGCTAGATGCCTCTCATTTAGATGCAGAGCGAGTACAGCACCTTGCGACAGAAATATCTCCGCAAGACGTTCAGCTGTACTACCAAATTGCTTTGAAGGGACGCAAAGAGTTATCTATTGCCCCAACAGAGCGCGCTGGCGTAGAAATGACCTTGTTGCGTATGCTCGCGTTTAGTCCTGTGGAAAAACCGGCGGCCAATACCATTTCAACAGCAAGTCATGCACCTGCTGCGCCGTTACAGTCACTGCCTATTGTTGATGTTGCTCCAGCGATGGAAAGACCGTCTCCAATACAGCAAGCTAAAAAAGCGATGGAGCAAGCACCTGCGGTAACGCCTAAGCCAGCTGCAAGCCCAATGGCTAATAGAGCGCCACATGCGTCAAATATGCACGAGCAGGCGCCTCATGTGACTCGTAGTGTGCCTAATGAGCAAACAAGCTCACAACAGGTTAGCTTGTCTTCAACAAACACGACTCCAGTGGATGTAGCACAAACAAGTGCGCCTACGGCGAGTCACGGCGAGTCAAGCCAACCTGCCAGTGAAGGAACAAAAAGCTCACTAGTCGGCCTTCGTCATCAACTTCGCTCTAAACGACAAAGCAAGTCATCGACACAAGCGACACAAGGTGATAGCAACGTAAAAAAGGGTGAAGCAACACCGACCAGAAAAAAAGAAAGTGTTTTACAGCGTGTGACACAACAACACCCGCCTAAAGCACCGTCACAGTCAGTGTTGCAGCAACAAGTGGATACCAGTAATCAGCCGTATCAATGGCAAGCATCAGAAACCTTTCAGCCAGAGGAAAAAAAGCCGAGCTTAACGCCCGCTTTACTTAAAAAAGCCTTAGAGCATGAAAAAACACCTGAAATGGTGGAGAAGCTGCTTAACGAGTCTGTAGAAAAAGACAGTTGGAGCGCACTGATTGCCAAATTGAACACTGCAAAACTGGTCGAACAGTTGGCCTTAAATTCTCATTATGAAGAAAATGACAGTGGCATAGTGCTACATTTAAGAGCAAGTCAAAAACACCTTGATAGTGAAAAGTCACGCCACGAACTCGCGTCAGCACTGACTGCTGTGACAGGGCAACAGCGTGCGATTAGCGTTCAGGTAGACGAGCAAGGTCAAACACCACTTGAACTGCGTGAAATTTTGTATCATGCCAAGCTAGAAAAGGCGTTTGAAAGTTTAGAAAACGACGAGCACATCAAATTTATTGAAGCTCGCTTTTCAGCTGAGCTTGATAGAGAGAGTGTTCGCCCAATTTAGGGTTGAAATGGGGTAGAATAGCCCCCACTTTTAATAGTAATTATCAATACCGATATCAAAGAGAGATTCAGAATGTTTGGAAAAGGCGGTATGGGCAACCTAATGAAGCAAGCCCAGCAAATGCAAGATCGTATGGCGAAACTTCAAGAAGAAATCGCACAAATGGAAGTGACTGGCGAATCAGGCGCAGGTCTTGTAAAAGTAACCATTACAGGCAGCCATAACGTACGTCGTGTCGACATTGATGAAAGCTTGATGGAAGACGACAAAGAGATGCTTGAAGACTTGATTGCAGCAGCATTTAACGATGCAGCACGTCGCGTTGAAGAGACTCAAAAAGAAAAAATGGCGGGTGTGACTGGCGGTATGCAACTACCACCAGGCATGAAAATGCCGTTCTAACGCAGAATTTAATTCAATGCGTACCAGTAATATGCTGGAACAATTGATGGAGGCCTTACGTTGTCTACCTGGGGTGGGTCCCAAGTCGGCGCAGCGTATGGCCTTTCATTTATTGCAAAGAGACCGAAGCGGCGGGGTTAAGCTTGCCGATGCACTCAGTCAAGCAATGACCGAAGTGGGTCACTGTGGCGAATGCCGTACTTTTACTGAAAATGATGTTTGTCATATTTGTAGTAACCCTAAAAGACAGCAAACCGGACAAATATGTGTGGTAGAAAGTCCTGCGGATATTGCGGCAGTAGAGGCAACAGGTCAGTATTCAGGACTGTATTTTGTGCTGATGGGGCATCTTTCACCGCTTGACGGTATCGGGCCTAGTGATATTGGCCTAGATAAGCTGGATTTTAAGCTGCAAGAAGGCGAAATCAAAGAAGTGATTCTAGCCACTAACCCAACAGTCGAAGGCGAGGCCACGGCGCAATATATCGCTGAGCTTTGCCATATTCATCAAGTGGGTGCTTCGCGCATCGCGCACGGTGTACCTGTTGGTGGAGAGCTAGATTTGGTGGATGGCACTACGCTTTCGCACTCTCTTTTAGGGCGACATAAGCTGTAAAAGCAAACTAATAAAAAGGCCGTTTAGTTTTTAACTAAACGGCCTTTTTCATATCGATAGGACTGAAATAATTATTCTTTACCAACTACAGTTTTATATACCAGAGCACCGATAATGCCGCCAATAATAGGGGCAACCCAGAATAGCCATAATTGGCTAAGGGCGTAATCACCGACATACACCGCAACCGCTGTACTACGAGCTGGGTTAACAGATGTGTTGGTTACTGGAATACTGATAAGGTGGATTAAGGTTAGGCAAAGACCAATAGCCAGTGGCGCAAAACCTGGTGCAGCGCGTTTATCTGTTGCGCCCATAATGACAAACAAGAATACCGCCGTTAGGGTGATTTCAGTTACCAGTGCCGCTAGCATGCTATAGCCGTGCGGGGAGTGCTCTCCATAACCATTGGTTGCGAAGCTGCCAATATCTGCGCCCGCTTTACCAGTGGCAATGATGTATAAAACGCCACCAGCAACGATGCCACCAATCACTTGAGCAACAATGTAAGGGATCACATCTTTAGTCTCATGGCGACCACCCACCCATAGTCCTACAGTAATTGCAGGGTTTAAGTGACAGCCTGAAATGTGACCGATAGCGAACGCCATAGTGACCACAGTTAAACCGAATGCAAGAGCGACACCTAGGTATCCAATACCTAAATCAGGAATGCCAGCCGCTAATACAGCACTACCACAACCGCCTAGCACTAACCAAAATGTGCCAATTAGCTCGGCCATGTACTTGTTCATAAAACATCCTTTGAATCTAGTTGAGTTCTGAAAATAAAAATATACGCTATTTGCCATATAGGCAAAGTTTCCGTGGATATTTATTCAGGCGGTAATGTATTCAAGTTCTGTAAGGATCTCAATAGCTTGTTTGGAGTCTTCACCGCAAACCCATTTTGCAGCCTTGAAATCATGGCAAACATCAGGACGTTCTTCTTTACCAAATAGCTTGCATAGATTGTCATCGGTGAGTTGCTTACAACGTTCACCTGCTTTTTTCCCATGCGGGTGTAGCGGGAAACTACTAGAGATACTCGGTGCAATACAGCACGCCCCGCAATACAGTCGACATTCCATACAATTTGGTCTCAAAAATTCAAAGAGTGGATTATCAACATATTTATCAAGATTGAAAGAAGTTTTACTCAAACCGTGCAAACTAGACTTGTAAGCCTTTGATTATCGCTTTTGCTTGTATTTTAGGCGTCAAATAGGTATAAAACGCCTCCAAGTTCACGACGGTAAATTAATGATGACTTCTCCATTTTGGCAAACAAAAACCCTAGAACAAATGAGCGAACAAGAATGGGAAGCTCTTTGTGATGGCTGTGGTAAATGTTGTCTGCACAAATTAATGGATGAAGACAGCGACGAAGTGTATTACACCAATGTCGCGTGCAGTTGGCTAAACAGTAAAACCTGTGGCTGTAAAGATTACCCAAATCGTTTTGAATCAGGCGAAGAGTGCCTAAAACTGACCCGTGACAAGATCCATGAATTCCACTGGCTGCCAGAAACCTGCGCCTACCGCTTATTTTCCGAAGGTAAACCACTGCCATCATGGCACCCATTAATCACAGGCTCAAAATCCGCCATGCACGCCGCAGGTGAAAGTGTGCGAAATAAAGTGGTGTATGAGATTGATGTTGTGGATTGGGAAGACCACATTTTGAATCATCCCAACCGATAATCGCTACTGACAATCAGGCTGACTACTTGAGTGTGGATGACTAAAACCGCCATGCTCATGAGTATTCATCACTTGTGTCGGCAAGGGCAATACCAGTAGGCGATGCTCTGGGTATTGGCTCATGCCTAGTGGTTCATCCAGCGATGATACCGGAGTGATCAATACGATTTTCAGTTTAGGGGCGCGTTTATGCAGTGAATAGGCGATACCCATTCCATTTTCTACGTGGAATCTTCCGGCAATATGCAGTATTTGCTGGTGGGGATATTTGGCGTGGTGCATGGCGATACTTTCGGCCATGGTTTCATCCCATGCTACCTGCGCGGCGTACATTTTCTCAATGCTTGCTTGCTCAACGCCTTCCATCACCTGTTGGAAATTGTTTTTATACGGCCTATCAGTAATATCCAGATTGGCGGCGATAGTTTGGCGTTGTTCTGCGTTTAAACTCTCAAGATAATCGACACCGACTTGCCCGATACATCGCACTATCTCTCTTGGCGCATTAGCGGCAATGACAGGCATACTTTCTGATTTGGCTTGTTCTACAAGAGCGCGATAATCACTGCTGTAATTGGGCCATGCTTTGGCATGTGCAATTAATGCTAATTCACCAATCTCACTTTTAAGATATTGATCCAATACGTTTTGCACTGGACGGCTAAATTGCTCCATCGAAAGGGCGACCTGCGTGTTGTGCTCAAGCAATTTCTGGTAAAGCTCGGCTTGAAATCTGTGTATTGCAGAATGACTGTGCCATTCGCCCACTAACACAACATCAGCATTGATGATGGTACTGGGTAGCGAGGTTAATGGTTTTGCTGTTGTTTGCGGCGCGTCTTTGGAAATGGCGGAATAAAGCTGATAATCGTAAAAGGTGTGAATAGGAGAGGCGGCGTTGCTGGCAAGTGCGTTGGCAATTGAGTTCGGTAAAACGAAGAGCAGAAGTACACTTAACATTTGTATGCGCATTTCTACTCTCCCATAGATTAAATGACCCGATAGGTTTGAATATTAAAATCGGCTTCACAGTCAAAACTGGTGCATTGTTTTAGCTCAGCTTGTAATTCGGGTGACGCTTTCCAAGCAAATGGCGTCATTTGCAGTAAATCAAACGCTTGTCCATCGACAAGCTGCATTGAATAATTGAGTTTAGCTTGCTCAATCAATTCTAGCCCTGCAAATTCATCCGCTTGTTCTTCGTGCAAGCGCACTTCTTGATAAATACGTTCTCTAAGCTGATACAGGTGTCTCGCGCCCGGAGTCACGGTCACTAAAACTGCGCCCGGTTTTAGGCAACGTAATAGCTCTTCTTGCTTGCTCGGCGCATACACTTTAACGATGGCATCTAGGCTGTGATCGTTAAACGGCAGTTTATAGCTAGAGGCAACGCTAAAGTGGCAATTGGCATACCGTTTTGAGGCATAGCGCACCGCTACTTTTGCGATATCTAAGCCGTAAACTTGCGCACTCTCGCCCAATGTATTTGCTATTTCATTGGTGTAATATCCCTCACCGCAACCAATATCTAGGATAGTCGGCTGTTCGCTATGTTCTAAGGGATTTGCTACAGAATTTGTGATGGACTGCTGCACGGTATTCGCCAGTTGCTGTTGCAGTTTTTGGTAGTGTCCAGACTCTAGGAAAGCGCGACGAGATTGCATCATCTCTTTGCTGTCACCGGGGTTTTTTGAATGCTTATGGTGCGCAGGCATTAGGTTTACGTAACCTTCTTTGGCTTTGTCGAACATGTGGTTGTTTGAGCACTTAAAAGTTCGAGAATCTAACGTTAAAGGCTGTGAGCAAAGAGGGCAGGCGTAAATCATAATCACTGGAGTCAAAAAATGTTAAGCAGATAGTAGTCGGAATTGCAGAGCGAGACAACGGTTATACAAAGCGTGAAGATAAAATAGAGAGGAAAGTGGCTTCAATTCTAGAGCTGAAGCCACTTAAGCGCTTATTGACAGCGAATCGTTGTCGATAAGGTGTAGCTATCACCGGCTTTCACCACTGTGCCCGCTTCTAGGCTAGGTGCATGATGGCTCGACTCAATACAAAGGAATGTTTTGTAGCCGTCATCTTGCATATCGCCCATACCTTTAGCGCCGTCAGCCCAAGGGTTCCATATTACTGCTGAGTTTGCACCTTGATTTTCTACGATGATATCGCGTTTAAAATCAGGGTCACTTAGAGTAATGAGTGGTTTAGGCTGAGTGTAAACACGATCGATAGTATCGGTCAGAGTCAGCACATCTTCACCTTGGGTTAGGGCTGCATCGTTTAAGCTATCGATGTATTCAGGGCCCATACCTCGGGTTTCTACTTTCTCAATATCAGAGAGATTAAGGTAAGTGTGAAGCGCGGCAGAGAAGCGCCAGTCAGTGTTGTCGGTGTTGGTCATTACCAAGCTTACTTTAAGCTCGTCACCCACCTCTACGTTAAGCACAGCTTCAAATTGATGTGGCCATATAGCTTTTGTCTCTTCGCTAGCGTTAAGACCAAGACTGATAATGACGCCACTGTCATTTTCACGATGTTCAATGAGTTGCCATTGCGCGGTGCGAGCAAAACCGTGTGCAGGTGCGGCTACTCGACCAAACCATGGCCAACATACAGGGATCCCACCACGAAGTGCTGCTTTGCCATCAAAATTAGCTTGTTCGCTCATCCAGATAACTTCTTGTTGGCCTTCTGGAATATAAGAGATGACGTGACCGCCGTGAAGGGTGATTGCTGCGCGTGCTTTTTCATGTATTACGCGGACAATTTTAAGTTGCTCGTGCTGAGCAATAGTGACGTTGTCAGAAAGTACCGCCACTGCGGGGAGTTGATATACATCCATATTGAGTTCTCACAAAAAAGGGCATACCTATGTTTGCGGATCCAACAGCCCAAGTTCTGCGTTGAACTAGCAAGTGTTCTTTTGCCCTAAAAATTGACAAAAAAAAGGCGACTCGAGAGCCGCCTTACGCAAATTTCTTAACTAATGCTTACTTAGAGATGTGAGCGATTAGGTCTAGAACTTTGTTTGAGTAACCGATTTCGTTATCGTACCAAGATACAACTTTAACGAAGTTATCAGTTAGAGCGATACCAGCTTTAGCATCAAATACTGAAGTACAAGTTTCGCCGATGAAGTCTTGAGAAACAACTGCATCTTCAGTGTAACCAAGAACGCCTTTAAGAGCGCCTTCAGAAGCTTCTTTCATTGCTGCACAGATAGTTTCGTAAGAAGCACCTGTTTTTAGGTTAACTGTTAGGTCAACTACAGAAACGTTAGCAGTTGGTACGCGGAAAGCCATACCAGTTAGTTTGCCGTTTACTTCAGGAAGTACAACGCCTACAGCTTTAGCAGCACCAGTTGAAGATGGGATGATGTTTTGAGAAGCACCACGACCACCACGCCAGTCTTTAGCAGAAGGACCATCTACAGTTTTTTGAGTTGCTGTAGTAGCGTGAACTGTAGTCATAAGACCAGACTCGATACCGAATGTGTCGTTAAGAACTTTAGCGATAGGTGCTAGACAGTTAGTAGTACAAGAAGCGTTAGAAACGATGTCTTGACCAGCGTAAGTGTCGAAGTTAACGCCGTTAACGAACATTGGAGTAGCGTCTTTTGAAGGACCAGTTAGAACAACTTTCTTAGCGCCTGCAGTGATGTGCTTACGTGCAGTCTCGTCAGTTAGGAAAAGACCAGTTGCTTCAGCAACAACGTCAACACCGATTTCGTTCCACTTAAGGTCTTCTGGGTTGCGCTCAGCAGTAACACGTACAGTGTTGCCGTTTACGATTAGGTTACCGTCTTTAACTTCAACAGTGCCGTTAAAGCGACCGTGAGTTGAGTCGTATTTTAGCATGTAAGCCATGTAATCTACGTCGATTAGGTCGTTAATACCTACTACTTCGATGTCGTTACGTTCTTGAGCTGCACGGAATACGAAACGGCCGATACGGCCAAAACCGTTAATACCTACTTTGATAGTCATTATAGTTGCTCCACAACTTATTTTAGATTAATTATAAACTGGTATTGAAGTTACAAAACTCAGTTTCCTTCCGCAATAGATAATCAAGTTTATTTTGTTTAAAGTCAAAAAAAAATACGATCTTATCGTTCATATGATTGCAGATGGTGATTTATTGCACTTATTTGAAGGCTTTGAGCCAAAAAAATGTGCGTTGCGCTACAAAACATCATGTTGAAACGCAAATTACTAACTATTTCACATAAGTGGAGGGAAGTATGTGCTACAACACGACGTGAGGCAAGTGTTCAAAACATAAATTTCATTAAACACAGTAGGACCCGATTTGAGCAAAGGTAACAACACGACGACCGAGCAAGAATGGCGTCAAAAATTAAGCAGGGAAGAGTACAGAGTTTGCCGAGAACAGGGCACCGAAGCCCCTTATAGCGGTAAATTATTGCACAATAGAGCGTCGGGAGATTACTTATGTACCTGTTGTCATTCGTTATTGTTTAAGTCTGACAATAAATACGACTCTGGCTGTGGTTGGCCAAGTTTTGATGCGCCAGTGTCAAACGAGGCGATTCGTTATATCGAGGACAATAGCTTTGGTATGAAGCGTGTCGAGATACGTTGCGCCGAATGCGATAGCCACCTTGGACATGTATTCACCGACGGCCCTGAAACCACAGGTGAACGCTATTGTGTCAATTCAGTATCTTTGAAATTTAACGATGAAGGGAATGAACAGGGTTAAGCGTATCGCGGATGTCAGTGAGCGTGGATAACTTTAGAGGGAAACTATGAGTCAGGATATGAGTCAGGAACAATCAAATCAAGAAAAGCCCAGTGTGGAACAGATGATCGATGCCATCACTCCACAAGCGTATCAAAGGCTAACTTTTGCTGTAGAAACAGGACGTTGGCCAGAAGGTGCTACCTTGAGTGAAGAGCAGCGTGCGTACTGCCAGCAGGCAATTATGCTGTATCAAAGTAAGCATAATATTGATGCGCAACATATGACGGTCGCGGCAGGTGGTGAGATCAGTTTTAAGTCGAAAAGTGAGTTAAAACGTCAGTTTACTGAGCAAGAGACCATCACTAAAGTAAAACTCGATTGAGCATGAAGTTAGCGGCAGTTTATAGGCATTTATCCCCATTTTCGCACCCATT
Source organism: Vibrio neonatus (assembly GCF_024346975.1). NCBI lineage: Bacteria > Pseudomonadati > Pseudomonadota > Gammaproteobacteria > Vibrionales > Vibrionaceae > Vibrio > Vibrio neonatus. Next base: position 1,718,541 of record NZ_AP024885.1, on the reverse strand, counting down.
TAGCCTAATTATAGCCATCTAAACTGAAAAACAGCCTTATCGGTACAAATTGTAAGGATTTGTTAAAAGTGCCAGAGTCGACGCCATTAATGGCTATTTGTCGACTCTGGTGTTTGTTTTGTGCTCGGTATTTAAGTGAGGTTTGCTTGCTTACAGGCTCATTTCACCGCGCAATACACGATGCATTTGTGTTTTTATCTCTTCGTAAGCCAGCCCTTGGCTCAGTAAAAAGTGCAGTTTGGCGAGTGCCGCTTCCGGTGTCATGTCATAACCACTGATGACACCCGCATCGGCTAAGGCACAGCCTGTGGCGTAGCCGCCCATGTTTACTTTACCTGCCAGACACTGAGTTAGGTTAACCACAATGACGCCACGCTCAGAGGCTTCTTTTAAGTGACCTAACAACTCAGGGTTTTGCGGCGCATTACCCACGCCAAAGGTGAGCAGAATCATCGCATTGACCGGTTGTCTCAGAGTATTGCGGATCACTTCATGTGAAATCCCCGGATACATAGTGATAACCCCGATAGGTTGCGGAGTAATGGTGTGCACTTTAAATTCACCAACAGGTTTGGCATCAACGGCGGCGTGCGCGCTGACTTGAATGTTGATCCCTGCTTCCAAAAGAGGTGGTAAGTTTGGTGAGGTAAATGCCGAAAAACCATCAGCGTGTGATTTAGTGCTTCGGTTACCACGCATCAATTGGTTGTTGAAGAAGAGCGTTACTTCATTAATTGGGTAATTGGCGGCAATGTGTAATGCGTTGAGCAGGTTAGCTTGTCCATCCGAGCGCAATTCAGCCAATGGAATTTGCGAGCCAGTCACAATTACAGGCTTGCTCAAGTTCTCAAACATAAATGATAAAGCGGAGGCGGTGTAAGCCATGGTGTCTGTACCATGCAAAATCACAAAGCCATCGTATTTGTCGTAGTTTTGCTTGATGTCATTGGCAATTTGTTGCCAATCAGCAGGAGTCATGTCAGAAGAATCAATCAGAGGAGCGTACTCATGAATGGTATAAAGTGGCATTTCTGGACGGTTAAACTCAGGCATACCTGCAAGTTGTGATTCCATAAAACCGGCAACAGGAACATATCCTTTTCCTGATTTTTGCATACCAATGGTGCCGCCAGTGTAGGCGATATAGATGTGTTTACGAGTGCTATTTTGAGACATAAATGCAGGCGCTTATTGCAGATAACGGAATGACGCGCAGTATAGCGGATTTGGACGGGCAAGCAATGTGAGCTCAAAAGCATAAAAATAAAAAAGCCCAGCGAGGCTGGGCTTAAATTCAGATTATTTGCGTTTACTCAACCTGACAAGGTAAACACAAAGTGTAATAACCTTTCGGATCGTTAAACTCACTCATCAAACTGAGGTCTTGTTGCACTTTGCTTGCCAATGGCACTAATGAGCTTGGTAGCCAAGTATTAATGTCCACTCCAAGAGACACAGAGATGCGTTTGCTAAAGTCTTGTAAGAACTGCTGAGCTGGCGTTAACGATTTTTGTAGCCAGTTGAGCGAGTAAGTATCAATTTTAGCTAAGCTTGCAGCGCGAACAATTGCGTCATCAAAGTCGCCAATGGAATCCACTAATCCTCGTTCAACCGCGTCTTGACCTGTCCATACTCGACCTTCAGCAATGCTTTCAACCGCTTTTGGATCAAGATGACGGTTCTCTGCTACAAGTCCTGTAAAGCGGCGGTAGCCATTTTCGATGCCTAACTGCATAGCGCGTTTAGCGCCTTCATTTAAGCCAGAGGTAAGGCCAACACCCGAGAGTGGGGAAGTGCCTAGACCATCACTGTAGACGCCGTATTTATTTAGCCCTTTTTCAAAGGTAGTGATAACGCTAAAGATACCAATCGAGCCTGTTAGCGTAGTTGGCTGGGCTAAAATCTCATCGGCTGACATTGAAATCCAGTAACCGCCAGAAGCGGCAAGGCTAGACATAGACACAACCACAGGTCTATTGGTCGCTTTAAATGCCATAATTTCGTTGCGAATTACCTCTGAGGCAAATGCACTGCCCCCTGGGCTGTCCACACGTAGCACTAATGCTTTTACCTTATCATCAAGGCGCGCTTTACGAATGAGCGCAGCAGTGGTGTCTCCGCCAATTGAGCTTCCTTGTTGCTTACCATCCATAATCGCGCCGCTGGCAACGATTACTGCAATTTCGTTATCAGATTGAACAGTAGGTTTAGTGATTTGATCTTTGTAGGTGTAGTAGTCAACGGCTTTAAAACCGTGTTCTTCGTCCCCACCAAACGCCTCAATCATGGCCGCGCGCGCTTGTTGACGTGTGGGGCTAATTCATCCACCATTTTCAGTTTGACAGCCAGTTGAGCAAGATCGCCCTTAGCTTGTTCAAATTCACTGATAAATCCGTCCATACTTGGGTTCAGTGTTGCTTTATCAATGTGACGGTTACGTGCCACATCTTCAACATAAGCACCCCACAATTGACCCAACCAAACGCTGGCCGCTTCTTTAGCAGGCTTAGACATATTGTTGCGAGTAAAAGGTTCTACCGCTGACTTGTAAGTACCGACTTTAAATACATGCGTATTCACGTCGAGGTTATCGAGTAAGGTTTTGTAATACAAAGTGTATGAGCTATAGCCTTTTAGCAATGCGCCACCATCGGGAGAAAGGTAAATCTTATCCGCATAGCTGGCTAGGTAGTATTGGCTTTGATTGTAAAAATCCCCGATGGCATAAATTGGCTTGCCACTGGATTTGAATTCATTGAGCGCTTTAGCAATATAGCGCAGTTTAGTCAGATTGGTTTCTGGCATGCGCTTAAGGCTAAGCACTAAACCGGAAACATTACTGTCACTGGCGGCATGGCGTATGGTTTCTCGAATGTCATATAAGACATTTTCTTGTGGCATATCTTTGCCGAGCAAAGAACCAGTAAGTGAGTCCATTGGGTTGACGAAACTACGACCTTCAACAATTTTTCCAGAAAGGTTTAGTACCAATGCTTTGGGTTCTTTATCGGCCACAGAGGCTTGGTCTTTGGTATCTACTTGAGAAAAACTAAAATAGATAACGGCAATAGCAAGGATAAATAGAAGGTTTGCTAGGGCAATACGGGTAAAGGTAATTATCTTCCAAATTCCTTTTACGATCTTACCTATAAAGCGAAACAGTGTTTTCATTATATTCTCCGCCTGATCCTTCAATAATCAGAGAGTTAGGGGGGATGATTATTAATGCTAAGTGATAATTGCGCTGATCACAAATTACCGAGCGTTAATTATGCAAAAGAGTCAAATAAAATCATAGACCTACAATGGACTTGTTGCGGGATGAATTCAGGGTTTTCATTTATGAAAAATACTTCTCAAGATTGTGACTTATTCTGAGTTTTGTTATCGAAATGTAAAATTATATTTGCCATATTGATAATTGCGTCTTATCGTGGTCAGACCAGAGTATAAAAAGCCAACAGGGGATGCTATGTACCCAAACCTTCTTCAACCTCTTGATCTAGGGTTTACACAATTAAAAAACCGAGTATTGATGGGCTCAATGCACACAGGGCTTGAGGATAGTGTTAAAGGGCTACAAAAGTTAGCTGCTTTTTATGAAGAGCGCGCCAAAGGTGGTGTGGGTATTATTGTTACGGGAGGCTTTTCGCCAAACCTGCGTGGACGCTTGTACCCCACGGCGGCGCAATTTAGCCGCGCCAAACACGCCCAAGCACACAAAGTAATTACGGAGGCTGTGCACCGTCATCAAGGCAAAATAGCCCTGCAATTACTGCACGCTGGTCGTTATGGTTATCATCCCTTAGCGCAAAGCTCGACGCCTGCCAAAGCGCCCATCGCTAAGTTTGCTCCTAGTGAAATGAGCTCTCGTCAGGTCAAAAATACCATCGAAGATTATGCCAATAGCGCGGCTCTTGCTAAAGAAGCGGGTTATGACGGCGTAGAAGTAATGGGCTCCGAAGGATATTTGATCAATCAATTCATCTGTAAACGCACCAATCAGCGTGATGATGAGTGGGGCGGCTGTTATCAAAACCGAATGCGTTTTCCTCTTGAGATAGTTAAGGCAATTCGCCGCTCTGCGGGTGAAGATTTTATTATTATCTTTCGTCTGTCTATGCTCGATTTGGTCGAAGAAGGCAGTACGCTTGAGGATGTGATTTTGCTTGCCAAGGAACTGGAAGCGGCAGGCGTAACTATTATTAATACCGGTATTGGTTGGCATGAGGCGCGAGTGCCTACAATTGTCACCTCAGTGCCAAGAGGTGCCTTTACTTGGGTGACCAATAAGATCAAACCGCACGTTTCTATTCCGGTGATTGCAACCAATCGTATTAACAGCCCAGATCAAGCCGAGCAAATTATCGCGCAAGGTGCAGCAGATATGGTATCGATGGCGCGTCCGTTTTTGGCTGATCCTGAATTTGTGCTCAAAGCGCAAAACAATGAACCCGAATTAATTAATACCTGCATTGGATGTAATCAAGCCTGCCTTGATAATGCCTTTAAGGGTAAGCGTGCCAGTTGCATGGTCAACCCAAGAGCGTGCTACGAAACTGAAATGCCGATTGTTAAAGCCACTCTGCGCAAGCGAGTTGCAGTGGTTGGCGCTGGCCCTGCTGGACTTAGCGCGGCCTTATATTGCGCCAAGCGCGGGCACACGGTACATCTGATAGAAAAAAATGATCGTATTGGCGGGCAATTTAGGCTGGCAATGCAAATTCCGGGTAAGGAAGAATTTAGAGAGACCATTCGTTATTTTGCCAATCAATTGGACAAATATGGCGTGCGTCTGATGCTCAATACTGAAGCCTCCGCACAAGTGCTACAAGAGTACGATGAAATTATCATGGCAACTGGGGTTAAACCTCGTCAGATTGATATCGAAGGTTTGTCTGAAAGCAGCAAAGTGTATGACTATCAAACCCTTATTCGTGATAAAAGCTACTTAGGGGAAAAAGTTGCAGTTATAGGTGCTGGCGGCGTTGGCATTGATGTTGCTACTATGCTCACTGAGCCTAGTCGGTTCTCACTGCAAGAATGGATGCATGAGTGGGGCATAGATCAAGAATACAATCATGCGGGCGGGTTATACCCGTTCCCAGAAATCCATTCCAAAACAGAAGTATGGCTACTGCAACGTAAAGAAGGCACGGTGGGCAAAGGTCCCGGTAAAACCACAGGTTGGGTACATAGAGCCACATTGAAAAAACGCGGCGTACATTTGCTTGGCGGAGTAGGCTATCAGAAATGGGATGATGCAGGTTTGCATATCTCAATAAAAGGCGAACAACAACTGCTCGATGCCGATAGTGTGGTGGTCTGCGCAGGTCAAGAATCAGTGCGCCCTTTTGAGGAGCATTGGTCAGAACGGGAAGAACATGTACACGTCATTGGTGGGGCTGAGTATGCCGGAGAGTTGGATGCGGTGCGTGCGATTCGTCAAGGCTTTGAAATTGCAATTAAGATCTAGTCTCATTTAGATGTTACACTGTTTGAGTTTTAAAATTTAACTGTGGAATGAATGACATGGACGCACTGGATCTTTTATTAAATCGCCGCTCAATAGCAAAGTTATCAACGCCAGCTCCTAGTGGTGAAGCGCTAGATAATATTTTAAGAGCAGGGCTTAGAGCGCCAGATCATGGCGGATTAACCCCGTGGCGTTTTGTGATTTCACAAGGTGAAGGCTTGCAAAAACTGGCGGATATTTTGGTGTCAGCCGCGCATAAATCTAATGCCGAGCCGAGCGTTATTGAAAAACTGTCTAACGCTCCGTTTCGCGCGCCAATGGTGATCACTGTGATTGCCAAAACCAAACCACATCCAAAAGTCCCTGAATTTGAACAATACTTGTCGGCAGGTTGCGCCGCGCAAGCCATGCAAATGGCCGCCGTTGCACAGGGTTTTCAAGGCTTTTGGCGCTCTGGCACTTGGATGTTTGATGACAATGTGGCTAGCGCACTGGGCTTGCAAGGCAAAGATAAAATCGTTGGTTTCTTATATTTAGGCACAGCCGATTGTGTGGAAGCAAAAGCGCCGATACGCGAGCTTGATCAATTTGTTGAATATTTATAGTTCTGAACGTAAATAGGCATTGTTGTTATAACGTTATATTTTATCTGTCTCACTTTTCCCTGCCTTATTTGGATTCTCTGAATTGAAATGAGGCCGGTGGCAAGATAATGCTTTAATCATTCTTGCACTTAAAGTACTGGCTATGTATATTTATCCAGTACTTATTTCAACTTAGTTCCCCCTCTATGACTCGACTTTTTGTAGCAGAGAAACCCAGCTTAGGTCGCGCTATCGCCAGTGCACTGCCTAGACCACATAAAAACGGTCAAGGTTATATCGAATGTGGCAATGGCGACATAGTGACTTGGTGTATTGGACATCTGTTAGAGCAGGTCGAACCCGATGTGTACGATCCTAAATATAAACGCTGGGATCTGGCGGATCTGCCGATTATTCCCGAACAGTGGCAACTCAGACCTCGCAAAAGTGCCGCCAAACAATTGGCGGTGGTAAAAAAGTTGCTTAAATCATCACAACAGATAGTCAACGCAGGCGATCCTGACCGAGAAGGGCAATTGCTGGTGGATGAGGTGTTTGATTATTGTAAGGTCAGCAAAACCAAAAAAGAATCAGCGCAGCGTTTACTGATTAGTGATTTAAACTTGGCGGCGGTAAAACGTTCGCTGACAAATATGCGCAGTAATCGTGAGTTTGTACCTCTGTCAGTGTCTGCATTGGCGCGCTCTCGCGCCGATTGGTTGTATGGCATGAATATGTCCCGCGCTTATACATTGCTTGGGAAAAAAGCTGGCTACAACGGCGTGCTGTCAGTGGGAAGGGTTCAAACCCCAGTATTAGGTCTGGTGGTGCGTCGAGACCGCGAAATCGAAAACTTTGTGCCGCGAGACTATTTTACTCTAGATGCATTAATCCCGTATCAAGATGGCAATCAAGCTTTTGATATTCGTGCCAAATGGGTGCCTAGCGAAGCCTGTGAAAAATGGCTCGATGAAGATGGGCGGGTTTTGAGCTTGCCATTGGTAGAAAACGTCGCCAATCGCATCAAAGGTCAGCCTGCGGTTGTGGTCAAATCGGAGCAGAAAAAAACTAAGCAAGCGCCGCCATTACCGTATTCGCTCAGTGCTTTACAGATAGATGCCTCCAAGCGCTATAACATGAGTGCGCAGCAGGTATTGGATTTGTGTCAGTCGCTCTATGAAAAATATAAAGTGATCACATACCCTCGTTCAGACTGTCGCTATTTACCGAAAGAACACTTTAAAGAAGCAAAATCCGTTTGTGATGTGATTTTAGCCAATACAGCAGATCAACAAACGGCGGTGGCGAACGCCGATTTATCACTGCGCTCAAAAGCGTGGAACGATGCTAAAGTGGATGCCCACCACGCGATTATCCCTACGCCGAAAAAAGCCAATAATCTTCCTGCGCAAGAAGCAAAAGTTTACCAACTTATCGCCACTCAATATTTAATGCAGTTTTATCCGCCAGCAGAATATGCCGAATCTAAATTAGAGTTTGATATTTTAGGTGGCAAGTTTACCGCCTCTGGTCGTCAGTTATTGCTACCCGGTTGGAAAGTGCTTTTTCCGGCTAGAAAAGACAGCGCCAATAAAGAGTCGCAAGCACCGCTAGTACCTGCACTGGAAAAAGGGCAACAACTGACTTGCCGAGAAGGTGAAATCAAAAGTAAGAAAACTGAGCCGCCAAAACATTTTACCGAAGCGACATTGCTACAAGCGATGACCGGCATAGGAAGTTTTGTACAAGACAGTTCGCTGAAAAAGATTCTACGAGAAACCGACGGCATTGGCACAGAAGCCACTCGCGCTGGCATATTAGATACTTTGTTTAAGCGAGCACTACTGATGCGCAGTGGTAAATCTGTGCTGAGTACGCCTGCTGGAAAAGGGTTGGTTGAAGCCTTGCCTGATTTATCGACCTATCCAGATCTTACTGCGCATTGGGAAAAGCAGTTGCAAGATATGGCTGAGAAGAAACAAGCCTATCAGCCTTTTATTGCTCAGTTGCAGCAACAATTGGCGCAGCTAATGGATACCGCCAAAACAGGCCCAGTCCCTGATTCGCTACGTTCATTGCCAGAGGTGAAGAAGCCCGCGTATAAAAAGCGTCGAGTGAGCCGTAAGAAAACACCGACTAAATCGACGCCTAAACGCTAGTGCTTTTCAACGATAGGGTTTCGCTATTTGATTTGAGCGTTACAGCGTCTCGATGGTTAGTCGACAATATAAGCCTTTACCAAATAATATATTTCTACCAAGCAATATGCTTGCCATCGTAATTGAAAAAGCCACCCGATTGCTCTGGTGTCGAGTGCTCGATAACGTTAACTAACCCTTGTACCGACTCTGCAACGTCAATCAGCGCATTTGGCCCGCCCATTTGCGTTCTTACCCAGCCCGGATGCAAAGCTAATACAGTGAAATCCTGCTCGTTAAGATCGTTATGTAGGCTTTTAACCACCGAATTGACCGCCGCTTTTGATGAGCGATAAATGTATCCACCGCCAGAGGTGTTTTCAGCCATGCTACCAACGCGAGAGGATAAAATAGCGATGCGTTTTTCGGTGCTTTTTTGTAGAACAGGGTAGAGGGCTTCGACTAATTTAAGTGGAGCAATGGAATTGATTTCAAATACTTTACGCCACTCTTCTACGTCTATATTGCCAAAACCGCTGCCTTTCGGCCCGTAATATCCTGCGTTGTTGATCAACAGATCCAACTTTTCAAACTGATTCACAAACAGTGTTACTGCCGCATAATCTGTGACATCAAGTTGTCTGACTCGCAAGTTTTCATAGGTTGCACAAAGGGCGAGTAGCTCTTCGCTGGTGGCTTGGGTGCGGTAGGTGGCGACAACGTCCACGCCCATTTTCAAGTAATGGATGGTCAGTCCAAGCCCGATGCCACGATTGGCACCTGTAATTAACACTGTGCGCATAATGCCTCCTGTACGCTGGTTCCTTTTTATAAATTGAGATAGCACAGCCAAACAAGCGGAGACTATCTCATTATAGTGAGTGGCTACTTCGGCTGAGCGTCCACACACAAACCGCTAATATCTTGTGATTGCTCGCTCATTAAATATAAATAAAGGGGCATGATATCTAACGGGGTTTTGAGTTTAGATGCGTCTTCAGCAGGGTAAGCGCCTGCACGCATTGAGGTGCGAGTTGCGCCGGGGTTGATGGCATTCACACGCACGTTAGAATTGCTTAATTCATCAGACAGCACTTGCATCATGCCTTCGGTAGCAAACTTAGAAATTGCATAACTGCCCCATAGTGCACGCCCGATATGGCCGACAGTGGATGAGGTAAATACAATGCGGCCAAACTCGGCTTTTTTAATCAAAGGCAATAAGGCTTGAGTCATCATAAATTGCGCTTTGACATTGATTTGCATCACTTCATCAAAAGTACTTTCTTCAATTTGATCAAATGGGCTGATCATGCCAAGTACGCCAGCATTGTGTAATAGGCCATCTAGCTTGCCATATTGTCCTTCAATGGTGTCTGCCATATCCACATAGTGCTGTTTGCTTGCACCCTGCATATCCAATGGAATAATCGCAGGCTCTGGGTAGCCAGCATTAACGATGTCATCGTAAGTTTGCTCAAGCTTATTGACGGTGCGCCCCAATAGAATCACGGTAGCGCCATGCTCAGCGTAAGAAAGAGCAGCTTGTTTACCTATGCCGTCTCCGGCACCTGTCACGAGAATAACTTTATTTTTTAAAGCGTCAGTTGCAACTGCGTAATCCACAATCTGAGTCCTTTTGTATGCGGTTTTGATTTAACGAAGATGAATAGAGAGTTACAATACAACAATATTTATCTTCAGGGACAAGACATTGGAATTTTTGTTAGATTACGGCCTGTTTTTGGCTAAAATTGTTACGTTTGTCGCGGCTATTATCGCGATTTTGCTGATTGCTAAATCCACCTCAAGCAAAGGCGGCAGTAAAGGTTCACTGGAAGTGACTAATTTGTCTGAACGTCATGAGCAAAACATTGAGTTAATGGAACATCATCTACATGATGAAGCCTTTCTAAAAGCTCGTGATAAAGCGACCAAAAAACAGCGTAAAGAAGAAGAAAAAGCGCGTGAAAAAGAGATAAAAGAAGCAGTGAAAGGTGGGGAGCTAGACTCAATACGTAAACCACATCTGTTTGTCTTAGACTTTATTGGCAGTATTGATGCTAAAGAAGTGACCAATCTACGTGAAGAGATCACTGCAATTCTAGCTTGTGCCCGTGAAGGCGATGAAGTGCTAGTTCGTCTTGAATCGGGCGGCGGTATGGTGCATGGCTATGGCCTAGCAGCCTCTCAATTAGATCGCATTAAAGCGGCCAACATTCCTTTGACTATTTCAGTAGATAAAGTGGCGGCGAGTGGCGGCTATATGATGGCGTGTGTGGCAGATAAAATTGTCGGCGCACCGTTTGCGATTGTCGGTTCTATTGGCGTTATCGCGCAAATTCCTAACTTCAATAAATTGTTGAAAAAGAGCAACATTGAATTTGAGCAAATGACCGCGGGCGAATACAAACGCACATTAACCATGTTTGGCGAGAATACCGATAAAGCGCGTGAGAAATTCAAACAAGAATTGGAAGAGACTCACGTATTGTTTAAAGATTTCATTCGTGAACGTCGCCCTGAACTTGAGCTTGAAAAAGTATCAACAGGTGAGCACTGGTATGGCTCTCAAGCCCTTGATCTTGGCTTGATTGATAAAGTACAAACCTCGGATGATTTAGTAGTAGAAGCGTGTAAAGACAAAACGGTACTTGCCGTTCATTACGTGCAGAAAAAGAAACTGGCGGACAAGTTTGGTAAAGCAGCGGCCGAAGCGACCGATTCTGTATTGTTGAAGTGGGTTCAGCGCGGTCAAAGACCGATTTTGTAAGCCTCTTTTAACTGTACACAAGCTGGCTTTAAAATAAACGTAGGGCTCTAGATGGTGACATCTAGAGCCCTTTTATATGCAGCGTTTTAAGTTTATTCCCCTAGTTTGTTTTGGCTAGGGGAGTTTGCCCTTATCTCAGCTTATATAGCTTGATTATATCGCTTCGATATTTAAACTTTCGTCTTTGCTTGCTTTCCACTTCAAGCCAAAGAAAGTAGCCAAACCAATAATTATAATCGCGACTATCCAACTACTGCTGTATGCAGGGTGTTGGTTAAAGCTGGTGATTTGTTTATAAAGCACCGCACTTAAGTAGGCTAAACTAAATGTCCAAATCGCAATAAATCGAGCAAACTTAGCGCCATATTCACGCACATAAGCACCGATAGCCACCACACAAGGCGTATAGAGAAGAATAAAAATCAAGTAAGCAAACGCGGAATCGGCAGAGCCAAATCTATGACGAAGATTGCTAAATATTGATACATCCACATCTTGCTCTTCTGCGGCGGCGGCCGTGTCATCGACATCACCTACCTGAAGGTTAAATGGGTCGGCTGGATTGATGCCGGCTAGATTTTCAGGGATAGACATTACGGCATCTTTTAAACTGCCAAAAAGGTCATATTCGGCATTGTCATCTGCTGGTGTGGTATAGAGGCTATTTAACGAGCCCACAACGGTTTCTTTCGCAAAAATACCGGTCACAATACCTACGGTGGCAGGCCAGTTGTCTTGTTCGATACCCATAGGTTCAAATACAGGAGTCACCCATTCTGCCGCTTTTGACAATACAGAGTTATTACTGTCCTGATTACCAAAAGTGCCATCAACACCGATTGAGTTAACAAAACTTAAAATGGCGGCCACCACGACAATGGTTCTACCCGCACCAAACACAAAGCGTTTTAATTTGTGCCAAGTTTTTATCAATACGTTTTTAATTTGCGGGATCTCGTAGTCCGTCATTTCCATGATGAAACTGTCGTTATTCCCCGGGTAAATAGTGTATTTCAGGATCAAGCCAGTAAATATTGCTGCCACAATACCTAAGAAATAAAGAATAAAGACAATATTTTGTCCAGAGCTTGGAAAGAATGCCGCAGCAAACAAAGCGTAGACGGGTAAACGAGCACCACAAGACATGAATGGCGCCATAGATGCCGCAAGACGACGCTCTCTTTCTTGGTCTAGTGTACGGCTTGCCATAATCGCGGGCACGTTACATCCAAACCCAAGTACCAACGGAACAAAGGCTTTACCCGGCAGGCCTACTTTTAACATGACTTTATCTAAAATAAAGGCGGCGCGAGAGATATAGCCAGAACCTTCAAGCAGGGTTAGAAATAGATATAGCCCACCAATAACAGGTATAAAAGTGGCAACCAGTTGAATACCACCGCCAATACCATTGGCAACGATAGTCACTAACCATGCGGGTAAATTACCGTCTAACAGATAATGTGCGCCATCCACTAATACAGTGCCAAATGCAATGTCAAAAAAGTCTTGGAATGCACTGCCAACATTAATCGAGAACATGAACATTAGGTACATCACACCGAAGAAGATAGGTACACCTAACCAACGGTTGAGAACGATAGCATCAATCTTTTCACTGATACTGCGGCTTAATCGGCCTACTTGATGACAATTGACCTTAGTAATTTCATGCACAAAAGAATATTTCACATCCGCAATCAGCATTTCAATATCTAAGCGACTGGTGCTGTGTATTTGTTTGATTTTCTGTTGCGCGGCAGAGGACGAATTCTTCAAAATTAATTGATCTTGTTCCAAAGCACGTATCGCAATAGCGCGTGGTGAAACTAAGTCATAATCGAATAAGCTAGAAATATCTTGGATATAAGACTGCAGCTCTTCTCCGTACTCTAAATCTAATGGTTGAGTGTGAACACCTTGCGCGAGCATGTGATGTAAATCAGTCTTAAGAGTATTTACTTCATGCTGATTAGTTGCACTAACGGCTAATACCGGACAACCAATCGCTTTAGAAAGCCCCTTAAGGTTGATCTTACGTTTTTCTTTTTCAACCGAATCCATCTTGTTTAGTATGACCACCATAGGGCGACCAAGCTCACGCAGTTGCATCGTCATATATAAACTACGTTCAAGACAGGTTGCATCAATAACATTGATAATAATATCGGCTGGAGTAGAAAGAACCGCACTAGAGGCAATCATTTCATCGACACTATTAACATCATTACCGCTATCTAGTGAATAAATTCCGGGTAAATCGGTTAACACGAACTGATCACCGGCTAATTCATAGCGTCCCGTTTTCTTCTCAACTGTCACCCCAGCCCAGTTACCGACTCTTTGATTCGCGCCAGTAAAAGCATTGAATAACGTGGTTTTCCCGCTATTAGGGTTACCAACAGTGAGGATTGAATATTCCATCATGCTACCTCGATAGATGTGTGATTTGTACTAGAAGAGATCATTGCCAAACGATAAACAGATTGAGAGATGTGTTGTATATGTTTGACTTTGCTATCTTGCTCTAAACTTAAGTTGTTTGTTTCATAAATTAAATGCCAATTATTTTCATTAGCATTGCAAAGAGTAAGGTTAATGAAAATACATCATGATGAAAGGCAAAAATGCGTTATTTCAAAGGGAAAAGTGAGAACTTATATGCAGTAAATGATAATCACTCTCTTTTACGGTTCGCTTTATAGGTTGGATGTGTGTGGATAGACAGCCTTTTTTGAGCCAAGAGTTCATGAGCTGTTGTTTATGCAACTTAGAAAAAATGCATTTACGATCCCATCGTCATGCCGTGATTGTCGTTAAGCAGGGTATAAATCAGGCATGCGGTCACGGGCGAGCGGTATCACGCTAATTTGCTTACTAATCTTTGACAAACTTTCCTCGCACCACTGCCTAATAACCACTATAATATGCGCGCTCTCGATAGAGAGGTACACGGGCAAAGACCCACAATCACAAGAAACATCTGGAGTAATTATGTCTTCTCTTTCTCCTGTCATTACCGTCGACGGCCCAAGTGGGGCAGGTAAGGGCACTTTATGTATGATGTTGGCTGAAAAATTAGGCTTCCAGTTGCTTGATTCTGGTGCAATTTATCGTGTTCTAGCTCTAGCGGCGATTCACCACGGGGTGGATATGGAATCTGAAGACGCTTTAGTTCCACTTGCGACGCATTTAGACGTGCAGTTTATTGCCCAAGGCGATCTAGTGCAGGTGGTGTTAGAAGGTGAAGATGTTTCCGGTGAATTAAGAAAAGAAGAAACCGGAATGGCGGCCTCTAAAGTGGCGGCATTGCCTCGCGTTCGAGAAGCATTATTGCGTCGTCAACGCGCTTTTCAAACCCAGCCCGGCTTAGTGGCTGATGGCCGTGACATGGGAACCGTAGTTTTTCCAAGTGCCGTTGCTAAGATTTTCCTTGATGCGAGCGCGCAAGAGCGTGCCCAAAGACGCTTTAATCAGTTGCAAGGCAAGGGCTTAGAGGTTAGTATTGACCACCTTTTGAGCGAGATCCAAGAGCGCGACGACCGAGATCGTAACCGAACGGTTGCACCTTTACGTCCTGCGGATGACGCTTTAGTGCTTGATTCTACTGAACTTTCTATTGAAGAAGTCGTAGAAGAAGCCTTAAAATTTATAGAATCTAAGTTGTCTTGATCGTCTTTATTTAGGCTATCGGGACATTAAGGTACGTTGGTTGCAAGGATGATAACCGGCGAATTTATCAACCCCTCGTGGCAGGATGCCCGTGGACGTTTAAATATTGAAGATCAAATTAATGACTGAATCTTTTGCTCAACTCTTTGAAGAGTTTCTAAACGAAACTGAATTCCAACAAGGCAGCATCGTTAAAGGTACTGTAGTAGCTATCGAGAACGGTTTCGTTCTTGTTGACGCTGGCCTTAAGTCTGAATCTGCTATCCCTGCTGAACAATTCAAGAACGCTGCTGGCGAACTTGAAGTTGAAGTTGGTTCTGAAGTAGACGTAGCGCTTGACGCTGTTGAAGATGGTTTCGGTGAAACTCAACTTTCTCGTGAGAAAGCTAAGCGTCACGAAGCTTGGATCGTACTTGAGAAAGCTTACGAAGAAGCTGAAACTGTTGTTGGTATCATCAACGGTAAAGTTAAAGGCGGTTTCACTGTTGAACTAAACGGTATCCGTGCTTTCCTACCTGGTTCTCTAGTAGACGTACGTCCTATCCGCGACACTGCTCACCTAGAAAACAAAGAGCTAGAGTTCAAAGTTATCAAGCTTGACCAGAAGCGCAACAACGTTGTTGTTTCTCGTCGTGCTGTTATCGAATCTGAAAACAGTGTTGAGCGTGACGAACTTCTTGAGACTCTACAAGAAGGTACTGAAGTTAAAGGTATCGTTAAGAACCTTACTGACTACGGTGCATTCGTTGACCTTGGCGGCGTAGACGGCCTACTTCACATCACTGATATGGCTTGGAAACGTGTTAAGCACCCATCTGAGATCGTAAACGTTGGTGACGAGATCCTAGTTAAAGTTCTTAAGTTTGACCGTGAGCGCACTCGTGTTTCTCTAGGTCTTAAACAACTTGGCGAAGATCCATGGGTAGCAATCGCTAAGCGTTACCCAGAAGGTCACAAACTGACTGGTCGCGTTACTAACCTAACTGATTACGGCTGCTTCGTAGAAATCGAAGAAGGCGTTGAAGGTCTAGTACACGTTTCTGAAATGGATTGGACTAACAAGAACATCCACCCTTCTAAAGTTGTTAACGTAGGCGACGAAGTTGAGGTTATGGTTCTTGAGATTGACGAAGAACGTCGTCGTATCTCTCTAGGTCTAAAACAATGTAAAGCTAACCCTTGGCAGTCATTCGCTGAAATTCAAGCGAAAGGCGACAAGGTTACTGGTAAGATCAAGTCTATCACTGACTTCGGTATCTTCATCGGTCTAGAAGGCGGCATTGACGGTCTAGTACACCTATCTGACATTTCTTGGAACGTTGCTGGTGAAGAAGCAGTACGCGAATACAAGAAAGGCGATGAAATCTCAGCAGTTGTTCTTGCAGTAGATGCAGAGCGTGAGCGTATTTCTCTTGGCGTTAAGCAAATGGAAAACGACCCGTTCAACAACTACGTTGCTGACAACAAAAAAGGTGCTCTAGTTTCTGGTACTGTAACTGCAGTTGACGCAAAAGGTGCTACAATTGAACTTGTAGACGGCGTTGAAGGTTACATCCGTGCTTCTGAAGTATCTCGTGACCGTATCGAAGATGCGTCTCTAATCCTAAGCGTTGGCGATAGCGTTGAAGCTAAGTTCACCGGTGTAGACCGTAAGAACCGCGTAATCAACCTATCTATCAAAGCTAAAGATCAAGCTGAAGAGCAAGAAGCAATGGCTTCACTGAACAAAGCTGAAGACGGCGGTTTCGGTAACGCTATGGCTGATGCATTCAAGGCTGCTAAAGGCGAATAATCACTTTTTTAATTAAAAGTTAGACGCTAAGAGGGAGCCCAAAAGGCTCCCTTTTTTTGATTTGTGAATGAGGGAAACTATGACTAAGTCTGAGTTGATAGAAAGACTGTGTGCAGAGCAGACACATTTATCTGCCAAAGAAATTGAAGATGCTGTAAAAGAAATTATTGAACATATGGCTGACACCCTTGAAACGGGTGAGCGAATCGAGATTCGCGGTTTCGGTAGTTTTTCTCTTCATTATCGTGAGCCACGTATGGGACGTAATCCTAAGACAGGCGATCAAGTTGAGTTGGACGGAAAATTTGTTCCTCACTTTAAACCAGGAAAAGCATTACGCGAACGTGTAAATGATGGCTTATAGTCAAACCTATTAATAAAACGGCACTTCATTCGTGAAGTGCCGTTTTTTCTTTAAGCTTTACTCAGCGCATGCAAATTTGACGTCAAAAATTTCATTTTTGGATACTCAAGTTGATGATAATTATTGATTTAACATGGTGTAGAGTGGCGAATTACTGCATAATCAAAGTTATTACATTGATTTAAAAAAGGGTCATCCTAGTGAAAATATTGAAGATAGCGTTAGTGTTGGTTCTGTTTTTGATTGCCTTAGCATTAGGTGCACAAAATCAAGAAGTTGTCACCTTTGACTATTTATTAGCAGAAGGCACCTTCCATCTATCAACGCTGATTGGCGTGGTATTTGTGGTGGGTTTTGTCATAGCTGGTGTTATTTTCGGTAGTATGCTTTTTAAATCTAGACTTCAAGTAAGAAAACTTAATCGTAAGTTGAAAAAATTGACTCCTCAAATGACTTCAGCAACGACAACTGCACCCGTCCCAGCGACAAACAAGTTAGATAAGTAATCTGTTAAATGCTTGAGTTACTGTTTCTACTCTTACCAATTGCAGCAGCCTATGGGTGGTACATGGGGCAGCGCAGTGCACGTCAAGATAATCAGAGACATTCCAATCAGATCTCACGCCAATACGTTCATGGTTTAAACCTGCTGCTTTCAGAGCAGTCAGACAAAGCGGTTGACCACTTTATTGAGCTATTACAGGTCGATGATGAGACCATTGATACCCACTTAGCCTTAGGTAACTTATTTCGCTCAAGGGGTGAGGTGGATAGAGCTATCCGCATTCACCAAAGTTTGATCTCTCGTACCGAGCTGACCATAGATCAAAAGAATATTGCCCTGCAACAGCTGGCAAAAGATTACATGGTGTCAGGTTTCCTAGACCGTGCAGAGAAGATCTACGAGCAGCTGGTGGACGAACCCGATCACAAAGAGCCTGCACTACAGCAGCTAGTGGCTATCTATCAGCAAACCAAGGAGTGGAATAAAGCCATTCACTATGCAGGTATGTTGGTGAAAATGGGGCGCAAAAAGATGCGCACCAGTATCTCGCATTATTGGTGTGAATTAGCCATTCATGAGAAGGCGTTTGGCAAGCGCAATAAAACCATTCAATATTTCAAAAAAGCGTTATCAGAAGATGCTAAATGCGTACGTGCCAATATCTCTTTGGGGCGCATTTATATGGAAACCGAAGAGTACCCGAAAGCACTTCGATACCTAGAAGCGATTTTGGCGCAAGATGTCGATTATATTAGCGAAGTTCTACCAAATATTGCCGATTGTTATCACCATCTAGGCTTAGAGTCTGACTTACTTTCCTTTTTAAGAAAGTGCATGGAAAAAGACGCAGGCGTATCGGTTGAATTGATGTTGGCACAAATTGTTGCTCAACATGAAGGGAGCGTTGCCGCGCAAGCCTTGCTAACCCGCCAGCTTACCAAAAACCCTACCATGAAAGGTTTTTATCGTCTGATTGGTTATCACGCATCAGAAGCTGAAGAGGGAAACGCAAAAGACAGCCTGACTCATCTGCAAGCTATGGTGGGCGAGCAGCTAAAAGTAAAACCTCATCATCGATGTCGTAAATGTGGCTATTCGACCCACGCGCTACATTGGCATTGTCCTTCTTGCCGCAGTTGGGGCAGCATCAAGCCTATTCGTGGCTTAGACGGAGAATAAAAGCACCGCTAGATCTAACATTCTGTTTGATAGGAGGTTAGAATAGGCGCGCTTTACTCTTTATGCCCCCCTCTAATTAGGAGACCCTTCGATGGATCAAAAAGTGATTGTTGCCTTAGATTACGACAACAAAACCGACGCTTTAAACTTTATTGACCGAATTGACCCAGCTTCTTGCCGCCTTAAAGTGGGTAAAGAAATGTTTACTTTATTTGGTCCTGAGTTTGTAAAACAACTCCATCAGAAAGGCTTTTCTGTATTCCTAGACCTTAAATTCCATGATATCCCGAACACGTGTTCAAAAGCCGTTCGTGCGGCCGCTGAAATGGGTGTATGGATGGTGAATGTTCACGCCAGTGGTGGTGAGCGCATGATGACAGCATCACGCGAAATCTTAGAACCTTACGGTAAAGACCGTCCGCTATTAATCGGTGTGACTGTTTTAACCAGTATGGAACAAGCTGATTTAGCCGGTATTGGCTTAAATGTAGAGCCTGCTGAGCAAGTATTGCGTTTAGCGAATCTGACTAAAAATAGTGGTTTAGACGGTGTAGTATGTTCAGCTCAAGAAGCTAATTTCTTAAAAACCGAACTGGGTAAACAGTTTAAATTGGTGACTCCGGGCATTCGTCCTGCAGGCGCTGATGTTGGCGATCAAAAACGCATCATGACTCCAGTTGATGCTATCCAAGCCGGTTCTGATTACCTTGTGATTGGTCGTCCAATTACTCAAGCCGCTGATCCTGCGCAAGTATTAGCGCAAATTAATGCCACTCTGGCTTAATTGTTAACAAACCAATACCAAGCATGCAGAGCTTCTCTGCATGCTCATTTCGATTTATAAAACTGCTTATCTATAACACAGCCTCGTTAACCGGTACGCCGCTATGAAATTTAAATTCATGGTCATCAGTACTGATAAGTTGCGCTTCTACTTTCGCAAAATATTCAATACGTTCACTGATATCTTCCCCTGCAATTTGTTCAGCTAAACTCAAGTAATCCTGATAATGACGTGCCTCAGAGCGAAGTAGCGAAATATAGAAAGTGCGAATATCTTCATCCATATAAGGGGCGAGGGCAGCAAATCGTTCACAAGAACGCGCTTCGATAAAGGCACCGATAATCAGCTTATCAATTAAGGTTTGCGGCTCATAAGTGCGAACGTGTTTCAGTAGACCTTTCGCATAACGACCGGCAGGTACGTGTTGGTATTCAATACCTCGACTGACCATAATTTCTAGTACTTGATAAAAATGGTGTAACTCTTCTTTTATTAGCAATACCATTTTATCAATAAGATCTTGGCTGTAAGGAGAGTCTGACTGCGCAATGATCCCCTTTGAGATATTACTTTTGCCTTTTAAACTCGCCAGATCGCCAACGCCTTTATAAGCAAACTCTTCATATGGTTTAAACCAATTCAGAAGCTGTTGTTTACTGTCATTATTGGCCGCGTATTTGCGAATTAAAAACATCGCAGATTGACCGGCTTTTAATTCACATAACAGGTGATCAATCAGCACAATCGGTAAGCGCTCAGTTTTTTTTGCTTCGTCTATCCATTGTGTGGGAGTGGCGCAGTTGAGAAATTGATGAATAGGAGCGAGCAGTTGTTGATACATGTGAGATCCAAGGTGATTACAGCTAGGTGTAGCCTAAGAAATTTGATCTAGTATGTCTATAGTGCCGAATTGTTTGTGATAATTTACGAAACTACTATTCAATATAAACAAAAAGCGTTATAACTAATCATTATATATGAAGGAGTCCGAGGCATAATATGAAGCTACAGCAACTAAGATACATAGTAGAAGTTGTTAATCATAACCTGAACGTATCCGCTACTGCTGAAAGTCTTTATACCTCTCAGCCGGGTATTAGTAAACAGGTTAGATTGCTTGAAGATGAACTAGGTGTTCAAGTATTTGAGCGAAGCGGTAAGCATTTAACTCAAGTGACTCCAGCCGGTGGTGAAATCATTAAGATTTCACGTGAGATTTTATCACGCGTTGAGTCGATTAAGTCGGTTGCCGCAGAGCATACTCATCCAGAAATGGGTACTTTAAACATCACCACCACCCATACCCAAGCTCGTTATGCGCTTCCGGATGTGATTAAAGGCTTTACCACGCGCTACCCTAAAGTATCTCTTAACATGCACCAAGGTACGCCGTCACAAATGTCGCAAGCCATTGCCAAAGGCACCGCTAACTTTGCGATTGCCACCGAAGCCCTGCATTTGTATCACGACGCTATCATGTTGCCGTGCTACCACTGGAACCGTTCAATCGTTGTAACTCGTGACCATCCTTTAGCTGCTAAATCTCATGTCACGATTGAAGACCTTGCCGCCTACCAACTGGTGACTTACGTGTTTGGCTTTACTGGGCGCTCAGAGTTAGACACCGCCTTTAACGCCGCAGGATTAACGCCAAGAATTGTATTTACCGCAACGGATGCGGACGTCATCAAAACCTATGTACGTATGGGCATTGGTGTCGGCGTAATTGCCAGCATGGCGATTGATGCGGAACAAGATAAAGATCTGGTTGCTATTGATGCTAGCCATATCTTCGGCGCAAGTACCACAAGCATTGGCTTTAGACGCGGTACTTTCCTAAGAAGCTACATGTTTGATTTTGTAGAGCGTTTTGCGCCTCACTTAACTCGACCTGTGGTTGAACAAGCGATTTCATTGAAAAATAATCATGAAGTCTCTGAAATGTTTAAAGATATCGACCTTCCAATTCGTTAATCATTCCTAATTGACGGACTTCCCTCTAGAATAGCCGTCTAGGGGGAAGCATGCGCACACAATACAAACAACTTGACCATCTATTGCTTGAGCACCAACACTATTGGCGCTTTGAGCCTTTTCATGCCAGTCAAACATTAGAACATCGTTTTACTCATACTGAGCTTGGAACATGGCTCGATGGCCTTAGCATGTCTGATGTGCAAGGTTTTAAGCAAGATCTCCCGAGTTTATTAAGCCAATTAACCAATTATCTGCCACAGCTCACAGAGCTGACACAGTTTTGCCAACTAGATAAAAGTGCGCTGACTTCGTTAACTTTGGATTCGCATTTAAGCTCAGGTATTCCGGGGCGAAAGCTGTCGCAAATTACCGCCATGGGCTCACAGGCGTTGGCGACTCATCATGGTAGCGAATGGCTTGAATGGTGCGCGGGTAAAGGCTTTTTAGGTCGAATATTAGCTCATCATAGCCAGCAAGCTGTCACTAGTTTTGAATGGCAAGAGTCTTTGTGTCAGCAAGGGCAACTTGATGCGGATAAACAGCAGTTACCCGTGCATTTTGTGCAGGGTGATGCCTTTGCGTGCGATCATCGCAATGTATTCAATCACAATCAACATGCGGTGGCCTTGCATGCCTGCGGAGATTTACATGTCTCTTTGATGCAGCATGCAACCAAATATCAGCTTCCCGCGCTATCGATCGCTCCTTGTTGCTACCACCTTATCCAAGCAGACCGTTATCAGCGTTTGTCTAGCTTAGGTCAACAATCGAATTTAGCCCTGTCAAAAAGCGAACTGCGTATTCCGCTGCAAGAGACTGTTACGGGAGGGGAGCGGGTGCTAAAACATCGCTTCTTAGAAATGAGTTATCGATTGGGGTTAGATGAACTGCTACGTAAAGAGTTGGGGTTTGCTGAATATCAACCAATCCCGAGTGTGAAAAAATCACAATTGCAGTTGGGTTTTGAAGCATTTTGCCAATGGGCGGCTGAGCGAAAAGGGCTGACATTGCCTCATTGCGATTTTACTTACTATCTAGAGTTAGGTGAGCAACGGTTTGCGCGAATGGAAAAGCTCAGTTTAATTCAAATGGCGTTTCATCGTCCGTTAGAGATGTGGCTGATATTGGACAAGGCTCTCTTTTTGGAAGAGCACGGCTATCAAGTAGGCTTAACCGAGTTTTGCAATAAAAAAATAACACCGCGTAATATTTTAATACATGCGGTGTTATCTAGATAAACAGAATTAGTGGACTTTTGCGATAGCTTCGGCCGGATCTACGTATTCAAGGTTAAAATTCTCTGCCACTTCTTTGCATGTCACCATGCCGTGAATGACGTTTAGACCGTTTAAGAAGCCAGCATCTTGAGTTAAGGCTTCTTTGTAGCCCATATTCGCCAGTCGAAGAATATACGGCAAGGTAGCGTTATTTAGCGCATAAGTAGAGGTTCTTGCTACTGCGCCTGGCATATTTGCCACACAATAGTGAACCACATCGTCAACGATGTAGATAGGATCGGCGTGAGTTGTGGCGTGTGAAGTTTCAAAACAGCCGCCTTGATCGATAGCCACATCCACAATTGCTGCGCCCGGCTTCATAGATTTTATGTGTCTTTTTGTTACAAGCTTTGGCGCCGCCGCGCCGGGTATAAGTACTGCGCCAATCACTAAATCAGCATCCAGAACGTGGCGATTTAATGCTTCTTCGGTGGAGTAAACCAACTTGGCACGTCCTTGAAATTCTTCATCTAATGTGCGCAATGTGTGAATGTTGCGATCTAAAATAGTCACGTCAGCACGCATACCGACCGCCATTCTAGCTGCGTTTGATCCCACAACGCCGCCACCAATCACTACTACTTTGGCAGGTTCAACTCCCGGTACGCCACCTAATAATAATCCACGTCCAGCGTTAGATTTTTCTAATGCTTGTGCGCCTGCCTGAATCGACATTCTGCCAGCAACTTCTGACATTGGAGCCAAAAGAGGTAGCTGATTTAAGTGGTCGGTCACGGTTTCATAAGCAATGCATACCGCTTTGCTATTGATTAGTTCCTCAGTTTGTGGAAAATCAGGAGCTAAGTGTAAATAAGTAAACAATATTTGCCCTTCGCGAAGCATTGCTCGCTCGATGGCTTGAGGTTCTTTAACTTTCACGATCATCTCTGCTTGAGCAAAAATTTCCGTTGCGGTTGGAAGAATGGATGCACCTGCTGCGATATAATCGTCGTCGCTGAAACCAATGCCTGAGCCGGCTTGTGTTTCAACTATAACTCGGTGCCCGTTAGAGGTAACTTCTCTTACGCTGTCTGGGACCATACCTACACGATATTCATGGTTCTTGATCTCTTTAGGGATACCAATGATCATCCTGACTCCTTATTGTTTTATAGTTATATAAGTTGTATATCTAACGCCTGTAGGGTGTTATTTACTAGTATAATGTTATTTATATAAAATTTAATGCTGAATATTTTAATATTGTAGTGTATGTCGTTGCAAGGAAGTAAAAAGGTGGAGCAAAGCATGATAGAAGCGAGTAAACCGTCCAAGGAACTGGACCGAATAGACAGAAATATTCTTAGTGAGTTACAAAAAGATGGTCGAATCTCTAATGTAGAGCTGTCTAAGCGTGTTGGTTTATCTCCAACCCCTTGCTTGGAAAGGGTGCGACGTTTAGAGCGTCAAAATTATATTTTAGGATATACCGCGCAGTTAAACCCACAATATTTAGACGCATCATTATTGGTGTTTGTCGAAATTACTCTCAATCGTGGTGCGCCGGATGTGTTCGAACAATTTAATGAAGCGGTACAAAAACTGGATGATATTCAGGAATGTCACTTAGTTTCAGGTGATTTTGATTACTTGTTAAAAACTCGAGTGTCAGATATGGGAGCATATCGTAAATTGTTAGGAGATACTCTTCTTCGTTTACCGGGTGTTAATGACACTCGTACATATGTTGTCATGGAAGAAGTAAAACAGAGCAACAACCTAGTCATTAAGACTCGTTAAATGACTATTCCCCAAGGTTCTATTTGGGTTTTTGCCTCTGCATGTGTTTAAATGAAGATACTCATGAGCGACAGTAGTCGCTCATGTCATTTTTGTCCGACCTAGACTCACATGCAATGGATATGTTGAAAAGAAATCCTAAAATTCGAACTATAGTTCACACGTCTCCAAAAAAATCGACCGCTCATCTTTCAGGTATACAACGCCTGCGTGAAGGGTGCTTAATTCTTGGGGTACTCATGGCCGTCTTAATGGCGGTATCTTTGATGTCGTTTAGCCCAGCTGATCCCTCTTGGTCTCAGACCGCTTGGGGCAGTGATGTGTCCAACGCCGGTGGACTGCTCGGCGCATGGGTAGGGGATACGCTGTTATTTACCTTTGGCGTATTGGCTTACTTTATTCCTGCCGTTATCGTATTGCTATCTTGGATCGTTTTCCGTAAACGCTCTCACTCCGAACCGATTGATTTGATGCTGTGGGCAACAAGGTTGCTTGGCGGCGCACTATTGATAGTGACAAGCTGTGGTCTGGCGGATTTAAATTTCGATGATATCTGGTATTTCTCATCAGGTGGGGTAGTGGGCGATGTGATCGCAAGCCTAGCTCTGCCAACATTAAATACCTTAGGAACAACGTTAGCACTGCTGTTTATCTGGGGTGCTTCGTTCACGCTATTTACTGGCATTTCTTGGCTATCCTTAGTTGAACATATCGGTCAGGGTACATTGTCCTTTATTAGCTCATGCCTAAACTTTGTGCGTGGCGATAAAGAGCAAGTCATTGAACCAACCCGCCTTGATGATCAAAAACTGGTATACGCAGACACTACACCAGAAGTGACGGCGCCAATTGATGCAGAATCAGTGCCTAGCGTATCTACAGCTGACGTTGATGCCGCCTCTGATGATGAGCCATATAAAATCTACATGCCTGAGAGCAGTGACGACAAGACGTTTGCCTTTGATCGCGTGAACAACTTAAACGCACCTATCGATCAGCTAGAGCGTGACGCACAACTGGCGAACGACTATGTGGATTTAGATCCATTAATGGATGAAATGCCTCCACTAGAGCCTGCGCCGCTTGCTAATCAAACAGCAGCTCAAACCCCTGTACATGCGCAAGAAACACAAGCTCAGCCACAAGCACCAGCCGACCAAGCAACAGCTGATATAGCTGTGCCGAGTCCAGCCCAGCCTCAAGCAGCCCATGTCGCTACAAGCGCAGTTGCGGGTGTTGCCGCTACCGTGGCATCGCAAGTTGCACCCGCTACACAGCCGCCGATTTACGAAGGTTCGTCCGCTGCTGTAAATCACGCTGAATTTGAAGCAACCAACATTCAAGCCGATGATGTTGATTTTGACGATGAGTTTATTGATTTTGATATCAATGAAGATGACAAGGTCACACCGGGCTTCTCTTCGCACAGCTTTGACGAAGTTGATGATAATACCGGTTCAATTGAGCTTGAAGATGAGTTAGACGAGGTCACTGCGCCAGCAATGACCTTTGAATCAGAGCAGGCGATTGAGCCACAACCTATTTCTACTGAAGCGGTAGCAGCAACTGCCGAACCTCACACAGAGCACTTTCAACAATTTGACGAGCACGTTTCTCCTGAAGCGTCCTTTGAACCTCAAGTAACCGCAGAACCAGAAGCGATAACTGAGACCGAAGAAGAGCCAATGCTTGAAGACGAACCCGTTGTCGAAGAAATGAGTGAAGCGGAAGCCTTTGCCAAGCAAGTTGAACGAGCCAGAGCGCGCGACGCGGCATCGCAAAACCCGTTCTTAATTCGTCAAGACGAAGATTTGCCAGCGGTGACGACACCACTGCCAACGTTAGAATTGCTCTATCACCCTGAGAAGCGTGCCAACAATATCGACCGAGAAGCCTTGCAAGGTATTGCTCGCTTGGTGGAATCAAAACTGGCGGATTATAAGATCAAAGCAACTGTGGCAGGCATTTTCCCAGGGCCGGTAATCACACGCTTTGAACTTGATCTCGCTCCTGGGGTCAAAGTTTCTAGGATCTCAAGTTTATCTATGGATTTAGCTCGTTCACTGTCTGCATTAGCAGTACGTGTGGTTGAGGTTATTCCGGGCAAACCTTATGTGGGTTTAGAGTTGCCAAACATGACGCGTCAGACGGTGTACTTATCTGACGTTATCAGCAGCCCGCAGTTCCAAGAAAATAAATCACCGACAGCAGTGGTATTAGGTCAAGATATTGCAGGTGATGCAGTCGTCGCTGATTTAGCGAAAATGCCACACGTATTGGTTGCCGGTACCACAGGTTCAGGTAAATCGGTGGGTGTGAACGTCATGATTCTGAGTATGTTGTATAAATCAACGCCAGAAGATGTTCGCTTCATCATGATCGATCCAAAAATGCTGGAGCTATCCATCTACGAAGGTATCCCTCATCTTCTTTCAGAAGTTGTGACGGATATGAAAGATGCATCTAACGCATTGCGTTGGTGTGTTGGTGAGATGGAACGCCGTTATAAACTGATGTCAGCATTGGGCGTGCGTAACCTAAAAGGTTTCAACGACAAACTGAAAATGGCGGCTGATGCAGGTTATCCAATTCAAGATCCATTATGGAAGCCGGGCGATAGCATGGACGAAGAAGCGCCTATGTTGGAAAAACTGCCTTATATCGTAGTGGTGGTGGATGAATTTGCCGACCTGATTATGGTAGTTGGTAAAAAAGTCGAAGAGTTGATTGCTCGTATCGCGCAAAAAGCGCGTGCGGCAGGTATTCACCTTGTACTGGCAACGCAACGTCCATCGGTTGATGTAATTACCGGTTTGATTAAAGCCAATATTCCAACTCGTGTGGCGTTTACGGTTTCAACCAAAACCGATTCACGTACCATTTTGGATCAAGGCGGCGCTGAATCCTTGCTTGGTATGGGTGATATGTTGTATCTACCACCGGGTTCAAGCCATACCATTCGTGTACACGGTGCCTTTGCCTCAGATGATGATGTGCATGCGGTCGTGAACGATTGGAAAGCGCGTGGTAAACCGCGCTACATTGAAGAAATCACCAAAGGTGAGCCTTCACCAGATACGTTATTACCGGGTGAGAAAATGGAAGGTGCGGAAGATACCGACCCATTATTTGACCAAGTGGTTGAGCATGTCACAGAAACGCGTCGCGGTTCAGTGTCAGGCGTGCAACGTCGCTTCAAAATCGGTTATAACCGAGCGGCACGTATTGTTGAGCAACTTGAAGCTCAAGGTATTGTTTCGGCGCCAGCACACAACGGTAATCGTGAGGTGCTTGCGCCACCTCCAATTAAAGATATGTAATGGGCCTTTTGGCCCAGTTTTCAGAGAGTAATATGAAAAAACTATTAATTAGCGTTTTAGTGTTAGTTTCCAGCGCAGCCTTTGCCAACCCTCAACAAGAGTTGGTACAGCGTCTTGATAAAACCGATGGTTTTACCGCCAACTTTGCGCAAACTGTGGTCAGCCCTGACAACGAAGTGGTCATGCAAGGTACTGGCACCGTTGAAATTGCCAGACCGAGCATGTTCCGTTGGTCAACAAACTCTCCAGATGAAAACCTGTTGGTGTCAGATGGTGAAACGCTTTGGTATTACAGCCCATTTATCGAACAAGTGAGCATTTACAAACAAGAGCAAGCCTCTGAGCAAACGCCGTTTGTACTATTAACTCGCAACAAAGCCAGCGATTGGGATAAGTACAGCGTGGAACAAAACGGTGACAGCTTCACCTTAACGCCAACCGACAAAGCCTCAACACAAGGCCAGTTCCAGCTAAACATCGATAAAGCCGGTGAGATCTCAGGTTTTAACGTGATTGAGCAAGACGGTCAGCGCAGTAAATTTACGTTCAGTGATTATCACTCGCAAGTATCACCGAAAAACCGCTTTGTATTTACTATCCCAAATGGGGTAGAAGTTGATGATCAGCGAAACTAAGTCGCTATCATGAGCAATATGCAGTTTGATTTCTCATCGGGCGAAGACTTTCGCCCGTTAGCCGCTCGAATGCGTCCTCGCACCCTTGAAGAGTACATCGGTCAGCAACATGTATTAGGGCCAGGTAAACCTCTCTACAGAGCCTTACAGGCAGGTCAATTGCACTCCATGATTTTATGGGGGCCTCCGGGCACAGGTAAAACCACCTTAGCCGAAGTGGCAGCCAGTTATGCCGATGCCCGTGTCGAGCGAGTCTCAGCAGTCACCTCTGGGGTGAAAGACATTCGCGCCGCTATCGAAAAAGCTCGTGATAATAAACTTGCCGGTCATCGCACCATCTTATTTGTCGATGAAGTACATCGCTTCAATAAAAGTCAGCAAGATGCCTTTTTGCCACATATTGAAGACGGCACAGTGACATTTATTGGTGCAACCACCGAAAACCCGTCCTTTGAGCTTAATAACGCACTGCTGTCTCGCGCACGCGTGTACAAACTAGGCTCGCTAAACACCCAAGATATTGAGCAGGTGATAGAGCAAGCCTTAAATGACCAAGAGCGAGGCTTAGGCAAGCTACAGGCTCAGTTTATCGATGAAAGTGATAAACGCCTTGCCGAGCTTGTCAGTGGCGATGCGCGTATGGCGCTGAACTATCTTGAATTACTTTTCGATATGGCACCGGAAAAGAACTCGGTCAAACAGATCGACCTTGAGTTATTGGCGCAGGTGGCGGGCTCTAAAGTGGCGCGCTTTGATAACAAAGGCGATATTTGGTACGACCTTATTTCAGCGGTGCATAAATCCATTCGCGGCTCTGATCCCGATGGCGCTCTGTATTGGAGCGCACGCATGCTCAAAGCGGGATGCGACCCTTTATATATTGCGCGCCGTTTATTGGCGATTGCCTCTGAAGATATTGGCAATGCCGACCCAAGAGCAATGCAAGTGGCAATCAGTGCATGGGATTGCTTTACTCGTATTGGCCCTGCCGAAGGCGAGCGTGCCTTAGCGCAAGCGGTGGTGTATTTGGCCTGTGCACCGAAAAGTAACGCGGTGTACAAAGCATGGAAACAAGCCTTGCAAGATGCCGAAGATACCTCTGAGCTTGAAGTGCCTCATCACTTACGTAATGCGCCCACTAAGCTAATGCAAGATTTAGGCTATGGGGAAGGGTACCGATATGCCCATGATGAACCGGGCGCCTATGCCGCAGGCGAGAGCTATTTCCCGCCAGAGATGCGCGACACACGCTACTATTTTCCAGAAAACCGTGGCTTAGAAAGCAAAATTGCTGAAAAGCTGAACTATCTGCATTCATTAGACGAAAAAAGCACACGAAAGCGCTACAAAAAGTAGTGGTTTTTCGCTATCTTTGTTCGGTTGAAATTTTCCCATTTTTTGGCTCCTTGAGAGTTATCGTTAACTACACGCAGGATTAGCAATGCTAGATTCTAAATTATTTCGTACAGAGCTGGACGAAACAGCAGCAAAACTAGCCCGTCGAGGTTACACCTTAGACGTTGATACCATTCGCCAACTGGAAGAACAGCGTAAAGCTATTCAAGTTGATGTTGAGAACTTGCAATCCACGCGTAACTCCATCTCCAAGCAAATTGGTCAAAAGATGGCTGCTGGCGATAAAGCAGGCGCTGACGAAATCAAAAAACAAATCGGTACTCTAGGCTCAGATTTAGATGCGAAGAAAGTAGAGCTAGCAGAAGTGCTTTCTCAGCTAGAAGACATCACTCTTTCTGTTCCAAACTTGCCAGACGACTCTGTACCAACGGGTAAAGACGAAAACGAAAACGTTGAAGTGACTCGTTGGGGTACACCAAAAGAGTACGACTTTGAAGTGAAAGATCACGTTGATCTTGGTGAACTTGCAGGCGGTCTAGACTTCGCAAGCGCAACCAAAATCACTGGCGCTCGTTTCATTGTGATGAAAGGCCAGTTTGCGCGTCTACACCGCGCGATTGCTCAGTTTATGCTAAACCTTCATACCGAAGAGCACGGCTACACAGAAATGTACGTACCGTACCTAGTAAACTCAGACAGCCTATTTGGTACAGGTCAATTACCTAAATTTGGTGAAGACCTATTCCACACAGAACCACTGACTGAAAAAGTAAACGATGAAGAGCCACGTAAACTGTCTTTGATTCCTACAGCAGAAGTACCAGTGACTAACATGGTACGTGACACCATCGTTGATGAAGCAGACCTGCCAATCAAGATGACAGCACACACCCCATGTTTCCGCTCTGAAGCGGGTTCTTATGGTCGTGATACTCGCGGTCTTATCCGCATGCACCAATTCGACAAAGTTGAACTTGTGCAAATCACTCGTCCAGAAGATTCAATGGATGCGCTAGAAGAGCTAACAGGCCACGCTGAGAAAGTACTGCAATTGCTAGAACTTCCTTACCGTAAAGTGGTTCTTTGTACCGGTGATATGGGCTTTGGCGCTCGTAAAACTTACGACCTTGAAGTTTGGGTTCCAGCGCAAAAAACATACCGTGAGATTTCTTCATGTTCAAATACATGGGATTTCCAAGCACGTCGTATGCAAGCTCGCTTCCGTCGTAAAGCCGAGAAGAAACCAGAGTTGCTACACACACTAAACGGTTCAGGCCTTGCAGTTGGTCGTACTATGGTAGCTATCCTTGAAAACTACCAACAAGCAGACGGTCGCATCGAGATCCCTGCGGTACTACAACAGTACATGGGCGGATTAACTCATATCGGTTAATCCTGCTAGGTTGTAAAAACCGGCTGACTTATTTGAAACCACCTAGCAGTATTGTTAGGTGGTTTTTTTGTTATAGCTCAGCTATGTATGACAGAGTTTCTGGATGACGCTGAACCAATTTTAGAAGGGTTATCGCTTGTCCATTTGGTGCGCTACGCCCTTGTTCCCAATTTTCTAATGTACGAGATGACGTATGCAGTAAACGAGCAAACACACCACGAGACATATTAAATTGTTCGCGAATACTCACGATCTCATTAGGTGAAATATCTAACTCACTGATATCGTTAACTTGGTAAGTTTTAAGGGTTAACTTACCCTCAGAATGTTCTTTAGCCTCAATCAGAGCTGAACTTAACTCTGTAAACAGATCACGACTGCTCATTACGCCACGCCTCCATAAAAGCTTTCAATTGTTTCTTCTGGTCTGCGGTTAAATCAGACATTTCATTCTTGCCATAAATCGTCAGCAAGTAGAATCGACGCTTTTCGTCGAGGAAATAATAGATAACACGAGAGCCGCCACGCTTGCCTTTACCTTTACTTGCAACTCTAATTTTCCGCAAACCACCTGTACCTTGAATTACGTCACCTTGTTTCGGGTTAGACATTAACTCAGATTGAAAAAGCCTAAACTCATCATCGCTGAGATATTCATTACGGTACTTTTCAAATATGGTTGATTCGACAAATATACTTTTCATACGTAAAGTATACGCAAGCAACGTATAGATAGCAAAGCTATACGTGATTAACGTAGTTATGATTTTTAAGAAGGCGGGGCTAGGCTGAGCTATCACGCTTTGTTAAGCGGCGATAAAGCAGGGTCAGGTCTTGAATTTTGCGTTTGAAGGTTTATTTTGTGCAAAAAGAAAGACCTGACCCCGTTTACAACGGTACATGGGCGGATTAACTCATATCTGTTAATTCTGCTAGGTTGTAAAAACCTACTGTTTTTTATTTTATAAGTGCAATACAGATAAATTTCTATGCGGCTTTTTTAATATTGAATATTAGGGGGCACTTTAGCACCTAAGATAAACAGACTTCAGCTGAAACCGTTTGGATGAACGTTAGGCAAGGTAAGATTTAGAAATGGCCTAACGTTAAGCTAGGCCATTGATTCAGTTGGGAAAAGGCAAAACCTGACCCCGTGATTACTACTAATCTACACAGGTTAGCTTTTTATTAATATTTGAGGCTACGATATGCATATTGATACTCTTGAAGAATGGGTGCCAAGGGCGTGGAGCAAGGAAATTGAAACGATTACCGAACTCCCAAACCAGGCATACTTTTCCAGCCAAACCTGCATCATTAGCATAATATTGAAATGATTGACTTAACTCATTTCTTTGTTGTTCGGACATTGAATGAACTTTAGAAGATACAGGTATGATGATCATATCTTGACCTTGCTCTTTAATATGTGCTATTTCGTATGTTTGGTTAGCCATTAGTTACCTCGTAGACTATTAATAGAAGTTTTTAATACACAAGGGGACTCATATTGCTATGCGTATCCCTGTTCTATTTCAAATGATAAACACCAATGTTTTCAGTGGCTTATAGTATTCGGTTGCTCGCTAATACCTAAGCTATTTCATGCGCTCCTTTTTGAGAGAATCTAGTTCAGAATGATTTTTTGATGATGAATTAGTGACTGTACGTTTGTTTTTTTACGGGTTTATTAAAAAAAAGCTACAACTGTGTGAGTTGTGGTTTTGGATCTTTCTAAGAGAAAGGAGTCTTTTATAGGGTCTATTCGAGGATAAGTTAGAGTTGGCATCAAGCAGAACCTTATTCGGGATAAGGTTCTACCTCAACTATTGCCAATAGCAGTTTATTTAGATGGATAGGGGATGAGCTTTTTGTTTAGCGATGTGTATTCACCAGCAACCACTACAACTGAAAATTATCAGGAGCAGCGACTGCACTCTCAACAGCATCTATCAAGCGTGCTAATTCGTCTGGCTGGATAATGTAAGGAGGCATCATATAGATAAGTCGTCCAAACGGACGTATCCACACGCCATGCTCCACAAAGTGCGCTTGAATACGTTGCATGTTGACGGCTTGATGAGTTTCTATGACGCCAATTGCGCCTAAATAACGAATATCTTTCACCATCGGCTGTGCTTTTAGTTTGGGTAGTGATTTGGCAAAGATGGATTCAATTTGCGTGACTTGCTTGCGCCATTCTCCCGTTTGCAATAGCGACAAACTTGCGGTTGCCACGGCGCAGGCGAGTGGATTGCCCATAAAGGTAGGGCCATGCATAAAGCATTGCGCTTCACCTGAGCAGACGGTATTGGCTACTTTTTTGCTGGTTAGGGCAGCGGAGAGCGTCATATAGCCTCCCGTTAGCGCTTTACCAACACATAAGATATCTGGCTGTATATCGGCGTGTTCAACGGCGAACATTTTGCCGGTGCGGCCAAAGCCTGTGGCGATTTCATCGGTGATCAGCAGCAGATCATATTGGTCGCATAACTCACGTACTCGCTTTAGATAGGTAGGATGGTAAATACGCATTCCGCCAGCCCCTTGCACAATAGGCTCAAGGATAATGGCCGCAACTTCTTGGTGATGCAGTGCTAATGCATCAACTAGCGGAGCGATATCAGATTCATCCCAAGTATCAAAGAAGCCCGTCTTTGGCGACTCTACAAAGATATGTTCAGGCAAAAAACCTTTATACAGGGAGTGCATTGAATTATCAGGGTCGGTGACGGACATGGCGGCAAAAGTATCGCCGTGATAGCCGTGTCTAAGGGTGAGAAACTTAGCGCGTTTTTCGCCTTTTGCGTGCCAGTATTGCAGTGCCATTTTTAAGCTGACTTCCACCGCCACCGAACCCGAATCGGCAAGAAAGATATGCTCAAGATTATCAGGGGCGAGATCTAATAGCTTTTTACCGAGCTCTATTGCCGGCTGATGGGTGATTCCGCCAAACATTACATGCGACATAGCATCGATTTGCTGATGAGCCGCTTCGTTTAATGCAGGATGTGAGTAACCATGAATCGCTGACCACCAAGAAGACATGCCATCAATTAACTCTCGCCCATCTTCTAAGGTCAATTTGACGCCTGTAGCTGAGGTGACTGGGTAACAGGGGAGAGGGTTAAGGGTTGAGGTATACGGGTGCCAAAGGTGGTTTTTGTCGAATTCTAAATCCATAAAAGCGCTCAAATTGTACAATTAATGTTCGTTAGTAAACAAAGTTACCTTTGTGATGTTGACAGTGTATCGCTTCGGGTTAGACTAGCCAAGCATCAAAACAGCCCAAAAGGATAACAGCGTGGAAGTTCGCCATGATTGGACAGTTGCAGAAGTCCAACAATTACTTAGTCTCCCTTTTATGGATTTGCTCTATCAAGCGCAGACCGTTCACCGAAAGCACCAGCAACATAACTATGTGCAGGTCAGTACCTTACTTTCAATAAAAACAGGCGCTTGCCCTGAAGATTGTAAGTATTGTCCGCAAAGTGCCCATTATCGTACTGACGTTGATAAAGAGCGTTTGATGGAAGTTGAGCGAGTGCTTGAAGCCGCTGAGAAAGCGAAAAACTCAGGTTCAACGCGTTTTTGTATGGGCGCAGCATGGAAAAATCCAAAAGCGCGCGATATGCCGTTATTAACGGACATGATCAAAGGCGTGAAATCTATGGGTTTAGAAACCTGTATGACGCTGGGCATGTTAACCCCAGAGCAAGCCTCTGAGCTCTCCACCGCTGGCCTTGATTATTACAATCATAACTTGGATACCTCTCCAGAATATTACGGCAACATCATTACCACTCGCACCTATCAAGACCGTTTAGATACGCTCTCTCACGTGCGTGATGCAGGAATGAAAATCTGTTCTGGTGGCATTATTGGTTTGGGTGAAGGTTCAGCCGATCGCGCGGGGCTGTTAGTGGAGCTCGCCAATTTACCTGTGCACCCAGAAAGTGTGCCAATCAATATGCTAGTGAAAGTCAAAGGGACGCCACTGGAAAACGTGGAAGATGTCGACCCATTTGAATTTATCAAACTTATTGCGATTGCTCGCATTATTATGCCGCAATCGGCAGTACGTCTTTCAGCAGGCCGTGAAAGCATGAACGAGCAAATGCAAGCGCTGTGCTTTATGGCGGGTGCAAACTCCATCTTCTACGGTTGTAAGTTGCTGACTACGCCAAACCCTGATGAAGACAGCGATATGCAGCTGTTTAAAAAGCTTGGCATTAATACCATTGCCACCAGTCAAAAGCCGGATGAAATTCAAGAGCAAGATTTGCTTGAGCAAGTGAATGAGCGCGTGGCGGCAAGACCAACGAAAGATGACTTATTCTACGATGCTACCGTTTGAGTCACGCCCTTTTGCATCGCGAATAAATAAGGCACTGCAACAGCGCAAAGAGCAGGGCCTTTTGCGAACGTTAAACCCGGTGGTCGGTGGCAATACCGAGCAAATCATTGCTGATGATAAAGCGTTTGTTAATTTCTCCAGCAATGATTATTTAGGGCTTGCGAGCAATGAAAGTATCAAAAGTGTCTGGAAATCGGCTATTGATGATTACGGCGTAGGCAGCGCGGCGTCGCCAATGGTCACAGGGTATTCATTGGCTCACCAAGCATTGCAACAGAGCTTATGCCAATGGTTAGGTTACGAGCAAGCAGTGCTGTTTAACTCTGGATTTAGCGCCAACCAAGCGGCGTTATTTACCTTGTTAGAAAAGAACGACACTTTATTGCAAGACAAGCTCAATCACGCCTCATTAATGGAAGCGGGCATGTTAAGCCCCGCCAAGATGCAACGCTTTCCGCACAACAACACTGACAAACTACGTGCTTTATTAGAAAAAAATGGCAGTAGTTTAGTGGTAACGGAAGGGGTATTTAGCATGGATGGCGATACCGCTCCACTCGATGAAATTGCAACGCTTTGTCAGCAGCACAACTCTTGGCTAATGGTCGATGATGCGCACGGCATTGGCGTATTAGGCGCGCAAGGTCGCGGCAGTTGTCATGCCTTGGGCGTAAAACCAAATATCTTAATCGTCACTTTTGGTAAAGCAGTGGGCGTGCAAGGCGCTGCCATTTTATGTGACACGCAAACGGGCGAGTATCTACATCAATATGCGCGCCATTTTGTGTACTCGACAGCGATGCCTGCGGCGCAAGCTGTGGCGATTAACCATTCTATCCAGTTAATCCAAACACAAGCATGGCGTCATACCGCTTTAGCCAATCTGCAAAAAACTTACGCCGAACAGCTTGGACATCTTCCCGGATATATCGCTACAAGCACGCCGATTAAGCCTTACTTGGTCGGCTCATCGAATCGAGCGATGCACCTTGCGCAATACTTACGTGAACAGGGCTTTTGGACGACAGCCATTCGCCCACCGACTGTGCCACAAGGCAGTGCGCGAATTCGCATTACCTTGTCAGCAAAGCATCAGCCCCATCAGATCAAGGGACTTGCTGAAGCGATTGAACGCTTTGAAAAGCAGTATCCCGATGAGGACTCACTATGATGTCAGAGCATGGATGTTTGAATCTTAGCGCAGACAAATCGGCGATTGCTTATGCGTTTGGTCGAGCCGCCACACATTACGACAAGCACGCCAAATTGCAAAGAGATGTGGTAGAGAAGCTATTGCAAAAATTACCGCTTTGTCTGACCGGTATGCGCATTTTAGATGTTGGGTGCGGCACAGGCTACTTTACGGAAAAACTGCTGGCGCGTGGGGCGCAGGTGGTGGCTCTTGATCTCTCATCACAGATGTTGCAACAGGCACGTTTACGTTGCCAAGCGCGAGCCACTTATTGTTTGGGCGATGCAGAAGCCTTGCCATTTGCGGAGCATCACTTTGATTACGTGGTCTCAAGCTTAGCCTTGCAGTGGTGCAGTGATTTGAGTGTCCCTGCCACTGAACTGCTCCGAGTCTGCAAACAAGGCGGTGAAGTGCTGTTTTCAACATTGGCGGAAGGCTCTTTGTTTGAATTAAAAGAAGCGTGGCAGTGTGTGGATCAGCATCAGCATGTCAAAGAGTTCATTTCTGAAAATGCGATAAATATTGCGTTAGCTCAAGCGAATGGTAATCGATATCAAGTAGACTCGATCAAGATGACATATTGGTACGACAGTGCGTTTAGCTTGATGAAAGATCTTAAAGGTATAGGCGCAACCCAGCTTGATGGGCGCTCTCAAGGGTTAACTAAGAGAAGTGCGCTGATTAAAGTGGAACATGCGTATCAAAGTCTCTTTCAAGATAATCTCAAATTACCGGCAACTTATCGTGTTTGCCTAGGGTTAATAAAGAAATGAAGAAGACATTTTTCGTTGCAGGTACAGATACCGATGTAGGTAAAACCGTTGTCTCAAGAGGTTTGCTACAAGCATTTAAAGCCAGAGGGCTTTCCACTATTGGTTATAAGCCAATTGCCGCAGGTTGCGAAGAAACAGAACAAGGTCTGAGAAATTCAGATGCATTGTATTTACAAGCCGCTGCCACAGCCGATTTACCGTATGAAGAAGTGAATCCTGTTGCCTTGTTGACTCCGGCCTCTCCGCATATTGCCGCAGAGATCGATAACACTGAAATCGATACTGAGTTTTTGTCACAAAAGCTGTATCAGCATCAACAAAATGCCGATGTGGTATTAGTTGAAGGTGCGGGCGGCTGGCGTGTTCCTATCAGTGCTGACCGTTATCTTTCGCAGTGGGCTGTGGCTGAAAAACTGCCTGTTATTTTGGTTGTGGGTGTGAAACTTGGCTGTCTAAACCATGCAGTGTTAACGGCTGAAGCGATTCGTAACGATGGCTTAGAAGTTGTGGGTTGGGTAGCAAACCGTATTAATCCTTGTGAAGAGCACTATCAAGATATTATTGCCTTTTTAGAAGCACAAATTGGCGCACCAAAAGTGGGAGAGATCCCTTACATGCGTAGTGTGAAGAAAAAAGACATTAGCGAATACATCAACCTTGATGCCATTATGTAATTAATCTTTATTAAACAAAAACGCCCTTTAATGGGCGTTTTTCAATAGAATCAGTGCGATGTGTCGTTAGCGACTTGAGATTGCGCATTGATCACTTGCTGTTCAATACTCGGCATCTCTTCTAGTCCAAGCTCTTCTAACGCTTCTTGCTTACTCATCCCTAAGTGACAACGAAGCATATCTACTGCCATTTCATGATTTGCAGCATTATCCATAACTTACTCCTTTTGTTAATGAATAGTTAAATCTCTTTATTGTGTGCTTAATATTTATACTCGTTCATTGATTTTAAGCAAGATACTTTAATAAAAAATGCGTCAACTTTGGCTTGAAGTCTCATTATTGTAGCAATTTGTTACTGCTATTAAGTTTGCGTGACGTAGGCTCCTGTATACAATATGCCGACAACGGGGAATCGACATCTTAACGGTGAGTGCCGTGGACTTCTGTGGGAACAAAGAGTGTTTTTCTTTGTCTACACTATCGATTAAGCCCCACAATGATATAGATTTAGCTTCTTACTTGGAGAACTCAAATGAAGCGCGTAGCGTTATTTTTACTGACCAACCTTGCTGTAATCGCAGTATTGAGTGTGGTGTTAAACCTTGTATATGCCTTTACTGGAATTCAATCTGGTAGCCTTTCTGGTTTGCTTGTGTTGGCTGCTGTGTTTGGTTTTGGCGGATCTATTATTTCTTTGATGATGTCCAAAGGCATGGCGCTTCGCTCTGTGGGTGGACAGGTTATTGAAAGCCCTCGTAATCAAACAGAACATTGGTTGCTAGAAACGGTATCTCGTCAAGCGCAGCAAGCGGGCATTGGCATGCCAACGGTTGCGGTTTATGATGCGCCGGATATTAATGCGTTTGCGACAGGCGCAAAGCGTGACGATTCATTAGTGGCAGTGTCGACTGGATTGCTAAACAGCATGACTCAAGATGAAGCCGAAGCGGTATTGGCTCACGAAGTTAGCCACATCGCAAATGGTGACATGATCACTATGACCTTAATGCAAGGCGTGGTGAACACCTTTGTTATTTTCCTTTCTCGTTTTATTGCCAACATTGTGGCAAACAACAATAACGACGAAGGGGAAGGCGGTTCTAACATGATGGTTTACTTTGGCGTATCTATGGCGTTAGAGCTTGTGTTTGGCTTTTTGGCAAGCTTCATCACTATGTGGTATAGCCGTAAACGTGAATTCCATGCCGATGCAGGTGCTGCGGAATTAGTCGGTAAACATAAAATGATTGCCGCTCTTGAACGACTAAAAACCAGTCATGAGCCTCAACTGGAAGGTTCTATGATGGCATTTGGTATCAATGGTAAACGCTCACTAACCGAGCTTCTAATGTCACACCCACCATTGGATAAGCGCATTGAAGCGTTGAGAAATACTCAAAACTTCTAACTCTAGCGCTTTTTGCTAATAGCTCTTGCAAATAGCCCTTGGTAAGACGACTTGCTAATAAACGAAAAAGCTTGGTGTAAAAACCAAGTTTTTTTTTGATCTTAATTCACCCAAGTCACGTAGTTAAAGAGAGCAAGGTACTCTACCTTTATATTTGGCACCTCAAAAAAGTGGTCAAAAAAACAGGTATTAAGCTGATAGGAAAGGACTCCTTAAACGGTGATTAGGAATAGACAATGAGCATTGATAGCGTAGCAGATGTATACCAAAAACTGACCAAAGAGACATTGAGCGATTTAACGCAAATTTATCATCAAGATGTCATCTTTGAAGATGCCGTACATAAGTTAAATGGCTGGGAAGCCCTGTCTTTATACTTTGAAAATCTTTATCAAAATGTGATTGATTGTCGCTTTGAGATTGAAAGCAAGCATCAAACCGGCGAAGCGGGTTTTATTATTTGGACCATGCGTTTGCGTCACCCCAAATTAAAAGGCGGCAGTGAGGTGGCAGTGAAAGGCATTAGCCACTTGCAGTTTAGTGACGGCAAGATCATCCACCACAGAGATTATTTTGATATGGGTGAAATGCTGTATGAAAATTTACCTATTTTGGGCTCTGTGGTAAAAGCGATTAAAAAGCGCATGGGTGAGTTATGAGTGCGCTTCTCATCACTGGCGCGACCTCTGGCATAGGAGAGCAACTGGCCTATGACTATGCTCAATCTCATGCCCAGTCTCATGCGCTAGAACAGGCTCATCCTAAGCGGGTTATCTATGTATGCGGTCAAAACCAAAGCAAATTAGAAGCTCTTGCCGCGCTGGGTGAGCATGTCATTCCCCTTAACTTTGATATTACCGATTTAACCGCCTGTAAAGAGGCGCTCCATTCATTAGACCCTATTCCGAGCACATGGATCTTAAATGCAGGAAGCTGTGAATATATTGACGATGGCGTGATGGATGCCGCGCTGGTGGCAAGAGTCATGCAGATAAATGTAGTGGGGCTGGCGAATACGATTGAGGCGGCGCAGCATCACTTTACCGCAGGTCATCACTTGGTGGTAATGGGTTCAATTGCCAGTGAATTAGCACTACCGAGGGCAGAAGCGTATGGCGCTTCTAAAGCAGCGGTCAGTTATTTAGCCAGGACACTGGCGCTTGATTTATCCAAAAAAGGAATTTTGGTCAGCACGGTGTTCCCCGGTTTTGTAAAAACGCCACTTACTGATAAAAACGACTTCCCAATGCCAATGATGATCAGCGCAGAGCAAGCCTCAAAAGCGATTCAAAAGGGCATTGCTGATAAAAAAGCACACATCTATTTCCCCAAACGTTTTACATGGATTTTAAGACTACTTGGCAGCTTGCCGTATTCCATACAGCAACGCTTATCAAGCAAACTGATTAAGGATAAAGCCGAATGAAAATTGCAATTATTGGCACCGGGATCTCTGGTTTAACTTGTGGCTATCATTTACATAAAACCCATGATGTGACTTTGTTTGAGGCCAACCATTATATTGGCGGGCACACTGCCACCGTGGATGTTGAAGTGGATGGAAAGCCGTATAGCGTGGATACGGGGTTTATTGTCTACAACGACAGAACCTATCCCAATTTCATTAAAATGATGAATGAAATTGGCGTGCGCGGTAACCCGACGGAAATGAGCTTTAGTGTGCGAAATGACAGCAATGGATTGGAGTACAACGGACACGGTATATCGAACCTGTTTGCGCAAAAACGCAATTGGCTGAACCCTAAATTTTACCGCTTTATCTTGGAGATTTTACGCTTTAATAAATTAGCGAAAGCGTTTGCCGCCGATGATTCAGTACAAGATGACACTTTAGGAGACTTTTTAAATCAGCATCAATTCAGCGATTATTTTTGTGAGAATTATATCTTGCCAATGGGCGCGGCGATTTGGTCGTCTACCCTTGCGGATATGCGCGCCTTTCCATTGTCATTCTTCCTGCGCTTTTTCTTAAATCATGGTTTGCTGGATATTAAAAATCGTCCGCAGTGGTATGTGATTGAAGGCGGCTCTAGGGCTTACATTAAGCCGTTAATTGCAGGTTTTGCCGACAATATTCACCTTAGTTCACCCGTTGAGAAAGTAGTGAGAAGCGAGAATGGGGTGAGTCTTTTGGTCAAAGGGCAATGGCAGCATTTTGATCAGGTGAT
This sequence comes from Vibrio neonatus, assembly GCF_024346975.1. Classification (NCBI taxonomy): domain Bacteria; kingdom Pseudomonadati; phylum Pseudomonadota; class Gammaproteobacteria; order Vibrionales; family Vibrionaceae; genus Vibrio; species Vibrio neonatus. Next base: position 1,676,980 of record NZ_AP024885.1, on the reverse strand, counting down.
TTTTGCCTGCCATAGTGACCAAGCACTGCGCATTTTAGGTGAAGAGCGCACAGAGACTGAGTCCGATATTTTAGGGGCTATGACATATCAAGCCAATGAGGTGGTATTGCACACCGATACTCGCCTATTGCCTAAGCGCACTAAAGCGTGGGCATCTTGGAATTACTACTTAGAAGGGGCAAGCGATCAAGAATCTCGTTTACCTACCTTAACTTATGACATGAATATACTGCAGCACATTCAGTCACAGCATACCTTTTGTGTTTCATTAAATAACAGCCCCAATATTGATAAAGACAAAATCTTAAAATCTTTTGTTTATCACCATCCCGTATTTACGCGTGAATCCATTGCCGCGCAGCAGCGTAGCCCTGAGGTGCAAGGTCAACATAATACTTGGTTTTGCGGCGCGTATTGGCGCAATGGCTTTCATGAAGACGGCGTAGTAAGTGCGTTAAACGTGGTTGAAGCGATTGATAAGTTGTTGCCTGTCACCTCACAAGATTTGCAACAAAAGGGCGCGGCATGAACCCCGCTTCAGTTCAGCAAGTCACAAACAGTGCCATCATGGTCGGTGAGGTCAGACATAGACGTTTCTCACCGGTAAAGCATGCACTGAATTACCCCTTGTTTATGCCTAGCATTGATTTGGACGAACTGGCTTGTTTAAAAAAATCGGTATGGGGCTTTGGTGAGCGCTGGTGGCATTGGGCAAGGTTTTGCCGTGGTGATTATCTAGGAACAGGCTGCCTTAAAAAAGCGGTGCAAGATAAAGTATTTGCCCTGACTGGAGAGCGGCACACTGGCAAAGTGATTGCGGTGGTGCATCTTCGTTATTTGGGTCTCTATTTTAGCCCTGTGAATTTTTATTATGTGTTTGATGATAAGGGACAGTGGAGAACCTTGCTGGCAGAAGTGAGCAATACACCGTGGAATGAACATCATTATTATGCCGTTGATGCCAATGAAGGTGAGCAAGGAGAGAATTGGCAACACGATAAAGCCTTTCATGTGTCGCCGTTTAATCCGATTGACCAACAATATGTATGGAAACTAAAACCCTTGTCTAAAAAATTGATGGTGCATTTAGAGTGTCATCGAGAGGGTAAAGAGTTTGACGCAACATTATCGATGAAAGCACAGGCTTTTAATTCAAAAAATTTACTCAAACAATTGATCTCAACGCCAATAATGGCAGTAAAAGTAGTTATCGGTATTTATTGGCATGCATTGAAGTTGTGGATGAAGAAAGTGCCTTTATATCCCCATCCAGCCAAAAATAAATAGAAGATTAAGCAGGAGGCTTTTTGTAATGTACAACTCTCAATCTTTAGTGATCGAAAAGGAATTCTCGCCATTACAACGCTCAGCCCGAGCAATGGTGTTCAAACAACTACAAAACTTAAAGCATGGCCATTTAACCATTAGTGAGTGCTTTGATTCGTATTCATCAGAGCAGAGCTTCGGTAAGCCCTCGCAGGCTTTAAACGGCAGTATCCAAGTATTACATCCCGACTTTTATTCTCGAATGCTAAGTGGCGGAAGCATTGCGGCTGCCGAGGCTTATATGGATGGCTGGTGGGAAAGCGTTGATTTGACCGTGGTAATGAAGATTATGGCGCTCAATCTAAATGCACTGGATGACATGAACAGCAAGCAAAGTTTGTTGACCCGTTTCGCTTATAAATTAGGACACTGGCTAAATCGCAATACTCAATTAAATTCAAAGAAAAACATCAGCGCTCATTACGATTTAGGCAACGATTTATATCAGCGTTTTTTGGATAAAAACATGCTGTATTCAGCCGCGGTGTATCACAGCGCAGAAGACAGTTTAGAGCAGGCGCAAATTAATAAAATGGAAAGGCTGTGCCAACAATTGCAACTTTGTGCTGATGATACAGTTATTGAAATTGGCACAGGTTGGGGAGGTATGGCGATATACATGGCGCAAACCTATGGCTGTCATGTTACTACAACTACGATTTCCCAAGAGCAGTTTTTGTATGCCAAACAACAAATCCAGCAGGCAGGTCTCACCGACAAAATCACCCTGCTACAACAAGATTACCGTGATCTCGATGGGCAGTACGACAAGCTTGTGTCCATTGAAATGATTGAGGCGGTAGGGCGTGAGTATTTACCTTCCTATATCCAAAAATGCCAAGCATTGCTTAAACCCGGCGGTTTGATGGCAATTCAAGCGATCACCATTGCTGACCAGAGATTTGTGTCATACAGCAAAGGTGTCGATTTTATTCAAAAGTACATCTTCCCAGGTGGTTTCTTGCCTTCGGTTTCGCATTTATTACAGCAAACCACTCAACACAGCCAATTGGTGGTGCACGATCTGCATGACATTGGTTTGGATTATGCGCGCACTTTAAAAGAGTGGCTACATCGCTTTGAGTTGGCTGAAAATGAGCTATCTAAGCTCGGCTATGATGAACGTTTTATGCGTATGTGGCGTTACTATTTGTGTTACTGCGAAGGTGGATTTCTTGCGCGACGAATTAGCACAGTGCACCTTACTTTTAGAAGCCCTGTGTAGTTTGCCTATAGGCGAGGTTAGTTATGAATAAGAAACTATTATTGATTTCCATTTGGTTTCAATGCTTGTGGTTTTTAGCCGTCATGGGGCAACAAAGCACACAACTGTTGCTTTTGGTCTGTGTGATTGCGACGGTGGCTTTGTCATATCGTTATCGCGGCCTACCGCTGAGTTGGCTATTTATGATCGCCTGTGTGGGTGTGGCGATGGATGTGATACACGGCGTTACCGGTTTATTTGTGTTTTCTTCGATACCAACGGCTGGGATACCCCTGTGGCTGGCGCTGTTATGGGTCAGTTTTGCTTGGTATGCCTATCAGATGCGCGCTCTTTTGATCCGTTTCCCTTTTGCCATCGTATGTATGGTTGGAGCGTTAGGAGCCGCCGCCAGTTATTTTGCTGGCTTGCAATTAGGTGCGGTGCAATGGCCTTATTCCAACACAATGACTTTCGTAATTATTGCATTGGAATGGGCACTGGTTTTTGCATTGATTATCTACTCCTTAAACGTGTTACAAAAAAGACGCCATGGAGTAAAGCCACATGAGACTCACCCTAGCTAGAACCTTATTCTGTATTAGTCTTGCTTTAGTCAGTGCAGTAAGTTTTGCCACGCCGAGCAAAAGCACGCTACAGCAGTGGCAGCAGTGGCCGACCGTAGGCTCGGCTGATTTAGACTTTATGTTTTTCGATGTTTATACCTCACAGCTGCGCTCACCAGAAGGTCAATATCAAGTCGGTAATGATCTCTCTCCTCATCCGGTTGCTCTGGCGATTACTTATGAGCGCAATATCTCTAAGAAACATTTACTCAAAGAGACTAAAAAACAGTGGGCGCACCTTGGTTATAACACCAACCAATCATCCCAGTGGCTAGTGCGCTTAGGCAATATTTATCCTGACGTAGCACTAGGCGATCAGTTGGTGTATATCACGGACGGATTATCGGGTGCCTTTGTGTACATTCAAAAAGACGGGCTAACCCAATGGCGAGGTGAGATCACCGATGAAGCCCTTAACGATGCTTTTTTAGCCATCTGGTTATCGCCAAATACCGAATATCCTAAGCACAGACAGCAACTTATTGGGTTGAATTAATGATGATCAAAACACTGAAACTATTAATGATAAGCGCGCTGTTGTCCCTATCAATGGCAGGATGCACCGCAGATGTGAATGAGTATCAAGGGGAAGGGCCTGATTTTGATTTGTTTGGCTATTTTTCAGGTAGTGTCACCGCATGGGGTATGGTGCAAGACAGGAGCGGTAAGCAAACACGACGCTTTGAGGTCGCACTTCAAGGCAAGGTGCAAGGCAATACATTGACGCTGCATGAAGACTTCGTGTTTGCTGATGGCGAGCAATCGACGCGCATTTGGCGGATCACCCGTTTAGCTGATGGCAGTTACGAGGGAAAAGCCGATGATATTGTCGGAGTTGCTATCGGTGAAGAAGTGGGTAATGCACTGCGCTGGCGCTATGACTTTGAATTGCCAAGAGGGGATTCGAGTGTGGTGGTTCACTTTGATGATTGGCTATATCGACAAGATGATAAACACGTCTTTAATTTAACCTCCATAAGGAAATTAGGCATAGAGTTTGGAACCTTAACCTTGTTTTTCCAAAAGGATCTTTAGATTGCTTGTGTTGAGCACCCGTGGCGTTATTCGTGTTTAGGGTGCTATTTGTACTGCTAATGACGCCTAACTTGCATTGCGACTCACTATTTGTTACAAAATCAACGACTAGGGCAATCTGAGTGCTCGTCATTTATGTTACTATCAACTAACTTAATATTTCCCTCTGTGTGATCAATGACCGCTATTGCTGAATCCAATCCAATGTTATTCCATAAAGCCTATCGCCATTCTGAATCTCAGGAGTGGGTAGTATTTGTGCATGGTGCGGGTGGCAGTTCGTCAATTTGGTTTAAGCAAATTAAAGCGTACCGCGAGCACTTTAACGTACTCTTGGTAGATTTGCGCGGGCACGGTAAATCCAATACCTTGTTCCAAGATATCATCAGTAAGCGTTATACCTTTGAGTCAGTGACCAAAGATATTTTGCACGTTTTGGATCATCTTAAAATCAAATCCGCACACTTTGTGGGAATGTCTTTAGGCACCATTATTGTACGCACATTGGCAGAGCTTGCCTCAGAGCGTGTTAAGTCTATGGTGCTTGGCGGCGCTGTGACGCGCTTTAATACGCGTTCGCAAATCTTAGTGAAAATGGGCGATTTGTGTAAGAATATTATCCCGTACATGTGGTTATATAGTTTGTTTGCTTGGATTGTGATGCCGCAAAAAGGGCAAGTTGAATCTCGGTTGATGTTTGTACGAGAAGCCAGAAAGTTATGTCAAAAAGAGTTCAAACGTTGGTTTAAGCTGGCAGCCGATGTTAACCCGCTAATGCGCTACTTTAGAGACAAAGAGCTTGATATTCCGACTCTATATTTAATGGGTGACAAGGACTACATGTTCATCAAGCCGGTAAAAGAGATGGTCTCGGTTCACCAAAATAGCCAGTTGGTAGAAATAGAAAATTGTGGCCATGTGTGTAACGTGGAAAAGCCTCAAGAGTTCAATGACAAATCTATCGAATTTATTCGTTCACAAAGCTAGATGTCGCAAAGTTAGAGGTATCAAAGTTAGAGGTATCAAAGCTAAATATTGTACTCAATAATTAGAATACTAAACCAATATCGCTTCATCAGTGGTGCTAGCGCCACATTGCCAGCATAAGGCAAACTGCCCCTCATTTATTTCCCCACAATCATCACAGCGCCAATTTGAGCTGTGATTGTGTCTATCTTCAAATTCTGCAATCAGGGCTTTGGCTTGTTGTTGCTTGTGCTCGTCGACTAACCACAAATAGGGCAGGCTAGAGTCATCCATTGGCAGTTCTCCTTGCAGGCCAAACAACCCTTCTCCGCGCACTTCTACCTGAATGCGATGACTACGCAAAAGCTCACATAAAATATGAGCTTGAGGCGGATTTTGCGCAACGTATAACTTCATGAATATCCTTTATATTGCGATGATGGATTAAGCAGGGCTAGAGCCGTTTTGTGGTCGAATCTTACCCATGATCCATTTAGCAATGAGCGGGAATAAACCTAACAGAGCAAAAGAGGCCAATACGGTAGGCGAAACAATGCCGGATAAGCTGTCTATTTCTGCCAGTTGCGTCCCGGCGTTTAGATACACCATAGTCCCTGCTAGCATGCCAAGTTGGCTAAATACATAGTATTTCACAACCGAGATAGGGGTTAGCCCCATTAATAGGTTAATCAGGAAAAACGGAAATACGGGTATTAAACGCAATGAGAATAGATAAAAGGCGCCGTCACGCTCTACGCCTTTGTTAATGGCATCAAGTTTAGCTCCAAACTTAGCTTGTACCCAGTCACGCAGAAGGTAGCGACTACTTAAAAAGGCTAAGGTTGCGCCAATGGTGCTGGCAAATGAGACCAATAGTAAGCTCGTCCAGAAGCCAAACAGTGCCGCGCCAAGTAAAGTCACCACAGCAGCGCCAGGAATGGAAAAGGCCGTAACAAATACGTAGCCAATAAAGTAGATAGCCGCTGACAATACGAAATTATTTTCAATATGCGTATTGAGCGCTAATTGCTGAGCTTTGGCGTTTTCTAAAGTGAAGTACTGACCGAAGTTGATGCCGAGTAATACAATCGCTGCAACTAAAATTAGCCCGATTATCAATTTCTTATTCATGAGTGCGTCCTTATCATCCTGAGTAAGTATAGAGACAGGATCAATAATAGGAAACTTTCATCACTTGCGTATTTTATTTGATTTATTCTCAGCAGGTACAAATAAAAAAGGCTAGAAATCATTAAGATATCTAGCCTTATTCAATTAAATGGTCATGTTAACTAGCGTTTAGGTTTCTCACGCTTGAGCGCTCTACCAACTCTGGGTGCATTTCAAAAATGCGGCGGTCATGCTCTTTGTTTTTAATGCGCTCTAGCAAGATCTCAAAGGCGGTTTTACCCACGCGACGTTTTGGCTGATGTATCGTGGTAAGAGGCGGCGCAAAATAGCCGGCTAAATCGATATTATCGTAACCAATTACAGAGATATCTTCTGGAACGGCAATGCCATGTTGAGTCAGACGGCTAATTAAACCCAGCGCCATGATATCGTTAAAGCAGAAAATAGCCGTGGGGCGTTCACTTTCTGCAAGAGCGACCAGTTTATCAGCTGTTTCAACTGCGGTATCACATTCAAAGTTACCTTCAAAAATGAAATCGTCGTTGTATGGGATATTAGCTTGAGCCAATGCTCTTTTATAGCCAGACATACGCTCAATACAAGCAAGCTTTTCAGTTTGACCAGTTAAACAGCCAATTTTCGTATGTCCATTTTCAACCAGATATTTAGTGGCAAGGTAGCCACCTTCTTCTGAGTTATCAATGATCTTGTCTGCAGAGGAGGACTCGGGGCCCCAATCCATCACCACTTTAGGAATGCCTGGGTGAGAATCTAGCATTTCACGTAGCTCTTCGGTTAAGTCAGAGCACATTACTAATATTCCATCTACGCGCTTTTCGGCAAGCATACGAATGTAATCGCGCTGCTTTTCGTACAGTCCGCCAGTGTTACATAAGATCAACGTATAGCCTTGACGGTAACAGTAACTTTCTACGCCATCGACCACTTCCGCAAAGAAGGGGTTAGTGGATTGAGTTACCAACATGCCAATGGTTCTAGTGGTGTTGCATTTTAAGCTACGAGCAACCGCACTTGGCGCATAGTTGAGCTCTTTTACAGCTTCCATAACACGTTCTTGTGTTGTTTCAGCCACAAAACGTGTTTTATTGATAACGTGTGAAACTGTAGTGGTGGAGACACCAGCCAGTTTTGCGACGTCTTTTATGGTTGCCATAGGAGACCTTGTAAATATAAGTAATGATTATAAAATGCGTTGAATTATTGAGTAATTTGCACTCAAAATCACATTGCAAACGATTGCGGGGGAGTCTAGCCATAAATGATGAAACTGACAACGCATTTATGACGATAATGTGAATCTATTTTCGGTAACTGAGCTATTTTTCATTACTGAGATAACGACAATCAATTTCACAAAATTTAACTAACAGTTCAGCGACCGCAGAATAGAAACCAAATTCATCATATTTAGTGCAGTTTGCCGAAAATTGTGGAATCCAATTCAGTAAATGTTGCTCAATGAATGACTTCTGTTCACTAAGGGCCGCTTCTAGATGTGATTCCATTTCTAGCGCGTTTGAGCGCATGATTAGATTGCCAATAAAGTCGAGTTCAACAGCCAGATGATCGGCAGGCTCGTTAAAGCATTTATCCACTTCAATGCCATGCTCTAACATAACTTGCGTCATCTGCTGAGCAGGGGTGCCATTAAGCGCCTTGTTTTCGTCAATATAAACAGAGGCGCAGGGCTGGGCAGTTTGTTTGTCAGAGGCTAAAAATAAGTCGTAGAAATTAGCGGATAATTCAAGCTGAGCATTCGGGCGCAGTTGCAGTCGCTCAAGAGCACCCAGTAAGCGTTTAGCGGCTGTGGCTAGGGTTTCATTTTCGGCTAGACCATTAATGAAACCCCTCACTTCAGGGGTTTGATAGGCAATCAGTTCGTCTTGGGTCAGCTCTTTAGAAAATAAGCTGGAAAACCACCAATAAATTTCTGCCCGCTGTTCATTAAACTGCTTGAGCTCTTGCATTGTTTAACCCATAACTCGTTAGCAAACTACAACACCAGCTTCTAAGTTGGCGAAAATATAGACGTTCACTAAATTATGAGTCACTTATTTGCTACTGACAAGATCTCGTATGTTTTTCCACCACTTACCCATGGTTTCATGCCAGTAGCGCTCTGTTTGCTCTAGGTATCGTGCTTGCGGGGTGTACTTTTGCCACGCTTGATTAATATTGGATTGGGCTAAGTAATTGGTTGGGGCAGGAGTAGGGTTTAGACCGGCGCTGTGAAACTCGCGTAGGGCGCGTTCCATATGGCTGGCCGAAGTAACCAGTGACATATGCTTTTCACCGACAAAGCCCGCAGCTTGTCTGGCTTCTTCCCAAGTATCTTGCGCCGTTTCTAATAAAATAATATCTGACTTAGCCACGCCTAACGCTAATGCCACCGTCGCCATCATTCGTGCTTGGCTCATTTCTGAGCCGCCATCATAGCCAGATAAAATCAATTTTGCGCCGGGATACATGCGCAATATACGAATGCCTTCACTAAGGCGCATTAACGCGGTGCGACTTAATTCAGAGGTTGGCGGAATTTGCGGATCAATCACATGCCCACTGCCTAGCACCATGACATAGTCTAAGCTTTCTGCTGGTGGTAAAAAGGCCGTGTATTTGCGCTCTAATGGTTTGAGCAACGAGGTAGATACAGGCTGGAATGAAATAGCAAAAATGGACGCTAATGAAATAAAAATAAAGATACAGCCAGACTTATGCTTGCGGGTAAACATCACCAGCGCTAGGCCAAAGAAACCGATAAGTAGCATTGCAGGCAGTGGCATAAGGAAGGCAGTAATGATTTTTTTCAATTCAAACATATTGGGTTAAACCATTTCCTAAGTTCTGTAGGGTAAATTGGTGTCACGAGTTAAAATGTCGTGTTTTTGGTCGGTTTTTTAGTCGATCGGAGGGGCAAATCGACAACCGCTCTTTATTCTTGACGTCCTTGTGACACAATACGAAACTCACTCAAATAACATCATACATTAATTAAAAGTGACACAAGATCGTAATTTCGACGACATTGCCCACAAATTTGCCGAAAATATTTATGGCTCAGACAAAGGCAACATCCGTCAGACTATCGTCTGGGAAGATTTGCAGCAAATCATAACCCAAATAGCAGGCCATGCAAAACCTCTCACCATTCTGGATGCGGGAGGGGGCTTAGCACAAATGTCGCAAAAGTTGGCCGAGCTTGGTCACAATATTATATTGTGTGATGTCTCTAGCGAAATGCTCTCTTTAGCTAAGCAAGAGATTGCACAACAAGATTTGCTAGAGCAGTATCAGTTTATTCATGCGCCAATTCAAGAACTGGATCAGCATCTTAAACAGCCAGTGGATCTGGTTTTGTTTCATGCGGTCATGGAATGGCTAGCAGATCCTAAAGACGTATTAGAAAAGTTGATGCAACATGTGCGCCCCGGCGGCATGGCGTCAATCATGTTTTATAACCACCATGGATTGGTAATGAAAAACGTAATATGTGGCAACATCCCACATGTATTGCAGGGAATGCCCCATCGTAAACGATTTAAGTTGCAGCCGCAGAAAGGGTTATTACCCGAAGACGTTTATCGCTGGTTAGAAGAATGCGACTTACGCATTTGTGGAAAATCAGGGATTCGCTGCTTTCATGACTATATTGGATTTACCCAATATGTGGGCGATTATAGTCAAGAAGAACTGATGCAGCTTGAACGACAATTATGTAGAACCGAACCTTATCTTTCTCTAGGAAGATACATACACGTATGGGTTCAAAAAGAAATGACAGTAGGGAACTGAATGAGTCAACTCTCCCAAGAAGGGCAACATGACGATCAAGTCACAGTCGATGAACTGGTCGGGTGGGTTAAACAGCACGATTTCTCCCTTAACCTCAATAGTGAACATCTGAGTTTTTTAGTTGCGATAGCGCTACTCAGTCGTGAACGTTTTGATGAAGAGTTAGGAGAAGGCGAATTGCATGATGCATTTGCTATTGTCCAACGAGAATTTAATGGCGATGCGAGCGTCAGCAACATCGCGTTTAAAGCCAACAATGCCATCAACAGTTTAGTTGCGCAGAGATTACTGAGTCGATTTACCAGTGAAGGACAAGACGGAAGCAGCATTTATCGCCTTTCGCCCCTTGCGGTAGGTATCTCTGAGTATTACTTGCGCCATCGCCAATTTTCAAAATTGAAATTGTCTATCCAACTGACTTTAGCCGGTAAAGAGCTGGCAAATGTAGTGGCAACCGCTGAGCAGACGCCAACCGATGAAGGTTGGCGCAGAGACATATACGGCACATTGAAGTTTTCAGTTGCGGAAATTTTTGACCAAATTGATTTAAACCAAAGGGTCATGGATGAAGAGCAGCATCAAGTTAAAGCTGAGATTGCCGAGCTATTAAACCAAGATTGGCGTGAAGCGATCATCCACTGTGAAGACTTGCTTTCTGCTACCTCAAATACCTTAACTGAGCTGCAATCTTCCTTGCAAGCGGCAGGTGACGAGTTGCAATCTCAATTATTGACCTTACAACAATTGGTGTATGGCAAAGAAGATTTAGATTACATCGATGCGGTGTTATTTAGCCTGCAAGTTAAGCTCGATCGCATCATCAGTTGGGGGCAACAATCAATAGATTTATGGATAGGCTATGACCGTCACGTGCATAAATTTATCCGTACTGCGATTGATATGGATAAGAATCGAGCGTTCAGTCAACGACTGCGTCAATCTATTCAAGATTTTGGTTCCAATTCTTGGCTACTGACCTTTGCCGATGCGGAGCGTTTACGAGATCTAAGAGATGAATCTCTGGTTCTGAAAAACGATGAAGCCTTGGGGCAATTACCGCCAGAAGTGGAATATCAAGAAATGCAACAGGTCAGCAATGAGTTGGCCGAACAAGTCACAGCCATGTTGAAACGTCATAAAGATCAAGGGGCTAAAATCGACCTTGGTGAAGTGCTGCGTAACTATCTCGCCACTCACGCACAGGCAAGTCACTTTGATCTGGCTCGATTAGTGGTAGACCAAGCGGTGCGCTTGGGTTACTCAGAGCAAGACTACGCAGCAATACAGCCGGATTGGCAATCAATTAACGAATATGGCGCAAAGGTACAAGCGAATGTCATCAATAAATTCTGATACATATATGCCAGAGAATCTGGTTCGAGCGATAGCAAATCCGCTGTTTCCAGCGTTAGATAGCTTACTTCGCTCTGGTCGTCATATTACTCAAGACGACATGGATAATCATGCACTGCTGTGCGACTTTGAAACAGACTTGATGCTGTTCTACCAAAGATACAACACCGAATTGGTGCGCGCGCCAGAAGGTTTCTTCTACTTGCGTCCACGTTCAACCACCTTAATTAGCCGCAGCGTCCTCTCTGAGTTAGATATGCTGGTGGGCAAAGTATTGTGTTTCCTTTATCTAAGCCCTGAGCGTCTGGCGCAAGAAGGCATATTCAGCAACCAAGAAATGTTTGATGAACTGCTTTCTATTGCCGACCATCGCACTTTGATGAAGTTTGTTACTAACAAAGCGACTGGTACCGATTTAGATAAAGAAAAACTGTACGACAAAGTGCGCACTTCTCTGCGCAGATTGAAACGTCTGGGCATGCTATTGCCAATAGGTGAAGGCGAAAAATTCCGCATCAGCGAAGCGGTATTTCGCTTTGGCGCTGATGTTCGAGTCGGTGATGATGTGCAGCAAGCGCAAATACGCTTAATTAGAGACGGTGAAGCGATCCCTTCAGAAGAAGTACAACAAGGCAGTTTGCTTGATGAGCCTAGCTACAATGAAACAAGCTCTGATGAGCACGCTGGTGATGAGCAAAGCCATAATGAGTCAAATAATGAGGAACAAGCATGATTGAACGCGGTAAATATCAATCACTGACTATGGTCAACTGGAACGGTTTTTTTGCACGTACCTTTGATATCGATGGTCTTGTTACTACATTGTCTGGCGGTAATGGTGCGGGTAAATCCACCACTATGGCGGCATTTATTACCACATTGATTCCCGATCAAAGCCTACTGCACTTTAGAAACACCACCGAAGCGGGAAGCTCGCAAGCCTCTCGTGATAAAGGTTTGTACGGTAAGTTGCAACCGGGCGTGTGTTACGCCGCGCTAGAAGTGGTCAACTCACGTAACCAACGTTTGGTATTTGCGGTTAAACTGCAACAAATCGCCGGTCGTGATAAGAAAGTAGATATTAAGCCTTTCTTAATTCAAGGTCTGCCAAGCTCGATTAAAGCGGCAAATCTGTTCATTGAAACCATCAATGATACGCAAGCCAAAGTGTGTCAGCTCAATGAAGTCAAAGAGCGAGTGGCGGAAATCGAAGGGGCGCAATTTAAAGCCTTTAATTCTATTACTGATTACCACGCGCAAATGTTTGATTTTGGCGTAGTGCCGAAAAAACTGCGTAACTCTAGCGACCGCTCTAAGTTTTATCGCTTAATTGAAGCTTCTTTATACGGCGGTATCTCAAGCACCATTACTCGTTCATTGCGCGATTACTTATTGCCACAAAATGGCGGAGTGAAAAAAGCCTTTCAGGATATGGAAGCGGCGCTACGTGAAAACCGCACTACCTTGGAAGCGATTAAAAATACCCAAGCGGATCGTGATCTGTTTAAGCACCTGTTAACTGAGTCAACCAACTACGTTGCCGCCGACTACATGCGTCACGCTAATCAGCGCCGCTCGAAATTAGAAAGCACGCTGGCTATGCGCGCAGAGCTATTTGGCAATCGTCAGCAGATCATTGATAACAATGCACTGCTTAACTCAACGCAGCAGCAATTAGAAGCGGTTGTCGAAGAGTACTCAGCGCTAGAGCAAGACCATCAATCTGCGGTCGATTATGTTCAGCTAGTGCAAAATGCACTGCAGCAACAACAAAAAATCGCTCGCTATGAAGATGATTTAGTTGAGCTAAGTGAACGCCTTGAAGAACAAATCATGGTGGTCGAAGAGGCGCAAGAGCTATTAATTGCCGCCGAAGAGCAAAGCACCCTAACCGAAGAAGAGGTAGACAGCCTTAAATCTCAGCTCGCAGACTATCAGCAAGCGCTGGATGTTCAACAAACTCGCGCATTGCAATATCAGCAAGCCATAAAAGCCTTTGCTGAGGCGCGTGAACTGTGCGGTTTAGACATTGATTCAGTGGACGAGATCCCAGCTATTGTCAGCGAACTTACCGAGCAGCAACAAAGTCAAACTCAGCAAATCTTATCGCTAAAACACAAATTAGACATCAATTCAGCGGGCGTTGAGCAGTTCAACCATGCCTTTGAGTTGGTGAAAAAGCTCGATGACACTTGCTCTCGTCAGCAAGCGGCTAGTTTTGCCAAAAGCGCACTGGCTAAAGCGGTATCGGCCAACAACGATGTGTCTCAATTGCCACATTGGCAGTCACAAAAACAAGCATTAAGCAGCGCACTGGCAAAACAAAAAGCGGTGTGTGCGTTGGTCACTGAATACCAACAGCAATTTGCCTCGCAGTTAGCCGATGAAGCAGACTTAGAAATTGAGCACGAGCGTCAAGCTCTGGCTATCGAAACGGCTGAACAAAACATTGAGTCAGGCCGTGATAACTTAATTGAGATGCGTCGTAATGAACAGCAAATCAATTCTGAGATTGCCCGTTTTGAATCCATTGCGCCAAGCTGGATTAAAGCCAATGACACCTTGATGAAAATTGCCGAGCAAACCGATGCTGAGCTAATCGATGCTCAATCGGTAATGGCGTCTATGCAGCAAGTGCTAGAAACAGAGAAAGCCCTGTTATCGAGCAAAGATGCGATTGCCATTCGTCGCACTCAAGTCGATAAAGAGATCGAAGCCTTAGGCGCACCGGGCGGGGCAAATGATGCTCGTCTGAAAGCGTTAGCGGATAGCTTAGGCGGGGTGCTTCTTTCTGAAATATACGATGACATCACCTTAGATGACGCGCCTTACTTTAGCGCCATGTACGGCCCTGCGCGTCACGCGATTGTCGTGTCTGACATGAGCGGCATTAAAGAGCGATTGGTCGAATTTGATGATTGCCCTGATGATGTTTACCTTTTAGAAGGTGACGTTGATGCCTTTGATGATAGCCAATTTGAAGTAGAAGAATTTGAAGGCGCAGTGTGCGTTCAAGTCAGCGACAAACAACTGCGTTTCTCTCGCTTCCCGAAAGTGCCATTATTTGGACGCGCCGCGCGTGAATCTCGCCTCGATACCTTGCGTGAAGAGCGCGACCAATTAATCGAAGATTACGCAAAAGCCTCATTTGATGCGCAAAAAGCGCAGCGTTTGTACCAAGCGTTTAATGACTTTGTGGCAAATCACGCACAAGTGGCCTTTGAAGACGATCCAGAAGATAGCATTCGCGAATTACGCAGTCAGCGCAGTGCGTTGACAGAGCAGTTATCAAAACTGCAAGCATCAGAAAGTGAGCACAAAATCACTTTAGCCAAAGCGAAAAAAGCGCTCTCGGCATTAGATAAAATTTCGCCATCGTTACATCTCCTTGAAGACATTAGCCTTGCTGAGCGTCTAGAAGAAGTTGAGCATAAGTTAGAAGCGCTCACTGAAAGTAAGCGCTACCTTGATAAGTGTGGCAAAACCCTGCAACAGCTTGAGCCTATTGTGGATGCCCTTGATGCCGACCCTGAGCAATTTGATGCGATTCAAGCCGAATACGAAGCTCTTGATAAGGCTTTACAACAAAACAAAACCAAGAGCTTTGCGCTGTCGAACGTATTAGGACGTAAAGCGCACTTTGCCTACCAAGATTCAGTGCAATTGCTGGATAAAAGTAATGAGCTGAGCGATCAGCTGAAACTTAAACTAGTAAGCGCAGAAGCGGCGAAAGAGCGCGCCAAAGAAGGCTTAAAACAGGCGCAAAAGCAGTTCCAACAATATAACCAATTGTTGGCGACGCTAAAAAGCTCTCATCAAGCGAAGTCTGAAACTGTACAAGAGTTCCGCCAAGAGCTTAGCGATGCCGGTGTTACCTTAGATGATGGTATTTTAGAGCGCGCGCAATCGCGCAAAGAAAACCTGCATCAGCGCATTGAAACCTCGCGCACCGCGCAATCTCAAATGCAGAAAACCTTAACCGCGACTGAGATGGAGCTTCGCACCGCTACTAAAGCGCTGAAGAAGCAGCAAAAAGAGTACAACGAACTGCGCACCTTTGTAGTAACGGCAAAAGCCGGCTGGTGCTCAGTATTGAAACTGGCTCGAGAGCACGATGTAGAGCGTCGCTTGCATAAGCGTGAGTTGGCTTACCTTTCAGAAGGTGAGTTGCGCTCCATGTCGGATAAATCGTTAGGGGCATTGCGCCTTGCAGTAGCCAATGAAGACGATTTACGTGATTCACTGCGCGCTTCTGAAGATACTGCGTATCCTGAGCGTAAGGTGCTGTTCTACATTGCAGTGTATCAATATCTGCGTGAGCGTATTCGCCAAGATATTATTCGCACCGACGATCCGGTGGAAGCCATCGAAGAGATGGAAGTGGAGCTGGCGCGTCTAACCGAAGAGCTTAATCAACGTGAAACTCGTCTGGCAATCAGCTCAGAGTCTGTTTCTAGCATCATTAAGAAGACCATTCAGCGTGAGCAAAACCGCATCCGCATCTTGAACCAAGGGTTGTCGAACATCCACTTTGGTCAGGTGAAAGGGGTTCGTTTGAATGTGCAAATTCGCGAAAGCCATCAAGTGCTGTTAGATAGCCTAGCAAGCCCTGATAAAGCGCATCAACAACTGTTTGATAATTCAAGACTGACCTTCTCAGAAGCGATGGCGAAGTTGTTCCAACGCGTTAACCCACACATTGATATGGGTCAGCGTTCGCCGCAAGTGTTGGGTGAAGAGCTACTGGATTACCGAAACTACCTAGAAATGGGCGTGGAAGTTAACCGTGGTTCAGAAGGTTGGTTACAAGCCGAGTCTGGTGCACTGTCAACGGGTGAAGCTATTGGTACGGGTCAATCCATTCTATTAATGGTGGTACAAAGCTGGGAAGAAGAGTCTCGCCGTTTGCGTAGCAAAGACATTGTTCCTTGTCGTTTATTGTTCTTGGATGAAGCGGCGCGTTTGGATGCCAAATCCATTGCCACCTTGTTTGAGCTGTGTGATCGCTTAAACATGCAATTGTTGATTGCCGCTCCAGAAAACATCAGCCCAGAAAAAGGGACGACTTACAAACTGGTGCGTAAAGTGTTTAAAGATCATGAACACGTACATGTGGTAGGTCTGCGCGGTTTTGGTCAAAAATCGTTAGACAGCCAACAAATTGATGAAGCGGAAGTGATCTAGATTTTCTCTTTATTAATCCAGACAAAAACCACCTGCCATGATTCATGACAGGTGGTTTTTTTATGTCCAATTTAATCGATAAACGAAGCCGGGGATTAGAGTAAATCCAAAGTGTGCTGATAACGATATTGATAGCCGAGCTTTTGTGACAGGGTACTGTCGATTCTTTTATCAGGCGTATCGATGATTTCTGGAAGCGCAATATCCAGTTGTCGAGCGGCAATAGCGGCTTGATAAAACTGCGCCTTATCACAGGTGTCTGGGGTAGAGGCATTCAGTACTCGGTTCGTGACCTTATTGAGCGTAAATTCGATAACCCCAATGGCATCGTCTTTATGCAACATGTTGGCCGGCGCGTGACGACTGACTGAGCGTAAACGTGTGGCAAAGCGAGAAGGGTGGCGATGTTGATCAATGAGCCCGCTGCAACGAATAACGGCATAATCCAATCCACTATCAAGCACTTGTTGCTCTGCTTTTAACAGCGCTCGGCTCTTTTCGGAAAATTGGTTATCGACAATAGATTGCGCAAAATCAGCATCGCTTTCTTGCATAGACTTAGCCACGGCAGGATAGACCGCTGTTGAGCTGATCATGATGATCTTATTGATTTTCGCTTGTTTGGCGCTTTGACAGATTTGCTGCCAGTTTTGTGCGTAGCTGTCCCAATTTGGCGTTGCTGTGCGACGAAATCCGGGCGTAAAACAGCCAATAATGGTATCGATATTTAATTGTTGTAACAGATCTGTGAGCGAATGAGATGCATTTAACGGTAGTGATAAATGATGAGCGTGTAAGCCTTCTGCTAAGCTTTGCTTGACGGTATCTAATTGAGAATTGGTGACATGAACTTGATGATGAGAAGCGCTAAGCTGCTTGGCTAAAGGACGACCAAGCCAACCTGCGCCTATTATTAGAACGGGAGCCATATTAGTGGCTAAGCGCCCTTAGAATTTTGTCTGCCGATTCAGCGATTTCTACGCCTTGATCAGTCAGGTAACCACCATCACTGAGTGTACATAAGCCTTTTTCAAATAAGCTTTTAATTGCTACTTGAGTAGCTTCACAAGCATCACTGCGAACCTTAATACCTGTAGCCGCACTATCTAAGTTGAATTGCATTAGCAAGTTCAGTTCATCGACCAATAATTGATTAAATTTCATGCTCTTTCCTTTTTGATTCCTTTCAACACATTAGAACTGGAATGCGAGTGAATCAACAACAAACAGTGAAAAACGTTACCTCTATCGGGTGCGCGCTTATTTGTTAGCCAGTTTTGGCTTTGGCAATGTGCAAATATGATTAATGTCATGAGCATGTAAAAAAACGAAGTTTTTTATTGACTCTCCGCTATCCCAGACGAGGCAAGTCTTTACGCTTTTTATCCACAATTATTGTGGATAACCGCATTCTCGATTTTTAAAAACGAGACGTGCGTTTACTAAGATTAAAAGTTTATAAATGAGTCAGTTATGGCAAATCGCTTGAAAATGTAATACAAGGCGCGCCAACAAATTATCCCCATCTTAATACCCGTAGAATTGATGTGAGATCAATGTCACATCAATTCGCTAAGTTGAGTTAAGTTAAGTTGGGTATACAAACTAAATGAGTCCTTTTTAAAGAGAAAACTCAAAGCCGGTTTCTTGCTCAGACAGTGCCCATAAACGTTGTGCACTCGCTTGGTCTTTGACAAAAGACTCTATTTGGCGCTGATCAACCGCACCCACCCAATAATTAAATCCAGTGGGCCCATAGTAGGCTTGTTCAGATAAGTTATCTTGTGTCGCGCACATCAGTTCAGGGTATGCGCCTTTCTCTGCCGATTGCACAATCGGCGTCATTGCCATTAGTGAGAATGCAATGCGGGTAATGCCATTTGCTTTGTTGTTAATGAGCGAAGTTTTTGATGCGCCCGGATGACAAACATACACCTGCACATTTTTGTTTGCCTGCTTGATTCTGTTTTGCAGTTCATAGCCAAACATCATTTGCGCCAATTTACTGTGGCAGTAGGTGTTGTTCGGGTGATAATTGTTATCCCAGTTCATGTCATCAAATTGAATTTTCTGAATGCCCATTTTATAGCCTTCACTGCCGACAACCACGATTCTTCCGTGAGAGGCGTCAATGCGCTCAAACAACATGCCGCACAGTAAGAAGTGACCATAGTGATTGACACCTAACTGGCTTTCAAAGCCATCAGCGGTAAATTCTTGCTTCGCCACTTGCGCGATCGCGCCATTACAAATAAGCGCATCAATTTGAGGAACGCTTTCGAGAATTTGCGCTGCGGCTTTGCGCACCGAATCCAGTTTAGAAAGATCTAGGGTAATAAAGCTCACTTTTGCATCTGCGCCGAGCTGTGCTTTTAATGCCTCTATCGCCGCAACAGATTTGCTAGGGTTTCGATTCAACATCACCACTTGAGCGCCTTTAGACAGCAGAATACGTGAAGCTTCAAACCCTGCGCCAGTGTTAGCCCCAGTGATCAAATAGGTTTTACCCTTTAAAGAGTGCATCAGTTCTGGAGTCCAACCTTTAGGGCCAAATTGTTTTGTTGTCATTGTTAAAAACCTTATTCGCTATATTCACTATGCGTTTTGCAAACAGTCTGTAAAAGAAGATTTGCTAATCGCTGTTTGCAGTAGTAACCTTTTCTGGAAAAGAACTATAACTCTCACGGTGATAGTTAAATAGGCGATATAGTCTCTAAAATATGCCTATTTGTATCTTTTGTGTCGGTTTAGGTGTTAGGTGTTAGGTGTTAGGTGTTGGGGTGGTTGAGTAATGACGAAGAACAAAATAAAAACGCTACTAGAAAAGCAACTTAGTGAAGACGGCTTGCATGAAACGGGAATAAACGGCGTGCGACTGTTTAAGGTGTCAGAGTCCATTCAGTGCGCACCTGCGGTGTATGAACCGACAGTGATTGCTATTGTCAGTGGCACTAAAGAAGCAATATTAGATGGCAATAAACACCTTTACGACAACGCCAAATACATGTGCTGCACTATGTCGTTACCTGTAGAAGCAGGCACCCCGAATGCGTCACCTGAAAACCCATTGCTCGGAGTCTCGATTACCTTAGACAGTAAAGTAATGACTGAGCTGGCACTGGAGATGGAAAACGTGGCAGGTTCTGTTAAAGCGCCAAGGGGAGCCGAATTACCTAAAGGACTCTCTTTTGCCACGTGGGATGATGCATTTTGCGATGCGCTATTGCGCTTATTGCAACTGGGAGACAACTCAGTAGACAGTGCAATATTGGGAGAAAGCCGCTTGCGTGAGTTGTATTATGCGGTATTAAAAGGCGAAGCGGGCGCTTCAGTAAGGCGCTCTTTTGGCGTAGGCAATGAAATCGCTCGTTCTATCGAATATTTATCACATCGCCTTGATCAAAGCGTAACCATTGATGAGCTAGCCTCTAAAGTAGGAATGAGTCGCGCGGTGTTTCATCGAAAGTTTAAGCAAGCAACCTCACTGTCACCCATCCAATTTATGAAATCGATGCGTTTAAATAACGCGGCAATGAATATCGCAACAGGAATGAATGTTAATGAAGCGGCAATGAGTGTTGGCTATGTCAGTTCATCCCAGTTCAGCCGTGAATTTAAACGTTTGTATGGACAGTCACCGAAGCAGTGGGTGTCTTCTCAAGGGCGTTTAGGAATGATGGCGTAAAGGTGGAATTAAAGCGCATGACGAAAAAAAAGCCGACCACGAAAAAACGTGCGATCGGCTTGTATTCTTGTGAACAAGTACAACGTTCACTAACAACGTCAGTTGGCTAGGTGATCCTTGGCTTAAAAGGATCAGTCTCCTAATGCATTATGCGTGCCAACTTTGAAATGTGTATGCCAACCCTTTGTTATATAAAGCGAATAGTAAAAAAACAAATGTGTTTCGCATTATGCAGTTGCAAAACGCAATAAAACTTTGATATTTGCATGTGTGTTTCTTTGCATAGTTGAATTCAATTCTCGTATTAATCTGATTTCAGATAGAGTGATAGGTATCAAGTTTGCATGCATTGAGTATCAAACTGGAGGCGCTTTTCAGGAAAGGGTAATACGAAAATAGAGGGAGCTAAATCAAGTCTAGAAATATTAAGGGTTGAAATATTAAGGGCAAAAATAAAGCAGGTGAGCCCATCATAAGAGTTAACCTGCGATAAAAAGTTTGAGTTAGAGCGTTTGGCTCAAATTACTTAATAGCGAACATAGAACCAAAGTTAAAGCACTGGAACCACACTTCACTGCTACTAAAGCCAATATCAGCAAAACGTTTTTTATGAGTGTCGATTTTATCGGGCAACATCACATGTTCAATGGCACTGCGTTTTTGGCTGATTTCCAACTCGCTATAACCATTGGCACGTTTAAAGTCGTGATGAAGGTCGATAAGCAATTCGTGTGAAGTCTGGTCTTCAAAGATGAATTTTTCCGACAGAATCAAAATACCGCCGGGTAACAAGCCTTGATAGATTTTCTCTAGTAGTTTTTGACGATCGTCAGGCGAGAGAAACTGCAAAGTGAAGTTAAGCACCACCACAGAGGCGTCGCGTATTTCTATTTCGCGAATATCGGCTTCACGAATATCGACCGGCGTTTTCGCTTTATAGGCATTGATGTGCAATTTGCATCGCTCCACCATCGCTGATGAATTATCAACAGCAATAATGTGGCAGTTATCAGCGGTAATGTTGCGGCGCATCGACAGTGTTGCCGCGCCCAACGAGCACCCAAGATCGTATAAATTGGAGCCTTCAGTGGCAAAACGTTCAGCCAGCATGCCAATGGCAGAGATGATATTGCTGTACCCAGGTACAGAACGTTGAATCATATCTGGGAACACTTCTGCTACGCGTTCATCGAAAGTAAAGTCGCCAATTTTTTCAATTGGAGCGGAAAAAATCTTATCTGTGCTCATGGGATCTTGCTGAGTAATTCATAACAGCGGTAAGTTTAGAGAAAAGTAGGGCAACTGTCATTAGCCGAGATCAGTGACCTTCACTGTTATGACTTTGCGCGTATTGTTTCTGCTGATGTTCCTTAAAAACGCTTATCTTGCTTAAAAACAGAGCAAAGCCGTCATTAACTGAATAAAAAAGTGCATTGAGTATCGATTTTACGGCTATTTCCGAGTATAAATATCGGTTAATTGCGTCGAGATCTTAGTCTCTCGACAGAACCTTATATAGTCATTAGAAAATAGTCGGGAAATTCAATATGCGTAGCCATTATTGTGGTCAACTGAACAAGTCCCTTGCAGGACAAACTGTAGAACTTTGCGGTTGGGTAAACCGTCGCCGTGATTTAGGCGGCCTTATTTTTATCGATATGCGAGATCGCGAAGGTATCGTTCAAGTCGTTGTTGACCCTGATATGGCGCAGGCACATGAAGTGGCAAGCCAACTGCGTAACGAATTTTGCATCAAGCTAACCGGTGAAGTGCGCGTTCGTCCAGACAGCCAAGTAAACAAAGACATGGCAACGGGTGAAGTTGAAGTGATCTGTAAAGGTCTAGAAATCATCAACCGCTCTGAAGTGCTACCACTTGATTTCAACCAAACTAACTCTGAAGAGCAACGTTTAAAATACCGTTACCTAGACTTGCGTCGCCCTGAGATGAGCGATCGCATCAAACTGCGTGCAAAAGCTTCTAGCTACGTGCGTCGTTTCCTTGATGACAACGGTTTCCTAGACATCGAAACACCGGTACTGACTAAAGCGACACCAGAAGGTGCACGAGACTACTTAGTCCCAAGTCGTGTACAAAAAGGCAGCTTCTACGCGCTTCCTCAATCACCACAGCTATTTAAACAGCTGCTGATGATGTCTGGTTTTGACCGTTACTACCAAATCGTAAAATGTTTCCGTGATGAAGATTTACGTGCTGACCGTCAACCTGAATTTACGCAAATTGATATCGAAACCTCATTTATGAGTGCTGACGAAGTTCGTGCTACTACCGAGAAAATGGTGCACGGCATGTGGCAAGAGCTGCTGAATGTTGACCTTGGTCAGTTCCCAGTGATGCCATTTAGCGAAGCGATTCGTCGTTTTGGTTCAGATAAGCCTGATCTACGTAACCCACTTGAGCTTGTTGACGTTGCTGACATTTTAAAAGACGTTGAATTTAAAGTCTTTGCTGGCCCTGCTAACGATGAAAAAGGCCGCGTTGCTGTTATTCGTGTACCGGGTGGCGCTAAGCTAACTCGTAAACAAATTGATGGCTATGCTGAATTTGTTGGTATCTACGGCGCGAAAGGTTTGGCATGGATGAAAGTGAATGACCGTGCTGCAGGCATGGAAGGCATTCAGTCTCCAGTAGCTAAGTTCTTAAATGAAGAAGTGATCAACGGCATTCTTGAGCGCACTGGCGCAGAGTCTGGCGATATCATTCTATTTGGCGCAGATAAAGCCAACGTTGTTGCTGAAGCGATGGGCGCACTGCGTCTGAAAGTAGGTGTTGATCTTGAAATCACCGACCTATCAGCATGGAAACCACTATGGGTTGTTGATTTCCCTATGTTTGAAGAAGATGGCGAAGGTAACTTGCACGCAATGCACCACCCATTCACTTCTCCTCTGGGCATCACAGCGCAACAGCTAAAAGAAAATCCAGCTAACGTTAACTCTAACGCTTACGATATGGTTATCAATGGCTACGAAGTGGGTGGCGGCTCTGTTCGTATTCACAATGCAGAAATGCAAGCTGCGGTATTTGATATTCTTGGTATTGATGCGCAAGAGCAACAACTTAAATTTGGTTTCTTACTAGAAGCGCTTAAATACGGTACACCACCTCACGCCGGTCTTGCGTTTGGTCTTGACCGTCTAGTGATGTTGCTATGTGGCACTGAAAACATTCGTGACGTAATTGCGTTCCCTAAAACAACTAATGCTTCTTGTCTACTGACAGATGCACCAAGTCTGGCAAACCCTGCCGCACTTGAAGAGTTAGCGATTGCAGTTAAACTTGCGAAAAAAGACAGTGAATAACTGTAGCTATTAATTAGTCTAAACTCCCGCTATGTTGCGGGAGTTTTTGTTTGAGGGAGAGAAAACATTAATGACGATTATTTTAGGCATTGATCCGGGTTCAAGAATTACCGGCTACGGAGTGATTCGTCAAAATGGCCGTCACCTACATTATTTAGGCAGTGGTTGTATCCGCATGTCAGAAAAAGAGTTGCCGGGACGTTTAAAGCAAATTTACGCAGGGGTGAGTGAAATCATCACTCAGTTCAAGCCCGATGTATTTGCCATTGAACAGGTCTTTATGTCTAAAAATGCCGATTCAGCTCTAAAGCTAGGTCAAGCCAGAGGCAGTGCGATTGTTGCCGCGGTCAATGCTGATCTTGAAGTGTATGAATACGCGGCAAGGTTGATCAAACAAGCGGTAGTAGGTACGGGTGGCGCCGACAAAGCGCAAGTACAACACATGGTTCAACAAATGCTCAAACTTCCAGCAAAGCCGCAAGCCGATGCTGCCGATGCTTTAGGGGTGGCGATTTGTCATGCAAACACCAATAAAACGCTCATCGCCTTAGCCGGCAAAGCCACTTCGGCAAGACGTGGACGATATCGTTAATTCTATTGTTAATGGTATTATCCAAAAGCTAACCTCTATTTTATCTCAGCCTTACTGCATCCAATTAAAAAGCATAATCATTATGCGCTATTGATGTTGAGTACTGGCTATCCGTCCAGTTATTTATTATTATCAATAACATTGCAAACAGCTATTGGAATCAGACCGTGATTGGACGTCTACGTGGAACCCTTATTGAGAAACAACCTCCTGAGTTATTGATTGAAGTGGGGGGCGTTGGCTATGAAGTACAAATGCCAATGAGCTGTTTCTATGAGTTACCAGAGATTGGTCAAGAAGCCATTATTTATACTCATTTTGTGGTGCGCGAAGATGCGCAGCTGCTTTATGGTTTCAACAGTGTCAGTGAACGTGCGCTGTTCCGTGAAGTGATTAAAGCCAATGGTGTTGGCCCTAAATTGGGGCTTGGCATCTTATCTGGCATGACTGCAAGTCAATTTGTCAGCTGTGTTGAGCACGAAGATATTTCAACTTTAGTCAAGTTGCCGGGCGTGGGTAAGAAAACCGCTGAGCGTCTGGTGGTTGAAATGAAAGACCGACTCAAAGGCTGGGGCGCGGGTGACTTATTTACTCCTGCAACGGATGCGGCGCCAATGGACAACAATATGTCTAGCGATCAAAGTGCGGTTGATGAAGCGGTAAGTGCATTATTGGCTCTGGGCTACAAGCCGCAAATGGCTTCCAAAGCGATTTCACAAATTGCTAAACCTGATATGACCAGCGAGTCATTGATTAAAGAAGCTCTGCGAGCTATGGTGTAATTGATGATTGAAGCAGACCGACTGATCGCGCCTGATAACCCAACGTTTAAAGACGAAGAGGCGGTCGATAGAGCGATTCGCCCTAAAAAATTAGAAGACTATCAAGGTCAAGATCACGTACGTGGACAGATGGAAATATTCATCAAAGCGGCGCAAATGCGTAACGAAGCCCTAGATCATCTTCTTATTTTTGGTCCTCCAGGTTTAGGCAAAACCACGCTGGCCAATATTGTGGCAAACGAAATGGATGTGAATATTCGCACCACTTCAGGCCCTGTGCTAGAAAAAGCGGGCGATTTGGCCGCGCTATTGACCAACCTTGAAGAGAATGACGTATTGTTCATTGATGAGATACACCGCCTTAGCCCTATGGTGGAAGAAGTGCTGTATCCGGCAATGGAAGATTATCAACTAGATATCATGATAGGAGAGGGGCCTGCCGCTCGTTCTATCAAGATCGATCTACCGCCGTTTACCTTAATAGGCGCAACCACTCGCGCAGGTTCACTAACTTCTCCGCTTCGAGACCGTTTTGGTATTACTCAGCGCCTTGAATACTACAAGGTTGAAGATCTGCAACACATTGTGCAGCGCAGTTCTGATTGCTTAAATTTGTCGATGGAGTCGCAAGGCGCATTGGAAATTGCAAGACGCGCTCGCGGTACGCCACGTATTGCAAACCGACTATTACGACGCGTGCGCGACTATGCGGAAGTGAAAAGCGATGGTCATATTGATTCAGACATCGCTGATAAAGCGCTGGACATGCTCGATGTCGATAGCCTTGGTTTTGACTATATGGACAGAAAGCTTCTGCTTGCCATTATAGAGAAATTTAATGGTGGTCCGGTTGGACTCGACAATATGGCCGCTGCCATAGGTGAAGAAAAAGACACCATTGAAGATGTATTAGAGCCTTATTTAATTCAGCAAGGATATTTACAAAGAACCCCAAGAGGGCGAATTGTAACAGACCGCGCTTATTTACACTTTGGATTTGATCTAAAAGATTAATATAAGGTTAAGGGGGTGTTACCCCCTTTTATTTGTACGACAATACTCCCGCCAAACTGTTAACTTTGCTTACAAAATACACCGACTATGTTTAATAAAAACGCTTTATCAATTCATCCTCTTTGATTTATATCAATGTAATTTTCTTAAATAAAGCCTTTGAAACCAACAAGCTAAACCTATACTATAGCGCCTGGATATATTAGAGGATGCTTAACAAATGTTTAATTATTAATTATCAGTGAATTAATAATTAACTCAGTTATTTAACATCTCTTGTTTAATTTTAACTTTTGCGCTTTATGCTAATCCGAATAAGTTATGATTCAGATTATTGCTTAGTTAAAGTTGCCTAATAATTGTTCTTGAAATAGATATTTAATTATTTTTTGAACGCAGCATGGATTGCCGCTAGAAATTTCTTCTATCAACTACTCCACAGTGCTGTTTAGGTAATTTAGCTCTCAATGATGAGTCACTATTTATCTGGACTGGTATTGGATTGAACCTGTGTCTAGGAAGACACCCCAAGGAGTTCTTATGATAGATGTCGTTGATCTGTCGCGACTGCAATTCGCGTTGACAGCAATGTACCACTTCCTATTTGTACCACTTACTTTAGGTCTAGCCTTCCTGCTTGCAATCATGGAATCCGTTTACGTGATGACAGGTAAGCAGATTTATAAGGATATGACTAAATTTTGGGGTAAGTTATTTGGTATTAACTTTGCCCTCGGTGTTGCAACCGGCCTGACCATGGAGTTCCAGTTCGGAACTAACTGGGCATACTATTCTCACTATGTCGGCGATATTTTTGGCGCACCTCTTGCCATTGAAGCCCTAGTAGCCTTTTTCTTAGAATCCACTTTCGTTGGTCTATTCTTCTTCGGTTGGGAACGTCTATCTAAACGCCAGCACTTAGTAGTGACTTGGCTAGTAGCATTAGGTTCTAATTTCTCTGCACTGTGGATTTTGATTGCCAACGGTTGGATGCAACATCCAGTGGGCGCAGAATTTAACTTTGAAACCATGCGTATGGAAATGGTGAGCTTTGCTGATGTTGTATTCAACCCAGTAGCTCAAGTTAAGTTTGTCCATACTGTGGCGTCAGGTTACACCACAGGTGCAATGTTTGTTCTTGGTATCAGTTCTTACTACCTATTGAAAGGCCGTGATGTGGCGTTTGCTCGTCGTTCATTTGCTATCGCAGCCTCTTTTGGTATGGCTGCCATCCTTTCAGTAATCGTACTTGGCGATGAGTCTGGTTACGAGTTAGGTGACGTGCAGAAAGTGAAGTTGGCCGCAATTGAAGCTGAATGGCACACTGAGCCAGCACCAGCTGCCTTTACTGCATTTGGTATTCCAAACCAAGAAACCATGGAAACCGATTACGCGCTTAAGATCCCATACGTAATGGGTATCGTGGCAACTCGTTCAACGGACACTCAGGTAACGGGTTTACGCGATCTTCGCGAACAGCACGTTGATCGTATTCGTAACGGTATGTACGCCTATGAACTGCTTGAAAAACTGCGCGCAGGGGATCGCTCTGCTGAAAACAAAGCTGCATTTGACGAAGTAAAACATGACTTGGGTTATGGTTTATTGCTGAAACGCTACACCGATAAAGTGGTGGATGCGACCGAAACTCAAATCCAAGCGGCTGCAGATGATTCAATCCCAACAGTTTGGCCTCTATTCTGGTCATTCCGTCTAATGGTCGGTTGTGGATTCATCATGCTGTTCGTCTTTGGCATGTCTTTCTTGCAAACTTGCCGTCAAAAAATCGAACAAAAACCTTGGTTACTTAAAGCCGCTCTATGGAGTATTCCACTGCCGTGGATTGCCATTGAAGCCGGTTGGTTTGTGGCTGAATTTGGACGTCAGCCTTGGGCGGTAGGTGAAATCTTGCCTGTTCACGTGGCAGCGTCATCACTCACAATTGGTCAATTATGGGCATCGCTAGCCGCTATCTTAGCGCTGTACACTGTGTTCTTGATTGCCGAAGTGTATCTGATGGTGAAATTCTCTCGTAAGGGACCAAGTAGCTTGAAAACAGGTCGTTATCACTTTGAACAACAAGACAATGATGAAGCGAAAGCAAAAATCGATCGTCAAGTTGAAGCATAATAAGGGAGCGAAATTATGTTTGAATATGAAGTTTTAAGATTTATATGGTGGTTGCTAGTTGGCATATTGTTTGTTGGCTTTGCTGTGACTGATGGATTTGACCTAGGGGTAGGCGCATTAGTGCCTATCATCGGTAAATCAGACAGCGAACGTCGCGTGATGATCAACAGTATTGCGCCGCACTGGGATGGCAACCAAGTTTGGTTGGTTACCGCTGGTGGCGCTCTATTTGCGGCATGGCCAACAGTGTACGCTACGTCATTCTCTGGCTTTTATTTTGCGATGATCTTGACCCTAGCGGCATTGTGGCTTCGTCCACTGGGCTTGGATTACCGTTCAAAGATTGAAGATCCAAAGTGGCGCAGCAGCTGGGATATTGCTATCTCCATCAGTGGTTTTGTACCGCCAATTATCTTCGGTGTAGCGTTTGGTAACCTATTACAAGGACTGCCATTCCAGCTAAACGAATTTATGATGTCTAGCTACCACGGTTCATTCTTTGGTCTGTTAAACCCATTTGCACTGCTTTGTGGTTTAGTCAGCTTGTCGATGATCATTTTGCAAGGCGCAACATGGCTACAGATGAAAACCACTACCGAAGTACATGCTCGCTCACGTAAAGTGGCGCAACTAACCGGTATTACTACTGCGTTGCTGTTTGTCATCGCTGGTTACTTCATCCATGGTATGGACGGCTATGTCATTACTAGCCAAATGGACCACAACGCTGCATCTAACCCTCTTAATAAAGAAGTGGTGCTAGAGGCGGGTGCTTGGTTGAACAACTTTGCTGAATACCCAGCATTATGGGCTGCGCCAATTATCGGTGTATTGATGCCGTTACTGGCTGTGATTGCTTCGCGCTGTGAAAAAGGCTTTGTGGCGTTCTTGTGCTCAAGCTTGGCTTGTGCGGGCATTATCTTTACCGCAGGCTTGTCTATGTTCCCGTTCATCATGCCTTCAAGCTTGAATCCTTCACAGAGCTTAACTATGTGGGATTCAACTTCAAGTGAACTGACAATGAATATTATGACGGCGGTTGCCTTTGTCATGGTGCCAGTGATTTTGGCTTACACCAGCTGGACTTACTACAAAATGTTTGGTCGCATCGATGCTAAATTCATCGAAGAAAACAAGAACTCACTTTACTAAGAAGGGATAAAGTATGTGGTATTTTGCTTGGATATTGGGTGTGTTGCTAGCGTGTGCTTTCGGCATCATCAATGCTCTATGGCTAGAGCACACAGAAATGATGGATAAAGACAAGCAAGACTAAGTCTTTACCGTTTCTAAAGAAGGTCAGAGTTGGGTTTTCCACTCTGACCTTTTTTGTATAATTTTATTACTAGGCGCAATAAACATCCCTAGTAGGAATGGATGCCTGTATAATTGGGCGTCATTATTTTATGGGTGATTAGTTGGGCGCAAAGGCACAAGTTCAGATTGAAAATTGAACTTTCTATATCGGAAACACTCTGAATTGGTTAAATAATATGGCAGACCAGTCAATTTTTGCTCAGTTAGACCGCGAAATTGCTGCATGTATCAAAAAAAGAGTGTTGCATAAAAAATAAAGCGATACATTGTGTATATTACAGGCGAGAAAATCAGGGACCTAGACGATGCCAACAGCCGAAAAAACGCTATTTCGCTGGCCGATACGAATTTACTACGAAGATACTGATGCAGGTGGGATAGTCTACCACTCAAATTATCTGAAGTACTTTGAGCGGGCACGCACCGAAATGTTACGAGTGATTGGTGTGTCGCAAGAGGTTCTTTTACAACAGGAATTGGGTTTTGTTGTTCGACATATGGATATCGATTTTTTGCAAGGCGCAAAACTCGACCAAGAGTTGACAGTACTAACACATATTTCTCAAATTAAGCGTGCTTCTCTCGATTTTTGTCAAGAGATAGTCAATCTAGAAGGCAGAGTATTGTGCAAAGCTACGGTTAAGGTAGCATGTATCAATACCGCTAAAATGAGGCCTCAGGCCATACCCAGTTTCATGATCACGGAGTTATCGTAAAGTGTCCGCAGAAATCAATTTTATTGATCTTATTCTAGAAGCAAGCCTGCTGGTTCAGTTGGTTATGCTAACTTTGGTTGGTATGTCGATAGCCTCTTGGGCGATGATTATCAGTCGTAGCAAGGTTATCTCTGCCGCTTATGCTCACACCGAGCGTTTTGAAGATAAGTTTTGGTCTGGTAAAGATCTTGGCAAGCTTTATCACGAAGTGAAAGCGCGCAAAGGCAGTTTATCTGGCATTGAAGAGATTTTTTACTCAGGCTTTACTGAGTTTGCTCGTCTGCGCCGCACTAACGCTAACTCTCCAGACTTCATTATGGAAGGGACTGGCCGAGCTATGCGCGTATCGGTGGCAAGAGAAGTCGACAACCTAGAAACAAACTTGCCATTTTTGGCCACGGTCGGCTCTATCAGCCCATACATCGGTTTGTTTGGTACGGTATGGGGCATCATGCATGCCTTTATTGCTCTTGGTCAGGTAAAGCAAGCGACGCTTGCCATGGTTGCACCGGGTATTGCAGAAGCATTGATAGCAACGGCTATGGGTCTATTTGCAGCGATTCCAGCGGTAATGTTTTATAACCGTTTAAGTAATCGCGTGGGTAAACTTGAGCATTCATACGCAACTTTCTCTGAAGAGTTCCATGCTATTTTGCACCGTCAAGCAATGAGCGAAAGGGACTAATTAATGGCGGGTTATCAACCTAAAAAACGTAAGATGACTGCCGAGATCAACGTGGTACCTTATATCGACGTGATGTTGGTACTGCTGATTATCTTTATGGTGACTTCTCCATTTGTCACGCAAGGTGTCGATGTTGATCTGCCTAAGACGCATAGCGCCACGCCAGCCTCAGAGCTTGCTGGAGACAGTGAAGACAGTTTTATCATTATTGAGATAAATTCTAAAGGCGAGCTTGGTTTGAGTGTTAACGACCAAGAGATGCAACGCGGCATGAGTCTGCAAGATATTGTGGTGCGAGTAAAAGCAGAAAGAGCACTTTCTCCAAACTCTCCAGTTGCAGTGGGTGGCGATGCCGCTACTCCATACTCAGATGTGGTTCTAGTTCTCGATGAATTAAGCCAAGCAGGTATTGCGAAAGTTGGCCTGTTAACGGATATCAAGGAATAGAATCCAGTAGCCGATGAAACAAGATAAGAAGTTCATTAAATCACTTGTCATATCACTAGCAATTCACTTATTGCTAGTGATTGCTTTGATTTGGGGCACAAAATTTAATATGTCAAAGCCTGAGCCTAAACCGAATATGGTTGAGGCGGTGGTGATTGACCCTAATGTGATTCACCAGCAAGCGCGACAAATTCGTCAGCAGCGAGAAGCGGCGGAAAAAGCCGAGCAGCAGCGCATTCGTAAGTTGCGTGAGCAAAGTGAACAATTGGAAAAAAATCGCAAAGCAGAAGAGAAACGTATTCGTCGCTTAGCGGAGCAAAAAGCGCAAGCGGAAAAGAAAGCCCGCGAAGCGGAAAAACAGCGTCAACTTAAAGAGCGTCAGCGCAAAGAAGAAGAGCAACGTGCGAAAGTGGCTAAAGCTGAGCGTTTAAAGAAAGAGCAAGCGGCTAAAAAGGCTGAAGCAGAGCGAGCTGCAAAAGTAAAAGCGGCCGCCGAAGCGAAAAAGAAAGCCGCCAAAGCCGAAGCTGATCGCCTTGCCAAAGAGAAAGCGGCTAAGGCTGCTGCGGAAAAAGCGCGTCAAGCCGAGCAGAAAAAAATAGCTCAGCAGAAAGCGGCCAAAGAAGCAGCGGAAAAGGCGAAAAAAGAGAAAGCACGTTTAGCGCAACTTGAGAAAGAGCGTAAAGAGAAAGAAGCAGCGCTAAATGATATTTTCTCTGGTCTTGAAGCGGAAGCGGCGAGTAACTCTAGCGCTCGTAGTCGCGCCATTACCGATGAAGTTTCGCGTATGGGCGAAGTGTACAAACAGATGATTCAACGAGAGTTGTTGTTAGATGACTCTTTTAAAGGCAAAGAGTGTAAGGTCAATTTACGCTTGATCCAAGCCGGTAGCACCTTCATGGTTAGCGACCTTAAAACGCTTTCGGGTGACTCAAGCTTATGTCGAGCGGCAAAAACAGCCGTATCAAAAGTGGCTAGCTTTCCGCTACCAAAAGATAAAGCGGCCATTGATAAACTCAAGAATATTAACTTAACCGTTGCACCTGAATAAGGAAACCCCGGTGATTAAACGATTATTAGTAAGTTTAGTAATGATGTGCAGTTTGGGCGTATCGGTTGCCCATGCTTCACTTGAATTGGTGATTACAGAGGGCGTGAACTCTGCGCGTCCCATTGGCATAGTGCCATTTAAATGGGCTGGGCCGGGTAAACTTCCACACGATGTTTCGGCTGTGATTGTCTCCGATCTACAGCGCAGTGGCAAATTTAGCCCAATCCCAACTAACCAAATGCCACAAACCCCTTATCAAGATAAGGATGTGGATTATTCGGCATGGACAGCAATGGGTGTGGATGCGCTGTTAACCGGCACAATTACTGACGCAGGGGATGGCAAATACCGCGTACAGTACAAACTGATTGATGTAGTGCGCGGCGCACTAACCAATGGTCAGTCTAAATCACTGCAAGACGGCAAATTAGTGCTTTCGAAAGATCACATCTTATTTAATAAGCAAGCCACAGTGCCAGGGCCACGTTTACGCGAGTACGCTCACAGAATTTCAGATTTAGTCTATGAGCAGTTAACGGGCGATCGCGGCGCATTTTTAACTCGCATCGCTTATGTAGTGGTTAATGATAAAGACAGCTACCCGTATCAGCTTAGAATCGCAGACTACGACGGCTACAACGAACGCTTAGTGTTACGTTCTAAACAGCCACTAATGTCCCCATCTTGGTCACCAGATGGTAGACAACTTGCTTATGTCAGTTTTCAAAGCGGACACTCAGAAATTTACTTAATGAATATCTATACTGGCAAAAGAGAGAAGCTAACGTCATTCCCTCGTCACAATGGTGCGCCAGTATTCTCCCCTGATGGGAAGTCTTTGGCTTTAACACTCTCTAAAACCGGTAGTCTGCAAGTGTATACAATGGACTTGGCGACTAAAAAGCTAAAACAAATTACTCGTGGTCGCGCAAATAATACTGAACCATTTTGGCACCCAGATGGTAAATCGCTAATATTCACTTCTGACAGGGGTGGTAAGCCTCAGATTTATCAAGTAAATTTAGCGAGCGGCGCAAGTAAGAGGTTGACTTGGCAAGGTAACCAAAACTTGGGTGGTCAAATTACGCCAGATGGACGTTTCATGATTATGGTGAATCAATCTCGTTCAGGCTTTAATTTGGCAAAACAAGATTTGGAGACTGGCGCAGTTCAAGTGTTAACAAAAACACTACTAGACGAGTCTCCGAGCATAGCTCCGAATGGAGGAATGGTGATATACAGCTCGATGTATAACGAAAATAATGTACTATCAATGGTTTCTATTGATGGGCGTTTTAAAGCCAGACTACCAGCAACCAATGGGCGTGTAAGAGCACCCGCTTGGTCACCGTTTTTGTAATCGTTTCGCAACAACGTTACTTTTTATACAATAAGGAAAATTTATAATGCAACTTAATAAAGTTTTGAAAGGACTGCTAATCGCACTTCCTGTACTGGCTGTTACAGCTTGTAGTTCATCTGATGATGCTACGGATGCATCAGATGCACAACAAACAACTAACCAAGAAACTCAACAAGCTACGCCAGCAGAAACTACAGATACTACAGTAGTATCTCCAATGACTGATGAGCAAAAATTAGCTGAAGAACGTGAAGTTACCGAAAAAGCACTACGTGAAAACAGCACTCTTTACTTCGCATACGATAACTCTGCAATCAGCTCTGAGTACGAAGAAATGCTTTCAGCTCATGCTAAATTCCTAAGCGAAAACCCAGATGTTAAAGTGTCTATCGAAGGTCACGCTGATGAGCGTGGTACTCCTGAGTACAACATCGCACTAGGCGAGCGTCGTGCTAACGCTGTATCTAACTACCTACAAGCTTCTGGCGTTCAAGCTGACCAAATCTCTATCGTAAGCTACGGTGAAGAGAAGCCACTAAAACTAGGTCAAACTGAAGAAGCGTACGCGGAAAACCGTCGTGCGGTTATAGTTTACCAATCTTAGGAAGACGTAAACATGATCAGTAACTATAAGCGAGCAGTTGCGCTTACGTTACTAGCAAGTGCGGCGAGTGTTTCATTCGCCGCACCAGCCCCCGTTTCTGATCTCAACTCTAGCAGTGTCTC
Organism: Vibrio neonatus; assembly: GCF_024346975.1. NCBI lineage: Bacteria > Pseudomonadati > Pseudomonadota > Gammaproteobacteria > Vibrionales > Vibrionaceae > Vibrio > Vibrio neonatus. The sequence goes on along the minus strand of NZ_AP024885.1, from coordinate 1,642,517 downwards.
GACGTCAAAATCTTCCACTGCCTCTAAAGAAACTGAGACACAACGTCTGGAGCGTTTGCTTAGAAACAGCAACCGAGTTCAAGCTAATTTGCAACAACAAGTCGACGGTTTGTCGATGGATTTAAGCCAATTACACGGTGAACTTGAAAGAAGCACGCACGAAAGAGAACAACTTGTCGAAAGACAAAAAGAATTGTTTATTGAGTTAGACCGTATTCGCACCGAATTAGTCGAACTTAAAAAAGCCCCAGCTCAGCCAGCTCAAGCTGCGCCAGAAGGAAAGTACTCTTCTAACCAAGGTGAACAGCAGGCTTATCAAAGCGCCGTGGATCTTATTCTAAAAAATAAAGACTATGACGCCGCCACCGTTGCCCTAGAACAGTTCAAGAAAGACTTCCCTGAATCGGTTTATTCGGCCAACGCTAGCTATTGGCTAGGACAGCTCTACTTCTCGAAAAAGAATGACGTAGAGTCAGCCAAAGCATTTGCTGCCGTGGTTGCACACGAGAAGTCGAACAAACGTGCTGATGCACTGGTTAAGCTTGGTGATATTGCCACGCGTAATAACAGCGCTAGCGCCGCGAAGAAATACTATCAACAAGCGATTGATGAGTATCCAAACACCGCGTCCGCCAGTTCAGCTCAGCAAAAATTGTCGAAGCTGAAATAATCATAAATTGATTAGTAAAAGCTCAACTTTTTAGTTGGGCTTTTTTGCTTTTGGCAACCAGACTCAAAGCAGTGTACAATGCCCTGAGTTAGAGGAAGTTGCCCGAGCATTGCAATGAGCCAAATATTAGAAACAGCACCAACAATATACCCATTCCCTCCAAAACCTGTTCCATTGAGCGAAGATCAAAAGCAGGCTTATAAGGAGAGCATCAAAACGCTTCTTAAAGAAAAAGACGCGGTCTTGATTGCCCATTACTATACCGATCCAGAGATCCAAGCCCTAGCAGAAGAAACCGGCGGTTTTGTCGGCGACTCACTAGAGATGGCTAAATTTGGTAATCGTCACTCTGCAAAAACTTTGATTATTGCAGGCGTACGTTTCATGGGAGAGTCTGCCAAGATCTTAACCCCAGAAAAAACCATCTTGATGCCAACCCTAAAAGCAGAATGTTCTCTTGATCTAGGTTGTCCTGAAGATGCATTTACCCAGTTTTGTGATGAACACCCTGACCATACGGTTGTGGTTTACGCAAACACCTCAGCGGCGGTTAAAGCGCGCGCTGATTGGGTAGTAACGTCCAGTATTGCTTTAGAAATCGTCGAGCACTTGGATGCAGAAGGTACGCCAATCATTTGGGGCCCAGACCGTCACTTAGGCTCTTACATCGCCAATCAAACTGGCGCAGAGATGCTACTGTGGAACGGTGAATGTGTGGTTCATGATGAGTTTTCTGCCAAAGCACTGAGAGACATGAAAGCGGTTTACTCTGACGCGGCAATTCTTGTGCACCCTGAGTCACCTGCTAGCGTAGTTGCACTTGCCGATGCTGTCGGTTCAACCAGCCAGCTGATCAAAGCGGCCAAAGAGCTTCCACAAAAGCAATTAATCGTTGCTACCGATAAAGGCATCTTCTTTAAGATGCAACAACTTGTGCCAGAGAAAGAGCTGATCGAAGCGCCAACTGCAGGCGCAGGTGCAACCTGTCGTAGCTGTGCGCATTGCCCGTGGATGGCGATGAACGGCCTAAAAGCCATTGAATCAGCACTTAAATTTGGCGGCGCTGATCACGAGATCTTTGTCGACGAAGAAGTTCGCGTTAAATCACTGATTCCGCTTAACCGCATGCTAGATTTTGCTGAGCAGCTGAACATTAAGGTGAAAGGTAACGCATAGTAGCTACTACGCTTACTGGCACTGAATACAAAAAACCTCGACGCACAGCGCCGAGGTTTCTTATTTATATAAGTTTTGATGTAGGGCTTAGAAATTACTGCTCAGAAGCCAGTACAGCGCCGCGCTGAGTTAATCCACACAACATCATAGGCACAGCATTAAAGATCTCTACAAACTGATCTAAGCCGTTCATACCTTCTTCTGACAAGGTTGCCAGTGAAGTCTCTGGATCGTACAGCATACTAATAGAAAGCAATACACCACCAAGCAAAGCATTATCTTGGCTATTCTCAGGCATCAGCGTTTGCCAATCGTCCTGCGCCAACTGCCAGCCTTGTAGTAGACCTTCACAAAACTCTTTAGTCGCCTCAGTCACGATCTCTTGATCGTTCAAGCCACACTCAATAGGCCACTGCCAAGAGTCGTCAAACAGAGCAGGGCGGGTAGCATTCCAAGAACCCACTACCGCTTCTAAATACGCCTCTAACTGCTCACCATCGCTAAAAGGTGCCGTTTCTTCGCCACCCCATAAATACGCCACCCACTGCGAGGGATCAAGCACATGAGGTGCAGCCGCAACAGCAGTAATAAACCCAAGAGTTTGATGATAAGGAAGAAGGCGGTCTTCCAGCTCAGGTTGAGCAATAATCTGTGCTAAATCCAAAATATTCGTCCAAATAAAGGTTTTCGCCATTGTATCAAGCCTTAGCCAACAACTGGAACGCTAATTAGTAGCAAAAGCATCAATTTCCAACGAACTAGACAATAATTGTCCAAACAGACCAAAACTAAGCAAAAACACCTCAAATCTACTTGACCAACCGCCCACAAATCATTAAATTAGCGCCTCGTTGACTGACACAGTCAACCCAATCAAATTCGGTGAGTTGTCCGAGTGGCTGAAGGAGCACGCCTGGAAAGCGTGTATACGGCAACGTATCGAGAGTTCGAATCTCTCACTCACCGCCACATTCTTGAAGAAAGACGTCCTAGGACGTCTTTTTTATGTCTAAATTCCTTTAAATCAACAGCTTAGTCTCCTGATTGGTCTAGATTGAAATCATATAATCAATCGTGCGAAGTAATTTGATTTAAAAAGATATTACTTTTCCTTTTTCAAATAGGTAACCGTGAATGTCTGCTTCACTATGGTGTATTCAAGAAAGCTATGTGACAGAACTTTTGAGATGTCGTCACCAAAAGAGCATGAATCCATCTCAATGGAAAAGAAAGGTTACCTTAAGTCGGCGTTCATTTTTCTATTTCACGTGCGTTCTGATTACAAAATCCTTCTGCAAACTGAATAAATCAAATCAGACAAATCATTAATCGTAGCGCAGTCGTTATAGTTGCCAAACTCATCATCCATTGCCTCAAATGTCGCGTCGACTGCATTGTCCACTTCCTTAATGCCAACAAGGTCGGAAAAGTCGAGCATAAACATCATCGCAATAATTATGCCTCGATCTTCCATACCGCCTACGGCATTACCATCTTCATCTCGACTACAAAATATCCGCCCATAGGTGACGTTCTCAAAAGATACACCGAGTTCCCGTGCCCATACCATGCGTTCAATATCATCGACGAGGTCGCTGTCTGGTTTGATCTTATCTTGTGGCAGTTCGAAATAATAGGCGAACAGTTCAATTAAAAATGTTGTGATATGTTCATGGCTAGTGGTTGCGGATAAGTGAATGGTCGGGCACTTTGTAAGTAGCAGTCGCTCTTCCTTTTCTGATAAGTCATCATCCAACATTTGAGGTAATACGGGGGAGGTAGGTACAATTTTGATGTACATTGGTTTTACTTCTTTGTTGATTTTGTCTAATTCTTGTAAGGTGTTGAGCTCTTCCTGTCTAGCCGGTTGTTCTGGGTAATTCATATTGATCCTTAGTTACGATTTGATGAGTTCTGCTTGCGGTACTTTTACTGGATCAACGTTGCAATCTGTTTTTCAATGTTCGATTGCTGTTGCAACAGCTTATTAAGTTGAACGTATTTATTATCAAGTTCGCTTGCGTGATACAGATCTAGCTGCGGAATTTGAAGTTTATAAATCTGTCTAGGCGTAAGACGGATTTGTGCCAGCTTATTAACAGAAAAGTCTCGGAAGCTGTACTCAAGTAGTGTTTGACCTGCAAGCGAGGTAAGGAAAAGAAAGAGTCGTTTGCCATCCCAATGGCCATTACCTTTGGCTCGTATCACAGTGAACAATTCGGAGCACAAATGCTCATGTTGATCTTCAATGGAATAGTATGCGACTTTGACGGTTTTTCGGTCTGCACTTTTATAAAGTAATACATCGCCAGGGTTCACTGGGCAATATCGTTGAATCTGTTGTGCTTTTCGGTGTGTTGTTTCAATCTGGTTCAGCTTAACTAGACCAAATTTGTTGATGGATTGATGAGTGATACGTTGAATCTTAACCTCTTCTGACGAGCTCGGCTGTGGTTCATCAAATTGGCATTGTCGAGCAGGTCTTATTAGATCAAAAGATCTATCAATATCGCTCCACTCTGAGGATGAGATAGAGTACTTGGATTCAATCTTTCGTTTTAGTTCGCTTAGGTTATGTTCAAAGGCTAGCTCATGCATTGTGTTGCGAAAATAGCGCTGGACGAGAGTGTGCCAAGGCGCACAAAGCGATTCAATCGCATTGATGTCGGTGGCGATAGCTATGTTTATTGGCGACTTGTCCTCATTTTCAATAAAGGCAACGCACTGGCTGAAGTCATTCCATACATTCAGTAGCTGGTTTGATCCGTCACTACTAATAAATATATCTATCTCATTACGAGTATCTTCGATTCGGAACTTTAATTTATGTCTAAAAAGCCTAGCTTTCACTTTAAAATCAACGTGAGTTTGGTTTCTGATTGAAATTTTTCCCATGATGTCAGACTGATATAAAGGGTAATCAATAGTGAAGTGGTCCCAGTTCCCTAGTGCTTGCTTTAGTCTGTTAAAGTTTTCAGGGTTGATGAAGATTTGTTGACAATGCTCAACAAAAAATAATCCTCCTAGGGCTGTGAGTTGTATGAAGTTGGTTGTTGTAGTGGTAAATTCACGTTGCGTTAAAATACCTAGGTCATAAAAGTAGGGTAGAGTAGCATCAAGTTTCTCAAGTGCTTCTTCTAGCGCAAAACACCCTTGTTCCTTTTGCTTTGTGATAAATCGGTCACGTTGTTCAAACCATTCTTTGTTTATGCTCATTCCTTATACTCCTAGGAAGTCATTTTTACGTTGCGTATATTGATTGAAAATTGCCTGCGCTATTTTGCCTGCACCTTTTTTTGAAGGTTCGATAGGTGACGCAGGAGCATAATCATCTGGTTCATTGCAAATGATGCGTAAATCAAGAACGGGGAATCGACGCTTGGTGGCTTCTCTTAAAATTACTTCGTTAAATATCCCAAGAGAGATTCTTTCCGCGTTTGATAGTGTTGGTATCCCATCATAAACGGTGCAAACAGTGAGCTTAGGAAATTTTCTACCCGCAAGGGCTAAGACGTGTTGGTAGTTTTGACGAAATTGTTCTCTTACCTGGTGCAAAGAATCTAATGCATCACCAACGTTTTTGGCTTTAACCTCGAGTAAACCTGAAACGGCGTAACTGAGTAAATCATTGCCGCCAAAAGAGAGATAAGCACATTGCAAATTGAAATGTGTTTTTGAGCAAGCTAGTGCTATTTGTCTTGGGACATCGGCTAAGACATGTCCATCTACGGCGAGCAGTTCGACTTGGGAGGTAGTCGAGTCTTTAGTTTGGATTAAGCTGGCCAGTTGCTCTGAGACTGACTCACCAGCACTAACATAAGGTGCATTGTCAAAGATCGAATCGCCTAATAAAACTATTTGGTCGGGTAAATACTTTGCTGTCGGTTCATTGATTCCAGTGTTCATGATTTGTACCTGTATTCGCGTTGTATCCTTACTGTACTAACTGGGTTGGCGATGCGTAAGTGTCGAAAAATGGTACATGCTTCATTTTGACGGTCTCTTATTCACGTTTGAGAAGCCCTTTATCATTAAGGATATTGAGTAGTTCGTCGTTGTTTTTAATACAAATTTGCTGATGGCTAGGATCTTTTTTATGGTGACTGAGGCTGAGTCCTAAACCATCCATAAGGTAGTTTATTTGTGACAACCGACTTGGTAAGACAAGCTCCCCATCACACATTCCATAGTCCCTTTCAATGAGTGATGCCTGATGGTGATTAAGTCGAGGGTCTGCTTGCAGCACAAGATCTATTGGTGTGTTCCAGTGAGTGTCTTCCTCTATGGGGTTGGGGGAGACGTCCAATACTTCTGGGTCACCAATAAAACGACTCAACACAAAATCGCGATAGGCTCTGTTTTTTTCACAGTACGCTCTAACATGCCAGCGCAAAGGGGTTTCTACCAAAGAATGCGGCGCAATAATCCGAGCTTCGGGCTCTGTCGAGTTCATCGATAAGTATTCTATTTCTAACCTTCGTCCTTTGCTGATCGCTCTTACAAGTGCACGCATTATAACGGGATCAATAGCCCTTGTAGGGGGCATCACTGATGTGACTTCTCGAAACCCGAGTGCAGAATGATTGCTTTTTGACACGAGGCGATCGTTAAGAGCTAGTAAGTTAAGATATTCGTCGATACTCCCTCGGGTAAAAATTGGTTGAAAGGCTTTCGACGCTTTATAACCCGCGAGCTGCATGTCGTATTCGAGGTTGTCCGGTGCATGTTCTCCTAAATAGGTATTAATTTCTCGAGAGGCTTGTTGTCGTCCAATATCGAAACAATTACACAGGTGTTTTGTGGTGACTCGCCCCTCCCAATAGGCAATGATTTCGATGACTTGGTAGCGTAGTCGTGTTTTTTTATTTATTTTTGTGTTTGGTGTACGTGCTTGATGTGTCATTTGAGTACTGCGTGTTTTTGAATATGGATTAACAGTGCAATAAAAAGGTCAGCAGGTGTTAAGAGGTAGGTCAAGAATCTGGAAATAATATATAAATACTCATCATGTACCAAAATAGGACACTTACGCTATCGTCTTGATTTAGTTAAGCTACTTTCAGTTTCATTGGTGGGATAAACATACATGAGCAGTATTGAAAGTAATAGGGAAGTAGAACAAACCATGTTAGACAGAGCGCAAGGTGCTATGGTCGGCTTGGCTTTGGGAGATGCATTAGGTACAACACTTGAGTTTAGTCCTAAGGATAGCTATTCACCATTGAATGATATGATCGGTGGTGGCCCTTTTCGTTTGAATGCTGGTGAATGGACTGACGATACCTCAATGATGCTGTGTTTAGCTGATAGTTTGTTAGCAAAGGGAGGGCATGATGCAAATGATCAGATGATGCGCTACTCCGCCTGGTGGAAGCAAGGGTATAACTCCGTCAACGGTACGTGTTTCGACATAGGCAATACTGTTGTGACAGCCCTCGAATCTTTTCAATGCACTAAGGTTGCTAATGCGGGCTCAACGGACGAGTTTACTGCGGGTAATGGTAGCTTGATGAGACTGGCTCCAATTCCTATATTTTACTCCCTCTTCAGATCAGCAACAGAGCAAGAGGTTATTCACGCAGCAACATCGAGCTCGATAACCACCCATGCAGAGCGTAGAGCAATAGAAGCCTGTCAGATAATGGCTTGGTTACTTTACCGTATATTTCAAAACACTACTCAAACACTAAGCAAGGACGATTTGTTTACTCAGCTCTCAAATTATTGGAGTGCCGTTGATATTCATAGTGATTTACTGCAAATTGTTCAAGGTTCGTTTTTGATTAAAGAGAGAAAAGAAATACGTGGGACGGGTTTTGTCGTTCACTCAATTGAAGCTGCACTATGGTCTTTTGCTCATAGCAATAATTTCAAAGAAGGAGCCTTACTGGCTGCTAACCTAGGTGAGGATTCCGATACAACTGCAGCTATCTATGGGCAATTGGCAGGTGCGTATTACGGGCATCATCAATTACCTTCTGATTGGCTCGATAAGCTTGCGTGGCATAAACATATTAAAGAACAAGCCACAATGCTATCAACAGTCCCCTCTATCAAAAGTATCGAGGAGATGCTTGCTAGGGTTAATGGAGCTGTTCAACAAGTAAAAGGTGATCTTCTCTACCAGCTTCTATATGAGTATGACTGTATTTTACGGGAGTATCGTTGGATGGATTTCTGTCATCGAGATTTAGTGTCTACAGATCTTGGTGCTTCTACTTCTGATGGTATTTATCCTAAACGTCAGTTTCTGGAGAACATGAGTTATTTGGAAGGCTTCCAATTTATTACTGCTGTTGTAAGGGGTGACAGGTTTTGTGATGGCTTGTGGCGTAATTTTACTGAAGATGGCTCGCTACAGGTTTGGTTAGAGCAAATGGCAACATTCGTGAAGAACAATAATAAATAAAGAGGGAATGATGGAACAACAGGTTCAAAGCTTATACGCAAATATTACATTAAATGATGTTCAGTTAGCTGCAATTTATTATCCAATTTTAATAAATATTGCTCGACATAAACATTGCCTAACTTACGGCGAATTAGTGACTCAAGCGAAAGAGTTGAACCCTGATGTTGAGTATGTACAACGTGCGATCCCTGTGTCGGCAGGTCGTAAGCTTGACGTCGTGCGTTTGTTTACTTCTGAGCGTGGCTTACCTGATGTAACCTCTCTTATTATCAACAAGACGATGGGCGAGTGCGGCAACGGCGTTTCTGAACACTTTAATCCAGTTAAGTTAAGAGAAGAAGTATTTGCGTATGATTGGACTTCTGTCTCTGAAGATTTCGATATGTACATTGAAACGGCGGAACAAAAGGCTACTCCTCCTATTAGGCTTTCACGTAATGACGCGAAGACTATGACGCTGGACTTTTTTAAAGCCAACAAAGCAAGTCTTCCGACAGCTATTTCCCAACACAGAGACGATATCATCAACTTGATCCTTGATGGGTATAAAACTGAAGAGGCGTTTAAGCTGGTTGGCGATAGCCTATAAATTGGTTTTTATTGGCGAGGTGAGATGAATCAATCAGATAGTTTGGGGAAAATGCGATGACGAACGAAAACTCAATAGTGTGTGTCGCGAAGCAGTTTTGTGATGGGTTGTGGGAGAACTACACTAGGCAATATCCAGAATTCGTTGTTCGTATTAACCCCATATTTGTGCACTTAGCGATTTATCAGCACCTTGTGAGTCATCGCTCTATTAAAGGTAGTAAAGGACGACGACGTCAGCAAGAGTTAGTTGACTCTTTTGAACAGTGGTATGAGGGAATAGAGCATGCTCGTTCAATAGATTGGATAAACTTATACAACGATGTTCTGGATACCATTCAGGGGGAGACTGGCGACTATAACTATGGCTTTGACGGGAGTTTCATTAGAGACTATGAACTTCAACAGGCTTGGGAAAGCAGTATTAACCATCAGCTCTTTCAGACATTGCCAACGTCGAACTCGCTTGTTGAAGAAAGTAACCTTAATCTAGAGGTTGTAAGGCAAATAGAGATCGTATTAGAGGACTTTGTACCTTCTCCAATTATTACATCTATACCCGGTGAGCAGGAATTGTTTTCGTTAATTGTTGATGATGTTTCACGCTTGCTGATTGGATCCCCGCGTGAAGCAGATGAATCCCATTTAGGTAGTTATTTATATTTGTTTCAATGTGCTGTATTCGGAAATGATAAATCGAAACAAGAGTGTGCTCAACTCGCGTCGCTGATTGAGACGAAAGTAAAAAGTATTCAAAGCGAGGGGGTTGCTCCTCACGCTATTGATTCGTTTTGGCAAATGGGATTGGGCTATTCCAATGAATTAGTAAAAGATTACAATCAACTGATTTCAATGTTAAGCGGTCAGGTGTTCACTGTGCATCGGGAGGACGTTGATGAGGGGGTTGAGCTAAGTATTTGGCGCTATCCAGAGAAAGATGAAACGTTAAAAAAGTTCATTCTGAGAGGTGATGGACGCTATGAGTTAACCGGAGAGCACACTCAACATTTTGATGATGCACGGGCAGTTGTAAAGCATTTGATGAGTAAGGCAGCAAATAAGTACTAAATAGATTATTTGGGAAGGAATAAGCCTGCACGTCAGGAGGATTTATATTTTTACTAGCGCTTAGCTATATCAGAATAGTCAATCAAAACATATACATTGCATAGATGGAGATTGTTTGGCAATAGCTTGCACTTTACAGTGTGATTAGATTCTCAGGCTCTAGTGTTCAGTAATCTAAAGGGGGATATGTAGTTGCACTTCTGATTATTGAACAGTAATCTAATAATAGTTACAATTTACATGGTGGTATAGGTGGCAATTGGATGGATTAAGTCAAGATTGGGTATTACTGATTTAGAACAAAGAGTTGATAACTTAGACTCAAAAATTGGTAATTTGGAGTCTCAAGTACAGGTGGGTCTTAAGCACTTTGGAAAATATAAAAGCAGAACCAAAGAAGAGTTAGTCTTAATTAGGGAACAAATCAATGACTTAATTGCAATTAGTAATGCAAATATGAATCAGCTAAATATTATGGAGGACAAGGAAAGGGCGAAGAAACTCCTTAAAAGACTCAAAAACCACAAAACGAGAGTTGATAAGCACATTAAACAAGTTGGGTGAAGTTTATGTCATTAAAGGAGCTTAGACAAAAAGCAGAAAAACAAGAACTCCAAGCATTTTATGAACTTATGGAGGTAGCACTTGAATGCTCAGAGGTTGTGAAAGGACTGTCTCCAACTAAGCGAAGGGCTTGGTTGACTGAGGTTTTGGAAGAAATGCTAGTAATCCAAGCATCCAAATGTGCTTTGTGTAAGACAGATATTGAATTTGGCTCATTTGAAGTTGACCATATTATCCCTCATTCTAGAGGTGGTGGAAATGAACGTACCAACCTCCAACTTCTTTGTAAGCTATGTAATAGAAAGAAGGGATCTTCAGTTGCTCCTCAAGATTTACTCCGATATTTAGAAAGCCGTTATATGAATCTTTAGGTATCTAGGAGAGGCTGTAACAGATTCTGTGTAATTGCCATTTAGTTAATGTGCTTTTCGAGACGTTCCTCGAACTCGATAATAAACCGACTCATAGCCTGACGCCAGTTTTGAATGGGCATTGTCCATTTCTTGCTGGCGTTTTTGAATGCTAGGTATACCATTTTCGTTGCTGCCTCATCTTCTGTAGTTGAGCGGTACACACGCTTTAGGTCAGCTGTGACGGCCTTAGAATCTTTTCATGACACATACTTTAATTAGTTTCGTACCATATGGACGATACACAGCTGAATATGAGTTTGAGGGGAAACCGTGTGTTGATGGCATCGGGAAACCCCTTTAATCCATCCACACAAGCAATAAGAATGTCTTCAACACTACGTTGATTAAGCTCAGTTAAAACACTCAACCAAAATTTAGCCCCTCGTTTTCTGCTATTCACATGCCCATGAGTTCTTTCTAACCATCAGTGTTAATATCTAGAGCAAGGAAGAGCGACTTATTGATAATACGCTTGTCTTGGTGGATCTTGACCACAATACAATCGAGATAAACGATGGGATAAATGGCATCAAGTGGCCTAGATTACTACTCAACTATTTCTTCTATCATCGCATTTGTCACTCATGATACGAGGTTAGGTGATATATCTGCGCTCCTACCTTGGAACTTCAAACATTAACAATATCGTTCCGTGGGTTCATGGAGCGCATGCGACGCAGCTTTTACCCGCCATAAAAAGAATGCCTATGTGAGGGGCGAGCTCACTCAAACGGTAGAAAATATTGAACGCATTGTTTAGAACTCACCTTGAGATACACGGCTCTAGAATGTTGGATTTATTATCTGAAAGTCTGACTAGTTAAGCCAATAAGTGTTTTATAAACCTATAAATATAGATAGTGGGAGGCTGTAGTGAAAAGAGTTTGTTCCCAAACAAATAAGCGACGCCCTAGGGCGTCGCTTCCATTCTAGTCTATCTTAGAATCAACAAATTATATGTTGGTTAGAACAGACGTATCATCTAACTGAGCATCGCTGTCAGTGCGAGGCATAGTCTCTAAGATAGTTTGCAAACGAGTTAGCTTAGCGTCAAGGACAGCTTGTTCTGCTGCAACTTTATTCTGCGCTCTTGCCATAAATGTTTGGATATATCCATTTAACAATACCAAACCTAAGCGGTTGTTCTCTTTAAGAACGAACTTACTATTTGAGTTAGGAAGACGAACAATTAAGCTTTGAGCTGTTGCTGTATGGTGTAATAACTTCGAAAAGTCATCAGCTGCACTAGCAAAGGTTGTTGTATCGTTAAAATCAAACGTGATAGGTGTTTCATAAGAATAAATTGCATCTTCTGTGTAAACACTTGCAAACTCACGGTAACCTTTACTTGCCGCTTGTAGACCAAGATCTGTGTTTTTGGTGGTTGAACCAAGCACAAACTGGTTAAGCATAGCGCGCAAAATACTGATATTTCCTGAAATAGGAAGGTTGAAGTATTGTGCTGCATCGTAAGCGAACGTTGGCATAGTTTCTATGTTCGTTGTTGCCCAGTCAGCCGATACGTTGTAATTGATATTTTGTGCCGCGTAGCCAGTCACTACTGCGGTAATTGCGTCATTATCCATTACACCATTGGTTGCAACTGAACCGCTATTATAAATATCACCGCTAAGTACTTGGTAACATTGCGCTTCGTTAGGATCATTAGAGTTACCAAATGTATTACCTAATGCTTGACGACAAATACCCATTTTTAAGATTTCGCCGGCAAAGTTACTATCTGCTAGTGCAGCTGTTGTACTTGACGTTTTTAAACGTGGGTGGAAACGACCTAGTAGTGTTCTCACCGCCAGTAGTTTGTCTGGCCATACACCCAATACATCACGATCGTTAATGTATGGATGGTTAGGATCAGCAATGTCTGCAGTTAAACTATTTAATGAGTGTCCAGTAAATTCTACACCTTTAGGCGTAATATCAATACTTTGTCCATCAAGTGTATAATGCTTGCTAGGTCCTTTAGGTAGTAAACGGTTGTTTGGACCTAATTGATCTAGTGCACTTTGCACCATTTTGTTTAATAGCTCTTGATGAGTATCGCCATCAACAATCACTTCACCTGGTTCAAGGTCTAACGGACCGTGTGCTTTAACATACTCTGACTTAACGAGATCAAATGGAAGATTCAAAAGACCTGGAGTCGGAACGGTAGCACCTGATGAATCAGTAGTCTCGCTTTCATAGTAGGCTGAAATGTTACGATTCACTTGCGATAGGGCAGTAGTCAATAAGAATTGACGTGCGTTATCGGTACCTGCAACTAGGTCACATACTAACGATGCGATATGTTCATCGTTGTAGGTAGCCATCAACATAGATAGGTTGCTTGGATCGTATTTACCAGTATCAGGATCTTGAGTGCGACACTGCGTAATAATACTGTGAATAATATTTTGGTGATCAAGACTCACAGAATCTTCACCAGAGCCTAATAGATCGTGTGAATCTTCAATAAACGCGTGTAGCGAGTTGAAGGTATTCATTCGACCTAGTATGTAAGACGTTAGGTAAGCCATACCATAGTCTTCTTGGCCATTACGGGTATTGTTTCTGGTGTAGCTAGCTTCGTAATCGTCAATTTTGTTGTGCACAATTTGTGCGCTGGTGAAGCCTGCGTCAAAGCGGTTACAAGTGTTGCCTAAGAAAACATTCTCATCTGTACAGAATTGGAAGCTCTTAAGTACTTTCTTCAGTTTAGCGTCAGTAACACCACGTGAGTAATGACCATAGCCTTCACCGCGACCGTCTAGATCGGCAATTTCAGCACGACGTTTTTGATCGCGTGGTTTAAGGGAGATGTAGTTCCCTTCAATTGGCGTGTCTTCTAGTCCTGCGTTTTTCGCACCTTTATATGCGGTTAGTGCAGCACTTGAAAGTTCAACTTTACGCGCATAACCAAAGCGTAGTGCCGCCATATCATAAGGGCCGTAACCGGTAGAGTAAGCGTCTAGGCTGTATTCCATACGGCTACTAGAGTTTGAATGCGGTTCAATGTTTGGATAACCCACAGAGGCCAGTTTTTGCTTCAATTTAGCCATTTGCGCATCATTGAAGTTGTAGTTCTCTGCGTCCACACTACCTAAGAAGTTGTGACGTAGGCCTAGGCTGTGTCCCATTTCGTGAGTTAGTGTACTTGCAAAAATTGCCGCTGATAGTTTCACTTTTAGATCTTGCTGATCTGCAACAGTCAAATCTTTGAAGTTTTTCAGCTTAGTATGGGTAGCATCGGTGTAGTAATTATCGCTGTTCCAGTTGATGCGATACTTGTTTGCCGCCTCACCTGGTAATTCACGTACGCCTTGTGGAAGGGTGCGGTAATCGCCGTTGCCAAATGCCGTATGTTCAAGCGCTTGAACGCTCAACATGTTGTTACGGCCAAGAGTGTACATGTCTTCTTGTTTAGCTTGTGCTTGACGTTCTAGGGATACTGTTTCGCCCATTTCACGGTCAGCAATGATATCGCTTTGTGTTTTGTGGCGAGCTAATTCCATCACTTGACTGTTAGACAGTGCGTCAAAACCGCCTGCAAGTACGTTTGCTAAATGGTTTAACTTCTCACCGAATAAGTAGCTACCGTTCGAGCCAGGCAGTACAGGGGTGATAACATAACGAGCTTGGTTAGCCGTTAAGCCAGATTTAGTCGCTTTGTATTTAATTGGATTAGCTACTAGCTCATCAAATTGTTCTTGCGACATTTTGCCGTGGTTGTATGCACGACGCAGACGTTGCCAGTACGGCGGAACCACATTGATTGCATTACCACTGTATTGGTTAACCACACCAGAAATAATTTCGCCGGTGAGTGGGTTTACGGCACTTGGCGCGTAACCTAATAGACCATTTGCTAATGGTTCATCGGCAAGTTCGATGATTGCATAGCGTAAATCACCAGATTGACGATCGCCTGCTGGAGCCAATTCAATTTGAGGAACGCCAGTGTTAAATACTTCGTTTTCTGCGTTGATTAAGGCAATACCTTGAGTTGCTGCCGCTAGATACGGTGCGTTCTTCGCTTCATAGAAGTTATTTGATAGATAGTAATGCAGTTTCGCTTTTTCAGGGTTCCAACGATTTAGGTATTGACGGAACTGACCATTTTGGTCGTCTTCGTTAAAGGTATCGTTGTGATCAATGCGAGTTTTAAAGAAGCCAAATGTAGAGGTTTCTTGCTCTGCGTAAGGAACAGGTTTGTAGTTTTCAGAAACTAGAGTGCGCGAATGAGCGTCGCCATCTTTACGAGGAGAATCAAGTGCAACAATCGAAACAAAGCTAGTTACTGTCAGAGAGTAGTTGTCTAGGCTGTCTTGTGGCGAGAAGTCTGCACAGGCAGCAGATGTACTTGCCGTGTAATCTTGTGCGATTTCTAAGTTGATCACGCCATTTTTTAGATCGATTTCATGACCGTTCCAAGTGACCTTTTTGCCGTCTGCTGTTTTTTCTGTGCGGTGAACAATACGTGGTGCACCCGCTTCAGTTAGACAGCGGCTGATATCCATGTCATTGAAACCAAGGTCTTTAACAGTGATGTTAGCTAAGTCAGGAACAAAGTATTTTTTCTGATCCCATTTTACATCGGCATCAGTGTTTTCTTCTTCTTGGTTAGTACACTTATTGTAGCTGTCAGTGGCACATTTATAGTCAATGTAGCTACCGTTGATGGTCACTAATGGACGAAGGTTTTCAGGGTTATCATATGGAGAGTATTCTTGTCCGTCACCGATAGCACCTTTATCTTCTTGTAGCACTTCAATGCCGTTTTCTGAACGGTGCAAAGTGACAAGTTTAGTATCGTTGTACCATGTGTTGCTGCCTAAAGACGCAAAATAACGCGGAGCTTTACGAATAGTACGTAGATAAAGATAGCGACGAGCATGATCTAGACCATCATCAGCTTTCACTGTTTGCTCGATATCAGCGCTCGCGATCATATCGGGATCTTTCGCAACCGTGTCATAAGACTCATCTCCAGGGCCGCAACCGAAAAGGCTGGCGGACACGAGTATTAGGCTGCAATGCAACAGACTTTTTCTCATATTTTGTTCCTATTTAAACTTGCCATAAGTGCTACACCACTTAGATGTACATCTCTATACAAGAGTCTGCGAAAGGGTGTTATTTGCGGCAAAACGGCTTCGCCTTGCAACAACATCACTTGCATGTGGGCAGTATGGGTGCACTCAACGTTACATAATTCTTAGTTGTCTTTTAAAAGACGGCTCAAAAAGCGGCCGTTATAAGTAGTGATAAAGCGTATTTTGCTGTTTATCGCTACCTATAATCTCGATTTTCTTAAAATGTGGGATAGCACTTTGCATAGACAAAGCGATATAGCAGTAAAATCGTGACAGGCTATGTTAGCGCATTACATGTGTTGCATTTCAAATCGATAAATAAGATTACGAAATTCGCTTGAACTTGAAGTGTTGTTTTACAGTGGTATGACAAACTAAAAATCGACGTTTTTTGCGAGTGAATCAGGTCTCTTTGTAGGAGAGTAGCAAGGGGGGGACAGAAATATGGGCAAAAGGGGATATAAAAGTTAGGTAAAAAAGCGACACCAAAAATGGTGCCGCTAGCATGCTTAGTCCATCAACAGAGCATTTACTGTGTCGCGATCTAAACGTTTCACAAGTTCAGTGATAAGTTTAGTAGTCGCGATGTAATCTTGTTTATGGATCATCGAAGTATGAGAGTGGATATAACGTGATGGAATACCGATTGAAATAGACGGTGCACCATTACCCGATACGTGCATCATACCTGCATCAGTACCGCCACCGTTTAATACTTGGTATTGGAACGGAATATCTAGCTCTTCACAAATAGTAATGCACAGTTCGCGCAGACCTTTGTGACCGACCATTGATGCGTCTTTTAATGTCAGTTGTGGACCTTTACCCATTACGCCTTTGTTGTCACATCCTGGAGTATCATCGGCAATACCCACATCGACCGCAATTGCGATTTCTGGTTGAACCAAGTTAGATGCAGTGCGCGCGCCGCGTAGGCCCACTTCTTCTTGCACTGTACCGACAGAGAACAATTGGTTTGGATGAGCAACGTCTTTTAGGTTGTCCATAACATCCAGAGCAATAGCACAACCAATGCGGTTATCAAATGCTTTACCTAGTAGGTAGTCTTTGTTCGCCATTTCACGAAATTCGATATATGGAGTGATCATATCGCCAGGTTTAATACCTAGAGCTTCGGCTTCTTCTTTTGTCGCAACGCCGATATCGATGAACATAGCGTCAATTTCAACAGGCTTAGCACGCTCTGCAGGTTTAAGGATGTGCGGTGGTTTGCTACCAATAACGCCGTGGATATGTTCGCCAGCACCAGTGGTGATTGTCAGTTGTTGCGCCAACATGACTTGGTTCCACCAACCACCAAGTGGCGTGAATTTAACAAAACCGTCTTTGTTGATTTCAGTGACCATGAAGCCCACTTCATCCATGTGGCCTGCAAGCATAATGCGAGGGCCATTTTCTGCGCCCACTTTTTTACCAATAATGCTGCCAATATTGTCTAATACAACGTCGTCTGCAACGCCTTCAAAGCGTTGCGCCATGTATTTGCGACACTCACCTTCGTTGCCTGGTACGGCGTTTAGCTCGGTCAGTTTTTTAAGTTCTAGAATTTTATTTTCCATCGATTTCTAACTCATTTGGGTTAAAAAAATAAAGTCGCCCAAAGGCGACTTTGTTATATATATCAGCGAGGTTTATTCAACAACAGGAAGTTGTTCCAACGCTTTTTGATCACGAGCTGAACGCTGTGCCAATACTTTGTATGCAGCAAATTTCGTTGCATCTGTATGACTTGCAGTGTCAGCAGCAAATGCATGAATTTTCTTAGTAACTAATTCTTGGTCTTGTAGCAAACTAGCCGCAAGAATGTTTTCAGGAGTTACTGTATACAATTTACCATTAAGGGTCATTGGGGTTCCTTGCACGTAATCAGAGGCTAAGTGAATGCCTACAAATTCACGCAATAGACGTGCATCATCCTTACTATTGGTATCACTGTCTGTTGAATATAGTGCTACTTGGTTAAGTAGAGCGTGGAACAGATTTGTTTCACCTTTGGTTACGCCGTTGTTACGGTCAAAACCAAAACCAAGCACAGCACTAGTGACATCTGGGCTTAGTGCTTCGATGTTTTGGTATACCACATCGTCATACGCAGGGTAGAAATCATCAACACTTGAGATACCTTCCCACTTCCAATGAGTCGTTGGAGTTTCCCCTGTAGTCAGGTCAAAGTCAGTTGGCAGTTGTGGGTATGAATTAGTGATTTGATCAATCGCCAATGCATTACAGTTTGCTTCAGGGCCAACTACTTTAGCGATGTCAGAACCATCGATGTCAGACATTGCTTTAGCATAGGTGCCATCAACATCAGCCATTGCCATACGACATAACATGCCTTTGAACAATCTATTGATTGGCGCAAAGTCAACCATAGCTTGGTGAGTCAAAGAACTAGTATTACGGTCAGTATGACGAGTAACGAGTTGTTGAATTGCAATTAAGCGATCAGGCCAGATACCCAGTTTATCCACTTCGTTAGAGTATGGATGTTCAGGATCGGCTACTTTAGCACTTGAGCTGTTTAGGCTACGACCAACAAATTTAATTACAGGCGTAAACTGGGAGTATTTATCCCAATACTCTTTTTTGATACCAACTTGAACAGCCATAAGGTCAAGCAATTTAGGGGCATCTGAGTATTGACTAATAACTTGTCCAGGTTGCAATTTATCGGCGTCATCTAAACTTGATAGGTCAAGGTCGTCGTATTTGCTCAGTAGGTAACTTAGGTTACTGACACTAGGCTTAGACCAAACAAGGTTGCCGTTGCTGTCTTTGAAGTTAATCAATACAGCAGCATCTGGCTGACTTGCTACTTGTAACAAGAACTTCGCAATGCGGTTCTTAGCATTTACGCGGTCACAATACCAAGCAGAGCTATCATTCGCACACCAAGTATCTAGTGAGTTATCGCGAAGATTGATGCGTTTTTCAAGCCCACCAACATCTTCGATGAACTCGTGCATTCTAGAAAAGCCACTTTTACGAGAACTAATGTACGCATTGTAGTTAGTGTCAAAGTAATTAGCGCGATCTGAACGAGTGTTACGTAGTGTGTAGTAGTTCAGGTAACGTTCAACGTAGTACTGAGCAATTTCGTCATAGTTAAAGCCAATATCGAAACGGTTACAGTCGCTGTTTAAATCAACGTGACCATCGGTACAGTATTTCCAACCAAAGAAGTTGCTGTAGCCATTGTCGTCAGATTTGCTATTCACTTTACCTGCTAGCTGTTCACTTAATAAGTTCACAGAGCCGGTGCGAGTTTTACCATTGTTGATATCTTGCGCCCACTCATCACGACGTTTTTGGTCAAGATCTTTTAGTGAGTGCCAGTAGCTTGCTTTATCCCAGTCATCAACAGTTGTAGCACGGTTGTCTTGGATTTCACGGCGGTAGCCAAAGCGGATTGCCGCTAAATCGTATGGACCAAAGCCCATGCCAAACATGTCATTCATGTACTCCATTTGAGTACTGGTTGACGTTGAAAGGCTTACATTTGGATAACCCAGTTTAGCCAGCGCTGCTTTTTGTTTAGCAATAGCTGTTTTGGTGTAGAAGTGTTTGTAATCCGTAGAGCCTTTGAAGTTATGGCGAAGACCAATACTGTGACCAAACTCATGGATAATAGTACCTACAAAACCAACCGCAGCGGTTTTAACAACCATGTCGTGACGAAGATCTTTAGGCAATTGTTTCAGTTGCTTAAGTTTGCCACCCACAATGCCGTCAACCCAAAGTTCAGGTTGTTTCCAATCAATTGCATAGCCTTTAACGCCTTTCGGTAGCACGCCATAGTTACCGCCAAGATTCATTGCGTCAGCAGTTAAAATATTGTGCTGAGAGTTGTAGTCCATACGGTCGTTATACAATTTAAGTATATTGTTGGCGTGTGCTACTGCTTGTTGGTTTGATTGGATATTGCTAGTGTCAGCATTTACTTTCTCTGATAGATCTTGCAATTCACTAAACTTAAGTGGCTGTTGAGCAACTCGAGTCATTGTGTCTTCCATCACTGGCAGTAGATTTGAACCGTTTTGCAGTGCAGCAGCCAATCGTGCGTCAGCTTCTTTAATCAAATCATCTTGATTACGTGGCTTAGCCGCCGTGTCAATTGCATTTGCAATATCAGCAGGAGCTTGAGCGGCATTTGCTGTGATACTTGCTTCAGTGTTGGTAGCGTGGGTGTAATCCGTTACGCCTTCCAACTTAGTATTTTGTAGCGGAGCATCAGGGTAGGTTGCACCAGTTGCTTCTTTTACAGAATCCGGGTTTAAACGACCAAGGTTATAGTCACGTACGAAAATATCGTAAGAGAAGGCAGCATTGCCTAGGAAGTTACCACTAAATTGGTTAAAGCCAGCACTTACGATTTCACCTGTGAGTGGATCGTCACTGCTGTTTGCTACACCCAATAGACCATTGTCTAGAGGTTGGTCAAATAGTCTTAGGAAGCTATAACGTAAATCACCGTAGCGTTTGTCTTTAGCTTGTACAAAGTTGATGTGAGGCAACCCTGTGTGGTACATGCTGTTTTGGGTGTTGATGATAGCTTCCGCTTCTTTAGCCGCGGCAAGGAATACGGCGTTATCTTCATCCCAGAAGCTGTTAGATAAGTAGTAATTTACTTCTTCTTTATTCGGATCAAAGCGGTTTAGATATGTGCGTTTGTAGCCAGTTTGATCTGATTGGTATTCGTTATCACGGTATGTGTGTGAAGTGGTAAAGAAACCAAAGGTGTTACCGTCTTCTTCTTGGTATGGGATCGCTTTGTAGTCTTTAGAAACGATCTTATCACGCTCAACCATTGAGAAGTATTCAGTGGTTTCAAAGCTGAGCTTATCCACATCCCAATCGCTGGCGAATTTAGGGATACAGCTTGCGCTCGGTACAGAGTAAACCGATTTCAACTCAAAGTTGATTACGCCATTTTTAAGGTCAAGAAGGTAGCCCTTCCACTGTTCAGCAGGTACTTTTGCCAATACAGAGCTGACAGGGTTTACCGCACAGCTTAGAGAGAACAAGTCGTTGTAATCTTGCTCAGCAATGCTGACATTAGAGAAGTCAGGTACGAAGTAATGTTTTTGGTCCCAAGTTAATGACTCACTTGAATCCACTTCTTCTTTGTTAGTACATTTATCGTAGCTGTCTTCAGAACATTTGTAGTCTACGTATTTACCGCCAATGGTCAGAATTGGGCGATAGTTGTTTTCTGTGTCAAAACGACCACTGTGTCCGTCACCTACATTGTCGGTGTCGAGTTGTACAACTTGAAGTCCGTTTTCAGTCATACGGAATTTTACTAACTTGACGTCATTAGGCACTTTACCACGTACTGCAGTAAGGTAACGTGGTGTTTCGCCTAGCATACGACGGTATAGAAAGGTCTTCGCTGATAGTGTATTGAGATCTGAAACTTTCAGCTCGTAAGGGGAGCGATCAACCTTGTCATACGCCTCATCCTTGGGACCACAGCCTACAAGTCCTATGGTTGCAGCAAGTATACTGCAACCTAATAAGCTCTTATTCATTATTATATCCTGGTAATAATTATACTAAATGACATGCTACTTTGTGCTCGTCGCAACTTAGGGTAGGGGAACGTTCAAAGCATCCTTTTTCAGCAAGACGGCACCTTGTTGAAAACGCGCACCCTTTTGGTGGATTCATTGGAGAAGGAATGTCACCATCTAAAATTATTCGGTCTTTCTTAGCCCATGGATCAGGCTGAGGAATGGCAGAAATTAGTGCTTCGGTGTAAGGATGTTTAGGTGTGTTGAAGACTTCTTCAGCGTTACCTATTTCTACAAACTTTCCTAAGTACATCACGGCAATTACGTCCGAAACATGTCGGACTACAGAAAGATCATGCGCAATAAAAATTAATGCGATGTTCATTTCCTTTTGTAAGTCAAGAAGCAGGTTTACGATTTGCGCCTGCACAGAAACGTCTAAGGCTGATACGGATTCGTCACATACGATCAGTTTTGGCTTAAGCGCAATGGCACGCGCGATCCCGATGCGTTGACGTTGGCCACCAGAGAATTCATGTGGGAAACGTGAAGCGGCATTAGGTCGCAATCCTACTTTGACTAACAATTCTGAAACCCATTGGTCTCGCTCTTTTGCTGTGCCTATGCCATGGATCTCGAAGGGTTCTTTGATGATGTCCCCGACAGTATGGCGTTGGTTTAGGCTCTCAAGAGGGTCTTGTAATATGATCTGCATTTCTTTACGAAGTGAAGTCATCTCTTTGGCATTTAAGTTCGTGATGTCACGACCTTCAAAGAAGATGCTCCCTGCAGTTGGCTCGTACAATTTAAGTAAGGTACGTCCTACGGTGCTTTTACCACACCCAGATTCGCCCACAAGACCAATGGTTTGGCCGGGATAGAGGTCAAAAGAGACGCCATCCACGGCATATACGTATTTTTTGGGTTGAAACAGTTTGTTGGAGACCAAAAAGTGCTGTTTCAAATCTTTAATTTGGAGTAAAGGAGTCGCTTGAGTCATTACATAACCTCTTTAACAGCAAGACAAGAAACAAGGTGGCCAGGTTCAACCAGTGCCGGCTCTGGTCTAGTGCTATGACAATGATCCATTGCTTTAGTACAACGGTTGACGAAGCGACAACCAGACGGCATATCTTTTAATTGTGGTACGCTGCCCTCAATGGTAGTGAGCTGCGTTTTTGGTACCGAAGAAACAGTTGGCATGGAAGCCAACAGCCCCTGTGTATAAGGGTGGGTAGGTTTACCAAAGATTTGATAAACGTCGCCTTGTTCAACGACATTACCGGCATACATAACCGCAACGTCATCACAAATTTCAGCCACGACACCTAAATCGTGGGTAATGAACAAAATTGCCATTCCCAACTCTTCTTGCATGCGTTTCATCAGCTCAAGAATTTGCGCTTGAATGGTCACATCCAATGCCGTAGTAGGTTCATCAGCGATCAATACTTTGGGCTCACAGGCGAGCGCCATCGCAATCATGACACGTTGACGCATACCACCTGAAAGCTCATGCGGGTAAACATCTAAACGTTTTTCCGGCTCAGAAATGCCCACTTTTTTGAACATTTCTAGGGCGGCCTGACGGCGGGTAGCGTCTGTGGTGTATTTCGTGCTATGCAGTTCATACACTTCTTCCACTTGCTTGCCGACACGCACTACTGGGTTTAGCGCTGTCATCGGATCTTGGAAGATCATTGAAATATCATGACCACGAAGTTTGCAGCGCTCGGCTTCGTTAAGTTTGGTGATATCACGACCTTCAAACAGTATTTCACCTTCAGTCACGCGACCGTAAGGTTGGGGTAGTAGGTTCATGATTGATGCTGCAGTGATACTTTTACCACAGCCAGATTCACCAACGATGCCAAGGGTACGACCTTTGATAACATCAAATGTCACGCCGTTTAGCGCGGTAATATCACCTTCATCGGTATTGAACTTAGTGGTCACGTTGTGCAGTGACAGCAATGCTTTATTTGACATACTTAGACCTTATTGACCGATGACTTGAGTGCTTAAATGCGTCATTTTAGGGAAGGTTTTGCCTTCACTTTTTGCTTGTAGAACTTCATGTTTTAGATCGGTGTCGATCCACATTAATCCCTGATCAAGACTATTTTCGTCGAATAAGAATCGAGATTGTGCAGAACCTACTTTGTCTGGCAGGCGAACATAACGCCAATGCGCCGCGCGAGTAAATTGCGACACAGTCCCAGGGATAAAGCAGTTGGATGCCATTACCATGCGTTGGATTTTGTTCGATTGTTTTACTTGCTCAGCGACCGTAGACGCCTGATCAAATTTGGCAATCAACTTGTCCATTTCTGGATTGGCAAAACTGAAAAAGTTGTTGGTTTGCGGAACAATATTGCTGGAATGGAAATACTGTCGGTACGCAGGGTATAAGCCTGATGACATAGACAAGTAAGCCATTTGGAATTTCTTCTCTAATAGCGATTTAAACCCAGTTGAGCCATCAACCAGTTTCAACTCAAGATCCAAACCTGCTTTTTTAGCTTGTTCTTTTAGGATAATCACGTCGGCGGTATTGCGCGCACTTAGGTAAGTCAAGGTCACTTGTAGTGAATTACCTTGCTTGTTGTACAGCAGTCCATCCGAACCTAACGTGCTATAGCCCGCTTTGGCAAAGTGTTTTTTCGCTTCGACAGGGGAGAAGGGCTTAACACCTATATCTTTTGGCGTGGCATAAGCGCCGACTAACGTACCAAAGCCATTTTGTCGTGTCGATTCACCATGACGGACGTGCTTGATAACAGATTCAAAGTCGATGGCGTATGCAACACCTGCGCGAAGTTCGCTGTTTTTAAGCAGTGGATCGACCATGTTAAGCCACAGGCCAGAAGCACCTACAGACACTTCGTTATTAAGCATTGATTTAACAATGTAACCCTTTTGGAAAGGTTCAGAACTGGTTTTATCAAACCATAATTTCTGCGAGTTGATGTTGAACACATCCAACTCACCTTTCTCAAAGTAGCGATAGGCTAAATCTGGGTCGCGAATGACGGAGAAACGAATCTTATCTACGTTAAAGCGATTTTTAAGATAGCGGTTATGGTAGCCCCACCAATCTTTAACGTGTGACATCTCAATCGTACGGCCTTTTTTAAGTGCCGAAACGTAGTACGCACCTGTTGTTGGCTCTGCTTTCCAGTTGTATTCACGGATGTAGTTTTTACCAATACCATTTTTGAAAAAGTGTCTTGGTTTCGGTTGCAAGTTAATGCGGTCGATAAGCAGATCTTCCGGTAACGCATCAGACGATTGTAACGAAATAGTGTATTTATCGTAGATGGTTAGATTAACGATTTTTTCGGTGTAGTAGTTGCTATAAAACGGTGCGTGTACGTTCTTGTTTTTTACGTATTCAAATAGAAACGCATAGTCATCTGCGGTGATTGGTACACCATCAGACCAAGTCGCTTTTGGATCTAAACGGAAATACATGGTTTTGCCGTCTTTACCAAATGCCCATTGCTCAGCCAGCTCAGGATAAGGTTGTAGCGTGTTTGGATGGATGCCTACTAGGTTTGGATGGCCATCCATTAAGTATGAACGAAACGAGGTATTCGAGTCTGGACCGATAGTACGCATAGTCAATGGGTATGACGGAACATACAAGTTAAGCGTGCCACCACGTTTGGCCTGTTCACTGGCAAACAATGGCAGATCCGGATTTGATATCCATTTTAAGTCTTTAGGCAGTTGCGGAGCTTGTTTTGCCTGTTGAGTCGTTGCTGGCGCTGATGTAGCTGGCGCGGCATTGGCGTAAACAGGCGCTAATAGTGTTGTTCCTAATAGCGCAACCAATAACGTTGATAGTTTTAGTGTATTTAGATTCATGATATTAGCTGTACTTAGTTTGTTTCTTAGGATCGAAGGCTTCACGAATCGCTTCACCGATGAAAGTAATCATGGTGAGAATTCCCACAATCGAGAACACAACGGAACTCATGATCCACCATGCATCAAGGTTGGATTTACCTTGTTGCAATAAATCACCCCAGCTTGGGGTAGGGGGAGTTAAGCCTAAACCTAAATAGTCGAGTGCAGTCAAGGTAGAAATGTTGGCAACAATGGTAAACGGCGCCAAAGTGACAATCATTACTAGCGTGTTCGGTAGGATGTGCTTGGTGATGATGCGCCATGTGCCAGCACCTTGTGCTCTGGCCGCCAGTACGTATTCACGTGCTCGCTCTTTGTAAGAAATGGAACGCATGTACCAAGTGATTGGAATCCAACCAAACAGGACGTTGATAAAGACAAACAGGGCAAAGTTCGGCTTCATTATCGAGACTAATATCATGATCACGTACAGCATGGGTAACATGGACCAGATTTCAATAATACGTTGCATAATGAGGTCAAACTTACCGCCTAAGTAGCCCATAGCACTGCCGACGATAACCCCAATGAAGTAACAGATGGCGAGTGTAATAAAGGCGTAGAAAATGGCGATACGGAAGCCGTAGATCAATCGCGCTAACACATCTCGACCTGAGTTATCAGTACCAAGATAATGCTGAGAGTGCGCGTTAGGCGCGCTAGGTGGGAAGCCGTTAGAGTAGTCTTGCTCTAGTGGATTCCAAGGTACGATAGGCATGATGACCCAGTCGCCCTGATCTTGTTTTTCAAACTTAGCTTGTAGTTCGCGATAGTTCGCTTCGTAGCCGTATTGCTCACCAAAATCATTACCAGTACGCATTTTCGAATACGTTGGGAAGTACAGGTGACCTTGGTAAGAAACCACCAAGGCTTTACTGTTGACCAGTGCCTCTGAAAACAGTGACAGCACGACCAGCAGTACTAAAAATATAAGAGAAAAGTAGCCTCGTTTAATTGAACGAAAGCGTGCAATTTTCTTTTTAGTTAATTCATCAAAGTTAAACATTATTTACCAAACTTAACGCGAGGATCAACGGCTGCTACACACAGATCCGATATGATATTACCGAACATAAGCAGCAGTGCAGAAAGAGACAGAATACCCATTACAACAGGGTAATCCCTTTGAATAATAGCTTCGTAGCCAAGCAGTCCAATACCGTCGATATTGAATACCACTTCAATTAAGAATGAGCCCGCTAGGAAGACACTGATCACTGAACCAAAGTGGCTCGCAATCGGAATGAGACTATTTCTAAGAGCGTGTTTGTAGACTGAATCTTTGTAAGTTAAGCCTTTGCTTACCGCTGTTTTGATGTAATCCGAGGATAGGTTCTCAAGTAAGTTGTTTTTCATCGTCATGGTTAAGATGGCGACGTCGGCAATGGTGTAACAGATCACCGGTAAGATGGCGTGAGTAAACAGATCCTGCACTTTGCCCAATAAGGTGAGTTCTTCAAAATTATTGCTGGTGAATCCCCCGAGAGGTAACACGTCAAAATAGAAGGCAAGTAAGGAAAGCAATAGCACCCCTAGCACATAGTTTGGCATTGAATAGCCAATAAAAATGATGACCGAGCTGATATTGTCGCCTTTGCTACCATGGTGAATCGCTTTGTATATCCCCAGAGGAATTGCGATACCGTAGCTAAGAATTAACGCTATAACACCGTAGAATAAAGACACCGGCATACGCTCTTTAATCATGCTCCAAACCGGATCATAGTAACGGGTTGATACGCCAAGGTTGAGGTGAACCAAGTCTTTCAACCAGTCTGAGTATGCGATATAGACGGGTTTATCCATGCCGTACAGTGCTTTTAACTCGTTGATTTCACTTTCAGAAAGGGTCTGAGAGGCTGTTTTAGCCCCACCGCTCATTTGCATTTGTGAGATCATTCGTTCAACAGGGCCACCTGGAACAAAACGAGTCAAACAAAAGATCAGTACTGTTATTCCTAAAAAGGTAGGAATAATCAGTAAAAGTCTCTTAATAAAATAACCTAGCAATTTAATTTCCTTACTTTGTATTGACTGCCTAGAACGAATAGTAGGTTGTTAGGTAGAAATGAGGGTCTTTATCATCGAACAGCTCTGACACAGGGCTTGGACCGTGTTCTGGGTCGTAGTACTGCGCGCTGTTGGTGTAACCGACACCCACGTAAATATTGTCGGTAGCTTGATAGCCCAACTCTTCAGTATGGCTGATGGTTGGATAAGTGGTAGAACCTTGGTAGGTGATGTAGTTGTAGTCATCTAAGCTGACAGTGAAGTAAAACTTGTCAGAAATTTGGTACGTCGTATCAAGGGTTAAGCCTAAGCTGTATTCAGTTAGGTTTGTGCCGCCAGCGGTTTTGTACTTATTAAAGTACTTAGTGACCGATGGAGTAAGAGATAGGCTCAAACCATCAACATAACGGTCTACATCAAATGAAATTGGCACATAGCCTTTTAAACCAAAGTAAAGATGAGTGTCTTGAGAGTATTGTGTGGTTGGTAAAATGACTCGACCTTGCACACCAATAGTAGTGAAATCATCAAAGAAGCTATAAAGGTTGTTGTATTTTGCATACAAAGAAGTTGATGACATACACCAGTAATCTTTGGTGTGTGTAGAACAGTAAGCGGTATCTAGGTAGTAAACACCGGTAATAACGCCTGCGCTGAAATTTGGTGTGAACTGATAACCTAATTTTAGGTCAATAGAGAAACTGCGATCGTCTCTATAATCGCTTGCCCAATCATCGGAGTAGGTGCCGGCGACATAACCAGTAAATGCTGGTTGGAAAGTTTGGCTTGAATCTGTGTCTGCATTTTGATTATTAGCTATAGTCGTTTCATTTGCCAAAGTCGTTGTCGCGGTTAGCGAAAGTAGGGCAAGTAAAACTCCGTTTTTTACCACTAGATTTGATCTGTTCAATTTGATATCTCAATAAAAATGAAAGTGTGTACGTATTGAGAGGGATTAAGAAACAATCAATAGCACTATAATAGGTTAATAAACCACTCTTAATGCAATCGACAGTTTCTGTAGATGTATATACGGGTAGTTGAATATTCTGAGTAGTTATAGAATTAGCAATCCTTACTAACTATAAAGCGAACAAACTCATTAAACCTAATTAGCGATAACTCAGATAGGCATAAAACAACTAACGACAATACTTAGTTAATAAAGGTGATCGAAAGATTGACTTATATCTATGCGAGCTAGTTCCCTCACACGCGTGTTACTAAATTTTATAGTATATTACTCACTTATGCTTTTGATATAAATCAATATAAAAAAATCAAAATCATCCATATATAAGAACAAAACTTTCATTTTTCGTCACTTAATAACCAATAAGTATTAGGGTGAAGTAGTTGCAATCATTAAAAATGAAATATTAAAAACCATTTATATATTAATGAGAAATGAATTCTATTTATAAGTTAATATGTGACTTGATTTCTATTAATTGAATTATTATTTAGGAAACGTGGAATTTATTTGAAATAGTGAATAATGACTATTCTTTGCTAAATGAATGCACTTCTTGTGGTGAAAGGTAACGCCACTGCCCCGGCTCAACATCTAATGTTAATGTGCCTATTTGCTCTCTGTGCAGGCTAACCACTCGATTGCCTATTGCTGAGAACATGCGCTTCACCTGATGGAACTTCCCTTCAACGATACATAGACGAACGTCTTTCTCTGATAGCACCTCTAAAGTAGCAGGGCGCGTAGGCGCAGACTCTCCTTGCAGTAAGATACCTTGTTTAAATCTCTCTTTGGCATCAGCTGCAATATCTTTAGCAAGA
The DNA here is from genome assembly GCF_024346975.1 of Vibrio neonatus. NCBI lineage: Bacteria > Pseudomonadati > Pseudomonadota > Gammaproteobacteria > Vibrionales > Vibrionaceae > Vibrio > Vibrio neonatus. The sequence continues at coordinate 1,613,283 of NZ_AP024885.1, read as the reverse complement.
GTGACACGATAAACCTTGGGGCACTTATGCTGTGGATTGGTGATAGCAAATGACCAGCGTCCGTCATCCGTGATTAATACCATACCTGTGGTATCGGCATCTAAACGTCCGGCGATATGCAGCTCTGAGACCTTCTCTATTTGCATTGAATTAAATAATGAGGGATAGACTTCGTCGATATTAGAACAAATAGTGCCACTTAGTTTATTCATTACAATATACCGAAAAGGTCGAGGGGTAAGCACTTGATTATTTAACTTTATGACATTGTTTTCATGTACTTGGGTTTGTTCTTTCGTCTCTATATTGCCATTAATAGAAACGTGCCCGTTATGAATATGAAACAATGCATCTATTTTATTTAAGTCGGTGCTTTTACAAACAAATTTATCAAGACGCATAGCTATCACATTGCATTATTTTTAACCTTTATCTTATTTTTCAATACGCTGCTGTTTAAAGCATGGATACTTAAAGCATAGTTACTTGAAACATAGTTACTTAAAGTACAGTTACTCAAAACATAGTTAGGTGTTAATTAATTTAAGTATTAGTTAAATACTCGATCTCTTACTTGTTGCTGCAGTTCAAATAGATGGTTGGCCGCTTCCATATAATCAGGGTAGTCAATAAAGTGCTTTTGATACTCTGGCGTCATAATATGTATTTCTTCAGCGCGCATTAACTTCCAATAAAGCGGGGTGGTATGCAACATGGTGGCTAATGGTTTAAACACTTGTTTTTCATAAGCTAAAAAGAGATCTTCTAATATGACTTCACGCTCATGTTCACTTTGGATTGACGCTTGAATAGACGCTATTGCTTTTTGGTAGTGAGGATTGCCTTGTAGCGCCGACATTACCGAAATATTGTCTTTGGCTAACTCTTTCAGTTGCGTATGCACACTCTCAAGCCATGCCTGCTTGGTCAACTCTTGCGGAGCGACACTGTCAAACTGATGACGGATTTTCTTTTCCAGCTTTACTTGCGAACTGACTAACGCTTTACGAACTTTTTGAAAAGAGAGTTGATAGGTTTTACACAGTTCAATGATTAAGTCATGAAAGCCATTCTCAGGAAAGTGCATACAAGCTTTAAATGTGGCAATGGCGTGTTCTTGTTGAGGGGTTAGCTCACTCATTGTGTCTTGATCCTTAAACTGTGTGTAACGGTATACTGTCTTTCAATGTGCGCTTAAATGCGCGCTAAAGCAAAGTTGAAAATAGATGGGCAATTTACAGGGCTTATAAACCAAAGCCCACTTTAGGTAACATACGCACCGAGCGTACCCCCCAAGGAGTTAAATCAGGTTTAGGCTCGCCAGTATAGTTACCCAAGCAAATATATCCTTTTGATAGATAACGATATAAGAAATCCCCACCTTCTTGCTTAGCGGTTCTCTCATCATATAAAGGCAAAGCAATACGCTCCACACGCAAATCAGAAGCCTGCTTAAAGGCTGGATAAACCGAAGAGTTAACCTGATGAGCATCCAAATTCTTTAACAGCGCTTTGTCCGACATTGATGCTTTCTTACGAATAAAAAGCATAATCATGCGTTTCTGCTGTTCCGATGAAACAATGAGCATTTCCATAACGATAATTCCTTTGAAAGAAGCGCAGTATATAAGAAGTGCGGGGTCAGGTCTTGAAATTTGCACGCCTAGTTTTTACAAGTGTAGTTTTGCCTAGCATAGATACCAGCAAAGGCCGTCAATTCTTAGCTGTTCTATCCAGACTCATTATTGAATAAATGCTTCTATACTCTGTAAAAGAGCATCAACGGAGAGTTTTAAAATGTTGAACGAAAACCACGCCTTTATTATTGATTTTCCTGAGTTAAAGCTCGATATCGTTCAGTTAAATCATGACTATCCCTTGTTTAAAGCCAAGCTTGATGAATATCATCAACTCGATTATCAGATCCGCGAACTGGAAGTCTCTGGCAGCCCAATAGAAGACAATGAGATGCATGACCTCAAATTAAAACGAATGGAACTAAAAGACAGTTTGTATCTTCAGTTGACGCAACACCATGGGGTCAGGTCTTGAAATTTGCATGGTTGGTGCGACTGTGTGTGGTGTGGCTAGATGTATTACCTAGCCAGGTTCATAAGATAAAGGATGGCTGCAGTCGTTAGGCGGAAGTATTTAGTAGAGATTAAAGGTTCTGTTGTTGGTGAATTTGATACAAAAAATGCTCGGTTTCAAGTGCCAAGACTTCAGTCAGTTTACCTCTTGTATTTGCATCATATTTGTTTGAGAACCAAGTTCTAGGCTTATACCATTTTCTCATCAACAAATCGTTTTTCTCAATTGCACTTAAAATTTCAGTTGCTACGATGTCATACCTAGATGTTATCTCATTGATATAGATAGAACATTTTGTTGCTTTATTTAGCTCTGTTTGTGCAAGAGGAAGAATCTCTTGCAGCTTGATGATATTTGATTTTAGCTTTTCAGTTTCTTCTAAGATTCGGCTTGCTTTATTGTAAGCTCCTTTAGCTGCAAAATAAAAAATAGGCACTATTGCTATACCACTAATTACAGCCATTCCTCCCGCCATTCCTGCGCCACCAACTGCTAACGATCCTCCACCAAACCACGCCAAAGTTGCATTGGATGCAGCTACACCAGAAAGACCTGCAATACTGGCTCCGGTGGAAGCACTGCCCATTGTCGAAACTAATGCCCATGCGCCAACAGCAGAAGAACCGCCAACTATGCCTCCAAAACCAGCATTGGCAGCGGTATTATATGAGGAACTAAAATCGTTGATATCCTTGATAGTTTTTGAAGAGGATACGATGTTGACTTGATTATCAATTGATAGATTTCGATTTAGCTCATTCTCAACTCTTCTTAATAGGTCATTCGTTTTCTTTAGACGATATCCTATTTGTTTAAGCACACACTCAGTCTCAGCTTCGATACTTTTAAGTTCCTCAAATATCGGTGCATATTGGTTGTATAGATGATCGTATTCTTGTTTTGCAGATTTGACCTTTGTTGAGCCACCAAAAGTTAGAACTTTTGATGTGAAATTTAAAGTGTTGCTGACCAACGGCATGCTTGTCTCTGATAGGTTGTCTATGGAAAATTAATTGTACATATTTAAGCCGTATAAAATGGAATATGCCTAATTCCTATTTATGGTCTCTCCAGATACTTACTCCCTGCAAATTTCAAGACCTGACCCCAAGATACATTCGGTTACAAACTTTTTTCTCGCGATGAAATATAGTATTTCCAACGTAAATTGAATCGAGCGAAAAAGGCATCAATTATGAAAACAATTAGTTTAGCAATCTCAGCGATTTTATTATCACATGCAGCGTTAGCTGATACAGGTAACACATACGTTCGTAACGGTAACATCTATACACATGAAGGCCATGCAGTAGTCGGCGCTGGTGTAATTACTGGTAGCAAAATGTACAAAGGTCAAAAAGACCATACTAGTGCTTACATCAATGGTGGTTACCATGGCGTTGATTTTAACGCGGACTTAAACAGCGTTAACTACCGTTTCTTGGGTAACAACGAAGATACATTCAACATGAGTGTGTTCGTGGCAACTAACCCTGGTTTAGATGCGGATGATGCGACAATCCTTAAAGGTATGAAAGACCGCGACATTAGCGCTGACCTAGGTTTGAACGCCGATGTTCATCTTGGTCAAGGTACTCTTTCTGGTAAATTCCAACAAGATGTAACTGGCGCATATGAAGGCTTCCAAGGTGACTTAACTTACTACCACCCATTAGCATTTGGTAGTGTTGATTTTGTTCCTTACGCTGGTGTTCACTACTACAGCGAAAAATTTGTTAACTACTACACTGGCGTTTCTGCTGCTGATGCAACTGCTGAACGTCATGAATACAAAGGTGACGGAGCGTTCGCTTATAAAGTAGGTTACGCAATGGTTATCCCTGTAACTGAGCACGTTGATATTACTCAATCAACTGGTTACTCATACTTAACTTCTGACTTTGCTGATTCACCACTGATTGAAACTCAAAATCAATGGTCATCAACACTGGGTGTGAACTATACATTCTAAGTAGAGGATGAATGATGAAACTATTTAAACGTATATCAGTCATTGCCATATTTGCATGTATGTTGTCGGCGTGTGCAACGCCGTACAACACTGAAAAAAGTTTTTGGACCTTTGGTCAAGGTTTTGAAACCACGCAAATAGCACCAGATAGCTGGCAAATTAGTTTTGTAGGTAATGATCACACTGATAGAGCTTTGATGCGAAAATACGTTATGCATAAATCTGCAAAATTATGTCATGACGCAGGTTTCCCATACTTTATCTATACCACCGAGCAGACAACGCGTGATGCGGTTGGCGGTGTAGGAGTGGGAACTAAAATCAATAAAGACTTTATGTTCAACACGTCAAGTACGTTGCAAAAAGGGACAAGTATTGTTGAGGTCACCGGCCTAAAAACAAAACCTGCAAATCCAACAGGTCGCGTTTACGATACAGAGTTTTTATTGAAGCACCTAAAAGTAGACGAATAGTTTCATCCTGACCAACAACCTTAAATAGCTAAAACGCCATATTTTCTAATGTGGCGTTTTTTGTTTTTAGCGGCAAACTTGCGGGGTCAGGTCTTGAAATTTGCACGCTGCAGATGGATTGCGCTATACCGGAAGAATAGTCGTCAATTGTAGTGATTAGAAAGGTGCAAATGCCTGTTTTAGATAGCGTTGAAGTGTGTAGTCGGTTGGCGAATCTAGACAACTAAAAAGCACATTCCTTAGAACAGAAGATACCTAAGTTAGATGTATGGGCTAATTATTCGCTAGTTTTATCAACTTATTGAATGGGCCAATCCGTACATAAACTTACTGCCAACGCCCCAATAACAAACCTAACGTTTCAGTTATACCTGCAAATTTCAAGACCTGACCCCGTCACTTGATTTCGTCAATCATGGAGAAGGTTAATTGCATGCTGGCGCCGCCAAGTTCGGGGGAGCGGTGAATTGAAAGGGGGGAGCCCATCCAATGGCCGATGCGGTTGACTATTGCTAGTCCCATGCCGTGGCCGGCGTTGTCTCGGCTTTGTTGGCCGCGGACAAAAGGTTTGATTACTTGCGCAGCTTCTTGTTCATCAATGCCTTTGCCGTCGTCATCTACACTGAGTATGGCGTTGTGCTCTGTCGTTGTTAGCTGAACTTTGATGGTAGATTGCCCAAAACGTTCAGCATTACTCAATAAATTGCCCACTTGCATAGACAGATACATAGGATCGCTATGTACCCATATAGCATTTGAGCTCGGGGTAAAGATGAGCTTATGTTTATCCATTGAGTAACTTGCCAGTTTTGTCTGTAACCAACTATTGAGTTCTACAGGCTCTAATTCTGGCTTAATATTGGCTTGGTCAAGCCTGGCGTAGCTCAAAAGCGTCGATACGAGTTCTTCCATAGAATTAAGATCATGATTTAAGCGCGCAAAATACTTAAGTTTAAGCTTTTCGTTATCGGTTTCTTCTAACGCTTCAATTCCAAATCTTAGGCGCGCAATTGGCGTTTTCAAATCATGGGATACGGCGCGACTTAGTAACTTATTATCATCAATAAGCTGTTGTATGCGGTCAGCCATACCGTTAAATTCATGTTCTATCTCAGAGATATAAGACGATTTATGTATTTCAATACGATGCTGCAAATCCCCCATGCCAAACGATTTTGTCGCCTTACTTAGGTTCAATAATTGCTTAATTAAAGGCGATACCCACAGCAGTAATATAATGACGATGCCGGTATAGAAGAGCGCGGTGTACATCTTATTAAGATCCATCGATTGTTCTTCAACAGGCATCAACTGGGTCTGGATATTAAGCACTTGCTGTGTTTTTGGCAGTCGATAATGTAGAGAAATACCTTCATCGGATTGCAATGTCAGTTGCCCGTCGCGAATAAATTGTGTCCTTAATGAAGGGGGCAGAGGAAAGCTAGCTTCGTTAACAACAGACAGTTGCTCTTGGTTGTGCTTATTCCAACTTTCCAGAAGGCTTTGGCGAGTATTGGTATTAGTTGTTTGACCGTTACGTTGCGCATTGTTTTGAGAATTATTTTGCGCATTGCTTTGGTCATCAAAAATCTGAGCTAAGCTATTGCCTGCAAGTTTTAGTGCTTGTATACGCTCTGCGGTGGTAACGGACGCCACTTTACTTTCATGCTGCTGCGCATACTGACTGATTGACCAACCTAAGATCACTATCGATGCAAGAACAGCAATCACCAGTGAGACAATGAGTTTTCTCATACTAATACTTCTACCTTGTTATTCGTCTTCACGACAAAATAGATAACCTTTACCTCGAATCGTTTTGATTTTGTAAGGTTGCGCGGGAGCTTCTTGCAGTTTTTTACGTAAACGAGAAATGCGAATATCGATTGAGCGATCAAACCCATCATATTCGATGCCGCGCAATTGAGTGATAAGCTCAGTTCTGGGTACCACAGTGCCTTCTTTAGAAGCCAGAGCCCAAAAAGCGTCAAATTCGTTGGAGTTTAGATCCAGTTGATGTTCATCAATCGTGACCGATTTTGCTGTGGCGTTTAAAGTCAGAGAGTCAAATTGCAAAAGCTCTTTTGGCACTTCATCACTGGCGCGGCGCAACAAGGCTTTAATATGAGCGAGCATCACTTTAGGACGGATGGGTTTAGTCAAATAATCATCCGCGCCAACTTCTAAGCCTTTGATTTCATCACCGTCTTCAACGCAAGCGGTCATAAATAGGATAGGGCCGGAATAAAACTTTCTGGCTTCTTTACAGACATCAAAACCGTTTTTTACCGGCAACATGACATCCAGCAATACCAAATCTGGTGTTTCTTCTTCAATCATTTCTAGCGCATAGTCGCCTTGACTAGCAATGGTGATGTTGTAGTCATGATCAAGGAGGTAATCGCCAATCCATTCTGAAAGAGAGGCATCGTCTTCAACGACTAAGATGTGTTTTTTATCGGTCAAAATAGTCTCCATCCTGATTGCGATTGCTTAGGTGCTTTATATACCCAAGTGACCACCACTTTGACTTCGGCTAACGGTTGTGCCGTATTTTGATCTATTAAGCGAAACTTTGTGGTTTTATTATTACTGAAATTGTATTGATATTCTTGCATCAAACGGCCTTGCCAGCAGATCACTTGTTCACCAGTATCGGATTGTAATAAACAAAACTTTCCATCTAGCGGTGTTTTCCATTGAAAAACAATGTCTTGATAACAGGTCTGTCCCTTATGCAGTGCGACACATTGTTCCGGTGTGGCAGTGAAAGAGACATCTTTTCCTTTCGCCATGACAGGGGTTGTGCCCGCTAGCGATAATAAACAGCAGTAAAGTAGTCTATTCATATCGCCTCCTAAAATACGTAGCTAATTGACACGTTAAATAACGAGCTGTAATCAGCTTGACTAAAGGGGCTGTCAGTTATTTCATCAGACAATGCCGTTACGCGATAGGTCGACCGGAATACTACATTTTGTGTAATAGGATAGGCTGCGCCAAATTCAAGGCCGTAGTTAAAAGCCGCTCCAGCATCATATTGTTCAAATTGCGTAGTCGCTTCTTCATGGCTTACGCCATAAATATTATTAGTGAGCTTACTGGAGAGATAGGAAACGCTGCCGAGAGTGTACAGATTCCAGTTTTTAACTTGCCAAGACTTACCTAGCTTAATAGAGCTTTGTAGACCCAAGTTGTCGGTGTAATCACTGACTATACGGAATTGGAACACATAATTGTCATCCCAATAACGGGTAGCACGAAGACCTGCGCCAACAAAAACGCTTTCATCGGCCAGTAAATAATTATTACGTTGCGTCTCATTGAGCGCACTAACATTGACGTCTTTGTCCCGTAGCCAAGTGGTTTCAACATTCGCCGCTAAAAAATCAACAGACCAATCTTCAGAATTCCAGAAGTTGTAACCTAGGTTGGCGCCGTCTTGAGAGAGGTGCACCAGCTCAACAAATAAACCTTTATATTGATATACACCACTAAGCAGTAGCGTTGGCTGAAAATCTTTGTGTTCAGTGGCGCGCACGTCCACTTGATTGGTCACAAGACCCGATGCCCCAACTTCAAAGTAGCCTCCGTTTTCATGGCGTCCGCCATTTTGAGATGAGCTAGCGGTGATATCCGCCGCCATACTCGGCATGGCGAAAACTAGCCCTAATAGCAGGGCAGATGGCCTAACGAAATCACGTAGCAAAAGGGGCATTTTTTGTCTATCAACAAAATACGGTTTCACTGTCTTGTTCCAAACTATTTCTTAACGCATTTAACTATTATGACTGTGTGTTAAATGTGAGTCCAATATAACAAGATAGTTATTATAGAATAATAAGGTTTAGTGAAACGATAGGGGAATCATATTGATTTTCGACGGTTTCTTTTTAGGTTGCAGCAAGGTTAGGCATGAAAGTACTGCCGCCTTGCTGCAATGGGAGTGTCAATGTTGGCATCTCGTTAGATCACCAAATTCTCTTCAGTTTGAAAATCAAAAATATGGCAATAGTGAGTGTCGAGTTTGAAGCGAAATGATCGGCCTATGTCTGATGTGGTAATGTCTTGGGCGGTGGTTCTTGCAATGAGCTCTTTACCGTCGACTTTAAAATAGAGGTACTTTTCATTGCCCATATTCTCGACAACGGTTAACTCGCCTGCAACGGTGTTTACCGTGTCGTCATCTGAGGCAATTGAAATGTGTTCGGGACGAATACCAAAATACACGGCTTCATTAATATGCGAAGCAAGTAAGGTTTGTTTTTCTTTGGGGATATAAATACGAACGTTTGGCGCAATTTCAACGAAAATATCGTCATCGTGCTGACCAAGCGCTGTTTCCACCAAGTTCATTGCTGGGGAGCCAATAAAACTGGCGACAAATTTGTTTTGCGGCGCATTATAAAGATTCGTTGGCGTATCGACCTGCATGATATTGCCCTGATTTAATACACAAATACGATCGCCTAACGTTAAGGCTTCGGTTTGATCGTGAGTGACGTAAATCATGGTGGCAGGGTTGCCTTCTTCTTTTAAAGACTGGTGAAGCTGAGCGATTTTTACGCGCATAGACACGCGCAATTTGGCATCAAGATTTGATAGAGGCTCATCAAATAAGAACACTTCAGGTTTGCGCACAATCGCTCGCCCGACCGCCACGCGCTGACGTTGCCCACCGGACATTTCTTTGGGTTTGCGATCTAATAAGTCGGTAATTTCCAGCTTTTCAGCCGCTTCTCTCACGCGCTTATCAATCTCTTGCTTCGGCTTTTTCTGCATTTTTAGGCCAAAAGCCATGTTGTCAAACACAGTTTTGTGAGGGTATAGCGCGTAGTTCTGGAAAACCATGGCAATCCCACGATCTTTAGGTGCCAAGGTATTGACGACTCGGTTTCCAATGTGGATTTCGCCACCGCTGACTTCTTCAAGACCCGCAATCATACGTAAGGTGGTCGATTTCGCGCAGCCAGAAGGCCCCACAAACACCATAAATTCGCCTTCTCGAACTTCAAGATCAATACCATGAACAGCAGCAAAACCGTTCTCATATTGTTTTTTTACTTTGCGTAGGCTAACCGTTGCCATGTGATACTCCGCATTCGGATTAGATGTAATTAATACGATTGAATAGTCGATTCAATGAAAGAAAGCGCACGCAACGACTCCTTGTTGGTGCGCCTTCATGTTTACTTTAAGGACATTTTTTCACTAAAGCTTTTACTGGCTTCTTGTCGCTTGCAATCTGGATGCTCCATAGGTATTTGCCATCTTCAGGAAGATTGATCAGTGTATTTTTGGCAAATCCGCCACGTTTTAGCTCTTTAACTTCACCAACCGTCATTTCCAGACCTGCGGCAGTGAACTGCGGATTCCAACTCATGGTGGCAAACTGCACACTCACGTTGCCGGCTTTTTCTTCGCTAACAACTTGATAAATCCCATCGCCTTTATGACTCATTTGGTGCTCTTCAGTATGTAGCCATTGCCCTTCAGGGAAGGTCCCCAGCACATATAGAGAAGGGCGAATCGGCCCTCTATCATCTACTGATGCGACATTACAATCAGAAAATGGACCCGCAGATGTGATTTGTGGCGCAGTTGTGTCTTCAGTGGTACTAGCACAACCCAGTAGTGCTGTAGATATCATTGCTGTCAAAATTAATTTACGTTTCATTATTATTCACCGCATTGTTATGTGTAGATGATGATTAAATGTGTTGGTTTGTGTAATAAATTGCTTGCTGATAACTAAAAATATTATTTGGATGCTGAATTACTGATATTCGGCGTTATTTACGCGCGAGATAAAAATAAAGCATTCCATAATTTGCTCAGTGTCGGAGTTGATGCCGCATCTTTCCCTGCATCTTCAGACTTGTTCTTAACTTGTTTGTTACTGAGTCGATTGAGCACCGCTAAGTTTTTGTAGTAAGCGCGAGCGTCTTTTGCCGGATAACCAAACAGATCACTATTTTTCGGAAATGAATGACTCACGCCTGATTTGGCTTTAATCACAGAGTTTGCGCCAATGGTAAGGTTTCCTGCTGTGCCTGCTTGACCATGCACAATTACGTTATCTTCCAGGGTGGTGTGTCCTGCAAACCCAGTTTGTGATACTAGAAGGCAGTGCTTGCCTATGTTGCAGTCATGACCAATTTGCACCAAGTTATCAATTTTGGTGCCTTCCCCAATACGGGTATCACCTAAGGTGCCGCGATCTATGGTGTTATTGCAGCCAATTTCAACATTGTCCTCAATAATGACGCGGCCAACGCTTTCAACGCGTTCATAGCGAGTGCGTTTTCCTGTCATATATTCAAAACTAAAATTACCGATGGAGTTATTCGAATCAATAGTGACGTTATCGCCAATAACCGTGCCTTCTTTAATGACAGTGTTTGCATGAATAGCGACATTGTCACCGATGCTGACACCATTCATTATTTTTACTCCCGGCATAAAGTGACAATTTTTGCCGATGCTACAGTGCTTCCCGATATAAACATCAGGGATCTCTGAGGTATTACCTTGGTCAAATAACTGGTATTTGTGCACCTTATAAAGTTTTAGAACATGATTTAATTTTTCAATGTCTAATTGTTCAGTAACGATTTTTATTTTTGCGTCACTTTCGAGTATTTTCTTCGGGCCAATAATCACATCAGAAAAAGTCTCAGAAAGAGCATTAAGATCTTTCTTGGCAAAGACAATGGCGAGGCCACCCTTTTTAGTGCTGCGCACAGGGCGAATAAATGAAATTTCACTTACTCCTTCACCTATTACTTCGCCGTCAATAATCGCGGCAATTTCGGAGACTTTTATCATAATGTTTTACTCTCTAGGTTAAATTAGAAACGATAAAGTGCTTGAGCGAAAAATGTGCTTTGTTCAACCGTTTTGGATTCACCTTCTTTTAAGGTAAAGGTTTCATCGTCTTTAGCCCATTCGTATTCGGCTTTTACTAGCCAATCGCTGCCAATGGCTTGCTCATAACCGATGGTGGCCTTACGAATGTCTTTGAAATAATCTTCATCTTTGGCCCAACCATCACTGATTTTGGTTTCGTTTTCGCCAATTCGGGTGCGTACGTAAAGCGTGCCAGCATCTTCAAAGCTGTATTGTACAATTGGTTCAATATACTTTTCTGTGAAGTCACTGATTTCATTGACAGAACCGTCGCCATTTTTCGCGTCGTTCTCTTTAATTTGATAATAAAATTCAACGGCGAACTCCCAATTCCCCATTCGTTTATACGGCTTGAACAAGAAGCTATAGCCTTCTTCTTCTCGTGTGCCCCAAAGACTTTTGTCTTCGTTGTTGTATAGGTATTCAAGGTTGGTGTAGAAACCTGCGTTGTAGGTATTATTCCAGTAGGTTAGGTATGGACGAACGCTATGCTCACCTTTGGTGCTTTTTAAGCCTTGCGTTCCGCTGGTGCTATAAATTTTACCGCTGGTATATTCTAAGTCGTAAATTAAACCTGTAGTCCAACCTGAACCAAGATCAAAGCCTTTATTTAGCGACATTAAATGACGATATGATTCTTCTAGCTCAGAATAACTAGAGTTTTTGTTGGTTTTATTTCTATCGACTTGTTTTAACGCATAGAGCGCAGAAAAATCCCATTTTGAGTTTTTATAGAAGACCCCAAAAATTTCATGAACTTTTGTTCGCTCATTAAAGTCGCCACCCCACGAAGCATAATCGGTAACGTCTTTATCTTCATATTCATAAGAGGTTCCAACATGTCCGCCAAATTGCATTGCATCGTTAAGGACAGTGTCATAGATACTGTCTTCAATTTTGAATCCACGCTGATTTTCTAGTGCAAAAGCACTGGTACTAATAATTAAAGCATTTGCTACAACAACCGAAATTAATGTTCTGTTCACAACATATCCTTATCAACTCATTCGAGCCGCGAGTAAGAGCTAAGATCAATCAAAATATTTAGTAGTTCATCTTGAACGCCTAAATATTGTTCTGTATTTAATTTAATTTTTCTTCTTGATTGGTTAATAAATGTGGTGACGGTCACGATAAATGGTCATTTTGCGTGATGTTTATCACGTAATTGCGTTGGATTTGGCATCAGGAATTGCTGAGGTAATACTTGGTTCTATCGAATTGTGTGTTGATGTGTGATTAACCTGAATTAGATATAAGTTATTGTTTTATATGTGTTGGTGATGTGCGTCACAATTATCCTACTGCTAGATTGATTACTTATTGACTTACTTTTTCACTCGCCTAACCTAGTAGTACGCAGTGAACGACCAGTCTTGTTATGAAGGGTGTAAAAATGAAAAAGAATTTATTAGTAACCGTACTATTAGCTTCTATGTTTCAGGGAATAGCAGTTAATGCACAAGAGATAAAACCAGAGAAGAATGCAAATTTACTTATCTGGACAGACAAAACCACAGTTGACTATATGCAGTATGCATCCAAGCAATTTAATGCCGATTTTGGCTATGATGTAACGTTTACATTTCGAGGTTTGTCGCCGATAGATTCCGCATCAAGATTAATACAAGACGGTGGTTCGGCTCGCGTCGCCGATGTCGCTGAAATTGAGCATGATTTATTAGGGCGCTTGGTAGTAGCTGGTGGAGTGATGGAAAATCTAGTCTCAGCAGAGCGAGTTGATCAGCAATTCTTAAGTAATGCTGTTGCTGCTGCAAAATCAGAAGGGACGGACTATGGATTTCCGGTGAGCTTTGCAACCACCGCGCTTTTTTATAATAAAGATCTATTGCCTCATGCGCCTAAAACCTTTGAAGAGTTAGTTGAATTTTCTAAAACGTTTAATGACAAAAAAGCGCACAAATATGCCTTGTTATGGGACATACAAAACTATTATGAGTCTCGCATGTTTATCACTTTATATGGCGCGTATGAGTTTGGTAAAAACGGCACCGATGCAAAAGATATTGGTATTAGCTCGGAAAAAGCGCAAAAAGGGCTAGCGGCAATGAAAACCTTGCAAGTGGCGAACAGCTCAAATCCAAATGACATGCGTAACCCGCAAGTTCGTCGCGGATTATTTAGTGAAGGACGAGTGGCTGCAATTATCGATGGACCATGGGCAATACAAGGATATGAAAGCTCTGGCGTTAATTATGGTGTGGTGGCAATGCCCACTCTGGAAGGGCAACAACCGAGAACCTTTTCGACGGTGCGTTTAGCGGTAGTTTCTTCTTATACGGAATATCCACGCGCCGCTCAATTATTTGCAGACTATATTTCATCAGCCAAAATGCTGGAAAAACGCTATGCAATGACCAAGTCAATTCCACCGATTAAATCGGTACTAGATAAAATTATTGTCAATGCTGATGAGGCAACCAAAGCCATTATCACCCAAAGCTACCACTCTGATGCTATGCCTTCCATTCCAGAGATGGGCTTTATATGGTCACCAATGGCCAGTGCAATTACCGCTACCTGGGTGAGCAATAAGACACCGAAAGAATCATTAGATAGAGCTTTATCCGTCATCAAAGAGCAAATTGAGTTACAGGATTAAAGAGGATTTATGCAATTAACTGACACAAAAGTAGAATTTAAATTGCCTGTATCCCTACTCATTATGGGGGGGACTCAAATACAAAATGGTCATTGGGTAAAAGGCATTTTCTTTCTAATTATTCAGCTGCTCACTGTATTTATGATCCCCGATTTTGTGGAGATGATACGCGGGCTTATTAGTTTGGGTGATGTTGCTCAAGTCCGTAAAGGATTTAACATTATTCAGGGCGATCATTCTATCTTTATGCTTGTGGAAGGGGTTATTGCATTAATATTGCTGTGCGCTTTTGCTGTTATTTATATTGCGAATGTAAAAGATGCGAATCGATGTAAAGTCACCACACAGTCACCTTGGCAGCAGCTGAAAAGCATTTATGACAACCACTTTGCTTTTATTGTGTTGTCTCCGGCGATGATAGCAGGTATCGCATTTATCATAATGCCGATTGTAATTACTGTGCTGGTGTCTTTTACCAACTATTCTGCGCCTCACCATATCCCGCCTCGCAATTTGGTGGATTGGGTTGGTTTTCGAAATTTCTTTTCACTGTTTGAGTTGAAAATTTGGTCGAGCACTTTCTTTGGCGTAGCCAGTTGGACCGTGATTTGGGCGCTATTTGCCACTGTATGTACTTGTGGATTTGGCTTTCTGTTAGCGTTAGCACTTGAAAATAAACAGATAAAAGCAAAGAAGCTGTGGAGGTTTGTTTTTATCTTACCTTATGCCATTCCTGCGTTTGTTACGTTATTGATGTTTCGCTTGCTACTCAATGGAATTGGTCCGGTAAATGGAACGCTAAATACTTGGGGGTTTGAGTCCATCGCGTTCTTATCTGACCCTGTTTTAGCGAAAGTGACGGTTATTGCTGTCAGCGTTTGGGTAGGGGCACCATACTTTATGTTATTGATTTCCGGGGCATTAACTAATATTCCAACGGAACTTTATGAAGCGAGTGAAGTGGATGGAGCCAGTAAATTTCAACAGTTTTGGGAAATAACCTTACCTATGGTTTTGCACCAAGTCGCGCCTTCATTAGTGATGACGTTTGCGCACAATTTTAATAACTTCGGTGCGATATATCTGCTAACAGAAGGTGGGCCTATTAACCCAGAATACCGTTTTGCAGGACACACAGATATCTTAATTACTTGGATCTATAAACTGACCCTTGATTTCCAGCAATATCAAATAGCATCGGTAATTTCGATTATTATTTTCTTATTCTTATCTGGAATTGCAATTTGGCAATTTAGAAGAATGAAGTCTTTTAAAGATGATGTGGGTATGTAGTTATGAATAATATAATGCAAAAGTTAGGGACTTTTATCGTCTACATATTTTTAAGCATCAATGCCTTGTTGGTCTTAGGGCCTGTTATTTGGACGGTATTGGCATCCTTTAAAAAAGGGAACAACTTATTTAGTACTTCGTTCTTTGATATTGATTTTACTTTGCAGCACTACAGTACCTTGTTTACCGATACTCCGTATTTTGATTGGTATAAGAATACCTTTATTCTTGCCACATCTAACATGCTGATATCACTGGTTATTGTCACCATGACGGCTTTTGTATTCTCTCGATACCGCTTTAAAGGCAAGCAAAATATCATGATGAGTATTTTGGTTTTGCAAATGTTTCCGGCCTTTTTATCTATGACAGCGATTTATATATTACTGTCAAAAATGGGTTTAATTGATACCTATATTGGTTTGCTTTTTGTCTATGTGACTGGCTCTCTACCATTTTTGGTCTGGCTAGTGAAAGGGTATTTTGATGCGATTCCGACCTCGTTAGATGAGGCAGCTAAAATTGATGGCGCAGGGCATTTAACCATATTTATTGAAATCATATTACCTTTGGCAAGACCTATTTTAGTCTTTGTCGCTTTGGTCTCTTTTACCGGACCTTGGATGGATTTTATTTTGCCAACTTTGATTTTACGCAGCGAAGAAAAAATGACGTTAGCAATTGGTATTTTCAGTTGGATATCTTCTAACTCAGCAGAGAACTTTACTTTGTTTGCCGCAGGATCTTTATTAGTGGCGGTGCCAATCACTCTCTTATTTGTAGCCACGCAAAAACATATTACGTCTGGCCTTGTCAGCGGCGCTGTAAAAGAATAACGACTAGGATAAATACAATGATTACTAAGAGTTCCTTAATACACTCAGCCAAGAGTGCGGACAGTTATGCCTACGATAACGAGACATTACATATTCGATTTCGCAGTACAAAAGGGGAAATTGAAAGAGTTTCTTTGTGGATTGGCGACCCATATCATTGGGCTGAAGGTGGCTTAGACGGTGGCAACCTAGGTGGCAGTGATGCCCATGGCTGGGTTGGCGGAAATCATGTTGAAATGCAACTTGAGGGCAGTACGGAATATCATGACCATTGGTTTGCCGAATTTAAGCCGCCAAAACGTCGCACTCGCTATGGGTTTATTTTGTATGGCAAAGAAGGAGAGAAAATACTGTTTGGCGAAAAGAAGTGCGTTGACTTGTCCGACGAACAAGTTGCCGAATTAGAGTTGAGTAATTTAAGTAACTTTTTCTGTTTTCCGTATTTAAACCCGCAAGATGTGTTGAAAACGCCAAGCTGGGTTGCAAAGACTGTTTGGTATCAAATTTTTCCAGAGCGTTTTGCCAATGGACGCCCTGAGATTTCTCCTGATAACGTTTTAGCGTGGGGAAGTGAGCCTACCTCTGACAGTTTTATGGGAGGCGATCTATGGGGAGTCATTGATAAGCTTGATTATCTTCAAGATCTAGGTGTCAACGGATTGTATTTTTGTCCGATTTTCACCGCCAATGCCAATCACAAATATGACACCGTCGACTATTACAACGTCGATCCGCACTTTGGCGGCAACCAAGCATTTAAAGCCTTAGTAAACGAAGCCCATAAAAGGGGCATGCGCGTAATGTTAGATGCGGTATTTAATCATATAGGCGATCAATCGCCACTTTGGTTGGATGTGGTTGAAAAAGGGAGTGAGTCGCCATATGCCGACTGGTTTTGGATCAATCAGTTTCCGGTCTATCCAGATACACCTAAGAGCGAGTGGGATTTTTGGAACTTCAATTACGAGACCTTCGCAAATGTCATCGAAATGCCGAAATTGAACACCGAAAATGCGCAATGTAGAGAGTATCTACTGGACGTAGCAAGGCATTGGGTAGAAGAGTTTGATATTGATGGGTGGCGCTTAGATGTGGCAAATGAGGTTGATCATAGCTTTTGGCGCGACTTTAGAAAGCGCGTAAAAGGCATTAAACCTGATTGCTATATCCTTGGCGAAATTTGGCACGAAGGCATGCCTTGGTTGCGCGGCGATCAATACGATTCTTTGATGAATTATCCTCTTACACAAGCAATGACTGACTATTTTGCGCTGGGGCAAATCGACAAAAATCTGTTTATGCA
Organism: Vibrio neonatus; assembly: GCF_024346975.1. Classification (NCBI taxonomy): domain Bacteria; kingdom Pseudomonadati; phylum Pseudomonadota; class Gammaproteobacteria; order Vibrionales; family Vibrionaceae; genus Vibrio; species Vibrio neonatus. The sequence goes on along the minus strand of NZ_AP024885.1, from coordinate 1,595,783 downwards.
TAGCGTCAGTCAATCCTACTTTGCCTATCCAAAAAACGTCAACGAAGCGATGTTTAATTTATTGGATAGCCATGATACAACGCGAATTTTGAGCTTGTGTGAAGGTAACAAAGACAAAGCAAAACTGGCTTATCTGTTTATGTTTACTCAGGTTGGTTCACCTTGTATTTACTATGGTGGCGAGGTGGGATTGCAAGGACGGCGCAGTATGAGCCTAGAAGGCAACCGTAAATGCATGCTATGGGATGAATCCGAACAAGACCTTGAGTTTAAGGCATTTATTCAATACCTCATTGCATTGCGTAAAGACAATCCCGAGTTCAATGAGGCTTCAATTGCGTGGTTGGAGGTTGATGATGAGGATTGTGTTGCCTACACCCGAGGTAACTATCAGTTTGTGTTAAACAATTCTGCATACAGTAAATGTGTTGAGATCTTAGGTGAGCAAATAGCCTTGCAGCCTTTTGGTTACCAGATCACTGAGCGTGCGGCTTAAGCTTTACACAGCGTTTGGTTTAATGCTGATTGATATTTGTTTCGTTAACTATTGATCAGCATATAAAAAGTTAGAGTCAAACTGGCGGGAATGATAATCTTAGGTAAAGAATTCATGAATAGTTTCAAGGGGCATTTAGTGTCAGATGTGGTAAGCAAATTGATGGACTTTGGGTTCACTAAAACCGATTCGTTGGTGTATATCACCTTACTGAAAAATGGACGTTCAAGTGGTTATAAAATCGCGAAAGACATTTCATTGTCACGTTCATCGGTATACTCATCGATAGATAATTTGTATCACAATGGTTTTATATTTTTGTCTGACGGAGAGACAAAAGAGTATGAAGCGAAATCCCCTGAACTTATCTTTAGCCAAATCGAAAAGAAAACCATGTCCAATATCGCCATCTTGAAAAAAGAACTGGCGAAAATGGCACTGCATGAAGAAAAAGAGTTTGTTTACAATGTCTCTGGCTATGAAAACCTAGTTCAAAAAGCCAAAGAATTGATCAATCAAGCCAACGTCGAGATCTACTTAAACTCCGATTTTCGCTTAGATTTGTTCAAACGCGAATTGTGCGAAGCGATTGAGAGGGGAGTACGAGTCATCGGCTTTTCGTTCAATCGCTTAGAAACGCCACATGAGAAAATGGAAATGTATTCACGCTCTGAAGAAAGCGAACAAGAATACCCATCACACCGATTTATGTTGGTTGTAGATATGAAATTAGCCTTTGTATTTTCTCATCGAGCAGAAAGCACCGGCTTATTTACCAACAATAAACTAATGGTAAAAATGATTTCTGAGCACATCCACAGTGACATTTACCTGACCGAATATGAACGCAATAACCCCGACCTAAGAACCCGAATCAACACCATCCACGAACAATCCAACGAGATGGTTCAAGACGATATCCTAAAAGACGGGGTCAGGTCTTGATATTTGCATAAATCAGACAAATCCTCAGTTCAATAGCTCACATAACTTCTTCTTCAATAAAAACACAGCAACCATTAGCGATAAACCAAGGTTGCTGTTTTTCATTATCCGGCGGCTGGTAAAGATGGGGTCAGGTCTTGATATTTGCATAAATCAGACAAATCCCCAGCTCAATAACTCGCACAACTTCTTCTTCAATAAAAAAACAGCAAGCATTAGTAATAAACTAAGGTTGCTGTTTTTCATTATCTGGCGGCTTGATAAATATGCATTCGTGCAAATTTCAAGACCTGACCCCGCAATTAGTCACGTAGTTCACGGCGTAGGATTTTGCCTATGTTGGTTTTGGGTAGTTCGTCTCTAAATTCGATGACTTTAGGGATTTTGTAGCCGGTGAGGTGTTGGCGGCAGTGTTTCTTGATATCGTCGACGGTGACAGGGTCACTTGTGACTACGATTAGTTTTACGCGTTCTCCTGCTACGTCATCGGCAACGGCTACTGCAGCTGCTTCCACAATTTTGGGGTGTAGAGTGGCGACTTCTTCTATTTCGGTTGGGAAGACGTTGAATCCTGACACTAAGATCATGTCTTTTTTTCTATCTTCGATATAGAAAACGCCATCTTGATCCATTCTGCCAATATCACCAGAGCTTAACCATCCGTCGGCAGTAAGAACCGCTTTGGTTTCAGCGTCTTGCTTCCAATAGCCTTTCATGACTTGTGCGCCGCGCACTTGAATTTCACCCACTTCATTGGTGGCTAGAGGCTGTCCATTATCGTCGACAATTCTTAGCTCTGTGCTTGGCAGTGGCACGCCTACCGCAGAGACATACTCTTGTTGGGTGTGAACGCCGCCAGCAACCACTGGAGAGCACTCTGTCATGCCGTAGCCTTCGATAATGGGCATGCCTGTTACTTTTTGCCATTCATCAGCGGTGTGCTTTTGAGTCGCCATTCCGCCAGCGATGGTAAATTGGGCGCTAGAGAAATCCAGTGCTTTAAATTTGCTGTTGTTGAGCAGAGCTGCAAATAAGGTATTGAGACCAAAAATCATGGTAAACGGGTATTTGCCAAGGTCGGTAACAAAGCTTTTTAAATCACGCGGGTTAGTGATAAGCAAGTTTGTACCGCCCATATACATCATTAGCATCATACTCACAGAGTTAGCAAAGATGTGGTAAAGAGGAAGGGGAGTAACCGCAAGCTCGTTCTCTTTGGCAGTTCTTGGGCCAAAGTGGGCGAACACTTGCAGTACATTGGCAATGATATTTTTATGGGTAAGCATCGCCCCTTTTGCAACCCCAGTGGTGCCACCTGTGTATTGCAGGTAGGCAAGATCGTCATGTTCGATAGTGGGCGCGTTAAACTCCATGCGTTTGCCTTCGGTTAACACGCGGCGCAATGAGATTGCGCTAGGCAGGTGATATTTTGGCACCATTTTCTTGACGTATTTCACCACAAAATTGACTAAGGTGCGCTTATGTGGCGCTAACTGGTCGCCAATACTGGTTAAGATGACGTGTTTAAGGCTAGTTTGGTCGATCACTTTTTGTAAGCTATCACCGAAGTTTGTTACCGCGACAATGATGCTAGCGCCAGAGTCTCGAAGTTGATGTTCAAGCTCTCTTGGAGTGTAAAGCGGGTTTACATTCACTACCACCAATCCTGCTTTCAGTGCGCCAAGAATAGTGATTGGATACTGAAGAAGATTCGGCATCATTAGCGCAATTCTGTCGCCTTTTTTCGCTTTTAACTCAGTTTGTAAATACGCGGCGAAGGCGTCACTTTTATCATTCAATTCTTGATAGGTGAGCGAGTGACCCATGTTAATGAACGCGGTTTTATCTGCGAATCGGTTAAACGAGTCATCAAACATTTCATTAATATTTTTATATTTGTTTGGCTCTATAAATTCTGGGACGTCGCTAGGATAGGTGTTTATCCATGGTTTATGGCTTATGCTCATTGGTATTCTCACGCTTTTTGTATATGTGTATTTTAATAGATTATTCTAAGGAAGGAATTAATTTAGTGATTATTCAAATAATAATCAGTTTGTTAGATGATTTTGTGAGCAAATATGAGCGGGGTCAGGTCTTGAAATTTGCACGCAACGCGTGCAAATTTCAAGACCTGACCCCGCATTTAGCTAGCGAGCGTTTTCGAAGGCTAGGGCTTTGCGTTCTATGTGGCGGAAAATCAGAGTGAGTATTCCGTTTACGCTGAGGTAGAACACACCGGCTACACCGAAGACGGTGAGGGTGTCGTAGGTTTGTGCGTTGATGCGTTGTGCGTAACCCATAACATCCATAATGGTGATAGTACTGGCAAGGGATGTGCCTTTAAATACTAAAATCACTTCGTTGGAGTAGGCTGGGATGGCGCGGCGAATCGCGTAGGGTAGCAATACTCTTAGGCTCTGTGCGTTGTTCATGCCTAGAGCACGACAGGCTTGCCATTGTCCTGATGGGATCGCATTGTATGCACCCTTGAACAACTGGGTGCTGTACGCGGCCGTGTTAAGTGCCAGTGCTAACATAGCGCAAAACCAAGGCTGACTTAGCCAGTGCCAAATAAAGCTGTTATGTATGGCTTCAAATTGACCTGGGCCGTAATAGATCAGAAAGATTTGTACTAATAGAGGCGTGCCGGTAAACAGCGTAATTACGCCACGGCTTAACCAATGAACGCCTGGAGTACGTAGGATCAGGGTTAGCGTCATCAATAGCGCAAGAATACAGCCAACAATCAGTGAAACCACAGTGAGGTGTACACTGGTCATCAACCCGTCAAGCATTTGGTAGAAATGTTGTGAATTCATGCTTTTGTTCCTGCACTCGTAGAGGCTTCTTGAAGAGAGAAGCGTGCGTCGATGATCTTAACTATTTTCTGAGTAATAATCGTAATAATTAAATAAATGGCCGCCGCAGTCGCATACCAAGTAAAGGCTTGGTGAGTCGTTGCTGAGGCAAGCTGAGCTTGTTTCATCAAATCGGTGACGCCGATCAAAGAAACTAAGGCAGTATCTTTTAATAGCACTAGCCATTGGTTCATCAAACCCGGCATAGCATGACGCACCGCTTGAGGCAGTACGATTTTAACAAAAGTGCGAGAACGACTTATACCCAGAGCTTTAGCCGCTTCAACGTGCCCACTTGGCACCGCTTTTAACGCGCCGCGAATGGTTTGAGATGCATAAGACGCAAAAATTAAACCAAGTGCAATTACCCCTGAGATAAAGGGACTAATATCGACAAACTCACCGGTTATAATGAAGATAACTTGAGTTGAGCCAAAGAAGATAAACAGCACTACTAGAAGCTCAGGAAGCCCTCTAACAATGGTGATAAATAGAGTCGTTGGCCATGCCAACCATTTGTGGCGAGACATTTCACCACAGGCAAACAATACGGCTAAAATTAAGCCCACGCATAAACTAACAAAAGCAAGTTGGACCGTAGTCCAACTTGCTTGTGCGAGAGACGCGGAGTAACCCGTCAATTCCATATTACTTACCGAAGTACTTTTCAAAAATGGCTTTATATTCGCCGTTTTCTTTTACAGTTTTCAGTGCAGCATTGAGTTGGTCAAGCAGAGCTTGGTTGTCTTTATTGACTGCGATACCAAAACCGTTACCGAAGTACTGTTTGTTGGTTACTTGCTCGCCAACATAGCTAAGTTTGTCGCTTTTCTTAAACCATTCAGCAACAACCGCAGTGTCACCAAATACAGAATCAATACGGCCATTTTGCATGTCGATGAATGCGTCTTGGTAGCTTGCGTAAGGAACCGCAGTCACACCTGGTTTTTGTTCAATTAGGTATGATTGGTGCGTAGAACCATTTTGTACACCAACGCGTTTGCCTTTCAGTGCTGTTTGGTTTTCAACTTTACCTTTAACCGCGATGAAAGCCGCTGAGTTATCGTAGTAAGGTTGAGTGAAGTTCACTTGTTGTTGACGCGCTTCAGTAATATCCATACCAGAGATAGCTGCATCATAACGTTTGAACTTAAGGGCAGGGATCAAGCTATCAAAAGATTGGTTGTGGAACGTACATTTCGCTTCAATCTGCTTACATAGAGCATTTGCAAGATCAACGTCGAAACCTTGGATTTCGTTGTTTGCATCTACGTATTCAAATGGTGCGTAAGTTGCTTCCATTACAAATTTAATTTCTTGCTGAGCTGCCATCGCATGTGCTGACGTAAGACCAATCAAGGATGCTAATAAGATTTTTTTCATTTGTATTTCTCCAATCATTGCGCTGCCTAAAACTTGTCAGCGTCTGTAGGCGTATAATTAGTGGGTAAGGTAATCTGCGAAATTTTGTGTCGTTGGCTTATTAAACACTTCGTTAGTGCCATTTTCCACAACTTTTCCATCTTCTAAATACAACACATGACTCGCTACTTTACGGGCAAATTCGACCTCGTGAGTAACAACAACTTGTGTAATTCCGGTTTTGCTTAGGTCATTGATGACCTTGGCGACTTGAGATGTGATCTCTGGATCGAGCGCCGCAGTAGGCTCATCAAAAAGCAGTACGTCTGGCTTCATCATCAAGGCTCTAGCGATAGCGACACGTTGCTGTTGACCACCGGATAATTGCAGTGGCCATGCATCGGATTTATCACCCAATTGCAGCATGTCTAAAATTCTTTTGGCTTCTTCTTTGGCAGCGATTTTAGAAAGACCTGTTACGCGCACTGGCGCTTCAATCAGGTTTTCAATGACGGTCATATGCGGCCATAGGTTGTATTGTTGAAATACCATGCCCACTTTGTGTCTTAGTTGCAGACCTTGTTTTTCGGTCACGCCTTTTGCAAAATCAAAAGACATACTTGCGACTGACATATCGCCACTGTTAGCACTTTCTAACAGATTCAGTATACGGAGCAGTGAGCTTTTGCCAGCTCCACTTGGACCGAGTAATACTAAAGTGTCACCTTTATTGCACGTAAAGCTTACGTCGTGCAGTACTTGCGTCTCACCGTAGAATTTATTGACCTGATTGACTTGAATACTCATGCTAAAAAACTGTCCTATATCTCTTCAGTCAGCATCTTACCAATTTCGATTGTTTATGCAAATAAAATGTATAAAAAAACGGAAAATTTGGTTTCATTAACTACATATGAATAAAAAACCAGTATATGTGATTATATAGTAGCCAATGGCTTAGTTTGTTGTATATGTGTTTTATTTCACAAAACAACAGTAAGGTTTTTATTTGAGTTATGCAAAGATTGCGAGCACTTTCACATTGCCTGAGCTTGTGAATTATCGTCTAGCCTCGACATAAATAGCGGCGCTAAATATCGACGATAAGTAGCCACCTTATAGTCTCTAGCTCCCTTGCTATTTTTATTTATCTCTGTACAGAAGTAAATGTGAGATACATCCTTTGCTTCAATGCGCGTCTATGGTGTTATTGAGCCAGTGATCACTTTTTTATAGGGAAATAATTATGCGCCTTATTGCAACTCGCAGTGACGAATGGAATCTATACCGTGCTGGAGACCAGTATTTTGAGTCGAGCATCCAATTAACAGAGCAAGAGCAGGCCACCAATGGCGAAGAGCTGTTGACCAACTCTGGCAACTTAAAACAACTCGCGTTTAATTTAGACTCTATTAATGGCTGGTTTAATGCCAATAAAACGCCAGAGGATTTTCAACGGGTGATCGTGGCATTAGAGCCGATCATTATCCAGCTATGGCAAGAGAAGAAACTGGGCTCTTGGGTTATGGAAATTTACTAATCGCGGTTAATTGGTCGAATATGTCTAAATTTTTAGGATTGTGCGCGCTACTATTTTCCACATTCGTGCTTGCCAGTGAACGAGCGCAACTGGCTTGGGATTGGATTGATTCTGGGGCGGTCGTGATTGATGTCAGAACGCCGCAAGAATTTGCCTCTGGGCATTTAGATAATGCGATTAACATTCCAGTGCAAAATCTGGCGCACGCCGATCTTTCGTTTATTAAAAGTCGCGATCAGCTGGTGGTGTATTGCCGAAGTGGCAATCGCTCTGCAAAAGCTAAGCAACTGTTGCTGACGCAGGGCTATAAACAAGTGCATAATGGCGGCGGATTGCAAGAAATGTTGTCAGTAAAGCCTGAATAACTCTAAATTCACACTATTGCCAGTCTTGGCAATAGTGTCTCATTGCTATCTTTTCTTATATCAACGCAGTGTTTAACTGATCATTCTAACTCGCTAGAATGATCAGTTAATAATTGCGATAGGTATGCTTACCTTTCTATCACATCGATTAGGATGACGCGCTTTGAGCCACTTTGAACACACTAATACCGAATACAGCCACTCTTCACAGCTAAACTCTTCGCAAGCAAACGGCCCACAACCGTTAGACGTTTTGAAAAACGTGTTTGGCTACGACAGTTTTCGTCATCAACAGCAAGAGATTGTGGATAGTGTAGTCAGTGGGCAAGACGTTCTAACCTTAATGCCAACCGGTGGCGGTAAATCGATTTGTTATCAAATTCCGGCCATTGTGCGCTCAGGCGTTGGGGTAGTGGTATCCCCGCTGATTGCTCTGATGAAAGATCAGGTAGATGCATTAAGACAAGTGGGCGTGTCGTGCGCATTTTTAAATTCCACTCAAGACAGATATGAGCAAATGGAAGTGGAAGCCTTAGTCACGCGCGGCGAGATACAACTGCTGTATGTCTCTCCTGAGCGTCTTTTGCTGGAGCGTACGTTAAATTTATTGGAGCAATCGAATCTCTCCCTATTTGCCATTGATGAAGCGCACTGTGTAAGCCAATGGGGACACGACTTTAGACCTGAATACCAACAGCTGTCTATCTTGCCGCAACGCTTTCCTAATGTGCCGCGCATTGCCTTAACCGCCACCGCCGATGAGCGCACCCGACAAGAGATCATCAGTCAGCTACAACTTGGCGATGCTAAGGTTTTTGTACACAGCTTTGATAGACCCAATATCCGTTATCACGTCAGCGAAAAATCCAATGCCAAGCATGAGTTATGGGATTTTATTGAACACAATCATCCGCAAGATGCTGGGGTTATTTACTGCTTATCGAGAAAGAAAGTGGAAGAAACCGCCGCTTGGCTGGCCGAAAAAGGCCGAGTGGCCTTGCCTTATCATGCCGGTATGTCCATCGAGCAAAAAAATCAAAACCAACAGCGCTTTTTACGTGAAGATGGGGTGATTATCGTTGCGACGATTGCCTTTGGTATGGGCATAGATAAGCCCGATGTACGTTTTGTCGGTCATCTTAGCTTGCCAAAAAGTATCGAGTCCTACTATCAAGAAACCGGTCGTGCTGGGCGTGATGGCGCACCTGCAAACGCATGGATGGCGTACGGCTTACAAGACTTAGTGATGCAAAAGCAAATGCTGGAAAACTCTGATGGCAGTGCGCAATACAAACAAGTGCAGGTGGGTAAGCTTAATGCACTGCTTGGCTATTGTGAGTTGAGTACTTGTCGTCGCCAGACATTGCTCGGTTACTTTGGTGAAACTCTCGCGCAGCCGTGTGGCAATTGCGATAACTGTTTGCATCCGCCAAAAACGTGGGACGGCACCCAAGCGGCGCAAAAAGCCCTTTCAACCGTGTATCGCTCCGAGCAGCGATTTGGCGTGACCCATTTAGTGAATGTTCTGCTCGGTAAATCTGATGACAAAATTAAACGCTTTGGGCATGACAATTTATCCACCTTTGGTATCGGCACCGAATTAACCGCTGAGCAGTGGCGAGGCGTGTTCCGCCAACTTATTGCGATGAATTATCTAAAAGTTGAAGGCATGTACAACAACCTAAAACTGACGGAAGCTTGTCGCGCTGTGCTTCGTGGTGAGCAAAGCATCGAATTTCGTGAATTGCGCAAGAGCAAAAAGAAAAAAGCCAGTAGCACGAAGAAAAGCAGCGCCTTGTCTGAACAAGATTCAGCCGTGTTTGAAAAACTGCGCGAGCTTAGAGCAAGTTTGGCAAAAACGCAGAATGTCCCTGCCTACATTATTTGTCACGATGCTAGCCTTGCCGAAATTGCACTGCAGCGCCCAGATAGCCTAGACGCATTAGGGCAAATCTCTGGCTTTGGTGAGGCCAAACTGGCGAAATACGGTGAGGCAATTGTGCAACTTATTAATGAGCAGCCTAAGCCTGCACCTACGTTAAGTGCGACCGAGCAAACCAGCTTGTCGCTGTTTAATCAATATCACAGCGTTGAACAGGTCGCCGCAGAGCGAGCTATTGCGGCTACTACGGTGCTGAGTCATTTAGCAAGTGCGATAGAGCTTGGTTTATGTCCATTACAACAAGTGATTGAGCTTGATGAGCAAGCCCTTGAGCAGTTCGGCTCCGCGGTTGTTTTGCTTAATATCTTAAGCGAGCAAAAGCTAAAGCCGTTATTTGAGCACTTTGAAGGCAAATACGACTACGGCGTATTGCGCTGCATCGTTGCGCACTTTTCCTATCAGCAACAATTGGCGCAATTATCCGAGCAGTCTGCTTAATAGAAAGCAAAAAACGGAAAGCAAATAAATAGAAAACGAAGAAAAAGCTAGAACGGAATATCTGCGGTAAATGTCATCCACTCCTTAGTGACGGGGTGGGTGAAGCTTAATTTCTGAGCATGTAAATACAGTCTAAGGTCTTTTTTGCCGTATAAGCTATCGCCAATGATGGGCATGTTCAGGCCATCTTGATGGGCGCAGTGGACGCGAAGTTGGTGAGTACGTCCGGTTTTTGGGTATAAAAATACCTTTGATTTTCCGTCCACAACCTCGATTAATTGATAATGAGTATGTGCGGGCTTTCCATGTTCAACGCTCACCATTTGTCTTGGTCTATCTAATAGGTCGGGACACATTGGCAATTCAATATCTCCCTCATTTTTGATGTGAGTACCATCGATTACGCCGTCAATGAGCGCGGCGTAGCGCTTAGTCACTTCACGGGCAATAAACTGTTTTTGCAGATGTTTGTTGGCACGTTTGGTCAGTGCAAATACCAATAATCCAGAGGTCGCCATGTCTAAGCGGTGCAGGGCAAACGGGCCTTCTGCATCGCTATAGATTTGCTTCAGGCGATGCCATGCTGAATCTTGAATATGGCGTCCCGGCACAGACAAAAAGCCTTCCGGTTTGTTGACCACCACAATATGCTCATCTTCATAAATGATAGGCAGAGGCTTGTCTTTGGCTGGGTTTTCCAATAGCGGATTATCATCCACCAGTAACCCTTTTAGCATATGCGACAAAATAGGGTGGCACTTACTCATGCACGAGGGGTAAAACTGCTTATGTTGACGTATCTCAGATTTTGGGGATTGTCCCCACCAAAATTCCGCCAGTGTAATTGGGGCGTAATGATTTAAATAGGCATATTGCAACAGCTTTGGCGCGGCGCATTCACCGGCGCCTGCTGGTGGCACTTTAGACGCTGTTTGAGCAAAAATTTGATTGAGATCTTGGCGCTCATTATCAGCATTTAAAAACGAATATTGAGTGAACAGCTTATGTTGCATCTGGTTAGAAAGATGCGCTCTGCGCGAGCGAAGCTCACTGATTTGACGCTCAAATTCTTCTATTTCTAATGTCAGCGTAGCTTGTTTTTCCGCCCACTGCGATTTAGTTGCTTTAAGCTGATTTTTCTCAAACACGCTTTGCTTGGCAAGTTGCTGCTCTAGCTGTTGGTAATCATCAAGGCTTAAATCTTGTTTGGCTTGTGAACGCTGCTGTTTTCTCAGCTTTCGGTTGTCTGCCATTTGTGCTTGCTGAGCTTGAATTTGCGCGCTGGCTTGGCGGTTAATCTGGGCAAGCTGCGCTTTTAACTGAGCAATATCGACGCTGTTGGTAAACGCATTTAGCTCACTTGATACCGCATTTATTTTGTCAAACTCTTCTCGAACAAAACCTTCACTGTCGAGCATGTCATACACAGGTGGCACAAAGCCCTGATGATGATTGGAATCATCAATTTTGCCAGAAAAAGCGCTTAAAAAACCCAGCTCACCGTCGCAATTTTTTACCACTAACACGCCAAACATTTTGCCTTGTTTTTGGGACACACTTGATGACGCGTTTGACTCTAAATCAAACTGGCAGTCAAAAGCCGAGTGCAGCTGTTTTTGCAATTGTTCGGAAGCTAACACGCTTAGCGGGTGGGGCTCATAATAAAAGGGGAATGTGAATCGCTTTGGCAGCGCAACTCCTGCGATGGATTGCTCAAATGGCGTGAAAAGCGGGTCGCTGCTCATGGGATAAGGTCTACCTATTTATGTACGTTGGCGCGTGAATATGCGGTTTTAGCTGATTGTATTGAATCCCATCGAGAACCGCCAGTGTATGTTTATGATCCTTATATTGTTAGAAATTGAGCACAATAAAAAAGGGCTCTAACAATAGAGCCCCATAAACCGTTAGCTAATACTCTAGATATTAAGCGGAATGATGGTGACTAACTCACCCGGCTCAACTTTGGCGTATAGCGGATCAATTTCAATCAAACAGTTCGCTTCGCTCATCGAGCGTAAAATGCCAGAGCCTTGTTTTCCTGTGCTCGACACCACCAATTGCCCAAACTCATTTAACTGATAGATACCGCGAGTAAACTCAGTGCGACCATGACGAGAGCGCAAAGCTTCGCTGGCAATTGCACGCAATTTGGTCGGTTGCCAGTTGCTTTCACCTTGCATTTTATGGATAGCGGGGCGTACAAAATTAATAAAGGACACCATAGTGGCGACAGGATTTCCCGGCAGTCCGAAGAAAGGGGTATCGCCGATAGTGCCAAAGGCGAGAGGGCGACCCGGTCGCATATTGATGCGCCAAAAATCGATATTACCGTTTTGTTCTAAAACATCTTTGATGTAGTCGGCATCACCCACAGACACGCCGCCGGTAGTCAGCACCATATCAGCACTTACAGCAGCTTTAGAGACCGCGTGTTCAATCGCTAAATGATCGTCTTCTAAAATGCCTAAATCGATAATTTCACAATTAAGTTGGCTGAGCAGTCCCATCAAAGCGTAACGATTTGAATCATAGATACAGTTTTGTTGTTGCGGCTGGCTTGGGTGCTGCACCTCATCTCCGGTAGAGAAAATTGCCACTTTTAGCTTACGCATCACCGCACATTCATTGATGCCAAGAGAGGCAATCATGCCCATTTCAGCGGCGCCAATTTTTTGGCCTTGGCTAAATACGGCCTGTCCAATGGTAAGATCTTCTCCAGCTAAGCGTACATTTTGTCCCGCTTTCACTAATGCGCCGTTAAAAGTGACGAAGTGTTGTCCATCTTTTTCATAGGTATCAGATTGCTCACGCATGATGACGGTAGTGCCATTACTTGGCACGGGTGCGCCAGTCATGATTTTTACTGCTTCACCGGCATTCAGTTCAGATGGATAGCTTTGGCCTGCCATCACTTCACCAACCAGTTTAAAGCTTTCCAGCGCCACATCTTGGTCGCGAATCGCGTAGCCATCCATTGCGGAGTTAGTGTGCTGAGGCACATTGATGCTCGATATAATGTCTTGCGCTAATACGTGATGTAAGGCGTGGTCAATTGCCACTGTTGTGCTTTCAGTCAGTGGCGATACCGCATTTAAGATGCGCTCAATCCCTTGCTCTACCGACAGAAAAGCCGGTGATAGGGTATCGCAACATTGCGCAGCAGCATTGGCGTCAGCGTTACTTTGTTTGGAAGGCGCTACGGTTTGGATGATAAAGCTCGCTATTGCATCAAGATCGTTGATATCAAACTGAGGCAGCGCCGCGTTAAAGCCCTTGCTGAGTTCTTTTTCGGTATCAATATCAGTGGCAACGGCAATGATATTGTCGTCGTTCGGGTGCATCCACGGATTGTCTAGCGCTTGACGGCGCAGCTCAATTTTGGGAAATGACTGGCTTTTAAAACCCTCAATTAAAATCACATCTAGGCTTTTGTGATCAAATTGTTCTAGCAACTCTTCAAAAGTCGCTTCTTCGTCAGGGGTTTCGGTGATCATGGCATGACGGTAGCGCGAGCTAATATACATTTGTGTCGCGCCCGCTTTACGCAAGCGATAACTGTCCTTGCCTTGTTGGTCGATATCGAAATTGTGATGCGCGTGTTTTAGTACGCCAAGTTTTAGCCCTGCTTGAGTCAACTTTGGAATGATCTGCTCAAGTAAGGTGGTTTTTCCGGTGCCACTAAAAGCAGCAAAGCCAAGGATGGGAGTATTACGAATCGTCTTCATAGATTACTGCTTAAATTGTTGGAGTTCTTGTTGAGAATTAAGGTTCACGAAGCTGTCTTTGATGTCACTAAAATCGATTTGGCGCGTGTTACAGCGGTCGTAAAAGAGAATGATTTTGCGTTCGCCATCGTCTAAAAATTGCTGTAAACGCTCCAGTACGCGGCGGTGGAATACGGTAAATACAGGCTGAACAAAGTCACCGTCGTGGGCGACAAGGATTTCGTCGTCGTCGCTGATTTCTTGTTGCATGCGCTGTATCAGCGTTGGTGAAATTTGCGGGCAATCACAAGGTACAAACCCCACCCAATCACTGTCAACGTGAGTTAATCCGGCGTGAATACCGCCCATAGGCCCAACAAAGCCTTGATAATGATCGGCAAACACAGGCGCGTATTCTTGATAGCGTTCTTGGGAACGATTGGCGTTGATGTAGATAGAATCCGTATATGCTTTTAACACTTCAAGCACATATTCGATAAGAGGTTTTTGATTTAACTCGACCAAGCCTTTGTCTTGTCCCTGCATACGTGTGGCTTGACCACCGGCCAAAACGACCCAACTGATTGACTTCATGTTTCGTTACCTAATTTATTATTTGTTATTGGTTTTATTTTTTTGGTTTGTTCGTCGATGACTCTAAGGTGCGGCGTAACCGTCAGACTTTGATTTTCAATAGTCCATTGCGTATCACAAAGATCAGTCAGCCCATTTTGCTGGTGACTGGTAATCACAATACTTGCCCCTCTATCTAACAGATCTTTAGCCAGCGTAATGATCCCCTGCGTTGATTCAAGATCCAGAGAGGCGCTAGGCTCATCCATTAGCAAAATAGACGGATTGACTATCCAAGCTCGTGCCATCGCCAAACGTTGTTTTTCGCCGCCTGATAATACCGAGCAATGTTCATCGGCAAGGGATTCAAGCCCTACCATTCTAAGCGCATTAATCGCTTGGCTGCGACTGTGTAAGCCTCGTTTTGAGGCAAAGGGCAGTGCATAGCGAATATTATCCAGCAAACTGGCGTCAAACATGTACGGGGATTGGTGCAAATAGACCACATCTCGAAATAACTTACGCGAAAAAAGTCGATAAAAGGTCGAGATTTCAATGCCGTTGATCGTTCCTGTGCTGGGCGTGGTTAAGCCTGCCAGAATTTTAAGCAATGTGGTTTTCCCCACACCGTTTTGTCCTTTGAGATAAATGGCGTTGCTTGGACCGATTTGTAAATGAGGAATGTGAAATAAGACCCGGTCTTCATAACGTTTGGATAAGTCTTGAGTTCTTAACTGTATGGTCATTGATGCTCGCCTCTAGACTCGTAGGTGACTTTGCCCGCGCATGGCGGTTAAGACAAAATTTAATATCAAGGCAAGTAACAAAAGTACGATGCCAAGAGCAACCCCTTGCGCAAATGCACCGCGCTGACTTTCTAAGGCAATCGCAGTTGGGATATTACGTGTATGACCTAGAATATTCCCTCCTACCATCATAGAACAGCCCACTTCTGTAACAATACGAGAAAATGCGGTGACCACAGCCGCAATCAATGCAAAACGGGTTTCCCACATCAATGCTTTAAAAATTTGCGGATAAGACTTTCCAAGCGTGATCGAGGTTTCGACATTACGCATGTCGACGCTTTGAAATCCAGCTTGTAGCATTGAAATAAGAATAGGCATTGCGATAAGTATCTGCCCAAGAATCATCGCTTTTTGTGTAAATAACCATTGCCAATCACCGAGAGGCCCAGAGCGCGATAAGGTCATATACAGTAGCAGTCCTATCACTACGGTAGGTACGGCTTGTAATGTATTGATGATTGAGAGGAGAAAATTTCGCCCAGGGAAAGGCGCATAAGCGAGCAATAAAGCCAGCCCAATAGCTGGCAATAGCGATAAACTCAACGCAAACAAGGATACACTGAAGGAGATAGAGACTACCTTCCACAGTGTAGGGTCAAAATTTAGAAGCAGCTTGACCGCTTCTATACTTGTTGCACCAATATCCATTATTTAGATGTTTTAGCGTTAGCCGTAAACAGTTTTTGTCCTTTTACTTGGAAGTCATTGATAAGCTTTTGTGCTTTATCGCTGATAAACCATTGGCTCAAGGCTTTCGCGCCAGCCGCATTCAATCCGCTGTAACGTTCAGGGTTGACTCGAATGATTTGGTATTGATTAAACAAAGCTGGGTCGCCTTGCACCCAAATTCCAAGATCAAGCTTCTCTTGATACGCAAGCCAAGTGCCTCTATCGGTTAGAGTATAGCCTTGTAATTCAGAGCTCATATTAAGAGTCGGTCCCATGCCTTGACCAATTGAGCGATAGTTTGACCAGTCGTGCGCGGTATTATTGATTGCCCACAGCGCCAACTCTTTTTTATTGGTACCAGAATCGTCACCGCGAGAAATAAACACAGATTTACTGTCAGCGATTTTCTGTAAAGCCTGCGCTGCATTGTCAGCATCTGTTAATTTAGCTGGGTTGTTTTTAGGGCCAACAATAATGAAGTCGTTATACATTACCGCGTGAGGGTCAACGCCAAAATTCGAGTCTAAAAAGGCTTTTTCGGCTTTTGGTGAGTGAGTAAGAACAATATCAACATCGCCCATTTCGCCCATTTTTAACGCTTTTCCTGAGCCAGTAACTAGCAACTGCACTTCGTAACCGGTTTGCTGTTTAAATTTAGGTAATAGGTAATCGAGCAACCCAGAGTGATAGGTGCTGGTGGTGGTAGCCATTTTTAGCGTTTTTGAGTCAGCGTGTGCGGGCAGGGTAAAAAATAACGCACAGGCTAAAGTGAGAATGATGGTTTTGCTGCGTTGTATGCGTTGCAGAAAAGCACGTAAAGAGAGAGCATGTAAAGACATAGCTTGTAAAAACATAGCTTACTGATCCTTGTTGAGTGTGTCATTAGTGGCAGATTTGCCGTCAAATTCAATTTTTTCAATGCCGTGATAAACCTGAAAACGCAGTCCTTTAGCGCGGGCAATGATGGTGATACCAAAACGCTCGGCAAGCTCTAAACCCATTTGCGTCACCCCTGAGCGAGACAACAGAGTAGGGATGCCCATTTGCGCCACTTTAATTACCATCTCGGAGGTCAAACGGCCAGTGGTGTAGAAAATTTTATCGTGTCCTGATTCTCGGTTGAGCCACATTTCACCGGCTAATGTATCCACAGCGTTATGCCGACCCACATCTTCCACAAAAGAGACCACTTCGCCTTCTTTACAAATGGCGCAGCCATGCACCGCGCCGGCTTTTTTGTAGGTGTCGTTATAGTGAGTCAGTGCCATCAAGGTGGCATATAAGCCACTTTGCTTAATGTTAGTTTGAGGCACTTGGTAGTTTTCTAAGCTTTTCATGACGTTGCCGTACATGGTGCCTTGGCCGCAACCTGAGGTGACAGTTTTCTTTTTCAGCGCAGTTTCTAGAAAATCCGTGTTCTCTTTGGTGACCACTGCCACACTGTTTGTCTCCCAATCTATCAACACCGAATCAAGTTGGGTAGGGTCTGTTAAGAAGCTTTGATTTTTTAGATAGCCCAGAACCAGTGCGCCGGGGTGAGAACCTAACGTCATCAAAGTGACGATTTCACGCCAGTTCAGCAGCACCGTAAGGGGACACTCACACGCAATGTCTTTGCTTAGAGGTTCTCCGTATTCATCAAAAACAGTCACTGTTTGAGTCTGAGAGGGGGGCTGGCCAACCGCTACGATATTAGGGGTTTGAGGCATTTGAATATCCTTTTCTATACTGAATAGTGATTGAAGAAATGTGGCAAGCAAGGGATGTCGACTTGCACACAATCACGATGACTCATGTAGAACTATATAGATAATAATAAGTTAGCTTAACGAGGTAGTAATGAAAACGGAAGATAATTGGCCCGTTCGATGTCAGATTATTCTACATCAGACACAAAATTCTAGATGGCAAACCAGTAATTGGCAGGTTGATGAGATATTTCTAGACCCTTGTGCTAGCGAACTTGGCGTAGAATCTGAGATCCAACTTTTTAAAGATGAACGTACGGATTACCGTTTTAACCTCAATTCTGACAACCCTAAGCTATTTGTGGTTTTGGAAAATGACATTGAAAGGTTAAATTTGGTCAGTGTCACCGTTTCTCAAAGTGTTGCTGGCAGTTATTTAGACGGTGACTATTTAGTGCTATCGGTTGATCTACCTTTACCGGTGCAAGTGTGGATGGAAGCCTATTTGGCGCGCCATGGCGAGCTGATTGAACACAAGCGTAAAAAGCGCAAGGGAGCAGGGCGTGCCAGTCAATAATTTGTTATCAAAGCCGTTTATCTTTGGAGAAGCATCATGAGTCGAGGTTTGTTTGAAAGATTACTGCATAAACATGCTTCGCCAGTAGATACTGAAGACGAACAACGCAAAAGTGACCATATTGCAGATTCTGCAACAGAAAATGTCGAACTAGAGCCACATTCTCTCGATACTCTTCCATTAGATGATGCTGCGCTCGATTCTTCTAAGTTAGATTCCTCTACGCTAAATGAAACAGACGCTCTTATTGAAGTCGAAGAACTTGAGAGCGAACAAGCAGTTGAAGGGCTGAGTACTGATAATGAATTGGCGAGCGAGGATGTTGAAGGTGTTGAAGATGAAGAACGCAAGCAAGGCAATGCTATGTCTGCGCTGCTGGCCTCAGATTCCGCTCCAGAGATAAAAAAACGCGCTTTACGCAGTTTATTCTTTAGCGGCCAATTTAGTGAAGTGGATGAGCTTAATGATTACCACCAAGATTTTAGCCAAATGAAACCGCTAAGCGCAGATGTTGCCAGTAAGTTAAGGCATTGGGCGGGTGAGAAAGCCAGCGATCTAAGCGAAGAGATCATCGAACAGTCCGAGATAGATACTGAAAATAGCCCTTTAGCAGAAGAAAAGCAGGTAAACACAGACAAAGAGTTGTGTGAACATTCCGCTTGTGAGCCAAGCCTTGATGATGAAGCGCAAAAGCTAGAGTTAGCTAAGCAGGAGAGCTCAGAGCAGGATTTGGCGGATAATACTTTGAATAATAAGCCTGAAAGTGGATCTGATCCTTTTAAATCTTAATGAGAATTATTATCTATAATAGTAAATTTTTTTAAATTAAAATGCTTATGAAATCACATAGTTAACAATTTTATCCGTTTAACACCTCAAATTTATTAAGGTTTTAACAACGTTATACAAAAAATCTGCAATCCTTAATGAAACGATGCGCTTACATTAGGCACGCTTATTTCATTAAATTACGGAATCAGAATGCTAAAGGAATTTTTGGCGCAATCAACATCTAGCAATGGCCTAGCACGCAGTTACGCTTGTAACAACACGTTAGAGCTTTCAAATCTTATTCCCCCGACAGTGAGCTATGAAAGCCAAGGGGCATTGCTGATCATTGCAAATGAGCAAGATTTAGAAAACTTACAGCAACAATTCTCATCCATGGCATCTGTCACCTTTGCTGTGTCAGCCGGAACAAATACCAAGGGTGCTATCAATCCATATTTTTTCTCATTAGCCCAATTATCTGGGTATCTAGGACGTTTCTCGTTTCATATTTTACAAACGAGCTCTATTTCTAAGGTAGAGCTTGCGCCTGTGGCGATCGCGCAACCCCATTTTGATCTGGTGCTAGATTTTAGCGCAGAGGCGTTGATTGACAGTGAAGTGCCTCCGGTTGGGTATTTTCCTGTTGGCAGAGGCTATCCAAAACTGGAAGACGCTATCGAAGAAATTAATGCCTTAATCGGAACCTTTGATAAGCCTAAATTCTTCCGCCTTGATACCGACAAATGCGCGCACAGTTCGCGCGGAGTGAAAGGGTGCGAGCGTTGCATTCTTTCTTGTCCTGCCGGGGCGCTGACAAGTGAAGGGCGAGACGAAATTGGCTATAAAATTGAGATCAATCCTTATCTGTGTCAGGGCGTGGGCACTTGCGCCACGTCTTGCCCAACGGGCGCGATTGAATATGCCTTGCCTTATCCAAATGAAACCCAAGGGTTTATTGAGCGCACCTTACACAATTATCAAGCGCAAGGTGGCACTAATCCCATCGTGCTGTTTTGTAGTGAAGAGCACGAAACCTACAACCTTATGGCGCTAAGAGCACTGCCCGATAATGTGATTCCTATTGTGGTAAATGAATTACCGTCAGTGGGCATCGATACTTGGTTTGCCGCACTGAGCAACGGCGCATCACAAGTGTTGTTTGCCGCGAGTCGCCGTATGCCAGCCACCATTATTCGAGTATTAAACGAAGAAGTGACGGTGGCGAAAACCTTACTCAGACAGCTTGGTATTCACGCTGAAAGTATCGATATTTTATACCTTGAAGATCTCAGACAAAGTAAACCTGTACTAATTGAAACGCCGCTGAATGTGCATGTGGGCGAGATAGAAGGCGATAAGCGCGCAAGACTATTTCAATCACTAGATGCATTGGCGCAATCATTTACCCCTCTGCAAGCGCAAGCGGCTCTGCCACAGGGCGCTCCATACGGCACAGTGGCATGTGATACCGATAAGTGCACCTTGTGTATGGCATGTGTGGCAGTTTGTCCAACCATGGCTCTGCACAACGAAGGGCAAGTCCCTATGCTTAATTTCATTGAGCAAGATTGCGTGCAATGTGGTTTGTGTGAAGGAGCTTGTCCAGAAAATGCCTTGGATTTAACCCCAAGAATTAACTGGGATCAGCAGCAGCGCAGCAGTGCACTCACCTTAAATCAAGACGAGCCTGCTTTGTGTTTACGCTGCGACAAAGCCTTTGCTCCTAAGTCGATGATTACGATGTTACAGAGCAAATTAAAAGGCCACAGCCACTTTTCAGATGAGCAAGCCATACGCCGAATTGCCATGTGTGAAGACTGTCGAGTCGCCGATATTTATCAAGAAATGGCGAAAGATCCTACAAAACAGCTAAAATATTAAGGGTGAGCATGCATAACCAAGTACCACAATCACCGCGATCAGACATCTATTTGCTGTTAGCAACATTGTTTAGACAAGCGCCAGATGCTCAGCTAATGCAGTGGTTGGCACAGTTAAACAATGAGGAAGAGTCAAGCGCCATGAGCGCTGATTGGCAAGCACTTAGCCAGTTGGCAACAGAGGCGTCACTTGAATCAGTTGCAGAAGAATATCAAGACCTATTTATTGGCATTGGGCGTGGTGAAGTGATGCCTTTTGCATCGTGGCACCGAAATGGCGCATTAATGGAAAAACCGTTAATTGAACTTCGCCAAGACCTTTCATCATTGGGCTTTGAGCGCAACGACAGCGTTAAAGAACCAGAAGACCACATTGCCGCTCTCTGTGAAGTGATGGCGATGTTGATAGAAGAGAACTCACCTCAGCAGGGGGTGTTTTTTAATCGTCATATTGCGAGTTGGTATAAAGATTTAGTGAAACAAATTCAGGATGCAAAAGCAGCTGAGTTTTATCGAGTTGTCGCAAACCTACTAGCCCAGTTTATGGAGCTAGAAGAGGTTGCGTTGAGTGAGCAGAGCATTGCTGTTCGTTCTAGTGAGTTGGATTAGGTTGAGGATGGAGTCATGAAAAATAAAAAAGAAATTGATAATCATCGTCGCAGAGCTATTAAGGCTCTAGGTGGCGGTGTTGTTGCAGGTGCGATAATGACAACCGCAACGACATCAGCGCAGGCGAGTCAGACCAAGGTGGAAGCCGAACAGTCAGAGGATGATAAGGGTTATCGAGAAACTCAGCATATCCGTGATTACTACAATTCACTTTAGGAACCCATCACTATGAAACTGACTAAACGTTCTGAAAGTACCTCAAGCCCTAATAAAAAGTTTGGTATCAGCCGTCGTACCTTTATGCGCAATTCATCACTGGCCGCTGGTGGCGCAGTGGTTGGCGCAGGGTTGCTAGCGCCGAGCATGATGCGAAAAGCCCAAGCCCAGCCAGAATCGGGCGATGTTAACGTAGAGATAAAGCGCACTATTTGTTCACACTGTTCGGTAGGTTGCGGCATTTACGCCGAAGTACAAAACGGCGTGTGGACAGGGCAAGAGCCTGCTTTTGATCATCCGTTTAACCTTGGCGGTCATTGCGCAAAAGGTGCTGCCTTGCGTGAGCATGGTCGCGGCGAAAAACGTCTTAAATACCCAATGAAACTTGAAGGCGGTAAGTGGAAAAAACTCACTTGGGAACAAGCCATCAATGAGATTGGCGATAATGCGCTTAAAATTCGTCAAGAGTCAGGGCCCGATTCAGTTTATTGGCTCGGCAGTGCAAAACACAACAACGAACAAGCCTATATGTTTAGAAAAATGGCGTCGTTGTGGGGCACAAACAATGTCGATCACCAAGCCCGTATTTGTCACTCCACCACAGTATCAGGGGTAGCAAATACCTGGGGTTATGGTGCAATGACCAATTCCTTTAATGACATGCACAACTGTAAGTCAATGCTGTTCATTGGTTCAAACCCAGCCGAAGCGCACCCCGTTGCCATGCAGCACATCTTGATCGCGAAAGAGAAAAACAGCTGTAAAATTGTGGTTGCCGATCCTAGACGTACTCGCACAGCGGCAAAATCCGATCATTACATCGCTCTGCGTCCGGGTACTGATGTGGCGTTTATTTGGGGCTTGTTGTGGCACATTTTCCAAAACCAGTGGGAAGACAAAGAGTTTATCCGCCAACGTGTATTTGGCATGGATGAAATTCGTCAAGAAGTGGCGAAATGGACACCCGATAAAGTGGAGCACGTAACGGGCGCTTCTAAAGATCAAATGTACAAAACCGCGAAGATCTTATCGGAGAATCGACCGGGGTGTATTGTTTGGTGTATGGGCGGCACTCAGCACACCACAGGTAATAACAACACTCGTGCATACTGCGTTTTAGAGCTGGCTCTTGGCAATATGGGTAAATCGGGCGGCGGTGCCAATATCTTCCGTGGTCACGATAACGTACAGGGCGCAACTGACCTTGGCGTATTGTCACATACACTGCCGGGTTATTACGGTCTCGCACCGGGGGCTTGGAAGCATTGGTCAAAGGTATGGGATCTTGATTATCAATGGGTTCAAGACCGTTTCGATCAAACCAAATACCGCGGCAAGCAACCAATGAATAACATGGGTATTCCTGTTTCTCGTTGGGTCGATGGAGTGTTAGAAGACAAACAGAATATCGAACAAAACGACAATATCCGCGCCATGTTCTATTGGGGGCATGCGGTGAACTCGCAAACCCGTGGTACGGAAATTCGTAAAGCGATGCAAAAGTTGGAGATGATGGTTATTGTCGACCCATATCCAACGGTGGCGGCGGTCATGAATGACCGTACTGACGGCGTGTATCTACTCCCTGCAACAACACAATTTGAGACACACGGCTCAGTCACCGCATCAAACCGCTCATTGCAATGGCGAGATCAAGTTGTTGAGCCGTTGTTCGAATCAAAACCTGATCACGAAATCATGTATCTGTTGACCAAAAAATTGGGTTATTCAGATCAAATGTTTAAAAACATCGCAGTCAAAGATAACCAACCGGTGATCGAAGATGTGACCCGTGAATTTAACAAAGGCATGTGGACTATCGGCTATAGCGGTCAAAGCCCAGAGCGCCTTAAAGAACACCAGCAAAACTGGCATACCTTCCACAAAACGACCTTGTCGGCGGAAGGTGGCCCTGTCAATGGTGAAACCTATGGATTGCCTTGGCCTTGTTGGGGTACGCCAGACATGAAACACCCAGGCACGCATATTTTATATGACACTTCAAAAACCGTTGCTGAAGGTGGCGGTAACTTCCGTGCTCGCTTTGGTGTGGAATTTGAAGGTGAGAATTTGCTTGCTGAAGACAGCTACTCGAAAGGGTGTGAGCTTGAAGATGGCTTCCCTGAGTTTAGTGATAAGTTGCTGAAAAGTTTAGGCTGGTGGGACGATCTTACCAGTGAAGAAAAAGCCGCCGCCGAAGGTAAAAACTGGAAGACGGATCTGTCAGGCGGGATTCAGCGCGTTGCCATTAAACACGGCTGTATTCCTTACGGTAATGCTAAAGCCCGCGCGGTAGTGTGGACATTCCCAGACCGTGTGCCACTGCACAGAGAGCCACTGTACACGCCTCGTCGCGATCTGGTTAAAGATTATCCTACATGGGATGACAGCGAATCTATTTATCGTCTGCCTACTTTGTACAAGAGTATTCAAGGTGTCGATAAATCGAAAGAATACCCAATTGTACTGACCACTGGACGCTTGGTGGAATACGAAGGGGGTGGTGAAGAAACACGTTCTAGCCCTTGGCTTGCCGAGCTACAGCGAGAA
This sequence comes from Vibrio neonatus, assembly GCF_024346975.1. Taxonomy (NCBI): domain Bacteria; kingdom Pseudomonadati; phylum Pseudomonadota; class Gammaproteobacteria; order Vibrionales; family Vibrionaceae; genus Vibrio; species Vibrio neonatus. The sequence goes on along the minus strand of NZ_AP024885.1, from coordinate 1,571,785 downwards.
ATGTTTGTCGAAGTCAATCCAAAAGATGCTAACGATCTTGGCATTCGAGATGGTGAGATGGTTTGGGTTGAAGGTGCAGAGAAAGGCAGAGTGCATGTGAAAGCTATGGTGACGCGTCGCGTAAGTCCGGGATTAGCCTTTATGCCGTTCCACTTTGGTGGCAAGTTCCAAGGCGAAGACTTAACCGAACGCTACCCTGAGGGCACTGTTCCTTATGTCATTGGTGAAGCCGCCAATACAGCAACCACTTATGGTTATGACCCAGTTACGCAGATGCAAGAGACCAAAGTGACTCTGTGTAATATTCGAAAAGCGTAAGGAAACCTAAATTATGGCTAGAATGAAATTTCTCTGTGATACCAAGCGTTGTATCGAATGTAACGGCTGTGTCACCGCATGTAAAAACGAAAATGATGATGCCCTAGAGTGGGGTATTCAGCGTCGCCGCGTGGTAACCCTTAACGATGGTGAGCCGGGTGAGAGCTCCATTTCTGTTGCGTGTATGCACTGTACGGATGCGCCTTGTAAAGCGGTATGTCCGGCAGATTGTTTTGAATACACCCCTGACGGCATCTTACTACACAATAAAGACTTGTGTATTGGCTGTGGTTACTGCTTATTTGCCTGTCCTTTCGGCGCTCCACAATTTCCACACACGACCGCCTTTGGTGAACGAGGCAAGATGGACAAATGTACGTTCTGTGCAGGCGGCCTTGAAACCGAAGCGGGCTCTGAGGAAGAGCGATTAAAATATGGTAGTAACCGTATTGCTGAAGGTAAGCTTCCTATGTGTGCCGAGCTATGTTCGACCAAAGCACTACTGGCTGGTGATGCAGAAATTGTTTCTGACATCTTCCGTCAACGTGTTGTAGAACGTGGAGCGAAAGGTGCCGGCTGGAGCGATGGTGAAGATATTGCGTTTGATGCGACTAAGAGCTAGTTAAAGGAGCATTCAAATGCAGTTAGCGAAACAATCGACTCTGTTATTGTTAGCGATGTTGGCAAGTGTCTTAATGGCATTTAGCTTGCCAACGTATGCTGAGCAAAAACACAACGACACTGCGCAAAAAGAGATGGTGCAATTGGCTGGCGCGGATTATTGGCGTGAGGTCAAAGGAGGCGTGGAGGGTACTACCACTTCAGCGTCTCCTGAGCACGGCATTTTGATCAGTGTGCCGGGTCAAACTTGGTTCATTTTAAAAGAGAAGTGGATGTCACCTGCGGCCGCTGTCGCTATCTTTGGTAGCATCATGATGGTGGTATTGGCGTATTTCTTAGTTGGCCCATTAATGCTAAGTAAGCCTCGCACTGGAAGAAAGCTCAAGCGCTGGAGTCGTATGGACCGAGCGCTGCACTGGACGATGGCATTTACCTTTTTAACCTTAGCCTTTAGCGGTTTGATGTTGGTTTACGGTAAGCACTTCTTAAAGCCTTATATTCCTTCCGATATATGGGGTTTAGTGATTTATAGCGCCAAGCAGTATCACAACTATATCGGTCCTATTTTCTATATTTTGCTTATCTTCATGTTCGTGAAATGGTGGCGAAAATCGCTATTTACCAAAGTGGATTTGCAATGGTTTATGAAAATGGGCGGTATGGTCGGAAAGCATAAAGGCTCACATCCATCGGCTGGATTTTCTAACGGTGGTGAGAAGGTGATCTATTGGTTACTGATTGTGTTTGGTGTGGTGCTTGCAACCAGTGGCGTGATATTAGACTTCCCAATTTTTGACCAAACTCGCCGCGATATGGAAGTGGCTAACTTAGTGCACATGATTTCGGCACTAGTGCTCATCTGTGGTTTTGTATTCCATATCTATATTGGTTTAGTGGGTATGGAAGGGGCGCTTGAAGGCATGGTGACAGGCAAGGTTGATGAAACTTGGGCCAAAGAGCATCACGATCAGTGGTATGCAGAGGTGAAAGATCAATTGGAAGAGGCACCGGTTAAAGACAAAAGTAACAAGGATGGGGTAAGCAATGAATAAACATCATAAGGGTATTTGGTACGCTTACATTGGCAGTTTTTTGACCCCATTTACATTACTGCTGTCGGGTGTGATCGCTATTGTCTATGCAGGTTATCGTCTAGATAAAGATGAAGACAGCGAAGTGGTCAACTCGCATTATTACGGTCTCATACGCAGCTTCTTTTTGTTTTTGACCTTTTTTGTGGTGCTTATCGTAACCATTGCCACCTCTAATGGGGTGTTAATCGGTGTGAATGATTATTGGTTTAGAAACAGCGCACTGGAAGAAGTGGCGCACGTTATCCCCATTGCGGGTGGCATCATTTCGGCTGTGGCTATTTTGATTTGGTTTGTACGTATGTTTAAAGGCATGCGCCTGCTAAAGCAAGATAAACCGATCACTCAAGCCAAGTCGTTGCATCAGTTTTAACGCCATGTTCTGAATACAAAAACGCCAAGCATCTCGCTTGGCGTTTTTTCGTTTAGTGCGTTAATGACTGACAAGAATCAGTGCTTACTTTTAAACTGCTTAATGCTTTTCTTTGCTTGAGTACGGCGGTTCGCTTTTTTATCTCTAGGTGCTCGTTTACTTTGACCTGAAGAGGGCTTATCCGTAACAGGGAAACCTTCAAGCTCTTGCAGTGCCAGCTCTCGCTGGGTAAGTTGACGAATCGCGCTTAAATACTCAGTTTCACCATGACACACCAATGAAATTGCAATGCCTTGCTCACCAGCTCGCGCAGTACGCCCAATACGATGTACATAAGCTTCAGCATGTGACGGCAGTTCAACATTAATAACCACAGGCAAGTGCTCGATATGAATGCCACGCGCCAGTAAGTCGGTCGCAATAAGAACGTTGACTTGTTTTTGTTTAAACTGCTCTAGAGTTGCTTCACGCTCTTGCTGAGATTTATTGCCATGCAAAGCCGCAGCTAAAATGCCGGCTTTATTGAGCTTTTTGCAAAGCGCATCGGCGTTATCTTTAGCGCCAATAAACACCAACACTTGCGGCCAATTGTTTTTCTTTAATTCAGAAATAAGCGCATTGGCTTTGCTGCCTTTATTCACCAAATACAAGGTTTCTTCAATGCCTTCGACAAGGCTATTGGTTACTGTGGTTTGAATACGTTTAGGCTCATTGAGTAACAGTGCAGCTTGGGTTTGTAATTCACTAGAAAAGGTTGCTGAGAACATGGCGGTTTGATGTTTTGACGTTTGATGTTTTGACGGCAGTAATTCAATGATTTTTTGAATATCAGGCCAAAAACCCATATCTAATAATCGGTCAGCTTCATCTAAAACCAGGCTATGTAAACGGCTCACATCGATGGCTTTATCAAGTAACAAATCAAGCAGGCGACCTGGAGTTGCCACCAAAATCTCAGGTGATAGCAATAGTTGCTGTTTCTGAATGTCTTTGTCTATGCCACCACAAAGAGAGATAGCGCTGACGTCTATCGCATTGGCATATGGCAATAGTGATTCGCTCACTTGCTGGGCAAGCTCACGCGTTGGCACTAATACGATGGCTTGTGTCGTACATGGGCTCAGTCGTACTTGCTCAAGTAAAGCGATACCGTACGCCAAGGTTTTACCACTGCCTGTTTGTGCTATCGCTAACACATCTTTATTTTCCAATATGGAAGGAATAGCAAGCTGCTGAACTTCGGTTAACGTCTTAAAGTTAGCGGCTAAAAGAGTGCTAATTTCAGGACAAAGTGGCAAGTTAGAGTACGGCATAGTCATTATCTTATTGGTCTGTATCAATTAATCGTTTTCAGTATCTGTTGGGCGAAGTTGCAGTTGCACACCCGTTAAAAAGTTGCGCAGGATTTGGTCTTTACACTCGCGGTAATGCTTGTTGTCAGGCTTACGGAAAAACGCGCTTAGCTCGTGCTTACTCACATTTAAGTCAGCCACTTTTAACGTGTCCAAAATGTCTTCGGCTTTCATGTTTAACGCAATGCGAAGTTTCATGAAAATCATATTGTTGGTTAAGCGAGACTCAGGCTTAGGTTGTTCCCCTTCACGTTTACCACGTTTTATATTGATAAATCCGTTTAGGAAAATAGCCAATTCTTTGTCGATGATCTTACAAAACTGTTCGTCTTCCTCTCTCTTTAGCCAGTTACTCACTTGAGATCGTGTAACCTCAAGATCAGCGGCAGCAAACACATTAATCATGTCTGCGTCTTTAAGGTCAAAGGTATAGCGAATACGGCGTAAAATATCGTTATTAGTCAAAATAATTCCTAATGGAGTGGGGTACTAAGTGTAAGTGAGCGTGCACCTTAACACAGACCCTAGGGTGAATATAAATATTAGTTGGATATTCTGGGGGGATGTAGCGATTCATCGTATTTTTGCTATTTGATAAGAGTATGCTCTACGGCGTCATCAATAATCAAGTTGACTAAATCAACTATTGTAATTATAGTTGCTGTTATCAACTTAATTAAAGGAAGTCATCTATGATTCGTAAAGCAAGAAAAGATCATCACTACAGCGTAACTATTGAAGAAACTACCGCAGAAGGCGAAGTGCAAAAATTACAATTTGAATTCGAAGATCGTGAAGATATGTTTAACGTGGTAGCGATGATGAATAAAGATACAGACTTAACTTTAGAGGAGGCGACAAGAGTGGGCGTGGCGCTGAGATTGCTTGGGCCTGTGGTGATGGTGAACCGAAAGCACACACTGTTTTCTGAGTTCATGCCGCACTTTAAGACGTTTATGCAGAGTTTGAAAAAGGGCTTAAAGGCGCAGCAATAAGCGCAAAGTGATTAATGCTATCAATCGAACTGAAAGTGATAAGGGTATGAGAATTTTATTGGTTGGGAAAGAAACAAAGGCCGCATAAGCTGCGACCTTTATTCATTTATGTTCTGTTGTGAAGTATCGCTATTAATACAGTAAATTCATACTATTTAGAATTACCAAACCAATAGTGGTGGTAATAACCGACAAGATAGTGGTTAGAGCGATAATATTGGCTGCCAGAGTTGAGTTTCCGCCCATTGAGCGAGCCATAATATAACTGGCGGCGGCGGTTGGCGCTGCGGTCATAAAGAAGATGATGCCTAGCGCTTCGGCGCGAAATCCTAGCGCGTAGGCTAATAAACAGCTAAATATTGGTGCAACAACCAGCTTAACTACAGTCGCAAGCCAAGTGGCAAAGGTTTCTGCTCGCAGTGATTTAAGATCCAGTGAACCGCCTGTACAAAGCAGCGCAAGAGGTAAGGTCATGCTAGCAAAGTAATGACCGGCGTCTGAGGCAACCTTAGGGATCGGCAAGCCTATAGCAGAGTAGAGCAGTCCTGCAATAATTGAGATGATCAGTGGATTGCTAGTAATGCTTTTGCTCATGGCTTTTATTGCGCTACTGCCTGACTGTTCGCCTTTCGGTGTTAACGATATAACCGCCAATACGTTATAAAGCAGAGTTGTTGCCGCCACGTATATTGCCGCTGTAGCAACGCCATCGCTACCGTAAATATTAGCGACGTAGGCAAGGGCAATAATCCCGGTGTTCGAGCGAAATGCCCCTTGTATGGTAACGCCGTTGTCTTTGTTTCCTTTTAATATCACGCCAACTAGCGCAGTACAAAAAGCAAAAAACAGCAAGCTACTGCCCACAGTAAAGCCCACTAACGAGGCGCTGGTGGCAAAGTCATGATCGGCTTCCACAAGGCTAAGAAACAGCATGGTCGGTAAGGTGACTTTAAAGACGAGGTTGGATGCGCTCTGTATAAATACGTCATTAATTACGGATGTCTTTTTTAGGACAACGCCCATAACCAAGATTAAACAGATTGGCCCAGTTACCGAGATGGAAAAAGCGAGCTGATCTAAAAGTCCCATAAATGCCTGCAAAATGTTAAGTGTGACGGGAAAAACTCATGATGTGGTTTTGTACTACAAATGAGCAAGGCGCATATAATGCCATGATTATCACATGCTTGTAAAAGTCATTCCTACCCAGAGCGGTCAAAGTTATGCTGATTGTGAATTGAAGATCTGTGACCTAAGGTTACTTTTTGTGTTTTATGACGTAAGATGTGCGCCTAATTTTCTCGGGGATACATTGTGAAAAGAGAACAGTTCGAGCTATTGGCACCTGGCGGTGATCTAGATTCAATTAAAGCGGCAATCGCAGCCGGAGCAGACGCAATTTATTGTGGTTTAGACAGGTTTAACGCTCGTAATAGAGCCACAAACCTGACTTTAGATAACCTAAATGGTGTGATTGAACTGGCGCATCAGCATCAATGTAAAATCTTTGTCACGCTTAACGTATTGATATTAGAGAGCGAATTGCCTGCTATTGTGCGTTTGCTCAGTCAGCTGAACACCACAAAAGTGGATGGCGTTATCGTACAAGATTTAGGCTTAGCCTACCTGCTTAAACATCACTTCCCAGAGTTAGATGTGCATGCTTCTACGCAGTTGAACACGCACAATGAAGGACAAATACTGTTTCTGAATCAATTAGGCACCAGTCGCGTGAATTTGTCGCGTGAGCTTAATATTCAAGAAATCAAACATCTTGCGCAATTTGGTTTGCAGCACGATGTATTGATGGAAGTGTTTGTGCATGGCTCTTACTGCATTGGTTTTTCTGGCTTGTGCTACATCAGTTCGGCAAGAAACGGAGCATCTGGCAACCGAGGTCGATGCAGTCAGCCTTGTCGCGATCAGTATCAAACGACAGAAATGGGCAGCCATTACCCGTTAAATTTAAAAGATAATTCTGCTTTTGGCGATCTCGAAGCGCTAGTTGATGCTGGTGTGTATTCATTGAAAGTAGAAGGGCGCATTAAAAAATCTCACTATGTGTTTACTGTGGTGGATAATTGGCGCAAGCAGATAGACAGATTTTGCGATGGTGAGCCACTATTAACCGATAAAACTGAGCTGTATACCGTATTTAACCGCGATTTCTCGAACGGCTTTTTGCAGGGCAACTTTGGCAAAAACATGTTCATTGATAACCCAAGAGATAATGCGGTTACGCATTTCTCTAAAGTGTATCAATGCACCTCAGAAGAGCAGGTCAACAGCGTTAAAACCAAGCTTTACGATGATAAAACGCAAATCATTGAGCATGTGGCTAAGGCAACCGCTGACTTTGATGTGACCGCCGAAACAGGGCATGGTTCGACGTTAAAAAGTGGTATTGATACCTCGAAGATTTTAACTTTGTCTCATCATCAACCAGAGAACGCAGTGGCGCATCTTTCAGTGCTGATTTCATCGCCAGAAGATGTGAGTCTACTGTCTCATTGTGATGTGGACGTGTATTACCAAATGCCAATGGGCGTAAAGGCAGAGCTGGCGAAACTTATCACACTCTTTACTGAGCACCCACAGCTTAAACCTTGTTTCCCTGCCATTTTGATTGGTGAGGATTTCTCCGCTTCAATAGAGTTTTTAGCGGCTGTGCGCCCTGAAATGTTAATCACCAACAATGCAGGTGTGGCGTATCAAGCGCAGCAGATGAATTTAGCATGGGTGGCAGGGCCGCACATGAATACGTCAAACTCATTTGCGATGCATTGTCAGCAACAAGAATTTGGCGCAACTGGTGCGTTCATCTCTAACGAGTTGAGCAAAGTGCAAATTCGTCAGTTAAAGCGTCCACAAAACTTCAGAACCTTCTACAGCATTTATCACCCAAATACTTTGCTAACCAGTCGCCAGTGTTTATTCCAACAAACCGAAGGCTGTAAGAAAATCAAAGTGAATAAAGGCTGTTTAAAACGCTGTGAAAAACGCACGTCCATTATCAATCTAAAAGATAATCCGTATGTCATTCAAAAGCATAAAGGCAGCCACAACAGCATCTACAGTGAGCACAACGTGCTGAACTTAGAGATACTTGCAGATTTCCCTAACTTGCTGACCGATGTAATGATTGATCTTCGAGACATTCAAACTGAAACGCAAGTGGCAGTGTCAAAAGGGCAGTTAATCGAACTCTTTTTAGATGCACTCAAGCAAGGTGAAGAGGGTGCAGTGGGCAATGTCCATAATGCGTTAACACCAACGGTTAATCAGCAGTACCATAAAGGTATCTAGATAGGTTTTTATTCTTTTATTTGGGATGGGACAGAAAAAGGAATCGTGATGCGAGCCATTGCGTTTTAGCCTTGTAAATGCACTCAAACGCCTCAATGCATAGTCACTTCAGACTCATTGAGGCGTTTTTATGGGGGAAACCGATTAGGGATTAAAAATTTGAAATACCAACACTTCTACTTAGGCAAAGCCAAACATTATCTCTGATGGGCCTATGGAAGGAGGCGTACCACTATCCGTACTTATTAGCGGAACCTAAATTACCATTAAACTAAGTGTTTCAAATGGAGCTCTAGCAATATAATAGCGTTTTATTTATTCAGATAGTACATCCAGCAAAGGAAAACGCAGTGGCACATCTCAAAAAGAATCTTCTAGTTGGCGTCGTGATGCTGCCAACTCTTATTTTAACCGGTTGCGGTGGTTCCAATACTCCCACACCAAAGAAGGTTGAAGTTACTAATCCGGATCAAGCCGAACTTATCAACAATATGGTTGATGCCCACAATGATTCAATCCCGGCAACTGCGCTTACACCCGCTATGGCTTATCCAGAGAAGGCTCCTATCGTTGTGCCGCCAAAAGTACCACAGAAAACGCCCGATAAAATACCAACTCATTGCCTAGTGAGTCAGCCAGCTGAGTCACAGTGGACAATTTACAATCTTAGGGTGGCTGACGAAAAGCTCGCTTCAGAATATGCTGACTATACTGACGCAACCGGCATCGCTTATCGTGGTTTTGATGATATTTGCCAAGCGTTTGCTTTACCTGTGACTAGTGCTAGCGAGATGACGGGCGGCGTCGCGATCAACCAAATAGGCATTAAGCGCTTTAGTGGCTACGTTAGCGCAGATCTGACTTATGAGAAAGCCATCAGTGCTAAGAGTAACCGAAAATTACTAATATCGGTTTCAAACTACTATCGATTGCCTGTCACCGCAACGACCATTGCAAGTGCCACTCAAGATGACGGGACAATACGCACGCAAACGATTAACGAGTTTGCTGTGCGTTGGAATAGTAACATCAGAGGCTTTGAAATTAAAACTGGTACCGTCGGTTACGGTGCTACATCCTTTACCCGACAAGCTGCGGGCGGGTATTTCCAGTTAATGGATTACTACGTGTTGAGGTCTTGGGGTGATGAGCGCCCAGAGATTAAAGCTCTCATCTCTGGTCAAGCACTTGGCGATACCGCAGAAAATACAAACGACGAGTTGAGGAGAGTGGCCAGCTTTCTAGATGCACAAGTTTCATCAGTGCCAGCAGCATAAGGCAATAATGAGCCACCCAAGTTGGTGGCTTGCCATTGGAAATATAAAAATGAGAAACGTAATTGAATTAATCAGTCAATTTAAGACACCAATTGAGGCTGTAACAGATTCTGTGTAATTGCCATTTAGTTAATGTGCTTTTCGAGACGTTCCTCGAACTCGATAATAAACCGACTCATAGCCTGACGCCAGTTTTGAATGGGCATCGTCCATTTCTTGCTGGCGTCTTTGATCGCTAGGTATACCATTTTTGTTGCAGCCTCATCGTTTGGGAAGATCTTTCGTTTTTTTAGTGCTTTACGTATCACGCTGTTGAGAGATTCAATAGCATTAGTTGTGTAGATAGCTCTACGAATATCTTCAGGGTAGTTGAACAGCGTGTTGAGGTTCTGCCAATGATTGCGCCAGGACTTGGAGATTTGTGGATATTGACTATCCCAGGCTTCGCCAAAGCGCTCTAGCTCAAGTAAAGCCTCATCTTCTGTAGCTGAGCGATACACACGCTTTAGGTCAGCTGTGACGGCCTTATAATCTTTCCATGACACATACTTTAATGAGTTTCGTACCATATGGACGATACACAGCTGAATATGCGTTTGGGGGAAAACCGTGTTGATGGCATCGGGAAACCCCTTTAATCCATCCACACAAGCAATAAGAATGTCTTCAACACCACGTTGATTGAGCTCAGTTAAAACACTCAACCAAAATTTAGCGCCCTCGTTTTCTGCTATCCACATGCCCATGAGTTCTTTCTGACCATCAGTGTTAATACCTAGAGCGAGGAAGACCGACTTATTGATAATACGTTTGTCTTGGCGGATCTTGACCACAATACAATCGAGATAAACGATGGGATAAATGGCGTCAAGTGGCCTAGATTGCCACTCAACTATTTCTTCTATTACCGCATTTGTCACTCGTGATACGAGGCTAGGTGATATATCTGCGCCATACCATTCATCGAAAGCATTGACGATATCGCGAGTACTCATTCCTTGGGCATAGAGCCACAAGATTTTGTCATCCATAGAGGTAAATCGTGATTGGTGTTTTTTGACCAGTTTAGGTTCAAACGAGCCAAGGCGATCCCGAGGAGTATCAAGTTCAAACTCTCCATCTTCGGTTTTTACGCGTTTACTGCTCTTGCCATTGCGGTAATTATTAGACTTAGAGGGCTTATGTTTTTCGTAGCCAAGGTGCGCATCCATCTCTGCATTGAGAGCAGCCTCAACCGTTATTTTCTTCAGCATTTGGCTGAACTCAGTTAAGTCTTCAGGAGTTTTAATTCCTTTAGCAGCTTCCTTAGCGAAAGCTTCAAGTTCTTTCTTATTCATATTGCCTATCCTTAGCCTTTAAGGCTTAGTTTAGGCAATTACACAGAATTTAGGACAGTCTCCACCAATTTGATTCACAAAACTTGATCGTATCCTTCCTTTCAATGCGGATAATCATAAGGCTTAAGGTTAGCGCCGTCTCCGTAGAGGGGGTGAGCACTTGGATAACTGTACGTAACTCCTCTCGCTCTGAGCCCTATCATGAGACAAGACAATCTAGTTACTTTTATGTTATCGAGCGTAATTCAGCTAGGTAATGAGGATAAGAGATCAAGTATATCCCTACCTTATGGCTTGGGATATATGGATTACACCAATCGTCAAACTTCCAACCACATTCTATTAAATCTGAAACTACAAATATAAATTCTAAAGTATCAATAAAGAAGTTGACCATATCAAAGTGCAATTCATAATCAAATTTCTTATTACCACCATGAACAAAATAATTCCTACAGTCTACAGCTTGATGAGCAACAAATCTCAAATCATCGAATGCGAAATCACTATTTGAATAAATAATGTCTATACGATCGTCAATTTTATACTTAAGCGTTTTTGTACCTAATCTACCGAGAGCTTGCAGGATTGATTGCTTTTCTAAACTATCCGGTAACGCTCTAAAAATTTTACGAGCTTGAGCCTTTGCTTCATTAATATCTTCAGGCAAGTCCACCTTAGACTTATCTGGAATTAAATCAAAAACATTAGCGCATCTAACTACTCTATCTATATTATATTTATTGGAGGAATATGTGAGGCACAATTGATTTCTCGAATCCTTCCATTCCTCGTCCCTATCAAACCATGCTTGAAAGATTTTGCTTAAATAGTCCTTTCCCATTGTTGTATTTAATAGTGAATCAAAGTGCTCATCCGTTTGTTCTACGTGGTCGGTTGATATATAGATTTCAAAATAGCCACCTTTGTTATCTCCTTTTTTTTGGATGTCTACTTTTGATAGATAGCCTTCTTTACCACTAAGCACATTAATAAAGGTAAGAACCTTCCAACACTCATAAATTATTTTCTGTACACTAACCGATTCATTCAAAAATATATAAAATTGTGTCAATATGTCAGATTTTATCCCACTACTACCATACGATCTTTGACCTTCAATATGGTATAAAGAAAAGTCACCAAAGCTGGTTTTGAACGAGAGTATTTCTTTACTTCCAGTGTATATATAGAGAGAAGGATGAGTACCCATATCATGATATTTTTTAACAGCATGATTATCGATATTGGCTTGATAGCCAAATTTACTCTCTGAACTCTCTAGGTCTTGCTTAATCAAATCATTAACTAAACTCTCATCGACATTAACCACCGTTCTAAATGCGTGATGGTCATGAAAGACCTTCTCGAGTTTATCAGTAGAGAACCATACTTTTTCTATACTAGCGGTGTTTTCAAGCCATTCTGTACCGATAACAACAAATCTTGGGTGTATAACACAACTATACCGACTAACATACTTATCACCCTGTCTGACACTCGATGTACCATTTTGGGATAGAAAAATGGAATCCATAAGTGTAATATGCTTCATCCCGTCATATATAAGACCATTAATATTGTCACTGACATTATTAATTATAATTGGCTCACTAGACCATATCTCAGCCTTTGTATTCATACCATTAAAGATAATTTCACCAAAGGTTTTGCAATCGCCAATTATAAACTCACACGAAAACTTCTTACCATTATAATTATTCATATCAGACCATATTCTCTATCTACCAACAGAAACAAAAGAAGCAACAGAGTTTTCAAGAGCTTCATTACATCCACTAAACTGATGCTACCCCAATTCTAAAGACAGGTTAATGACATTATAATATCTACGGGATCAGGTCTTTCTTTTTGCATAATATTTTACCCCTAGCAGGAGAGGGGCATTTTAAGTTCACCAACAATCCCTGATCACAAACAAAAATCACAAACTTAAAACCTAACTCGCATACTAAAGGGGCTTAATACGCCCCTTTAGTATTACCACCACCAAAGCGCTATGCCTTGATCGCGATGATTCCATTTTTGCTATCAGCAGAATGGTTTACATAAACCACTTCCACCACACAAATAGAGCTAAGAAACCAAATAAATAGATAAGCCCAACAATGGACAGTGCTTTCAGTTTTGGTCCTACCGCAAGCTCGGCAGGTAGTGGGGTGCGCGTAACTAAAATAAAGTTCAGCAGTGCGAAAAATGGCGTTGTAATAAATGCCAATACCATTGCAAAGTTCAGCATTGGTAGCAGCGCTTTGGCCAAAAAGACCACGATAAACAGTGCTGATAGTGACACCACTAGCATCCAAATTTGATTGGTCATTGGATGAATGGTTTGGTCTTTACGCAGTAATCGCTGAGATTCGGTAATGACGCGTGAATAACCATCAATCACGGTGATGGTACTGCCAAAGATACAGAAGAAGGCAATGATTGCCACCAAGTAGCGCGACCATTCGCCAATGGTAGAAGCGTATAGTCCAATTAGCTGATGAGAAAAACCAACTCCAGAAGCTTGCAGTTCAACACCTGAGCCATGTAGCAATAGTGCACCCAAAGAGACAAACACTAAGGCTAAGATTGCTGTTCCAATATAACCCACGTTAAAGTCAAACAGTGCCGATTTTGGCGTCACCTCTTGATCTCTGCACTGACTTTTTAGCCACATTGACGTTAGGCTCGATATTTCGATAGGGGCGGGCATCCAACCCATAGTCACGACAATAAAACCAATTGCGGCAAGCGTCCAAGGCGAGGGTGATACAAAGTCTGGCTCTGGTGTTACAGGATTACCAAACGCTATCGCCACTGCAATTAATGTGGTGATGGTTAATACCACCATGATGATTTTTGATAAAGCATCTAATGCTTTGTAGTGCCCAACAAATAAAATACTTAGGCATGTCACCAGTATGATGATGGACAGTGTGGTCATCGACAGATCAAAAGGAATGAAATAGGCCAATAAACTGGCGCTAAACATCAGCAGAGCGGCGGTGTTGACCACAGACGAGATAACACTTAATAGAGCAAATAAAATCAGGTAAGGCTTACCAAGATTGGAGTAACCTTCCACTAAGCTGGTTTTTGTTCCAACCGTGTATTGCACGCCTGCTTTAAAAAACGGGTATTTTAGAAGGTTCACAAGCAAGATCAAAATAGCCAGTTGCCAGCCATAAATAGCGCCAGCTTTGGTGGAGGCCACTAAATGAGACCCACCGACAGCGGCAGCGGCGGCCATGATACCTGGGCCTAATGAGCGAACCAGTGTTCCTAATCGAGTAGGAGAATTGGCTGAAAGAGTGGTATTTGCCATTGATTATTTACCTAGTGAATATATGTCAATATCATCTATAAATATCACACACTAATTTAGTGTCAACATATTCATACACTAGTGTTTAAATCTTTATACTCGATCACCTAAGTCGATGGTTTTATAGGCTATTTTTAGTAATTCTGCTGTCAATTATTGCTTATTTAGTTTGTGTGTGGATTTTTGATACAGGGTAAGAGCGATACCACCGAGGATCAAAGCCATACTAAGAAGTCCGCTTAATGTCAGTGCTTCTTCAAGAAAAATAACACCCATCAATAAAGCAATAGCCGGTACAGTCAGTTGTGATAATGACGCATTTAATAAGCTCATCTTAGGCACTACCGCATACCAGAGCACATAGCCAACACCCGAGGTAATTGCGCCTGATATCACGCCATAAACCAGCCCTTGTGTGGTGAAGTTATCCGGCGAGAACAGCCAAGGCGTTAAGCCAATAGAGATAACCGATGCCACAATAAAGCCTTTGGTCGTGGCAGGAAGCGCGGCATTGGCTCGTTGCCCGAGAAGAGTAAACCCAGCCCAGCTAATGCCAGATAACAACATGCTAAGTACAGGTACAAAGCTAAACCCTTGCGCGGAAGGGTTCACCAGCCAAATAAAGCCAGAGCATGAAAGAACAATCCCTAACCATTCAACTGAGCTAAAACGATGCCCTCTAAATAGATGTGCACCCAATAGCGAGAATTGTACTGCGCCAAATAAGATAAGCGCCCCTGTGCCTGTGGTGAGTTGGGTATAGGCGAGTGAAAACAGCAGTGCATATAAGAATAAGCATATCCCAGAGAATATCCCGAGCGACCATTGCTGATAAAAGCCTTTTATGCCGCTGCTAAAAAGCAATATTACACTCAGAGTTGCCGCGCCAGACATGATGCGAATTAAGGTAAAGACTTGCGCTGACGCCGCGCCGTCGATAAGAGCCAGTCGAGATAACAAAGAATTGGCGGCAAAGGCAATCATCGCGAGGCTAGTTAAGAGTAAAATACGCATTAATGATCACCAAAATAAAGGGGTGAACATGCCAGCAATGGGCATGTGAATACTCTCTTATGAATAATGCAGGGTAGATTGCGGATATCTTTTGAAGTGCTAAGCATTATTTCCTTATAAAGCGAGTCAGGCAAACCTTGGTTTGATTTTGTTATGGGAGACCAAGGTAGCATAGGGCTGCTAAGGCATAAAATCTAAATCATTATCAGTCCTAACTTAGAGTTATATAGAAAGGCTTACACGAGGTGGTTCATATTAAAAGTGACACATCTTCGTCATATGCCAGTCACGCAGTGTTCCTAAGATGTCCATAACTTGCGCTGGGGCATTTAGCCTTATGCGTATCTTCAATGATCAATTGTTATGGATAGAAAATGAATTGTTTGAATAAGTCTCTAATCGCCTTGACCGCTCTTGTCAGCATGCACTCAGCATTTGCACAGGATATTTCACAAGTAAAGCAGGGTGATGTGTATCAAGCTGTACTTTCCGAGTTAAAACCGACTCAGCCATCAATTGGTTATGATCAGGTCTATTACAAGCTTGGGCGTTATCAACACGACGTTAAAAAGCAGTTCGATGAAATCTGTGAGGCAAATGGTCAAAAAGGTCTGGTTTCTTTTGATACTAATTCTAAGCCTTCAGACCCAAGCACATTTGAATGTGAACAGAACGTTGGTGATGTGCGTAAAGATATGAAAACCATCGTAGTTGCGCCAAACAACGCTATCTATCTAACGGATGGACATCATACTTTCAATACCTTCACTCACATGTCTGGCGGCGGTAGTGACTTTAAAGTACACGTTATCGTAGAAAAAGATTATCGCCACCTAAAATCTATGGATGAGTTTTGGGCAGAGCTAGAAAAAGATAAAAACGCATGGCTGTTTGATCTTAACAACAAGCCAGTTGCACACACAGACTTGCCGCAGCAACTCGGCATGAGCAACTTTGCTAACGACCCATACCGCGCTCTAATGTATTACTCACGTGACGTGAGCTGGAACAAGCCTAAGCAACCTGTTCCTTTCCTAGAGTTCTACTGGGCAAAAGAGCTAAAGCCAGTATTTGATATCAACCGCTTTGATCTCACTACTGAAACAGGCTACATGGAAGCTGTAAAACAAGCCGCTGACGTGATTCTAGCGCTAGATACCACCAACCTAGGTGGCTCAGGTCTAAGTGCTAAAGAAATGGGACAATTTGATAGCTTTGATAATAAAGAATTCAAGAAAATGACCCGTAAAACCAGCAAGCTGAACTACATGTTAGGTTATAAAGCGTCGTTGTAATGTGATTGCTTAGCTACTTGTGGGCAATTGCCCAGTAAAGGCTCCTTAGTTGGAGCCTTTATTTTATCTAGGGAAGAGTCATTAAGATTACGTGCTAATACTGAGCGTAAACGCGAGTACTGCCATCCTCTAAAAAGGCAATCACCTGAAAATCTTTATAGGCTTCACCTTCTTTTGCCATACCCGGTGAGTGCATCGGCATGCCCGGAGCGCTTAAACCTTTTACGCCTGCTGGGCGCTCTTTGAGCAGTTTGGCAATCTCTTTTTCTGGCACATGACCTTCAATTAAGTAGCCGTCGATAATGGCGCTATGACAAGATTGCAACTCGCTTGGTAGCGAATGCTGCTGCTTGATTTCATGCCATTGACTTCGTTCATGAACCTCCACCTGATAGCCTTTGCTTTGCATGATTTCAGCCCACTCGGTACAACATCCACAGTTCGGTGATTTATACATTTGGAACTGAGTGCTGGCGTAGCTTAGGCCTGTGAATAATAGTGAGGCAGAAAGCAGAGAAGTGGTGCGCATTGTTTTTAACAAGGTATTCATTGTGTACTCCAGAGGTATCACTCGCAAGATAGGCAGATGATACGTTTTGTTTAAGATGTGCTGTGTTTAATAGCAACTGTTTTAAGCATTATTTGGTTAGTGTTGATTGATAATGCTAAACAATAGGAGGACGAATAAGTTGTTGCAGGTGCGGACTTAGTAGTTGTGATTTATTGCTCATTAAAGGGTCGGTACTTGCAATAGAAGTTAAGGCTAACAGAGGGTACGCGTTCAAACCGAGCACAGTGCCACAGCTTTGTCCTGAGCAAAGGTGCTCAACACAATCATCGCTCATACCTATATCAATTCCTTGAACGGAATGGTTGGCGCAGTGCACTTGGGTTAAATGCGTGGCATGAGAAGATTGCGCGCTTTCAACACTTGCTTGCGTCATTGCATTTGCTGGTATTGCGTGTTGAGAAAAGGAATTAAACGACGGCGTCATGCTGGCTACTAGCAGAGCTAGTATCCCTAAAATGGCGCAAAAATTGATGTAATGGTGTCGTTTAATCATTGTTCTACTCTAAACCTTGTCGTTTGTTTATAGCTTAGGCGGTCTTTTTTGGTCAAGGTGAATTTCCTTAGTCGTGATGTCAGTTAAATAACAGCAAATCAGCGAGTTAAACTGTTTGACCTATGCCTAGCACGCAGGTTTTAGACTGTTACGGGAAAGAATTGCATCATCAACAAAGGAAACAGATTATGGGTTGTTGTAATAAAGCGCCATCGGGCGGCACTCGTTCATTAGCACCATTTTTAAAGCTGGTGGCCGCGGTATTTGTGATTATTTTCGTGATCGCACTCGTAACAAAATAATCGCTTGACCTGTGTGTTGCTCCTAGGTTTTACACTAAGCTTAAAGTAACAATGAGAGATGAAAAATGATTACTTCAAAACTTGCCAAATTAGCCAATGTGTCACCGGATACAGTGCGTTACTACACCAAACGAGGTTTGATTGTGGCGACGCGAAACCCTGACAATGGTTATAAAGAATATGACCGCGCCGCTTTGCAACGTTTAAAGTTTATTCATCAAGCTCGCGAGATAGGTTTTGCGCTAAAAGAGATTGAAGCAATTTTAGCGTCAGCGGAAGAGGGAACCTCTCCTTGCCCGAAAGTGAGGCAAATGATGACCGAAAAAATCACCGAAACTGAGCAGCAGATCTTAAGGTTGCAACAACATGTCAGCATGTTGAAAACCACCTTTGCTAGTTGGGAAAGTTTAAGTGATGGTACGCCGACCGGAGAGTCAATTTGTTGCCTGATAGAGTCTTGGACTAAGGATGATAACGCATGAGTCATTTTAGTCTGCGTCTTGGTGGCGTGTCGTGCCAAGGGTGCATCAATAAAATAGCGAAAAAGGGACTATCACTTGATGAAACCTTTGCTATTGCAAGCACTGTTGCCAATAAAACAGAGCACAATACCGACTTTATATCAGCGCGAGTGAGCACTGCTCTTTCGCTGGATGAAACGATAAATCTCATTGAATCGCTAGGCTTTACCGCTGAGCAAGGAGCATTGCCATATTATGTTGGCGCTGTGCAAAACGTGTCGTGTCAAAAATGCGTAGGCAAAATTACTAGTGCACTGCGTGAGCTTGATGAACTGGCTGAAGTTAGCATTGATTTAGATAAGCAAAGTATCGAAGTGATCGGTTTGTTATCGCCTCAGCAAATAACCTCGAGCTTAACTGATCTCGGTTACGCGCCTAATCACAATGAAACACAGACTTCTACTGAACAAGACAATAGCAACTGCGCCGCACCGCAACAGGTGAACACTAGCGCGCAGTTAGTGCGTTTAAACTTATTTGGCGTGACTTGCGCAAGTTGTGTTGCAAGCATCGAAAAGGCGGTGAATGCGGCTATTGCAACTGAATCTGGGCATGAATCCGTAACCATTAATTTCGCCAACCGCACCGCAAGCGTTTACTCCTCATTAACTGAGTCTCAACTTGTACAAACCATAGAAAATGCAGGCTATGGCGCATCTGTGATTGTGGATGAAACGGCTGCTGAATCTGAGCGTGAGCAAAGACAGCAACAAGAATATCAACACAAGATCAGACACACCATAGGCGGTTTAAGTTTAGGTATCCCTCTGATGCTGTATGGCATGTTGGGCGGTTCGATGACCGTAAATACCACGCAGCAACAACTGGCATGGGGCGTGGTAGGTTTGCTGACGTTGGCAGTGCTTTGGTTTAGCGGTCGACACTATTTTATTGGCGCAAGCAAGGCATTTAAAAACCGCAACGCTAACATGGATACCTTAATTGCCTTGGGCACAGGCTCAGCGTGGCTGTATTCCATTGTGGTAGTGCTCATGCCGACGTTATTGCCTGACAGTGCCCGTCATCTGTATTTTGAAGCCTCGGCGATGATCATAGGTTTGATTAATCTTGGGCAAGCGCTGGAATTAAAGGCGCGCGGCAGAACCTCACAAGCCATTAAACGTCTGTTGGATTTACGAACCAAGACAGCGCTGGTAATAAAAAACGGTAAAGCTATTACCTTGCCCGTAGAGGAGGTACAAATCGGCGATTTGGTATTGATTCGCGCTGGTGAAAAAATTCCAGTGGATGGTCAGGTTATTGAAGGGGAATCTTTAATCGATGAATCCATGTTAACCGGTGAGCCGATTCCGGTACTGAAATCCATCAAGGATACGGTATCGGCAGGCACTATTAATGGCGAGCAAAACCTGACTATTCAAGCGTCGAAAGTGGGCAGTGACACTATGCTGGCACAAATTATTGAGATGGTGTCGAATGCGCAAAACTCCAAACCGGCGATCAGTCATTTGGCGGATAAAGTATCGAGCGTGTTTGTACCCACAGTGATGATTTTATCCATTATTACTGCGCTCATGTGGTACAACTTTGGCCCTGCGCCAACGGTGATCAACATGTTGGTCACGGCAACTTCGGTACTTATCATTGCTTGCCCGTGCGCCCTTGGCCTTGCAACGCCAATCTCCACCATGATTGGCATTGGTAAATCTGCCGAGTTTGGCGGTTTGATTCGCAATGGTGATGCTTTGCAAATGGCAAGTAACATCGATGTGGTGATTTTGGATAAAACCGGCACCATCACTCAAGGCAAACCCAGTGTCGCCAACATTAAGCATGTGCGTGAAAACCCATTCACTCTGGACTACCTGACTGCGCTTGAGCAAGGCTCTACCCATCCATTAGCAAACGCAGTGGTCAGTTATTGCGCGCAACATAAACCGAAAATTGCGTCTTTAGCCGTGGCTGATTTTGTCAATCTAACGGGTCGAGGTGTCACCGCTAATATTGATGGTCACAGTTTGTTATTGGGCAATCAAAGACTGATGCGTGAGCAGGGCGTCGATATTGCAAGTGTTGCAACAAAAGCCGAGCAGTGGGAAGCGCTGGCGCATACCGTGATTTATTTTGCTATCGACAAGCAATTACACACTTTGCTCTCTATTAGCGATCCCATAAAAAGTGAATCAGCTTCCGCTATTAGCGCATTAACTCAGCTTGGCATTAAAGTGATGATGTTAACCGGTGATAACGAGCACACAGCAAAAGCTGTCGCGGAGCAAACGGGCTTAGATGAGTTTCATGGCGAATTGCTACCGCAAGATAAACTGCAATGGGTTGAAACTCTGCAACAGCAAGGTTTAGTCGTCGCTATGGTAGGAGATGGCATTAATGACGCGCCTGCGCTTGCTAAGGCTAACGTCGGCTTTGCCATTGGGCAAGGTACAGATGTAGCCATTGAAAGTGGCGATATCACTTTAATACGTGGCTCACTGTTTGGCGTCTCTCAGGTTATTGAAGTGAGTAAAGCCACTATGCGTAATATCAAACAAAACCTTTGGGGCGCATTTATCTACAATTCGGTGGGTATTCCCATTGCCGCAGGCGTGTTGTATCCGTTGTTTGGCGTGTTATTAAGCCCAATAGTGGCCGGAGTAGCGATGTCGCTGTCGTCAATTACGGTAGTCAGCAATGCCAATCGTTTAAGGTTATTCAGCCCCAAAGCTCAAGGAGAGAAAATCGATGGTTAATCTGATCGGCATAGCGCTAATTGTATTCATTGTGTGGTGGTTCTGGTTGAAGTAACAGCAAGCATGTAAACTTCTGTTAGTATCGGTTGCGTTTTTATTAACTAATTCAAATATCTATATGTAGTAAATTGACTTACGCTGTATAATGTCAACGGTGTTACAATCCACTGTAACGTATCGAGGGTAGCGCTAAGGATGGCAGAATAGATGTTAGATTTGAAGATAACGGCAAAGAAGAGTATTGAGCTGCAACAAACACTCTCCGCCGCTTCACAATCGGAAACCACCGTTGAGTTCGTGATACCAAGCAGTATTGATTTGGGTGACACCTTTTCCGCGGGTGATTTTTTTGACAATGCATTTACTCAAACGCGCCGTTTTCATAAAGGAAAAAGCATCAGCTTAATGCTGTTGTACATCAAAATACTGGAAAAAGAACAGCTTCCGTACGAATCGTACAAAACCTCTATCAGTTTATTCGCGTATCTCTTTATCAATGAGATACGCTCTTTTAAGACCACTCAAGAAAAAGAAGAGCAAGCAGTAGAAGAGATCATTGCTAAGGCAAAAGGTCACTCTAATATCTTAACCTCATTCCGCCGTTTTAAATTAGAAGATGACCAAAAGTTTGAACGCTTTCGTAAAGTGGATGCCATTCTCTCTTATGAATTTGAGCAATATTTGCTAAGACAAACTGCGTATGTGCAAAACATCAAAGGGGCGACAGTTGCTCGCGATTATTTGTCACAACTCTCCATAGCCGAAGATGAATATCGCATCACGCAAATGTACGAAGGGATTTACTCGGTAAAAAGCATAGAAGCAGAAGACCAAGAAAAGCTCACTCGAATTTTTAACCAAACTGACCTGCAAAAGAAATTGCTAGAGTTGCCACTTCGGGTACACAGCAGCAGTAAGCGAGTAGGGGAGAAAGAGCGTTATCTGTCCCTTGCCATTGCCACAGGCCTGATTATGTTAGGTTTCAGTGTGGTGATTTTTCAGTTTCGTTTAATGGGGCTGGATACTGACTTGCAGTTTGTATTGGCGTTCGCCGCGCTGTATGTGGTGCGTGATGTGTTTAAAGAGAGCATTAAATCTTGGGTGTTTGATAAGATCATTCGTAAAAAACCGCGCGTGGTGTCCACCTTTAGTAAGCCGGATAAAAAAACCGATATTGGCTCGGGAGAGACGTGGTTTAACTCGCAACCTAACTCTAAGTTGGCGATAGCAAACCGTGAGAATATCTCGCTGTTTTTCAAAGAGATCGTTAATTTGAAGAACTTTGAATACAACGGTTTTAAAAAGATAAAAACCAGCACCACCGTCGATCTTGGCCCAATTATGCGCTGTTTCCCAAGTGAAAATCGCGATATGTATGTGTACTCCACATCTAACAAGTCGCGTAAAGTGAGTATTTCTCGTCGTGGTCGAATTGAAGTGAAAATTCATGAAAAGAAAACTGAGCCGGGCGGCATTAAAGAGCGTACCGCACGTTATCGAGTGACCTTTGATCGCACTAAGATCATCAAACTTGAACCTCTGCAATAGTCTCGTTTCTTTGTGGTTGGTGAGTGATGAATATGCCCGAACTTAGCTTTGAGCAGTGGGCTCTGATTGCCGATATTTATACGCCCGTGTTGGCTGTTATCAGCTTGAAGTTGCTTTGTTTATCGTCAGGAGATCCAAGGAAAGCGGACATCAAAGCATTGTTAGCCACAACCGCAGTTGTGTACGTTTCCATGTTTTTAGATGACTATTTCAGCATTTGGCCGACGTTTAGCGCAGATTACAGCACTCATAGCGGCATTGCTTTAGTGTTTGTAGCGCATATTGTGATTAAAAGTGCGTGGCGAGCACGAATGCTCGCCATCGGCTCGTTATTAGCCTATCTGCAATTAATGCATCACCAGCACTATCACACCTATTTAGATATGAGCTCAACGCTTGTCTACTTACTGCCACTATTTTGGCTAACTTGGCATCGATTTGTGCCTAAAAGGGCTGATTGACCATAAACCACATGTAACTGCCTTCTTCTGACATCGCATAATCAAGGCGCACCACTAAACCTGCTGCCAATGCGCGCACCGCAACGCCACCATCCAATTTCATGTCTGAGGTAAGCTCGCCCAAATCGTAACTTGGCGCAACTTGTCCCGCCTCGGCAAAGGCGACTAACTGGAACCAATCTATATTTAAAAACCTTAGCCAAGAGACTTCTTTGATTGGGTTGTGGCGTAAGGTATATCGGTATTCAGCGGTGGCGTACAAACTGGCTTTGTCATGAAAGCGATTCGAATCAAATCCGCGCATTCGATATAGACCACCGAGCGTTGCGCCTTCGTTATACGGCGGCGCGTTTTCAACTTGGCTATTTTGCGAATCAACCGAAGTGACTTTCCAAGAAGGGGAATAGCCTGTCCAAAAGTTTAAAGCGATAATGCGTTGCAGTGCCCAATTGCTCTCGCCGATGGAGATGTATTTACTCATATCCAGTTCGACAAAATCCCATTTGCTGTCTTGAGAGATAAGCGTGCCTTCATAGGAGTAGCCGATATATTGGCGGCTACCCATGGAGGGGTTGGGCGAAAAATCGGTATTATCATATTGGATGCCGAGCTCAAAAGCGTTCATATCGCCGTCTTGTTTGGCTTCGCCTGGATTGGTGTAGGATTGATAGCGATTAAACTGACGCAGTAATAATACGGTAGAACCCGTTTCCAGTGGGTTCCAATAAGTGCTGCTTGGCGCGTCGGTTAATAGGCCATTGCGCAGATGATAATGCGCTGTGGGGGAGTGCTTGGCCGAACCTAGGGGCAGAACGTATTCTATTTTGAAATCTAACCAGTTTGAAAAGCCATCCCCTTGGATATAATCATCTTGGCTTGAACCAGAACTGCCCGGTCTTGGACTGTCGTTTGGCCATGAACCTGCGCCTATGGTATAAGCGCGCTGATCAGGAAAATAGGCGTACATGCCAGATACAGAAATAAAAGCGCGATTGGCAAACCAAGGTCGATAGTTCCAAAGCCCAGCCGAAATCCCGTAGCTTTCTTCGCCTCCCCAAGCCGTTCCGCCAATTACTAACTGCTCTTGCCCAATCCCTTGGATCACGCCACCGATACCGGCGTTTAAGCCCATAGTTTCAGTAGAAAACAGATACGGCAGTGCCATGGCGTTTTTAGTATCGTTAGCATTTTCGGCGCGAGTAATGGTGTATTTCATGCCTACGGGAGTGGCGGCATCGACACAAAGCGACAAAGCTAAAGCTGGCAGTAGCAAACTGCGATAGGAAATTTTAGCTAAGCTAGAAGCTATATAGGTAGAAGCCATATGATTTTTTTGTTTATTCATCAGTGAGATATGAGCATCCTGCTCTCGTTGATTAACGTCCACTAATGATGATACAAATAAAAAACGCGAAGGAAAAGATAAGAAACTATATGTTGTGCAATGGATTTGTTTTGCGGGGTTAAATGATGTTAGGAATCCCTAAAAGGGTAACATCTATCAAAATGGTTAATATCTAAGATTATGTGGGGGAGTTGAAAGAAAGCATAGTTCTTATAGGAGCAGTGTTTCCTTTGCTGATTGGGATCGAATAGTGGCGATGTTGACACTCTCATTAATTAGATGGTACGCCCCACACCCACGCTAAAATTAGAAATGTCGATGAACATTTAGAGGTGCCATCATGTCAGTTATTAAAATTATTGGTATAGATCTTGGGAAGTCTGTTTTCCATTTAATTGGCCACGACTATTCTGGTCGCGAAGTTTTCCGACACAAGTTGAGCCTAGCTAAGCTCATTCAATTTATCTCACAACAAGAATCTACAACGATAGCAATGGAAGCATGCTGTGGTGCGCATTGGTTAGCTCGAAAGTGCAAAGAATATGGTCATCAGATTAAGCTGATACCTGCACAGTATGTGAAGCCATACGTTAAGAGCCATAAGAATGATTTTATTGATGCCGATGCTATTGCCGAAGCTGTCACTAGACCTAATATGAGGTTTGTTTCTCCGAAAAGCGAACAAGCTCAAATTAGTACGGTGATTAGGAAAATAAGAACAGGATATATTCGTGAAAGAACCTCCTGTATGAATAGAATTGGGGCAATATTGCTCGAATTTGGCATGGGTTTTCTTCGCGGGCATGCCAACATGAAAAAGTTATTCCAGTGGTTAGCAGATAAAGAAGCTATAGTCCCACCACTGCTCATTCGTGAGCTTCGAGACCAACTGGACTATTACAATCAATTAAATGAAAAGATTGCTGCTCAAGACCAAAAATTAGTCGAACTCAATAAAGAAAATGAGCTATATGCTTTACTTCAAACAATCCCAGGCATAGGGCCTATAACCGCTTCGTGTTGCTTATCTTCTGTCGGTGACCCAAAAGATTTTGCTAATGGGTGAAACTTTGCAGCATGGATAGGGTTAGTACCGTTTCAATATACAACGGGAGGGAAACCTCGATTGTTAGGTATATCGAAGCAAGGAAATTAAGAACTTAGAGAATTATTTGTTCATGCTGCTAGAGCTGTGATGTGGAGAGATGCTTCAGCGGAGCGTTACTTCGGTGCTTGGCTTATTGATTTGAAGTGCCGTAAATCGTTCAACGTTACTGTTGTCGCATTAGCTAATAAATTGGCTCGTATAGCATGGTCAGTGATGAACACTCACAAAGCATTCGAGGTAAAAGTATAATCAAAGTTTTGCATATGATAAATCAAGATGACAAAACGGTTAGACCACCAGATTGAAAACCTGAGGGGCAGAACAGCATTTAAAGTGCTTTCTCATTTATGAGGACAATCTGGCGCGGATCTCATCGTAGAGCTGGGACTAATGAACGTTTCAAATAGACTCTGAATACATTAGTGCAAACCGACTCCGTTATTTTTGACTTTTCACTTGCAAAACGGGGCGTACCATACATTTGTCCCGAAACCGTTTAGCGTAATTACTCTGCACATTTACGACTACCAATCGATGTGAATTTTTCTAATGCGTAGGAATAACTATACCAGCCTTATGAGCTGGCTGTTTGTACAGTTTATTAGGTTTATCTGACTATAAAGCATGAGAATGGCTTGTTTTGTCGTTCGCTCAATCTCGTCTTGTCGGTAGGTGCTCTTATAAGGTACTGCTAATAAGGGGGTTATCGTTTTCCTCATCTAAGATAACGAACATTGTTAAAAAGAGATAATATGCACGCTCGTTTTTATGTAAAGACAAAATACGAAACGTGATGTATGTGCCTTATATTTTATTGGTTTATGGTAGCCTAAATGAAAGATAGGTAAGCAGAAAAACGAGCAGGCCTGTTATTAAGAATGTTATGCCTCTCGGAGTATAAAGGATATAAAAGTGGCAATTAGTCAAGCTGATATAAAAAAACTTTTCAGTCGTTCGGCGGGTCAGTGCAATATTTGCAAGCGGAATGTAATAGAGGACGAAGTGGTTATTGGGGAAATGGCCCACATAATTGCAAAAAGTCCCAAAGGCCCCAGAGGCAATGAAAATACGCCCAAAAACGACACGTATGATAACCTGATTTTGCTTTGCTCGATTGATCATAAAAAAGTAGATTCACGACCATCAGACTATTCTGAACATCGGCTTCGTGAAATTAAATCAAAACATGAGGCTGATATCACAACGCGCCTTAATAGGAATAGAGACTACGAGCAGGATCTCAACTCATTAAATGTTCTCTTTGAATTTATACCATTTTTGGAGTTGAGAGGAATGGCGATGGATTTGCCTTATAAACTATCCTCAGACTTTGATATTTCAGACGTTTTTTTTAACTTTAGGAAGGGAAATCCTCAAGCATATCCTTTTTGGAATAAGGAACTCACTCGGTTGTGGGAAACATTCTTATCAAATGCAGTGGAAATAGAAAACTTCACTTTAAGCAATATATGTGGGGATAAGTTTTATCCATTCGGTAAGTTTGGAACTGACTATACCTGTTACAACACGTATGTTAGCGATTACAATGGAAATTTTGTTGTAATGAACAAAAGATTCCTCTCATATGAACAAATAGGCCTTGTCGAACAAACTGTGAGCCCACTTGTACAAAGC
This sequence comes from Vibrio neonatus, assembly GCF_024346975.1. NCBI lineage: Bacteria > Pseudomonadati > Pseudomonadota > Gammaproteobacteria > Vibrionales > Vibrionaceae > Vibrio > Vibrio neonatus. The sequence goes on along the minus strand of NZ_AP024885.1, from coordinate 1,544,780 downwards.
TTTATCTATAGTCACACAGCATTGGTCGATTATATTCGTTTTCAATTCAAAGATATTAAGTGGTAAAGAGGCACACAAGCATTTAAGAGTGATTCGCAACGCTTGGCGTTTTCGCTTTGCTCAAGTATAGCCAAGCGCCGCTCACTCCTTACTGCGGCATTACTTTTCCATACCTCTGCTAATCAGTTATATTCTAATTTAACAATATAACTGACAAAGTTTTGTCCAGATACATGTTACATACGTATGTACGCATAAATGATGAATAAAGAGGCAATGCTTGATTACCTCTTTGTGTGAATTGCTCGTAATAAATCGGCTACCAGAATACAGTCGCAATAAAGGTAAGCGCTACAATACACGCCATATTTAATATGATGCCGACTCGCATCATCTCTTGTTGCTTGATGTGTCCTGAGCCAAACACAATCGCATTTGGCGGGGTGGCTACTGGAAGCATAAAGGCGCAGGAAGCGGCGACCGCAATCAATACCGAAAGGATGACGGGCGACATGCCAAACACTTCTGCCACCGTGGCAAAAATGGGTATTAGTAGCGCCGCACTGGCGGTGTTGCTGGCAAATTCGGTTAAGAAGACCACAAACAGCGCAATGATGGCGATAATGAATAAGATGCCAAAATCTGAGATCAGGCTACTTAATGTATTGGCTAAGAAAACACTGGTGCCGGTAGCTTTTAGAACATTACTTAAACAAATACCGCCGCCAAATAAGATCAATACGCCCCAATCTGCGGTTTTTTCTATGTCTTTCCAGTGCACGACTCGCGCAAAGCTGACCAAGACAATCGCGCACAAAGCAACAATGGTATCAAAGCGCGAAATGCCGCCTAACATGGCGTTTATCGGTTTGCTAAATATCCAGCAACATACGGTCAACGCAAAGATAGACAAAGTGACGATCTTGCCTTTATCCCACACTACCGGCTCACGGTTTAGCTCAAAAGTGCCTTTTAAGTTTGGCTTTAGCACCAAATAAAGAGTAGTCACGGCAAGTGGCAGTAAGATGACAGTGGCAGGGACGCCAAATGCCATCCATTCGCTAAAGGTTAGTCCCACTTCGGCCGCGGCAATGGCGTTTGGTGGCGAGCCGACTATGGTTGCGATGCCGCCAATACTGGCACTGTATGCTACGCCAAGCAGAACAAAGACATAGGTTTTGCGCTCTTTACCGGCATCCACTTTGCTGAGTACGCCGAGCACTAACGGAAGCATCATTGCCGCAGTCGCTGTGTTACTGATCCACATGGATAGGCCAGCAGTTACGCCAAACAACATAAACACCGCGGTGCTCATTTTGCCTTTTGCCATAATCAGCACTTTATCGGCGATGACCTTATCGAGCCCTTGTACATGCATCGCTGCGGCAAGCGCAAAGCCCCCTAAAAAGAGAAAGATAATAGGGTTAGAAAAGTTGTTGAGGGCTGTTTGGGTATTAAAAATATCAAAGGCGACAGCCAAAATAGGCACTAAGATGGCAGTGATAGTCACGTGCAATGCCTCGGTTAACCAAAGCACGGCGATAAACACTAATATGCTAAGGCCAAGCACGACCTGCGGTTCAAACGGCAACAGATTATATAGGGCAATAAACAGTGCGATATCAGCAAGGACTATCAAACTGTTTTTATGCATTAGCCATTCTTTGGTGTTGCTAGGGAGGGGGACGGTGTCATTTTTATGCATTTTATTTCTCCTCTTTGTAGCCTTTGACGATGTTATTTTTATTAATTCGCTTAATGTAGGGTGTACCACTTTGTGGTTATTAAATAGTCACATTATTTGTAGGTATATGAAACGAAGTTATTGCAATTTTGTTAACTGAAATGGGCGTGGGAGATTTTGCTGATTTGGAATGTGTTATCTGTCACAGCTTTATGGCAAAAGAAGCAGGGGGAGTTTAGTTAAGTTGTGTGGATAAATCTTTTAAACAAAAAAAGTGCCCCCCTTATTGGAGAGCACTGTTAATTGATAGCGTTAAACTAAATTGAGTTTAGTTATTTTTCATATGATCGAGCATTTGTGTTTTGTACACATCACTGTTGCCACCAAAGATAGCTTGTACGCCAGTACCTACACGTACTACGCCTGCTGCCCCTAGTGCTTTTAGTCGATCATTATCTACTTGGTCTTGATCTTTAACCTGCATTCTCAAACGAGTAATACAAGCATCCACAGACACTATATTTCCTTTACCACCAAAGGCTGCCACAAGTTCTTTAGTGAACTCGTCACCTTCTAGTTTTTCAGAAGTGTCTTGCTCTCCTTCTTCACGACCCGGTGTTTTCAAATCGAAGAACTTGATAAACCAACTAAATACCGCGTAGTAAATGGCAGCGTAGGCAAGGCCCAGTGGGATGATCATCCAACCTTTAGTTGAAATACCGTAGAAGGTTAAGTAGTCAATCAAACCAGCACTAAAGCTGTAACCGTGTTTCACGCCCAAAATAATACATAGCGGATAAGCAAGACCTGCCATGATAGCGTGGATTGCGTATAGCGCTGGTGAAATAAATAGGAATGCGAACTCTACAGGTTCAGTAATACCGGTTAAGAATGAAGTAAGAGCCGCCGAAACCATGATCCCCATCACTTTGACTCTATTTTCAGGTTTTGCTGCGCGACCCATTGCAATAGCCGCTGCCGGTAGACCAAACATCTTGAACAGATAGCCGCCTGCTAGGTTGCCTGAGTTTGGATCGCCAGCGAAGAAGCGAGGAATTTCACCATGGAATACTTGACCTGCTGCGTTAGTAAAGTCACCGGCTTGAAGCTGAATGATAACGTTAATAACGTGGTGTAAGCCAAATGGGATAAGAGCACGTTCTGCGGTGCCGTAGGCCCAAAATGCCATGACTGGGTTTTGTTCTGTCGCCCAGTGACCAAACGCATCGATACCTAAACCGATAGGTTGCCAAATAAAGGCAAGTGCGATACCCAGTAACAACATAGCAAATGAAGTGACAATCGGTACAAATCGTTTACCCGCAAAGAAGCCTAAGTAAGCTGGCATCTTGATGGTGTAGAAACGGTTGAACATGTATGCGCCTACCGCACCTGAAATGATACCACCGAGTACCCCCATATCGATGTGATCAACGCCTAGTACGCCTGCCATAACCTTTAAGGTTGCAATCAGTACGTAATAACCGATACCTGCAGCAACGGCCCCCACGCCGTCATTGTCAGTAAAGGAAATTGCGACACCCAGTGCGAAAATAAGTGGCAAGTTACCAAAGACAGCGCCACCGGCTTCAGCCATAAGTTGTGACACGATAGGAGGGATAAACCCGAAGTTAGCGGAACCGATACCTAGTAAAATACCGGCGGCAGGCATAGATGCTATTGGTAGCATCAATGCTTTACCAACCTTTGAAAGGCTCGCAAAGAAGTTTTTGAACATATAATTACCCTGATATTATTTTTTTGATTTCGCGCCGAAAACTAACGGTTTTGTCGTTATTACTCAAAAGATTTCGGTGGAAAATAATTCTCAGTTTTTGGTACAAAAAATCATGATTTTCAATGATCTAGAATTGGTGAATTATGGCGAGATAAGTCAAGAGGCGTTGAGGTGTTTTATGAACTTAATCACTACTACCAAAGGGGTAAAATTAATGTTTAAGGGGTGTTTTTGGGTCACTAATGGTGATTTTTGAATCAATGAGAGCAGCGGGTGCGCTCATTGTTTATTCATAGATTAGGTCGGGGATTTGCTAACTTGAACTTTAAATAATATGTGCGTTTCGCCAGTAGTTGAGTGACTCCTCTTTTACGTTACCGTGTTGCAAGGCAACTTCAATCATGCCTTTTTGAAAAGCCAGTCCCAATTCTTCTTGTCCAAGAAGCGTTAAACTTCGAATAATGCGGGTGATACATCGATGGCTGTAATCGTCATAATTGAGCCAGCTATGTTCGTTGATCATAAAGTCGGGCTTTGGGACGACAATACCGTTCACGAGTTGCATGTCATAAAAATTTAACATGACGTTCAATGAGCGACGTTGAGCTTTTTTAAGGGGCTTACAGGTTGAAAAATAGTCACGAGTGGTCTGACACACTAAAGGGACGTGTAGTTGATATTTACTGGGAGTGTCAACGGGGAATAACCATTGGATGTACTCCCGATCATACTGAAGCCAAAAATCATCTAGAGCCCATATTTGCTCTATGTTTCTTTTTTTATGATCTAGATGATGGCCAAGCATAAATTGGCAAAGAACATTCATTTTTTTATGCGAACCTTTCAATACTACGCCGTACGTAGTCTATTACTGTCTTATGCATAATAGCTGTGGACAAGGCAAATATCTATTCTATCTAGTTATTAATAATAATTATTTACATTTAATATGTTAAGGGAGTAAATAATTGATATACATAATTAATTCACAAACCTTAAACTTTTCTGTCATTAAACTCAACTAACTTACTTTCCAACTTAAACCCGTTTAGGAAAAGACAATGAAGTTAGTTAAGACTGCAGTTGCTACTGCATTAATGTTCTCTGCAGCCGTTTCAGCTATGGATGTTCGCTACCAAGATCGCACTGGTAACCTAGTGGCTGATGTTCCTCAAAATGAAGCAGAATGGGCTAACCCATCAACTCTTATTTTTGCTTACACTCCTGTTGAAGACCCAGCAGTATACGCTGACGTATGGAGTGAGTTCTTAGCGCACCTTGAAAAAGAAACAGGCAAGAACGTTCGTTTCTTCCCTGTACAAAACAACGCAGCTCAAATTGAAGCGATGCGTTCAGGTCGCCTACACATTGCCGCATTTAACACAGGTTCTACGCCGCTAGCGGTAAACTGTGCAGGTTTTGCACCATTTACTATGATGGCAGGTAAAGATGGTTCTTTCGGTTACGAAATGGAAATCATCACTCACCCTGATTCTGGCATCAAAGCAGTTGAAGATCTGAAAGGTAAGAACCTAGCATTTACTTCTCAAACGTCTAACTCTGGTTTCAAAGCACCTTCAGCTATTCTAAAAGCTGAGTACGGTCTAAACCCTGAAGCGGATTTCAAACCAGCATTCTCTGGCGCGCACGATAACTCTATCTTAGGTGTTGCTCACCAAGATTACGATGCGGCGGCAATTGCTAACTCTGTACTAAACCGCATGCTAGCGCGTGATGTTGTGAAGCCAGAGCAATTTACTTCTATCTACAAGTCTCAAACATTCCCAACTTCTGCTTACGGCACAGCGCACAACCTAGCGCCTGAGCTACAAGAGAAGATTCAACAAGCATTTTTCACCTTTAACTGGGAAGGCACCAAGCTTGAAGAAGAGTTCGGTCGCAACGGTGAAGCACAATTCATCCCAATTACTTACAAAGAGCATTGGGAAGTGATCCGCACAATCGATACTGCAAATAACGTTTCTTACACGTGTAGCTAATCAATCGCTGATTGGTAACGAATATCGTTATTTACTCTCTCTGGATAGGTAAGGTTTTTCATAAAGCTTACTTATCCAGAATTTTGTTTTACAGGTTTATCAAGCCTTCTAAATTCTCCAAATGGAAGTTATGTCTACTCTAATTCTTAAGGGTTTAACCAAGCACTATTCAGCATCGGATAAAGCATTGACCGATGTGAGCTTTACTGTCGAACCCGGTGAGGTCGTTGGTTTAATTGGTCCGTCTGGCGCAGGAAAATCGACGCTAATACGTTGCATCAATCGTTTAACAGAGCCAACAAGTGGTCAGGTCATCTTTTCAGATAAAGACCTAGTCCAGTTATCTAAATCTAATCTGCGACAAGCGCGCCGTGAGATTGGGATGATCTTCCAAGAATATGCGTTGATTGAGCGTCTAACTGTGATGGAGAACGTATTATCTGGTCGTCTTGGCTATGTGGGTTTTTGGCGCAGCTTTGCGCGTCGTTACCCAGAGCAAGATGTACAAGCGGCCTACGCATTGCTTGATAGAGTAGGGCTACTAGAGCACGCCAACAAACGCGCGGATGCACTCTCTGGTGGTCAACGTCAACGTGTGGGTATTGCACGAGCGCTGGCGCAGCAACCAAAACTATTATTAATTGATGAGCCAACGGCGGCACTTGATCCGAGAACGGCTCGTCAAATTATGCGTCTGATTAGTGAAATCTGTGAAGAGCATCAGCTTCCTGCCATCATTAACATCCACGATGTTGAATTGGCGAAACAATTTGTACAACGCATTGTCGGCTTGCAAGCCGGTGAAGTGGTCTTTGACGGTAAGCCAAGCGAGCTTAACGAAGATGCGCTAACCAAAATCTACGGTCAAGAAGATTGGAGCGCATCGACAACTGACAGCGATGAAGAAGAAGAGATCATTGCCGCACCTTTTACTGAGGCATTGGCATGAGTGGCAACTATCCAACTTACTGGAAAAAGCCAGCACTGATCAGTAGCGCATGGTTGCGCTGGGGCATTACGTTATCGGTAGTGATCTATTTATACCTAGCAACGCAATCGGTTGAGATCAACTGGGCTCGAATCTACGAAGGCAGTGAGCGCGGATGGCGCTTTATATCGGCATTCTTTAATCCTGATTTTACTGGACGTTGGGACAACATCTCGCAAGGTTTGGTTGAAAGTTTAACCATGACTCTGACCTCAACTGTTGCTGGTGTGATTCTTTCTGTGCCTTTTGGACTTGGCGCGGCGAAAAACTTAGCCCCTAAGCCGGTTTACTTGTTTTGTCGTGGCTTTGTTGCGGTAGCGAGAAGCTTCCAAGAAATCATCATCGCTATTTTGTGTGTGGCTCTGTTTGGATTTGGTACTTTTGCCGGCTTTGTAACCTTAACTTTTGCCACAATTGGCTTTTTAGCCAAGCTGTTTGCTGATGAGATTGAAACCATTGATCCTGCGCCATTAACGGCGATGAAAGCTACTGGCGCATCATGGTTACAACAAGTGAACTATGCCGTGCAAGCGCAGGTGATGCCGCGTTTTATTGGTTTATCTATGTATCGTTTGGACATTAACTTTCGTGAATCAGCGGTGATCGGCATTGTTGGTGCTGGTGGTATTGGTGGCACATTGAATACTGCAATGGATCGCTATGAGTACAGCGCCGCTGCCGCCATTTTATTGATCATCATCGGCATTGTTATGTTGTGTGAATACACCTCAACCTTGATTCGTAAGCGAGTACAGTAATGACCCAATTAAATTCTTCGCTTACTGTTTGGCGAAAGTATGACGAAAAACAGACTCTGATTCGCTGGAGTGCATGGCTCGCTTTTGTTGCTTTGGTTGTGTACGCATGGCAGTTGATGAACCAAGACACCATTTGGTACTTCGTGACCGATGCGCCGAATCAAATCTCTGATATTGGTTCACGTATGTGGCCGCCACGTTGGAGCTACCTTGAGCATTTATGGCTACCACTTTGGGATACGCTAAACATTGCTACGTTAGGGACATTGCTCGGAATTGTAATGGCGTTTCCAGTGGCGTTTCTTGCGGCGCAAAACACCACCCCTAGTGCACTATTTATTAGACCGATTGCGCTGTTTATTATTGCGGCAAGCCGTTCTATTAACTCGCTAATTTGGGCATTGTTGTTAGTTGCAATTCTTGGCCCTGGTTTGCTCGCGGGTATTATCGCGATTGCACTGCGTTCAATCGGTTTTATCTCAAAGCTGATGTACGAAGCCATTGAAGAGGTGAACGTCACTCAAGTATCAGCGATTCGCGCCACGGGCGCATCGCCACTGCAAGTGCTGGACTACGGCGTATTGCCACAGGTCATGCCAAGTTTCATCGGTACTAGCTTGTTCCGTTGGGATATTAACATTCGTGAATCTACAGTACTGGGTCTAGTAGGAGCGGGCGGCATTGGCTTGAAACTACAAGAATCTATGGCGGTACTGGCTTGGCCTCAAGTAACTGTGATTTTCTGTGCCATTTTGGTGACAGTCGTCATTTCAGAGTGGGTATCGGCAAAAGCGCGCCACGCACTGATCTAGTTTAGAGATACAACGAACGAATAAAGGTACTGAGACCAATAAAGGCTCAGTACCTTTTTTGTTTTTGATTGGCGTTATTCGATTTCAGGATGATGCTTAATATAAATTCGATAATAGAAGGCGATAATCACACACAAAATCGACGGCATAAATAAGGCATAAAACGAACAGTGCAGATAAATATACGCACCCACACTGGCACCGAGAATAAAGCCCGCTGTGATATAGATAAATAACATCAGTTTTCTTGAGTTCACCTCTTCGCCGCGCAAATAATGCCCCAGCATCAAACCAAGGTCGGTGATGATCCCAGTAAGGTGAGTAGTACGCACAATGGCGCCGCTATAAGTGGTGACCATGGCATTTTGCAAACCACACGCCGCCGCGGCAGTAAAGTCACCATACGCACTGCCGTTTAATAGCAAATAGATAGTCAAAAATAATAAAGACGCTTCTAACAGCAATGGCGTTTCATAATGGCGCTTGAGTTTTAAAGAGGATGATTTAAGCACAAAGCCTGATATTGCCGCGCCAAAGAAAAATGACCCCATAACGCCTGCAAGGTGCAGACTTTGCCCAATGGAAGATGTAAATAGCTCTGTCCCAAACAGAGTCGCAGTCCCTGACAGGTGAGACACAGACTGATGGTCTAGTCCCAACAAACCAATAGCATTGATAGATCCGGCAATAAAGGCAAGCAACAAAGCGCCATATTCAACCCATCTCGGTAATCTTGTAATCACGATATGTACCCAAAAAGTGCGGGGTCAGGTCTTGAAATTTGCATGTATGCACGAATTAGGGACGAGATCCTAGTGGCCTAAGATCTCAGAAGCTGGACCTGAGATGTTACGCCAATCGCAATAATGAATGTAGCGCTCTAGCCTGTTAAAGCTATTTTTGAACACTTAATTATTACGATTGGTATTCGGTTTACGATTTATTCAAATACGGAAAGAGCGCTGGCTTTCATGCATTTGCTAGGGAATTGATGTTGTACAGCGCTAACTGATGAACATACTTTAGAGAACGCGGTGTTGTTGTTCCAGATAAATAGCCAAGCAATAGCGATAACTGCAACGATAACAAGAGGTTTTTTCATGTGCATGTATTCCGTATTTAAATTGAAAACTGAGTTAAAGATCTGGGTTAAGGATAGACCAATCTTTGTTATCTACTGCATATGAAAACAAAGGTTTAGGATCTGGGCGTATATTCTAAAGAGTGCACATCTAAGTGCTTGATAAAGTTATAGAGAAAAAATACATGTTACGAATAAACAGTAAAGCGTGTCATACTCAGTTGAAGCCAGTTAACTAAAGTAATGTCCATGTCGACAACAAGTAACAATCAATACAGTAAAAATGAAGAGATAGCGAACTCACTCACTCACGGCATTGGGATGATTTTCGGTATTTTTGCATTGGTTTTATTAGTGCGCAAAGCCTTGTTACATGATGCCGACGTACTCACCATAACCAGTATGGCGATTTATGGCAGTAGCATGATATTGCTATTTTTAGCCTCGACGCTGTACCACGCTGTTCCTTATGAAAAAACCAAACGTCTATTAAAAACCTTCGATCACAGCGCCATTTATCTGCTGATTGCTGGCAGTTATACCCCGTTTTTATTAGTGGCATTACGCACGCCACTGGCGATAGGTTTGATGATTGTGATTTGGTCTATTGCACTGGTGGGCATTGTGATGAAAGTCGCGTTTGTGTATCGCTTTAAACGCTTCTCTTTAATTAGCTATATCGTTATGGGTTGGCTGTCATTGGTGATGGTGTATCAACTGGCAATGACAATGCATACCGGAGGCTTGGTATTTTTAGCCGCTGGTGGTTTGATCTACTCATTAGGCATTATTTTTTATGTCGGCAAGCGTATTCCGTTTAATCACGCCATTTGGCACTGCTTTGTGCTAGCGGGTGCGGCATGTCACTTTTTGGCTATTTATTACTATGTGCAACCTGTGTAAATCGAACGTACGTCATTGAATAAGATAGTGGCTTGTCCTAGTTTTGAGTAGGGAGGAGTCACTATGTTTAATCTGGATAAAAAGACCAATTTTAGCTGTGCTTTTCTACTATCAACGCTGGTGTTAGGCGCAGGATGTCAAACAAGTTCCATACCTTCTGTTTCTGCTCCTCCTCCTCGCGACCCAATACTCAAAATATTGTTCGACCAAGTCACACTTCCTGAAGGTTTTACGGCTAAATCAGATGCTTTTGTTTACGCTTATGCAGATCTTAACGGCGATAATGAAGACGAATTATTGGTATTAATGCAAGACGCCCATTTTTGTGAAGCAGAGGGCTGTACTGGTTATCTGTTTGATTCATCAGAACAATTGATGGCGACGTTTAGTTCAATAAAGCGTCCTATTTTGCTTTCGCGTACCGGTCATCATCAATGGAAGAACATTGTCGTTGCCAGTGGTAATACGCTACGTTTGCTACGCTACGATGGGCGCAGTTACCCAAGTAATGTGCTCAGTGAACCTATTTTTAATCGCAACTCTGGCAAAGCCATTGCGCATAAACTGGTGGTGAATAGCGACCTCTATCAAGACGGCGGCTATCAATTATCTGAGCGAAGTGACGTGCCGATATTAACGCCGGTAGAGCAATTTAAATTTCAGTTCAAACGAGAGTCCGATAGCAATAGTGTCTTTGTGGCAACCGCCAATACGATAACTCGTGATGTCTTTTTTAATAAAGAAGTGAATAAGGTAGATTAAACTCATGGCCAATCCTGAGCATACAGAAACGCTAGATGGATTAGATAAAGTCAGTGTAGTGATATACAGAATAGGGATTAGCCTAGTGTCTGTATCGCTATTGATGCTCGCGTTTGCTGAAATTCTGTGCGTGATTGAAAGTGACATGGCCGGCTTCATGCGCCATTTAAGCATTCATATTGTGGCGATTTCTGCTGCTATGTGCGCGGCGACAATTCATATCTATGATAAGAAAATCCGCACCCTGATTGTCTGGTCAGGGTGGTTAGGGCTAGTGACTTTTATTGCATTGCCTACCCACGACTGGCTGTTTGTCGGCTTCTTTTTTATTACCTATTCTGGGGTCGCATTAAAAGAGTCGTACTGCTTTAAAATTAAAGGGTTAACGCTAGTGCCTATGCTACTGATTTTATCGGTATTGGTGATTTGGATGAAAGATGCGGCGCTGCTTGCCATTCTTAGCGGTATTAGTGGTGCAATTTTTGCTTTCTTGGCATTTAAAAAATGGCGTATGCCTTTGCATTTTGATATTGGTAAAAAAAGTAATTATCAAATTTAAGCGTCGTTTGCGCGCGAATTGAACAGTGCACAGTAAAATGACTCGCTTGAAGGAGCTTAGGGTGATATTTCTGTTACCTGTTAAGCGCTTGGATTGTTATACTCCACCCAAATACACAACAGTGAACCTAGCATGAGCATCAATAGAGAAGAATTACAAAACAACCCATTACACGGCCTAAAATTGGAAGACATGGTCAAAGAGCTGGTAGACCATTACGGCTGGGATATTCTCGATACAGCAATGCGTTTTAACTGTTTTCATACCAACCCATCAGTGGCAAGTAGCGTGAAATATTTGCGTAAAAGTGACTGGGCAAGAGAGAAGCTAGAGGCCTTTTATCTGTCTCGCTTTAAACGTATGCCACGCCCAACGGAAGAAGAAAGAGAAATTCCGCCAAGAATGCGCACCTTTGCCAACGGCATTGAGCCAAGAGAGCCAATGGAACTTACCGTTGATTCTATTTTAGCCTCGCAAGCCAAAGCCGCTTCTGCCTTTAAAGCCAGAAAATCTCAAGAGCGTAAATCTCGCTCACGCCGCTAGAGCAAAATACCGAAATACAGCGGGGCAGGGTTAGACGACTCGGCCCCGCATTGATTTGGTTTGTCCCTTTTTCTTTTTCGCATCCACACGTCGCCTTTGTGAAGCGCGCGTCGGCTTAGTTGCGCGACGAATCTTTGGCACAATGGTGACGCTCTTAATCAAGATCAGCAGACGATCTAATGCATCTTGTCGATTCAACTCCTGCGTCCTATGCGCCTGCGCTTTAATCACAATCACGCCATCACTGGTAATACGACTATCCGACAATGCCAGCAATCGCTCTTTATACACTTGCGGCAGTGTAGAACGATTAATATCAAATCGCAGATGGATGGCGGACGAGGTTTTATTGACATTTTGCCCACCCGCACCTTGCGCGCGAATGGCGGTCATTTCAATTTCCCAGTCGGCTAGGGTGACGGTGTTGGAGATTTGCAGTGGCATGTTAAAACTCAAAATAGGTTTTGCTAAGCGTGATGCCTAACTTTTGGAAGTAGTTTATCCCATCTTGAATCATTTGATCTTGTATTTTTACCCAATCTTGTTTGCTAAGTTTATCCCATAGCAATGAATCCATAGCGGTGAGAGAGAGCTCTTTCGATTGATAGAAGAAACGCTTACGTTCAAATTTTTCAAATGGGTTATTGGCAATACTGCGCGTTAAGTATTTTAGATCTTGCAGATGTTCAGTGCGGTTTAGCGGATTGTTCTCTTTTTCACACTGCCCAAACTCTGTGAATAATCGTTGATAAAAGGCTTGGTAGTGTTTGGCTATTTGCTCAGTTTGCGCTTCGCCGTTTTCATCGCAGTTAGCATGAAAGGCAAGTAAGAAAATGATTTTGTACGAGAAAGTGTAATCTCGTTTGCCCAAAAACTCCCAGAAATCGTCAAAGCGGGTGGCTTCTGTGCGAGGTTTTATGTTTTTCTCGGCTCTGATCTGCTCTATGCTTTCTTGAGAAAAATAGTGTAATTGGCTTTTGCCAAACGGGATGGAGCGAGTAGGGGTAATATCTTGTTTTTTAATCCAATTTCTAACGGTGCCTGTCGAGATAAATAGCTCTCTTGCCAGTTGCTCCTCACTGAACAGATCTCCAAACTCTTGTTCAAAGTTGAAAATATCAATGGGCTCAATTTTACGCTCTTGTTCGTATAAGCCATCCAGCACCAATAATTCATGTTGCGGCACAGGGTGTTGATAGCCACCGACCTCAGCGAAAGCGCGGTAATGCTCGATATTAAATAAATTATGTAGGTTCCAAGGTTGCAGTAAAGCCGGCCCATAATTATCAATAATATCGATAACATACAAGGCTTCTTTGTTTGGCGCTAGGCGAGTGCCTCTTCCCAATTGTTGCAGATACAGGGCTTTTGACATGGTCGGTCTCGCCATAACCACCACGCTGGTTTGCGGCGCATCCCAACCTTCGCTGAGCAATTCACAAGCGCAAAGAAACTGAACCTCTCCTGCAAAATACTCATCGATAGCGGAGCGATCCTTAGCATGCACAGATTTAGCATTAATGCCTACTAAGCGCAGAGCTTTTGCCATGCGCTCGGTATGTTTTACATCCACACAAAAGATAATGCCTTGCTTTTGTAATGCGCCATCAACAAAGTATTTTTGCAAAATATCGGCAATCAAGTGATCTCTTGAAGGGATTTGAATCGTTTTTTGCAGATCGGATTTTACAAAGTCTTTGCCATTAAAGCGCACTTTAGAAAAATCGATATTAGATTCAAGACGAAACACTCGAATAGGCGGTACTAACCCATGTTCCATCGCCTGTTGCAGTGTTAAATCAACATGATAATGACCAAAGATATCTTCTAGCTTTTTCTGGTCAAGTCGTTCGTCGGTGGCGGTTAAACCAAGTAAGGTGCGTGGCGTGAAATATTCCAGCGCCTTGGATAACCCAGTGGCAGCTGCTCTGTGGGCTTCGTCAACTAATATATAGTCAAATAGTTGGCTTGGTAGGTGCTGATAGTTACGCACTACCGCTGCATTGGTGACAATGGTCAGATCCAAAGGCGTATTTATCTCGGTACTGATTTCAACCAGCGGCAGATGTTGCTGAACTCTCTCCACTAATTGATCTTTCAAATTCACCGTAGGAACAATGGCTAAAGCGTGTTGGGTTGTGCCTTGTTGTAACTGACGGCGAAAGTCTTCAATAAAGACTTCGGTTTTGCCTGTGCCGGTGGGTAAAACAGTGAGAAAGGTGTTTTGACCTTGCGAGCGTTTGTCACTGATGGATTCTATGGCGTCTTTTTGGTGAGCGTAGAGATCAAAGCTGACTTGTCTTTTTCCTTTAAAATAAGGCGTGGCTCTAAATTGTGAGGTATCACCAAAATAATCTTTAAGCTGCTCTTTAAATTTAAAATCGTCACGCATACCGCGATTTGACCATCGATAAACTAATAGCCCGTCGTGTACCAGTGAGTTTTGCTTATATAATTGCGAAAGATATTTCTGCTGCGAAATTAATAGCGGGTGGTGGTAACGTTCACCGTTAAGCTCTATGGCAATATTGCCTTGGCTACGATGCAAAACAAAATCAATATAACGTCGATGACCATTTAAGTCGATATAAACTTCTTCGGGTCGCAGTGCGTATAAATATTGAGAGCCAAACACTTCTTCAAAGGTAGTGTGGAAATTAAATTCTGGCGGAGTAGGGTCTAAATGGGTTTCATTGCGATGAGCGCCGTAGGTGTGTATCGCCATATCCGCGACTTTATGTTGCAAGTCTAAGCGCAAGAAATTTTCAAGTTGGGAATGCAGTGCATGTTCAGAGAGAGCGAAAAAGCGATAAATCCCCTGATATTGGTGCATCAAGCGATTTTGCAGGCTAGTGTACTCAACGTAGTGATAGTCGCTGGGTGGAGCGTCCCAAAAGTCTACCACCACCATTTGTCGATGCTTATCTTCATATAAGCAACCCAGTTTGTGCTCTTGCATGGCTGAAAAGCCAAAGCAGGCCATTACTTCATTCACTTGTGACTGGCTTAGCATGATCTACGCTCTTTAATTAGGGATGACGTTTTAGGATGGCGTTTAACCACTTTTCGTTTTCTCTATTTGGGCGTAAATCGGCGGTTTCCCACCAAGATTCAATGTTTAACACCTGCGTGTCAGCTAAAGTGGTCTTGAGCTGAGAGAGGGTTAAATCTCGGAAAAAACGGCCGTTGCGATCCAATTCTGAACTGCCGAGTTTAAATGAACAATAGAAATAGCCACCGGGTTTTAAGAATTGAGTTAAATGGGTAAAGGTTGCGCTTAATTGGCTTTGCGGAACATGCAGTAATGATGCACAAGCCCAAATGCCGTCGTAAGTGTTAGGATTTGCTTGGAAATCTAAAAACGTCGATTGGGTGACGTTACTTTTAGTCAGCTTTGCCGCGAGTTTGGTCAGTTCTTCACTAGCATCGAATGAGTCAACCTTATAGCCAAGGTCTAAAAACGCTTTGCTATCACGACCAGAACCACACCCAGCATCAAGAATACGACCATTACTGGGTAACAAAGGCAAGAATTTTTGATAAAGAGACTGCATTTCAACATCGACGGTCGAATCAAAAAATTGCTGTGCGTTTTGGTTGTAGTATTGAGTGGTGCTATTCATCGGCATTCCTTTATGTAATGCACTAATGGTAGCAAATTAGAGTCGCAGTGGGGAAAGATAAGTGGCTGTCATATCTAAGATTATAGTTTTATGAAACAGAGCAATAGCCAAGTGGCACATATTGCCACTTGGCTGAGTCTGTTTACGCATTTTCGTGTAATTCCAATGGTACTGGGCTTTCCATGTGCTCTAGAAATTCTTCTAGGACGACTCGGTTTTCTGCATTGATAGTAATACCCCATTTAGGCTCTTGGATATTTTTATCAACAAAGATGATTTGATCTTCATCGGATTCCCAGAATCGAACTGAGGATGCATCAAAATAGTCGTAGATATTCTCAGACAGTGTGCTTTTCAGGTTTGAACAAAGCTGAGAGTTATTATCGCTTGGCATTAAAGTAACGGAAAACATCATATTCCTCTCTGTGATTATTTGGATTAATAATTGATAAAATCATAAATAGATTAACACTGTGTATGATTGTATTTTATCCAATGGGTCACAGGAATACTTATCATTATGCGCCAGTTCACATTTAAGGCTTATTAATAGCTGAGAAAAAAGAATTGAGTCTAAAAAATCTTGTTTATCATGCGAATGAGTAATAAGTGGATGTTTTTGAGGATAAAAATTCACAAACTGCTTAGAACTCTCCAAGAGGTAAAGTGTGAAATGTGTATTGTTATGCTGTTGGTTTTTGCTATCTAACCTTGGACTTTCTTTGATAGAAAAAAGGCTGCTAGAAGGAAGGCTGATAGAAAGAATGATTGGTACAAAGAAGAATAAACAAGATGCCTAGCTTTTACTAGACATCTTATCGTTATTTAGAAAGTGAACCGTTATGGCGCGAACTTACTGCGCATTTTTCGCCGTATTCTCTGCCAGTTTCACAATCACTTGTACGGCTTGTTGCATGCCATCAATGCTGATGAATTCATGGATGCCATGGAAGTTGTAGCCACCGGTAAATATGTTCGGGCAAGGCAGTCCCATAAATGAAAGACGCGCACCGTCTGTACCACCGCGGATAGGTTTAATGTTTGGCTGTACTCCGCACTCAAGCATGGCTTGTTTTGCCAGTTCAATAATATGAGGGTGCGGCTCTAGCATTTCTCGCATATTGAAGTAGCTGTCTGTAAGTGCAAGCTCTACATGACCTTTGCGTAGTTGGCTGTTTAGCTCATCCACTTTTTGTTGCATGAAGGCTTTACGCTCTTGTAATTGCTGACGGTCAAAGTCGCGCAAAATATAAGAAAGCTCGGTGCGGGCAACACTAGGTAGCATTGATTTTAGATGATAGAAACCTTCATAACCTTCGGTCGTTTCTGGGGTTTGTTGCATTGGCATAAGCAATTGAAATTGCGCTGCGATGTTCATGGAGTTGATCATTTTGTTTTTGGCTGTGCCTGGATGAACATTCACGCCATGACAAATTACGGTCGCGGTAGTGGCATTGAAGTTTTCGTATTCAAGCTCGCCAACCGGGCCGCCGTCTATAGTGTAAGCCCACTCGGCGGCAAATTTCTCGACGTCAAATAGGTTGGCGCCTCGCCCAATCTCTTCATCGGGAGTAAAGCCAATACAGATGTCGCCATGTTTGATACTTGGATTTGCTTTTAGGTAAGCGATAGCGGTGATGATTTCGGCGATGCCAGCTTTGTTGTCTGCACCTAATAAGGTAGTGCCATCGGTGGTGATGAGGCTTTGGCCGTGTAATGTGTTGAGGTCTGGGTATTGCGCTGGCGATAACACTTCGCCAGATCCACCTAACGTTATCTCGCCACCTTGATAGTTTTCTATGATTTGCGGTTGGACATTTTTACCAGACGCATCTGGCGCGGTGTCCATGTGCGCAATAAAGCCAATCGCAGGTACTGCATGCTCGACATTGGCTGGGAGTTTTGCAGAAATATAGCCGTTATCATCTAAGGTCACATCGGTAAGTTCAAGCTCTAGCAACTCTTGATATAACTGCTTGGCTAAGACACGTTGACCTTCGGTACTTGGGCAGTGCGATATTGCGCCATCTGATTGAGTATCAAAACTGACGTAGCGAAGAAAGCGTTCAACTAACTTATCCATTTGTGTTTACCTTATTTGTTCTTAATCCCCTTAGTATCCGGCGAGCGCTAGGAAGATGAATTGCGATAAATCAGGTTTAGTGAATTTAATGGCGTTGTTAGATGAACCTTGCTTAAACTTTGCTCACTATTATCGCGCAACCACTTGGTTGTTCGAGTTGGAGGTGTCAGGCTCATATTTGCGCTGATATCTAGATAGCATGGTTTCGTTGCCCAATATGCCACCTTGATGAATATACAAAACGCAAATATCTGGGTGTTCGTCCATCCACGGCAGTAGGCATTGCCACATATAGGGGTCGTACAATAAATCGAATTCAACGTTGGTGTATTTTTCTAGATCTCGCCAAATTTGATATTCGTCTTTATACAGCTTACCAAAATGATGTTTGTAATCGGCATGCAAAATGGTTGGAGTGTCGTCTTCGCCCAACTCTTGCCACTGCTCCCTTAGATAGCTTTCACCGCCTACACAGGCACAGGTGAGCACAGGTAGGTTGTGTTGTTTGAGATGTTTGTGCAAATACAATGCGGTCGTGCCTGTGCCAGAGGGCAGGGCGATGGCAAATTGTTGATTGGGTTTGTAGCGAGTCCATTCTAAAAGCTCATTGGCAAGCCCCTGAATGCCTTTTTCGGCTAAATAGCTACGGCCACCTTCAGGTATCACTAAACAGTTGGCTTGTGGTTTGCGGATTTCTTTTATGTATTGTTCTGGCGTCATTTCATCGCTAAATGCGTTGCTGCACTCAATGATTTGCGCGCCTAAATCCAGTGCACCGCGGTAGTTACCGCTGGGTTTCTCTTTTAGCCAGTTTGGTATTCTTTGCACATAAAATTCAAGTTTCCACTTTTTAATTCTGCACAGCGCCGCCAATGAGTACAAAGAGTTGGCTTGAATGGAACCATAACCGATAAGGGTATCAATACCAGAGTAGTCTTCTTGCAACAAACGCATGAACTTGCGCGCTTTGTTACCAGAGAAATGTTGATGCAATTGTTCGTCACGTTTTAGGTAAAAATTATGATTACGAAAAATATGCTGTGTTACTGGGCTAGTATTGAGTTTCATAAGGACTGTTTCGTGTTTATTATAAGACGAGCCAAATTAGAAAAGGCGCTCATCTTAGACCTATTTATTCGTCAAACCAAGATGATTTACTCACATTTTTATAAGGGGATGGGATGAAAAACCACCGTTTTGTTCGTTTTGCTATGGTGGGAGCTGTTGGTTTTGTGGTAGATATCAGTGTTTTCTCGATATTAGTGTATTGGCTTGGGCTACCGACAATGTTAGCGCGAGTGCTCTCTTTTGTGGTTGCAGCGACCGCAACTTGGCTTGGAAACCGTATTTATACCTTTAAAAGTCGCGCGCAACATTTCGCGCAGTGGAAGCGATTTTTTATTTCAGCCAGTTTATCAATGCTACCCAACTTATTGGTGTTTAAAGGGATATTGCTATCTCTAGGGGAGAATTACGTTACCCATGCTGTGGCGTTTGTGTGCGGGGTAGCGGCGGGGCTTGTTGGCAATTATCTACTGAGTTCGCGTTGGGTTTTTAAATAAGCCGAGCGTTTAATAATAACGGCTTGTAATAATAAAGGTCTGCAATAAAAATGGGTCGCTGATTGCGACCCATTTTTGTGCGTAACGCTTGCGCTGTTAAAAGCGCTATTTTAAGAATGGCTTCGAGTTAAATAACCGCGTGATCCAACTCTTGATCTTCTTTTAAAGTAGGTTTGTTTTCTGCGCCATGCATCCAGTACACCAAAGTGTTGGACATGAACAACAAGATAATACCTGAGATGGTTGCCGCAACCGCGATGCCACCAAAGATAGCCATAGCGCCAAAGTCACCAACGTGTGAGCCAATTAGGCCTGCGACGTAGTTTGCGATAGCGTTAAAGCCAAACCATGCACCCATCATCAAAGAAGCTAGGCGAAGTGGAGCCAGTTTTGTCACCATAGATAGGCCGATAGGGGAGATACATAGCTCACCTAAAGTATGGAAGAAGTACGCACCAACCAGCCAAATCATTGAAGTTTTAACACTTTGATCGCCACCTTGTTGTAGCACTGCGCCAACCATGCACAAGAAACCAACTGACAAGAAGAATAGAGCGAAGGCAAATTTAACCGGAGATGAAGGTTCACGTTTGCCCAGTTTCACCCATATCGCCGCCAAGATTGGAGCCAGTAGCATGATGAATAGTGGGTTTAATGATTGGAACCAAGCCGCAGGAACTTCAAAGCTACCTAGCATACGGTCAGTGTATTGCTGAGTGTAGATGTTCATCAAGCCGCCAGCTTGTTCAAAGCCCGCCCAGAAAATGATCACGAATAAGCCCATCACTAGGACAACTTTTAGACGGTCAACTTCTTCTTTAGTGAGTGGCGTTTTGGTTTTAACACCATTCTTGTGGCCTAATTTAGCCGCAGGAACGGTACCAATTTTACCTAACCAAGAGTGGCTTAAGCTGATTTGTAAAATAACGCTGAGCATCATACCGATACCCGCTACAAGGAAACCAGCGTTCCAGCCGTAGGCGTTCGCCGCACTACCTGCCACGATACCTGCTAATAGCGCACCTAAGTTGATACCCATGTAGAAGATGGTAAATGCGCCATCACGACGGTTGTCACCTTCTTCATAGAGATCACCAACCATAGTGGAAATGTTTGGCTTGAATAGACCGTTACCTAAAATAAGCAGTGTTAAGCCTAGGTAGAAAGAGGTGTAAGCATCAATGCCAAATGCGCCCGCAGGAAGTGCGAGAGAAAATTGACCTATGGCCATCAAGATACCGCCAATAACAACGGATTTACGTTGACCTAAGTAGTTATCGGCAATCCAGCCACCGATAAGTGGTGTGACATATACCAGTCCGGTATAGATACCGTATAAATCCAGGGCGTCTTTTGTGCTCCAGCCTAAGCCACCGTTAATGGTTGTGTCTGTAAGATATAAAACCAGAATGGCACGCATAGCGTAGTAGGAAAAACGTTCCCAAAGCTCGGTGCTAAACAGCAGAAATAGACCACGAGGGTGGCCCAATATTGTTTTTTGATTAGTCATTGTTGTGTCTGTCTATATTATTTTTTTGTATGAACAGAACTAGATATACAGCTCAGATAGCATTACATCAATGGCACTGAAACAGCTTACACAGTACGGTTATTTTTATAACTCATTGTTTTTAAAGATCTAAATGTGGGTAATTTGTATTACAAATGCTTAATGCAAACTAATATTGCATTTATGTAGCTTTGTGGTGGTATGGGTGAATGTTGTACAGGTATCGATTGAGATGTGAACGAGTGGGGTGCTTAGTGAGCGTTTGGTGTGTTTTGTAGGCAAAACAAAGGCCGGTTGCCCGACCTTGATAATTAATGTGATTTTAGCGAATAAACGTAAAGATTATTTCGCTTGTTCAGCGCGACACGCAGCAGCGGTAAATACAACGTCAGTTGAGCTGTTTAGCGCAGTTTCTGCAGAATCTTGGATTACGCCGATGATGAAGCCAACACCAACCACTTGCATTGCCACTTCGTTTGGAATACCAAACAAGCTACACGCTAGTGGGATAAGCAGTAGAGAACCGCCCGCAACACCTGATGCGCCACATGCAGAGATAGCAGCAATTAAACTAAGTAGTAGTGCTGATAAGAAATCAACTTGAATACCTAGAGTATGCACCGCCGCCAGAGTCAGTACCGTAATTGTGATTGCCGCGCCGCCCATGTTGATGGTTGCGCCTAGAGGGATAGAGACAGAGTAAGTATCTTCATCCAGTTTTAGTTTTTCACACAACGCCATGTTCACTGGAATGTTTGCTGCACTTGAGCGAGTGAAGAACGCAGTTACGCCACTTTCACGCAGACATTGTAGAACCAATGGGTATGGGTTTTGCTTCGTTTTCACCCAAACAATAATTGGGTTAACCACCAATGCGATCACTAGCATTGCGCTTAGTAGTACAAATAGTAGGTTCGCGTAGCCTAGTAGAGCGCTAAAGCCTGTGCTTGCAAACGTAGCAGCAACAAGACCAAAGATACCCAATGGTGCTAGACGGATAATAAAGCGAACAATTTGCGATACGCCGTGGCTTAGATCTTCAAATACTGATTTAGTGGTGTCTGATGCGTGGTGCAGCGCAAGACCAAGACCGATACCCCAAGCAAGAATACCAATGTAGTTAGCATCCATTAGTGCGTGAACTGGGTTATCAACCAGTTTAAACAGCAACGTATGCAGTACTTCAGCAATACCTTGTGGAGGCGTTACGCTAGTCGTGCTTTCTACTAAGGTTAATGTTGTCGGGAAAGCAAAGCTTAATACAACAGCGGTGATCGCAGCTAAAAAGGTACCAATTAAATACAGAATGACGATCGGACGCATGTAAGAGTGTTGGTTTTTCTTTTGGTTGGCAATTGACGCTGCCACCAAGATGAATACCAAAATAGGTGCAACGGCTTTAAGTGCACCAACAAATAGACTCCCTAATAGACCAACACTAGTGGCAGTAGAAGGAGAGAGAGTCGCGAGGATAGCGCCGGCAACGATACCGACTAAGATTTGCATAACAAGGTTGCCCTTGGCTATGCGTGCAATGAGTGTGTTTAACATAGTACATCCATATAAGTGGGAGTAAAAAGTCTCTCCCAAATGATTTATTAGTATTAGACGCCGACTTAAGCGTAATTAATGAACTTTTGAACCTTTAAATAATGTTGCATTTTAAGGTAATCGTCATCTAGCATAAAAGGAATAACTAGAAAGTCTAGTAGATAATGGCCTAAATATTCATTTTCAAAGTGAATTCTGTTGACTGTCACTTGTTTCACAATAATGAGAAAAATTAGTTAAAATTTGGGGTGGGAAAAGGGGAGCGAACTCCCCTGATGAACAGTGAGTTTATAAGTTAGCCTTAAGTTTTTCTTTTCTCATTAACAACTTAAAGAGTGCAGGTACAAAATAGAAAGAGATTAAAGTGGTGAGAGTTGTTCCTCCTGCGATTGCGATAGCAAACGGAGGCCAAAATCCGCCACCGGCAATAATAAGCGGAAGAAACCCGCCGACGGTGGTGATAGTGGTGGAGGTGATATGACGAGTACAACTCATCACCGCCTCTAGAATGGCGCTTTCATCACCTTGGCAAGCTTCAGGGCTGGCTTTTAATTCGGCTAAAATAACAATTGCCGCATTAATCGCCAAACCGACAATCCCCAGCATTGCAATAATGACCGTAAAACCAAACGGATAGCCAAACAGATACACTGACAAAATCCCCAGCCCTGCCGATAGCCAAGCGACTGAGAAAATGATGTTGCTCAACCTAAATGAATTAAAGGACAAAACAACAACCAGAATCATTAAGGTAATGACCATAGCCAGATTGGCCATTAAGCTATTTACCGATTCATCGCGCTCCGCTGATTCACCGCCAAATTCAACGCGATAGCCTGTTGGCAGTGAATAACTCTCTAAAGAAGATTGGAAGTCGTTTAATACCGTTTGTGGCAACACGCCCGCTTCGATATAACCTTCAATCGTATTCACTCGCTGTCCATTACGCCTAGGTATTGCGCCGCGACTAGGGGTGAGGCTGAGGTTAGCTATGGTGGAAATACTGATGCCGGTGCTATAGGCCTCCGAGGCAATCGGCAGGCGCAAATTGCTAAGGTGACTGATGTTTTCTCTTTCACTGTCGCCCACTCGCACTCTTACTGGAATTGATTCACTGGCTTCGATAATACTGCCACTTTCACGTCCAACTAACGATGATTGCAGCAAGTTTGCGACATCACTGAGCGTCATGCTGTTGAGCTTAGCCGCATCTTGGTCAATATCTAGCCATACTTTCGGCGTGCCTGGTTGCAAGGTTTCACGGGTGTGAGTGACGTGCTGAGTATTGGCTAAGATCAAGCGAATGTCTTCACCTATGCTTTTTAGCTGATCCAGATTATCCCCATAAATACGCAGCTCAATAGGGGCTTTAAACGGAGGGCCTTGTTCAAGCTTTCTTACCAGTATTTGCGCGTTGGGAATAGCATGATTTAGGTGATGCTGTAACTTTGCGATCATGTCATTGGTCGATTGAAAGGTATCGGTTTTGACCATTGCTTGCGCAAAATAGGGCGCTCGGCTTTGTGAGGCTTGTAAGTTGTAGTAAAACGATGGGAAGTTGCCACCGACCAACCAGTTAACTTGTTCAACGCCTGTATATTGTCGAATGATCGTATCGACCTCTTCTGCAACATTTTCAGTGGCATAAATACTGGCCTGCGGTGATAGGTAGACCTGAACTTCGAACATGTCTCTATCTGACGGCGGGAAAAACTGCTCAGTTAATTGTGAAAGGCTGATATAGCCGGCAATTGGCACTGTGATGACCAGTGCGATGGCAATCAGCGGACGACGTATTGCCAATGATACGGTTTTGGAAAAAGCGCACGTAACAGGTGCAATGCGGATACCTGTGTTGTACCAACGGTTAGAAGACGAATGGCTAGGCAAAAAGTGCACCGCAAAACCTGCGATGATGGTGTGTGAAATAATATACGAGCCAATCAGTGAGAAAGAGACGGTAATAGCAATCGCACCGACAAATTCACCACTGGCGCCAGGCATCAAGAAGATAGGGGCAAAGGCCAAAATGGTGGTTAAAGTAGAGCCTAACAGAGGCACCCAAAGATGCTCAATCGCCGCCAGTGCTGATTCAAGTTTGGCTTTGCCTTTTAGGCGGTAGGTTTGAATGGTATCCACCATGACCACAGCGTTATCCACCATGATCCCTAATGCGACAATAAGACCGGTTACCGACATTTGATTAATGGGGATGCCGGTAAACTTCATCAACATTAGGGTCAGCATTGAGGTCAGTGGTAAGGCCACGGCCACCATAATCGCGGCGCGAAAACCTAAGGTAAGCAGTAACACAACTAAGATAATGCTAAAGCCAAGTAGCAAACTGTCGCCAAGATCGGATAGGCGAGTTTGCGTATAGCCTTGCTGACTAAAAAGGGTCTCTACTTTGATATTACTCGGCAGTTGCTGTTGATAGCGGGCAATTAATGCTTCAGCGCGCGGCGTCCATTTATCCACTCGTAGATTCGATTGCATGCGCGCGGCAACAATCACGCCGGGCTTACCATCAATAATGGCAATTTCGCCTGCGGGCGTTTTTTGCGTGCGACTGACTGTGGCGATGTCTTCTAAGCGTATGCGATGGCCTTGCTCATCTATCGCAATAGGTACTTGGCGGATGCGCTCTAGGGAGTCTAAGTCAGCGGCAATTTCTAAGCCAAATCTTGAATGTCCGTTAACCAGCTCACCGGCTGAGTTTTTAGCATCTGCGCCATCTAAGCTCTGCGCAATACTGGCACTGGAATTGCCTAACGCTACGGCTGAGCTGGTATCAAGGCTAACTAATATTTCCTCTTCTGGCATGCCGTAGCTGTCAACAAATTCGGTGCCAGATAAGGCGCGCAATTGAGAAGAAAGCTCTTTGGCATAGCGGCCAAGGGTCAATAAATCGCTGTCACCGCTTCCTTGCCATGTGAGGGCGGTAATGAGCGTGAATGCGTAGGTGTGGTCACTATCAAACTCGGGTGCAAATGCGCCTACAGGCAGCAGTGGCGGTGTATCGGAAAGCTTATCGCGCGCTTTAGACCATACGGGATCAGGGTGGGTTATCTCATCATTGAGTTCAATATTGATGATAGATACGCCGGGACGAGAGGTGGATGAAATCAGTTTGATTTCGCTGAGTTCGCGCAGTTTGTTTTCCACAACCTCAGTCACCAGTGCTTCTACGCGTTCGGCGCTGGCACCGGGATAACTGGTGGTGACCGTGGCAAAACGGTTACTGATGACGGGATCTTCGGCGCGAGGCAAAGTGTTAAAAGCAGAGAAGCCACTGACCAATAAAAACGCCGTCATCAATATTAATAAGCGAGTGTTAGAGACGATGTTGATGATTTTCATCGTTTATTCTCCGCTTGAAATAGGCGCAACTTTTTGTCCGGGAACAATGCGGTGCAGACCATCTTTAATAATGCGTTCGTTTTCGGAAATAGCTCCTTGCACATAAGCGTTTTGGCTATCGGCAAACAGCACTTGTACACTGCGACGCTCGACTAGGTCTTCATCCGTGACCACAAACACGTTCCATACTCCGCGAATACCGTCGGTTAATGCGGTGTTTGGGAGCCAATACCCATTTTCAGGCATGTTTTCTTGGTAGTTAAGGTACGCCAGTTGTCCATCGATAAGCTGCGCACTATCAGGCAACAGATAACGAAGCCCCACACTTCTAGAGTTTAAGTCCACCTGTGCGCCGGGGTTGAGAAGTTTAACTGCATAGGTGTTATCGGCAACGCGGATTTGTGGCTGTTTAAGTTGGCTAATATTGGTCAATTGCGCGGTGGGAATACCGATAAAGGCTTCTTTATTGTCCTGTGCCAGCAAGGTTAAGGTAGGCGCGCCGGCATTAACCACATCACCAAGGGAGACATGACGCTGGCTGACAATGCCAGCGTAGGGCGCTGTAATGGTCGATTTACTTTGCTTAAGTGAATTGGCTTGAATACTGGCATCAAGGCGTACGGTATTGGCTTGCAACACCGCTTTTTCACTGGTGAGTGCATCCATTTCGGCTTCGGCGCTAAATCCTTTTGATTTAAGCGATCTTTGGCGTTTTAAGTTAGCATCAACCAGTTGTAATTGCGCTTTAATTTCATTGCGTTGCGCGTGTAACTGCTTCGCTTCGGTCTCTAATAGTTGCGTATCTAAACGAATCAGTGGCGCATCTTTTGTCACTTTGTCACCCACATCGACCAAAATAGCCGATATTTTTCCGGGAAACTCAAACCCAAGACGAGATTGCTGGGATGCCTTGATAGTGCCCACATATTCTCGCTGCACTTGATAGTGATCGCTTTGCTTAAGTGAATAGGTGTGTACGCTCAAGTGTTGGCTTGGCTCAGCTGGCTGCGCCGATGAGTCAAAGCAGCCGCTGAGTGAGACTGTCATACTCAGTAGTAGCGCAGTTTTTAGGTGTGATGTGAGTAGCATTGCCATCCCTGATATGCATTAAGGTTACTATTGTGCAATTAAACAATAATCAAACTAGACTGTCCAGTTTGATTGTTCTAAAATTTAACAATAGTGCCAGTTTTTAGAAATAGCTTTTAGTGAAAGTATTTGAGGAAAAGCGGTGAACAGACGCGAGCAGAAGCAACAGCAGATCTTATTGGCGGCAGGGCAGCTATTTGCCGAACACGGCTATCGGGTCAGCATGGATGCGATATCAAAAGCGGCGAATGTGTCAAAACAAACGGTTTACGCCCACTTTGGTACTAAAGACGCGCTGTTTGAAACTTGTATCCAATCAAAGTGTATTACGCATCGTATTACTGAGGGCGAGTTTAACTATGATCTTCCATTGCAACAGATGCTGGTGGAATTTGGGGTGCGCTTTCAAAATATGTTGCTGGAAGATGGCGTTAAACAGACGTATCGCAATGCAATCAGTCAATTAGAGACACATCCCGATCTTGCCTCTTTGTATTTAGAATCTGGGCCGAAAACCACTATAGCAACGTTAAGTCATTATCTGGTGGAAAAGTTAGCACGTGAATCTTTGACGTTAATGATGCCAGTAGAAGATGCGGCAATGCAGCTATTGTTGCTGTTTCATGGTCGGGCGGTGTACTTTGCTAATCTTGGTGAGGATTGCCAAGAAAGCGATGCGCAACGTGAGGTGTATATTCACCGTTGTGTGGAGCTATTTTTAAAGGGAAATGGACTGCAATAACCGTGTTTGTTGTTTCTAAGAGGTGATTTCTGAGCCAATTTTTGGGGCTCATTTAGCTCATGAATGCTCAAAAAATACCTCTATTGCGCTGTAAATTGTCGTTCATCCTCTGATTAAGCACAGTTTCATCTCGTTTTTTAAATGAGTTGTGCGACAATTGATACAACGTAAAAATTTAGTCGATAAGGACATTTCATGACATTGCCTTCACTCAGCATGATTGCAACCTCTGTGCTATTAGCCACTCAACTGTTACCTCAAGCACAAGCGAATCCATTGCCGCAAGCCAGTGAATTGGCGGCTAAGCAAGAGTTGGTGCGAGCCAACGATGCCGAGGTGGCGACATTAAATCCATTAAATGCTGAGGGCATGCCAGAAATACACGTAGTGCGTGACTTATTTGAAGGCTTAGTGATTCAAGATGGCGACGGCAATGTGATTCCCGGCACTGCAGAGCGTTGGGATAATCAAAATAATCAGGTGTTTACCTTCTATCTGCGTAAAGACGCGAAATGGTCTAACGGCGAACCGGTTACCGCGCAGGATTTTGTATACAGCCTACGCCGAGCGGTTAATCCAAAAACGGCCTCACCGAACGCGTGGTATTTGAAACTGACCAATATTCAAAACGCTGAAGATATTATTGAAGGCAAAAAGCCTGCCAGCGAACTTGGTGTTAATGCCATTGATGATCACACGTTGCGTTTTACATTGGCTAAGCCCGTACCTTATTTCTTAGCCATGACAGGGCATACGGTAATGATGCCCATTAACCGAAAAAGCGTTGAGGCACATCCTGATACATGGGCAAGACCGGGAAATCTTGTGTCTAATGGCGCGTTCAGTCTAGATTCTTGGGTGGTGAACGAAAGTATCACATTGAAGAAAAATCCGCTGTATTGGGATAGCAAGGATACCCACTTAGATAAAGTTACCTACATTCCATTTGAAAACCAAATGGCGGCCTATAACCGCTACCGCAGTGGTGAGGTTGATATTACCTCAGATGTGCCTGCGCAAATGGCGCAAAAACTGAAAAAAGATCTGCCTGATGCGTATCAAATATCGCCAATGCTATGTACCTATTATTACGCCTTTAATACGCAGCGTGAGGTGTTAAAAGACCCGAGAGTGCGCAGGGCATTGTCGTACACCATTATGCGTGATGTGGTAACGCACGGCATTACGGACAGTGGGCATCTGCCGGCTTATACCTTTGCTCACCAAGATGTCGCAGGGTTTCATGCTACGCAGCCAGAGTACGCCAATCTCACACAAAAACAGCGCGACCAACAAGCCAAAGCCTTGCTTGAAGAAGCAGGTTATAACGCGCAGCATCCACTGTCTTTGAACTTGCTGTACAACACATCAGAGAGTCATAAAGCGATTGCAGTGGGGATTGCTTCGATGTGGAGCAAAACTTTGGGCGTAGATGTGACTTTGGAAAATCAAGAGTGGAAGTCTTATCTTGAATCAAGAAAAGAGGGGCAGTTTGATGTGTTACGCGCCTCTTGGTGTGGGGATTATAACGAAGCGTCTACCTTCTTGAGCTTATTTACCTCAGATAATGACCGTAATTTTGCCTTCTATTCTAACCCTAACTACGACGCGGTGATGGATAAAGCGCAAGCGGAAACCGACCAAACACAACGCAATAAATTGTATGACCAAGCTGAGTCTATCTTATCAGCAGATATGCCAATTGCTCCTATCTATTACTTTATGCAAGCTCGTTTAGTTCGACCAAACGTCGTTGGCGTGCCAAAACACAATGCGGAAGGGCGCATTTACTCGAAAGATCTGTATATCAAGAAGATGTAAATGGCGACAAATGATGCAGTGCGTAGCGCTGCATCATTTACCTAGAGCTTGAATCTTAAACCTTGAACGCAAGTTGCGTGCAAAGCTGTAGTGAGAGTCAAAAACGGCAAGCGTGCAAATTTCAAGACCTGACCCCGCAATTAATGTTCATCGAAGAAGTCTTTGTTGCGGATGTATTTGCTCATTAGGTGGTAGGAGAAGGGGCGGATTACCCAGCTGATTAGGGAGCGGCCTAGGCGCATTATGGTGGGGGTGTTTTCGTAGATGCGACCGTTGTATAGCCAGAGCAGTTTTCCGACATGCCAATATGCGAAAGGGATGAGTGGCATGAAAGTGACAATATCGAGATCGCAACAGACTCGATAGGTTTTATGCGGCAGTCTATAGCGTTTTTTAAAGCGCCAACATCCTGCGGCAGGTTGACCAAAGGTGACGATACGTTTGATGGCTTTTGGGTAGCGCTGCTCTATGTAATCGCCAATGACACAACCAATTGCGCCTCCTGAAGAGTGGCCTGTGATCACAAGACGCATGCCTTTGTCTAATAAAGGTCCCACAATATCGAGCACTCTCTCAAATACTGACAAACCTAAACGATCATCTCTATGTGACGGCGGACTTTCTTGAGATAATAGATAGTGAAAGCCAGCATGAATAGAATAATTCAAACCAAAGCGTTGGCAACTTCGATGCCAAAAGGCGAGATTGAGTAGCCAGTCTTTCACGCTGTGGGAGCCTTTGATCACTAAAACGACTTCTTGACGTTTTTTATTCCATAGCACCCGAGCAATGATTTTTTGTTCAGCATTCCGTATGATTCTTTGACCATTAGGATCAAAGCCAAATGCGGTTTGCTTAAAAATGCGCGGATATGCCAGTCGGCACAATACCGCATAGCGTTCATATTGATAACGTTTAAGACTTTTCAAGGACTGACTATCTTTGACTTAAAATGATATTGTGTCGCTCGAAAGTGACGTTTTTGTGACTTTCGCAGATTTAATGACGTATAAATTTTCTCGCAAGGTATATTACGGCTTTAGTTTTTTTAGCCAATTTTTTTGACCCTTGTTCGTTAGAGGCAACAACAGTGCAACGTTTCACTAATATAATAATTCGCTTTCCAAAGTTGCTGTTATTACTGCTTGTTTCCGTCACTATGGCGGCTGCTTTTTATGGCGTTAAACACTTTTCGATCAATGCCGATCTTAGTGAACTAGTCGAACAACATGGGCCGTGGCGTGACAACCTTGATGCTGTAGAAGCCCAGTTTCCCGATACTGGCAATATTATCGTTGTGGTGTCATCCAAAGACGATCAGCAAGCCAAAACAGCCACCAAGCAATTAGTGAATGCATTTAGAAACGATAAGCAGTTTACTGATGTGTTGGCTCCTTCTACTTTGCCTTGGTTTGATCACTATGCGGTTGGTTTTTTAAGCAAAGCTGAGTTTTCCGCCTTTCAAAACAAAGTATCTCTATTGATGCCAAATGCGACGGTATTAATGGAAACCCAGCAGCTTTCCCATTATTTAGGGGCATTGGATAGCGCGCTTAGTCAGCCTAAATCCACATCAGAAATTTCAATACTGTTGCAACCCTTAACTCAAGCGGCTAATGATAAAGACGTTGATTGGCGTGGGTTGCTATTTGCCAATATTGCGCCGAAAAATGGCTATGTTATTACTCTCAATGCTTTATCTGATGTCGCGCAGGCTGATGCAAACAAATTGACCATGAGCGCGGTGCGTAATGTTATTTCCAGTGTGGGAATGTCAGCCGATGTCATGGTGCGAGTCACCGGACAAACGGCGTTAGATTTTGATGAAGTGCAAGATGCCAATAATAGCGTCAAATTAGCAGGCATTGTCTCTTTGATTGCGCTGATCCTCATTTTGGCGGTCGGGATCCGTTCATTCAGAATTATTGTGGCGAGTTATCTTGCAGTCGTCGTGGGCTTAATTTGGACATTTGCCGCAGGCTTATTGCTGGTAGGGGCATTTAATACCATCTCCATTGTGTTTATGGTGATTTTTATCGGCTTAGGGGTCGATTTTGCGGTGCATTTGAGTTTGCACATTTATGAGCAGCGTCTGAAAGGGCATGACAACGATCAGAGTTTATTGCTGTCTATACAACACAGCATCTCTCCATTAGGTTTGTGTGCGCTATCTTCGGCAATTGGTTTTTTAAGTTTCTATCCCACAGCTTATACCGGCTTAGGTGAGCTAGGCATTATTTCCGCCGCAGGCATGATTTTAGGTTTGCTGGCAACATTTTTAGTGATCCCTTTGTTTTTGCAGTTTTTTGGTTATCCAGAAGTCAAACGCAGTCATGCCAAACGCTCTAAAGCATTTATGAAGTTGGGTGAGTGGATCATCACCTATCATAAACGCATCATTAAGCTCACGTTTATTGGTGCTTGTGTCACTATTTTTGGCGCAATGCAGTTTAAGTTTGATTTTTCAACATTAGTGTTAAAGAACAAAAACTCTGAATCGGTGGAAACCTTACAATGGTTACAAGACCATAAATTAAGCTCCAACTATCAACTTTTAGCAGTAGCAAAAGACAAACAGCAAGCTCGCCAGTGGCAGCAGCAGTTAGCGAAAAAAACCGAAGTAGCGACTACGGTCAGTGCGCTATCGTACCTACCTAATGATTTTTCAAGTCGAGTGGCGCAGCTGCAAAAAATCGCAAGCTCGTCTGATAGCAGAGCATCGCATGTACATGTTAAGGCAATGAGTTTAAAGCAGTTTTTAGATAAGCATGCCGATTTACTGCAAAGCAATGGCGTGAATATCAAGCATGGCGATATGACCAATAGCAGTATCAGCACCTTACAGCGCCACTTAACTTCTGAGCTACAACCTTTATCCACCTTACTGACTAAAGGCGGTCAGATCACTGAGCCTACGGTGGCGATGTTACCTGAGGATATTCGCACTAAATATATTTCGGCAGACGGTCAGTGGTTGGTGTCGGTGCTCCCTTCTGGAGATATGCGTGATGTGAGCGCGGTGAATGCCTTTGTCACAGCGGTGCAGCAGGTTGCGCCGCTAGCAACCGGTCGCGCTGTCGCCGAGCAGAAAGTGGGTGATATCGTGGTGAAAGCGTTTTATATTGCGATAGGCATTTCTATTGTCAGTATTACGTTTATTCTCTTTTTAACCGTCGATCATAAGCGCGATATTATCTTTATTTTCATTCCGCTACTGTTAACTACCAGCACCACGCTGGCCATTGCGCATTGGTTTGGACAATCGTTAAACATGGCCAATATCATTGTGATACCGCTTATTTTTGGTTTGGGCGTAGATAATGGTATTCATATTGTGAAGCGTTTTAGGCATGAGCAAACCATCACTCGATTCTTTGCCGCGTCCACTCCCAAAGCGACTTTAATCAGTTGCCTTACCACCCTTGCTACCTTTGGCGCATTGACCTTATCTGATCATCAGGGGATGTATTCGATAGGGGTTATTTTGAGCATCGCATTGAGCGCTATACTGTGTTTTAGCTTATTAATTCTACCTGCGTTTTTGCATCGATTTGAACCTAACTAGTGCTGGGTATTAGACGGGTATACAGGTAATAAAAAGGCCGCTATATAGGAATATATAGCGGCCTTAATCGTATGCTTAGTCGAGACTAGCGGTGACGTGTTGGCTTTTTACCTGCTTTAGGTTTGCCTGCATGTGGCCTAGTTTGCTGACCGCCATTATTTTGTCCAGAGCCATTTTTCCCAGAATTGTTTTGTCCTGAACCTCTTTGACCATCGCGCCTGTGGGTTTTATTACCTTGCTGGCTGTTTCCTTGCGAGCCATTCCCTTGTGATCCATTTCTTTGCGAATCATTGCCTTGTGAATGATGCCCTTGGGGTTTACGCCCTTTACCAGCCGTTGCTTGTGGGTTGTTGCCATTGCGAGACTTTTGTTGTCCCTGTTTTGGCTTGCCATTGGAATTTGGCTTACGGATATCCGGTTGGTTATCTGTATGCTTGGTGGCAAAGCGGTGCGCACCGTGACGGCCTGACTTACGACGCTGTGCAGGCGTTTGTATGCTCAGGTCTTCCTCTGGCACAAGACAGTTCGGCTTATCGCCAATTAAGTGTTTTTTGCCTAAGTTGATCAAGGCTTCACGAATCAATGGCCAGTTGGCTGGATCGTGATAACGAAGCAGAGCTTTGTGTAAGCGACGCTGACGCTCGCCTTTGGCTACAGGAACATCTTCACGTTTTTTGTATTTAACGCGTTTGAGAGGGTTAGTCTCTGAGTAATACATAGCGGTGGCATTACACATAGGCGATGGGTAAAAGTTTTGTACCTGATCGCACTCGTAGTTGTTGGCTTTTAGCCACAGCGCGAGGTTGACCATATCTTCATCTTCGGTGCCGGGATGGGCAGAGATGAAGTAGGGGATCAAATATTGTTTTTTACCTGCTTCTTTGCTGTATTTTTCGAACATCTCTTTGAAACGGTCATAGGTGCCCATGCCCGGTTTCATCATTTTGTCTAAAGGCCCTGTTTCGGTGTGCTCTGGGGCAATTTTTAGATAGCCACCAACGTGGTGAGTGACCAGCTCTCGAACGTATTCTGGTGATTCAATGGCGAGATCGTAACGCACGCCTGAGGCTATCATGACTTTTTTCACGCCGTCCACATTGCGCGCAGCGCGATATAAGTCGATGGTGTGTTTATGATCGGTATTGAGTTTATTACAAATACCTGGGAAGACACACGATGGGCGACGACAGGAAGCTTCCGCTTTAGGGATGCTACAGCCTAAGCGGTACATGTTCGCAGTTGGACCGCCAAGATCGGAAATTGTGCCGGTAAAACCGGGTACTTTGTCGCGAATGTCTTCTAATTCGCTAATTATGGATTCTTGAGAGCGGTTTTGAATGATGCGTCCTTCGTGCTCGGTAATCGAGCAGAATGAACAGCCGCCAAAACAGCCGCGCATAATATTAACCGAGGTTTTGATCATGTCATAAGCGGGAATTTTGGCTTTGCCGTACATAGGGTGCGGGACACGAGCAAAATACAAACCAAACACATAATCCATCTCTTCGGTAGAAAGAGGAAATGGAGGGCGGTTTACCCACAATTCACGATTGCCATGACGCTGAATAAGCGCACGTCCTGAATGAGGGTTGGTTTCTAAGTGCATGATGCGACTGGCGTGCGCGTACAAAATGCGGTCATTGTGCAGTTTTTCAAATGCGGGCAGGCGTACCGCTGTGGTTTCAGCGTCATGACGAGTAGGACGTATTATTACTGGTTCTGGTTTGCTCTCGCTGGCATCTTCCGTTTTGTCGCTACAGTTGCTTTCCACCTCATAAGGGTTGGTTGGCACAAAGGCTTTACCCGGTTTCTCAATACGTGAGGAATCGATAATGCTGTAGCCCGCAGGTGGCTCAGCAAGGTTCACGGCTGTACCGCGGATATTGGTCAGTTCACTGATATCTTCACCGTCGGCAAGACGATGCGCCACTTCAATTAAAGCGCGCTCAGCGTTACCAAACAGCAGTAAGTCCGCTTTGGCATCCAACAATACGGAGCGACGCACTTTATCAGACCAGTAATCGTAGTGGGCAATGCGGCGCAGGCTGGCTTCTATGCCACCTAACACAATCGGGATGTGCTTGTAGGCTTCACGACAACGCTGAGAATAGACTAAAGTTGCGCGATCAGGTCGTTTACCCCCTTCATTATTGGGCGTGTACGCATCGTCGTGACGCAGTTTTCTGTCTGAGGTGTAACGGTTGATCATTGAGTCCATGTTACCGGCGGTGATGCCGAAAAACAGGTTGGGTTCACCCAATGTCATGAAATCGTCTTTGTTGCTCCAACGTGGCTGGGCAATGATGCCGACCCGAAAGCCTTGCGCTTCTAAAAGACGACCAATAATCGCCATCCCAAAGCTAGGGTGATCCACATAGGCGTCACCGGTAATGATGATGATGTCGCAACTATCCCAACCTAACGCGTCCATTTCTTTGCGGGTGGTGGGTAAAAAGGGTGCAATTCCGTAGCACTCAGCCCAATATTTTTTATGTTCGTAGATAGGGGGTATAGAGTTGTGCATTGTTAGCCTCTGTCAGCAAGCTGTGCATTATATCTATTCGTGTAAATGTTAGCTAGCGCATGGCCTAATTATATATATACTGAAGCAATACTCCTTTAATTTCATATATATAAGATTTATTGAATATGATGAGAACCTTGTGTCGATGTACGTTAGGGCTTGGATTAGCCAGTTTGGGTGCCAATTTTTCTTACGCAACCAGCTTTACTGATCCATTGGATGGTCAGTTCGATATGGGAGAGTACCTAGCGGAAAACGCTTACGGATTTTTGCCTATTCCAGTCATCATCACCGAACCTGCGGTGGGCTATGGATTTGGCATGGTGGGGATGTTTTTACACGAAACGGAAGCGCAAAAAGAGCAAAGGCGCAAAGTAGCATTGCAATCTGTCGATGGCGGAGCGCGGCTTATTCCTCCTGCGGTAACGGTGGCAGGTGGCGCCATGACAGAAAACGGCACATGGTTTGCTTTATTGGGGCATCGCCGAGTGTGGAAAGAAGATTCGATTCGCTATTTAGGCGGGATAGGATTTGGCTCCGCTATTATGCAGTTTTACCCATTTTCGTCTGATGCATTAAAAGACAAAGGGGTGGAGTTAGAAACCGAAGGTTTTGGCGGCATACAAAAACTGCAATTTCGCCTGCCAGATACTTCGCTGTTTGTTGGTGTTCAGCAGTTTTATGCCGACAGTGAGGTGACGCTAAATAGCGGTATTGGTAATGGCAATTCGTACAGCTTAGGCAAAACTAAGAGCTCTGGGCTAGGGTTTAATCTTGAATATGACGCGAAAAACAGTCTGTTTTATCCGACCAGTGGTTGGGATTTTAATGCCGAGTATTTGTGGTTTCGAGAAGGGTTTGGCAGTGACAATAACTATGAGACGTTTTTAGCCGCTAGCCGAGTGTATCTGCCTATTGCGGCGCAATGGACGCTCGCCTTTGCCGCGGAATACAACGCATTAACCACCAATGAATCGCGCCTGCCTCCTTTGGCGTACCCAGATATTAATTTGCGCGGCATTGCCGCTAATCGATATCAAGGAAACCATACCAGCTCTTATCAAAGCCAATTAATGTGGCAGTTTACCCCTCGTTGGAGTGTCTCTTTGTTCGGCGGAGTAGGTGGCAATAGCGGTATTGGGTCGTCTAATGAAGGGGCCAGCAGTATGTTTGATGACATGCATTGGGCGTATGGCACGGGTTTTCGTTATCTCATTGCTCGCAGATACGGCATTCACAGCGGAATAGACATCGCATTTAGTGAAGAGGATAGCGCTTTTTACTTTAATGTGGGAACAGGATTGTAATCGAGGTGATGATAGTTACACTACTGCCTTTACAACATTCTGAACAACGGTTTTATGCACATTTACGCTCAATTATCGACTCATATTCTACTGCCCATGACCATAGGCGCATTGGCTGTATTGATTATCGCGCTACTTAAAGGTGAAATTTGCCCTGGGCAAAGAGGGCGTTTGCATCGCCAAATTCCGATTATCGCCTGTCTGTTTTTCGTCAGTGGCGGCGCAATGCCGGTATTTGTTATTCCCGCGGCGTTATTGGTGTACTTCTCTGTACAAAGCAAAACCGGTAAAACGCGAGACAGTGGGCCGATATTTTTGTTGTGGCTGGCACTGTTGTCATCGTTAATGCTTTGGTTAGCCTCTATTGTTAACAATCAAAGTCTATTTCTAGCCGGCTCATTAAGCTTAGCCATTTCAGAGCTTGTTTTTTTAGGCGCGGTGCTGGCGCATGTGCTGATGATCAGAGCCAAAACACGTTTGCAAGCTTTTCATACGCTGTTGCCCGTTGCCGGCGTGATTTCTTTAATGCTAGTGGTAGTGTCGGTATTGATTCAGGCCTATTGGGTGTGGCCTAGCGATACAAAATGGGTGCTAAATGCGATTATCTGTGCATTTTCGGCGTTAATTTTGGCGGTATTTGCCTGGTGCTGGCATCTGTTTCGTTCATCAACGGCTCATATACTGCAAGTAGGTACGGCATGGCTATGTTGCATGTTGGGAAGTTACTTTCTGTTACCGCTATTTTATTAAAATTTTGCCTGCGATCACTGTCAAATCAGCGCTGAACAACTAATCTTATAGTAAGGATTTTGGGCAGCGCAGAGGTGGAACGATGGATTTAAGTAATATTAAACGTTGGGATAGCAACATCTTGTTGGGTATCGTCAATGAAAAACTTCGTCTTGAGTGTGACAGTATCGAAGAGCTAGCAAGTGTGTATGAAATTGATGCCAGTGGTTTAGCCGATAAACTTGCAGGCGTGGGTTATCAGTACGATCCTTTAACCAATCAGTTTAAATCCCATGAGTTTTAACCGTTAAAATTTATCAGGATCAAACAAAAAATGGCTACCTAATAGGTAGCCATTTTTATATCGAATCATTCGCTTAATGATTAGAACACAAAGCGTGTGGTCAGCATTAACTGATCGCCATAGAAGTCATTGATTTTGCCTTCTAAGCCTAGAGAGAAGAGTTCAGTGGCGTGGAATCGACCATAAACGCCACCCATCCAATCGTCATCGCTGTCGATAGTCACGTAGCCAACGTGGCCGCCTACTTCAAATTGTGGACCTAACCATTGACGCCAGCCAAGGTTCACTTCCATGCCTACTTCGTTGTTGTACTTATGGTTATCGACAACGCGCAGTAGCATTTCACCGGTAATGTCTGCCCAGTTAGTCGCAGGAGCGTGGAAACCTAAACCTGCACGAAGGTTGTAGTCATCTTCGAATTCAGAATCTATGGTGGTCACGAAGTGTGCGTTTGGGTGAATTGACTTACTGAAACCAGCGCCAAAGGTCAACGGAGCCATACCGATACGGGCATCGATATAGTCATAGTTGAAGTTGCTCATTACTGCTGGGCTTTCAGCAAAGGCTGTGCCAGAAAAAGTAGCTGCTACAGCGAGTGCAGCACAGGCTAGTTTACGCATCATTCTTGATAACCTATTTGGTGTAATTGTGTGTCCTTGGCTTATGGGGATGACCCCATCATCATGCATGTGATACCAATCGTACTAAATAACTGATCATTCTAGCTTGTTAAAATACTCGATAACGGCGTTAGAATTTTTGATTGTAGAATAACTACTTATCAAAAAATTCTGCCTTGTTCTCGAGCATTTTTCCTGCGCTAGCTCTGATCACTTACTTAGTGTGATTGGTATGAAATGATGCGCCTTATGTCGTTCAAATATATTAATAGAACGTAGCTATTACCTCCACTAAAACAGAGGCTTATATAGGCTAATTTTCTGTTAAAATTTGCAAATTATCGGGTTTCGCACATTTATTCGCCAAATTGGATGCGTTTTTCTGACATTGCCTGCAATATTTTCGCCGTATCTAGGTATTTTGCCCACGGCATAGGATCGGGCTGAGTGTCTAGCACATAACGAGTTAGGTGCGCGGTGACGGTTTTGATTAACTCATCTTTGTGCCAAGGCTTGGCTATATAAAAATCAAGGCAGTGATGATTAATCGCGTTAACTGTGTCGTTGAGATCGGCTTGACCGGTTAATAGGATCTTTTTACTGCTGAGCGTTTTGGGGTTGTTGTGCAGTTCAATTAAGAAATTCACCCCAGTTTCTTTAGGCATAATATGGTCACATAAAATCATGGCTAACGGAGTGTTTTCCGCTTGATATTCCGCAATTACTTCTCGCGCTTCTGCCACTGACTCTGCCGCTTCAATATCGCAAAATTCCCCGAATTGTTGTAAATCACGCACAACGCTATCGAGAACATCTCTTTCATCATCGACGCATAAAATTAATAATTTGTTCATCCATTGCCTCCTTTATTGACGATTTATGGCTTGAAGGGCAGACGCACAATCATTTGCGTGCCTTTACCGATTTCAGATTTAACGCTGATGCTTCCTTGGTGCTGGTGGATAATTTGGTTACATACCGATAATCCAATGCCAAGTCCAAAGTCGCCTTGTTTTTTGGTGGTGAAATTGAGCTCAAATATGTGCTCCAATTGTAACGGATCAATGCCTTGTCCGTTATCTTCAACAATCACTTCTATGACATCGTCGATAAGTCTGCTGTGAATAATGAGTTTGCCATCGCTATTCATGGCATCTAACGCGTTGGAAACCAGATTGGTCCACACTTGTTGCAGCGCATTAGGTTGGCACAGAGTCGGCCCGATACTATGGTAATTACGCTCTACATCGACGTTTTTCAGACGGTTTTCAAAAATAACTAAGGTGTCTTCAATGCCTTCATGAATATCCACTTTTTTAATCGACTCTTCATCAGAGCGAGCGTAGCTCTTTAGGCTTTTCACCATATCGGCAATGCGACTTGAGCAAACGTTTATAGAGCGAAGAGTGGTGCCTGCGGTGTAATAATGCTCAAGTTCGCTCAAAATAATGCCCATTTGCGGGTCTTGGCTCAGCTGTTCTATTTCTGATTCTAATCCCATCATTATCACCATCTTGGCTTGTTGTTTGCTTTCTACAAGATGGGTGATGGCATTAGATTTTTGCCTTAATAGCGCTGTAGGCAGAGGGTTTGAAACTAAGGCTCTCTCTAGTACGCCTTTGCTGAGGCGTTTACTGATAGGGTTGAAGTATTCGGTATCACGGGTAATTTCGTGAATTAAGGTATCTGAGCTGCGTAATATGGCTGAGATAGGGTTGTTGAGCTCATGCGCTACGCCGGCAACCAGTTGCCCTAGCACCACCATTTTTTCGTTTTCGACCAGTTGTGATTGCGCCGCCTTGAGCGATTCAAAAGTGTGCTCAAGTTGTAATTTAGTATGGATACTGCCTTGCAATCGACGGTTAAAGTGGCGCAATAGCAAGTTGGTAAAAAGCGGCAACAAACTGCTGTTGGAGTGCATGACCTTAGTAAAGGTATTTTTGCTGAGCTTGATGACCTTAGTGGGGCTTAAGGTTAAAGCGGTAGAAAAGGACTGCTCGCCACTGACAAAAGACATGCCGCCAATGATGCCACCTTTGCCGTGCAGGGCAACTTCTCGGCGTTTACCGTGTTCATCTTGTTTATATAGCGCGACTTTCCCATCCAGAATAAACCACAAATACTGATTAGATGAGCCTTCTTTGGTGAGCAAATGTGAGGGTGAGTAATAGCGTATGGTATTGTCTTTATTGTGTTTGGTGAAAAAGCGGTCTAGTTCGGCACACACTTTTTCTGATAACTCATCATCACTGATGGAGTGATAGTCACGAATAAAATCACTGCGATAGGCATGGATGCGTTTTTCTATGTGTGCGCGCATGATTTTTTGGCTGTCTAATACCGAACCGTAAGGGAGCCAATCTATCTTGGCCTGAGAAATAATAAATTCTGTTAGTTCTTTCTTAATGACGGTATGGGTATTGTCGGCCTGTAAAGGGTAGGTAAAACAGTGGTCTAAACGCCCTTCATTGATCGCCACCACTAGGCTTTGCAATTGATTTGGGTCACAGGCGAGGATTTTTCGGCAGTTGGGGTAGTTGCGTCCAATCTCAGGCAACAACTGAGAACTGTCGTGATACAGGCTTTGCGATGCCATCACTAGGGCAATTTCAGCCTTGTTTTGTTTGATATATTCAATATGCTGCTGCGCTTGTAGTACATCTTTTGCAAACAGCAGTGTAAACTTGCGCTCAAAAGGTTTGAAGGCAAGTTGTAACAACGACAGTGAGTAAGGACAGTCTTCGATACAAAGAACGCAATATTGAGCCATAATCAACCCAGTTTTTTATTGCACTTTAGCAGAGATATTTTCAGCTGAATGAGAGCCAGTTAATGTTACGGTTAGTAAACAATAAAAAACACAGTAAATGCTGATTTATCTCAATTAGTTCTGTATAAACATATTTAAACGTCAGAAATAGATATTATAAAAAATGAAACAATTAAAACTTATGGCCGCTGCCGGCGGTGCAATTGCTATTATCGGGATTTGGCCACTTGCAGTTGGACAAATTGGACAAACGATTCTTACCGATGGTGTGAAGAATTTTACCAATTCAGATGTGAAGGTTGAGCTTGAAGAATACCACAGAGGCTACTTTACCTCTGAAGCGAAAACCTTAGTCACTGTCACTGATCCGCAAGCCTTAGCCCAATTGCAAGCTTACCGCTGGCCTACACAGTATGAATTTGTGCATGTGATTCATCACGGCTTATTTAGCATTGCTGGCGAAACCTCTTACGCGCAAAATCCAGCATTGGTGTTAAATACCAAAACTCAGCTTAACGGCAATACCGAGTTTTCTACTGATATAAAAGATCAGCAGTTTGAATTTGATGGTGCCACGCCAATGAAAGTGCTCTTAGAATCGTTATCATTAAATGGTTCTGTGTCTGTACTTGGACAAATCAATTACCAATTGGATATGCCATCGGTTGAGCTAGATTACCAATCGGGCAGTATGGTGCGCCTTAGCGGTTTAGCCAGCAAAGGCGATGGTAAAGTTGAGCAAGAATTATGGCTTGGCGAACAAACTGTGTCGATTGATAGCTTTGTGATTGATGACAACGAAGGCGTTAACCTTTTAGAAGTGAACGGCTTTGACTACCAATTCCAAACCAGCGAAGACGAAACAGCCGATACTTTGCAGGGCGAATATCAGCTTGCAGTGAAAGATTTTAAAAATCACGACGGTGAAGCGGCGAACCTAAACCTGAACTTTAGCGCAACGGGTTTTGATCGTTCTTCTTTCTTAGACATCACGCAAATGTACCAAAGCACCCCACAATGGACGCACGCTGATACGGAAAAAGTATTACCTAAAGTGGATGCATTGCTGGCAAAAGGGTTCACTTTGTCGCTGAGCAAGTTCAATGTGGATATTGATGAAGGGCATTTTGCAACGGACTGGAAACTGGATTTGCCAGCAGGCAGTGCAGACTCATCAAAAGACATGCTGCAATTGCTGAACCTATTCAACGGTAACTTGAATGCGTTTGTATCGAGCGATTTGGTGATGGCTTATCCGTTCATTCAGCAAAATCTAGATGAACTGTTGATCATGGAAGTGGCGACGCAAACCGATGATGGCTATAGCTTGTCACTACAACTTGACGACGGAAACATTAAATTTGCCAATGGCAAAGAGGTTCCTGTGGTGTCGTTATTGGCTCCGATGCTGATGCATCAAGTTCAATAAAACCAATAAGATAATGGTGCCAATCGTGGTAATTACTGCGCTTGGCATGAAATATTAAGCCATAGCGAGGCATTTTATTCTCGCTATGGCTTTTTTATATCAAGATGAGACTTAATTCTTGTTTTAAGCTGGGGTATAGTCAAAGGATACATTGATTGAATCACTTGGAGTATGTAAACAAAATGGATGCCATTTATAATTTTAGTGCCGGACCTGCAGGCCTACCAAAAGCTGTGATGGAATTAGCTCAGCAAGAGCTTGTAAACTGGAACGGTATGGGTCGCTCAGTGATGGAAATCAGTCACCGCAGTAAAGAGTTTATTGAAGTCGCCAATACCGCTGAAAGTAATTTACGTGAACTGCTTCAAGTACCGAGCAATTATAAAATATTGTTTTGTCAGGGTGGGGCGCGCGCGCAGTTTTCAGCTATACCAATGAACTTACTCGGGACATCCACTAAAGCTTGTTATGTTGATGGCGGATATTGGGCACACAGTGCGATTGCAGAAGCGAACAAATACTGTGACGTTCAAGTGATTGATGCAAAAACCGAAATTGATGGCAAAGTTGCGATTACTCCAGCAGCCTCTTGGTCGGTAGATGCGGATGCTGCATTTGTGCATTACTGTCCAAATGAAACCATTGATGGTATAGAAATCAATGATTTGCCTGTTACTGACAAACCGATTGTAGCGGATATGTCTTCTACCATCTTGTCTCGCAAGATCGATGTGAGCAAATTTGGCGTTATTTACGCTGGCGCGCAAAAGAATATTGGCCCTGCGGGCATTACTTTGGTTATCGTACGTGACGATCTATTGGATCTGGCCAGCGAGATTTTACCTAGCACCTTGAGCTACAAGTTGTTGGATGAAAAAGATTCTATGTACAACACCCCACCCACTTACGCTTGGTACTTATCTGGCTTAGTGTTTAAGTGGTTAAAATCAATCGGCGGTGTGGCTGAGATTGAAAAACGCAACCGCAATAAAGCCAAGGCGCTGTATAAAGCCATTGATGAGTCAGATTTTTACAAAAATGACGTACATCCAGACAACCGTTCATTGATGAATGTGCCGTTCCAATTAGCCAAACCTGAGCTAGACGCTATCTTCTTAGAGCAAGCAGAAGCAAAAGGTCTAGTGGCATTAAAAGGACACCGAGCGGTGGGTGGCATGCGTGCTTCTATTTACAACGCTATGCCAGAAGAAGGTGTAGCGGCGTTAGTTGCCTTTATGCATGAGTTTGAGGCTAAGCACGCCGCTTAAGCCGTGCCCCAAGCTTGCGCGAAATTACTGTAAATAGGCCATAGAGCATTCGCTCTGTGGCCTTTTTTATACGTCACATATTTCAGCAAGTCTTTGTTGCAAAAAGCTCTTTAGTTCTTTCACTAAGCTGCTGTATTGACTGCGGTCGGTGAATATCATGTATAACGGGGCGTGCTCTCCGCGCCACTGCTGCGCTAGTGGCACTAATCGACCGTTTTGCAAATCATCCAGCACATCTAAGCGCGATTTATACGCTACGCCATGCCCATTGACTGCCCATTGGCGCACCATCTGCCCATCACTGGTTTTTCGATTGCCGGTCACATTCACAATGCACTGCTGCTGATTATCACTGTGAATAAAATGCCAGCGATTGTGCAGTTTATAATTTAGAGTAAAGCATAAGCAGTTATGATCTTGCAGATCGTCAGGATGATGAATGGGACTATGGCTAGCAAGGTAATCCGGAGAAGCGCACAAAATGCGGTAGTTCTCTTTGTATAAAGTAATCGCCACC
Organism: Vibrio neonatus; assembly: GCF_024346975.1. Lineage (NCBI taxonomy): Bacteria > Pseudomonadati > Pseudomonadota > Gammaproteobacteria > Vibrionales > Vibrionaceae > Vibrio > Vibrio neonatus. The sequence goes on along the minus strand of NZ_AP024885.1, from coordinate 1,500,578 downwards.
ATATTCGAATCTTCTGGCTCACCAATGCGCAGTGCCACATCCACGTTTTGCTCATACAGGTCGGTGTAATCATCTGATAAGTGTGCATGCACAGTCACTTTGGGATGCAGGGCAAGAAACTCATCAATTAACGGCATGATCACCGCCCGCCCAGTATCCGATGGCATGGATAGGGATATGTTGCCAGATAGCTCTTTATCGGTCTCAGTCAGCTCATCAATGCCTTGTGCGAAAATCAACATAGCTTGCTGACAACGTGGAAGAAATAACTCTCCTTGCGAAGATAGTCTAAGCTTGCGAGTAGAGCGGATAAATAAGGGGACGCCTAATTCAGCCTCTAGCCTTTGAATGGTGCGACTGATTGCCGCTGGAGTTTGGTCTAAACTTCGCGCGGCAGCAGAAAGGCTACCCAGTTTGGCGGTTTCTAAAAAAACCCGAATATCATGTAACGATTTCATTATTAACTTTTGGTAAAAAGTAATTTAAATGTAGCTTAGTTTTTCAATTCTAACGTGTCAATTAAACTGGTTGTATAGTTGGATATATGTACATGGAGAAATAACGATGAAAGCGATTGGGTATCAAGTAAATTTACCTATAGATGCAGAGGAGTCTTTACAAGACATTGAGCTAGATAAACCTTCTGTAGCTGGGCGCGATATCTTAGTAAAAATACAAGCGGTATCAGTGAACCCTGTAGACACCAAAATTCGCGCCAATGTTGCGCCAAAGTCAGGTTATAAAGTCATTGGCTGGGACGCCGTTGGCGTCGTGGATGAGGTGGGTGAGAAGGTCTCTTTATTTAAAGTGGGCGACTTGGTGTGGTACGCCGGCGATTTAAATCGCTCTGGCACCAATGCCGAATATCAGCTGGTGGATGAGCGCATTGTCAGCAAAGCGCCGACTTCGGTAAGTGTGGCGCAAGCGGCGGCTTTACCCCTGACCAGTTTGACTGCGTGGGAGATGCTATTTGATCGCATACAAGTGGATAGCAGTGCCAATAAAACCTTATTGATTATCGGTGCGGCGGGCGGCGTAGGTTCGATTATGGTACAGCTGGCTAAAAAGCTCACCAAGCTTAAAGTCATTGCCACCGCATCACGTCCTGAATCTGTGCAGTGGTTGCAGTCACTCGGCGCCGATCAAGTTATCGATCACAACGCATCGATGAGTGAACAATTAGGCATGAAAGATTGCATTGATTATGTGGTGAGTTTGAACAATACCGAGCAACACATGCCAGAGGTGGTGACGCTAATTAAACCGCAAGGCAAATTTGGTTTAATTGATGATCCTATGACCTTTGATATTCGCGCTTTAAAAGCCAAAAGTATCTCACTGCATTGGGAGTTTATGTACACCCGCTCGATGTTTGAAACCGGCGATATGCAGACTCAGCATCATATCTTAGCCAATGTGGCGAAAATGATAGACGACAAGCAGATCACCACCACGCTCGGTGAGCATTTTGGCACTATCAATGCGCAGAACTTAAAGCGCGCTCATGCACTTTTAGAATCGCAACAAGCGCGAGGTAAGATAGTGTTAGAAGGCTTCTAAGTATTGCGCTATTACTTTATGCGCTATTGCTTTACTAGTGCGTGATTAAAACAAAAAGCCCCGTTTACTGTTGATCAGTAGACAGGGCTTTAGTTTGTGTCAGTCGCTATTTTATAGGGACTGATGTAACTGATAAAAACGACCTTGCTGTTTCAACAGGGCGTTATATTGCCCTTGTTCAACAATTTCGCCTTGCTCAAGAATCACAATGTTATCCATTTGACTTAGGCCGACTAAACGGTGTGTCACAAAAATCACCGTCTTATCTTGATAGTGCTGCTCTAACAAAGTCATGATTTGTGACTCTGTTGAACGATCTAAGCCTTCTGTGGGTTCGTCTAACAATAGGATAGGGGCGTTGTGCAATATGCCGCGCGCAATACCAATGCGGCGTTTCTCACCGCCAGACAGTTGACGACCGCCATCACCTAACCATTGTCCAAGCCCAGGCTCTTGCATTAAGTACTCAAGTCCAACGTTTGATAATGTGGTTGCCAATTCTTTATCAGTCGCGTCAGGTTTTGCGATTAATAGGTTATCGCGCAAGGTGCCGTTTAAAATATCGACTCGTTGGCTCACTACAGAGATAAGACTGCGCAACTCGGATTCTGATAGTGAAGTTAACGGTTGTCCGGCAACATGGATTTGCCCTTGCTTCACATCCCAGTAGCGAGTAAGTAATTGAATTAACGTTGATTTACCACTGCCAGTTTTACCTAAAATAGCCACTTTATCGCCTTTGGCAATGTTTAGAGACAGCTCTTTGACCGCTAAAGGAGAGTGCTGTTCATCGGTATAACCAAACGAGATATTGTTAAATTGAATGGCATCGTCTTGATCAAAGCGAGCGCGAGGCTCAGAGTAGTTGGCAAATTGCACTTCTGGCTCAGCGCCAATTACCTCGTTAAGGCGTCTAGCAGAGGCAAGAGTTTGCCCTAAGTATTGGAAAGCACCGGCAATAGGCATTAGTAATTCAACACTCGCCAGTGTGGCAAATACCACTAAGGCAATTAATGGACTTGGCCCTGCAGCGCCGACGCCATCAGCTGACATCCATAGGATTAAAATTAGGGTAAAGCCACTGGCCATTAACAGCAGGGCATTGGCAAGACCTGTAATGTGCGCATTGATGGCTTGATTACTCATCAGTGCCATTTGAGCTTGATCTATTTTCTCGCGGTAACGTTTTTCTGCGCCAAATAACAGCAGTTCATTGTGCCCTTCAATCCAATCTAGGGCGCGAATGCGCAGATCGGCGCGGTTTTGCGTCAGTTTATGACCGTTGCCTTTACCAAGCTTGTAAAACAATACCGGCCACACCAAGACTAAGATCATGAGTATCACGCCAAGCGTTAGGCCAATGTCACGATCAAACCAAATCAGGAAGCCTGATAAACAGAAGATTCCCAAAATGCTCAGAATCACTGGGCTCACTAAGCGCAGATAAACGTGATCCATTGCTGAAACGTCTGCAATTAAGCGGTTTAACAGATCTGCATCTCGAAGTACGCCAATACGACCGGGGATCAATGGCGTAAGTTTTTGGTAAAAGTACACACGTAAATCGGTAAGCAATTTAAAGGTCGCGTTGTGCGAGACTACACGTTCACCCCAACGACCCGCGGTGCGTCCCATGGCAAAGCCTCTTACGGCGCCGCCCGGCAACATATAGTTAAAGGTTTCGCGAGCAATCGTCAGTCCTGCCACAGCCGCCGCCGATAAGAACCAACCAGATAGCGTTAATAGACCAATGGACGCAAATAGGGTTAGAAAACCCAAGATCATACCTAGCGATAGGCCAAACCAATGTTTTTTATAAAGTTTAAGGTAGGGCAGTAACTCACGCATCGATATCGCCTCCCAATCCTTGTTGTTGCTGATTTAACATTTTCTCGAAGGTGCCTTGATGTTGTAACTCTGCAAAAGTGCCTTGCTGGGTGAGCTTGCCACTTTCTAAAACGAAGATTTGATCCATCATTTGTAAGTTGTTCAATTGGTGAGTCACCATCAGTGCCGTTTTGTCCACCAAAGCGCTTTGTAGGCTTTGGTTAATCAATGATTCACTGCGTGCGTCTAAACTGGCGGTTGGTTCATCGAGAAGCCAGAATTGACCGTCTTGCAATAATGCGCGAGCAAGGGCAATACGTTGCGCTTGACCCACAGACAATCCGCCTGAGCGATCCGAGATAGGGTGTTCAAGGCCCAATCTATCGATGAACTCATCGGCATGCGCTTGTTTGATTTTCTGTTGCAGTTCTTGCTCAGTAAAGGGTTTTTGCGCCAGATTCAGGTTATCGGCAATGGTGCCGTGTACTAGCAATGGGTTTTGTCCCACCCAGCTGACTAAGCCGCGATAGCTATCTAAATCCGCCTCGGCAAGCTCAATGCCATTGACCTGTAAGCTACCTTGATAAGGTAAAAAGCCAAGTAGGGCATTCATGAGCGAGGTTTTACCTGCGCCACTTGGGCCAACCAGTGCCGTTTTCTGACCGTTTTGTAAGGTAAAGCTAATCGGGCCAACCAATACTTTGCCTTCAGCGCTTGTGACCACTAGATCGCGCGCTTCAATAATGCAGTGTGATTGTTTATCAATTGCTTGCAGGTTCTGCTGTTTTTGCTCTGGCTCTTCGATATTCAAAAATTCAACAATGCTTTCAGCTGCGCCAATCGCTTGTTGTTTGGCATGATAGAAAGTGCCTAAGTCGCGCAGTGGCTGATAAAACTCAGGGGCCAGAATTAAGATAAACAGACCGGTAAATAAGGTAACGCTAGTACCGTAGTGACCAAAGTTCAGCTCACCGATAAAGGTAAAACCAAAGTACACCGCAGTTAAGGCGATAGAAATTGAAGTGAAAAATTCCAATACCGCTGACGATAAAAAGGCAATTTTTAACACGCTCATAGTGCGTTCGCGAAAGACTTCCGATGCGGCGTGTAACTGCTCTTTTTCGTCTGCAGCTCTATCAAACAAGCGAATGGTGGTCATTGCTTGCAGTCGGTCATAGAAATGCCCGGATAGGCGTTGCAAGGCTTTGAAGTTTTTGCGGTTAGCATCAGCGGCGCGTTTGCCCACTAAAGCCATGAAAAAAGGAATAAGAGGCGCAGTCAGTAAGAAAATAAGGCCTGCAAGCCAGTTTTGTGGGAATACCACCACCAAAATCATCAACGGGACTAGTGTTGCCAGCGCCATTTGCGGTAGGTATTTAGCGAAGAAATCTTGCATCTCTTCCACTTGCTCAATCAGCATAGTGCCCCAAGCACCGGCAGTTTTGCCTTTAATGTGTGCAGGGCCTAAACGGCGCATTTTATCAATGATAAGGCCACGGATATAAACGCGAATTTGCTCACCGCTACGGTAGCCAGCGATTTCTCGTACCCATGCCAATAGACTGCGCACCACAACGGTTGCGCCAAGGCCAACAAATAGGGGGATGAGTTCTGATTTATTTTGATGGCTAATGATCAAACTATGCAGAATTTGCGCAATCAATGACGCTTGAACAATCAAGGTTATTGCCGAGGCGACGCCGGCCACCACAGTGAGGGTTAGCCATCGCTTTGCCAGTTTACTTTGCTGTTTTAGCCATCGGCTTAACTCGCTTTGCGTTTTCTTATCCATGAATTAGGTACTAAATGAGAATAATTTTGATTTGCGGAGTATATCGAAAAACGTCCACGGTTGTTACACGTGGACGCTAAGATTTCAATACAAGAGGGTATTATTTAACTTAACTATCAATTTCATCAAGATAGCGTTCAGCATCAAGTGCCGCCATACAACCTGTACCAGCAGAAGTAATGGCTTGACGGTAGTGACTGTCCATTACATCACCTGCGGCAAAGACACCGGCAACACTCGTTTGAGTAGCATTACCTGCAAGGCCAGAGTTGATCACAATGTAGTCGTGGTTCATCTCTAGTTGCCCTTTAAAAATACCGGTATTTGGCTGATGACCAATGGCGATAAATGCGCCCATTACTGCGATATCTTCGGTTGTGTCTGATTTAGTATCTTTAAGGCGCACACCTGTTACACCCATATCGTCACCCAGCACTTCATCTAAGGTGCGATCAGTGTGCAGAACAATGTTGCCTGATTCCACTTTGTCCATTAGGCGCTTAATCAAAATCTTTTCCGCGCGGAATGAATCACGGCGATGCACAAGATGTACTTTAGCTGCAATGTTAGATAAATAAAGCGCTTCTTCGACTGCGGTATTACCACCGCCAACAACCGCAACTTCTTGATTGCGATAGAAGAAACCATCACACGTGGCGCAGGCTGATACACCGCGGCCTTTAAAGGCTTCTTCTGATTCAAGGCCGATGTATTTCGCCGAAGCACCGGTTGCAATAATTAAGGCGTCACAAGTAAATTCTTGGCTATCACCAATCAGGCGATACGGCTTTTGGCTAAGATCTACCGTATTGATGTGGTCGAAAATGATTTCAGTTTCAAATTTTTCGGCGTGCGCTTGCATGCGCTCCATCAATGCTGGGCCTGTTAAATCACTTGCATCACCGGGCCAGTTTTCTACTTCTGTGGTGGTGGTTAACTGTCCGCCTTGCTGCATACCTGTCACGATCACCGGATTAAGATTGGCGCGAGCGGCATAAATTGCCGCTGTGTATCCTGCAGGACCAGAGCCCAAGATAAGAAGTTTGCAGTGTTTAACATTGCTCATAAGTATTTGATCCTTTTTAATTCCGACTCGATTGTAGGTAATTAATGAGACGAATAGAATATGCTGATTATAGGTATATTGGTTCTAATTTTTAAAACTCAAGGATGGGTCAAGTTTTGTGAAAAGCATTACCGCAAAATGCGCCCAATGACAGTGAGTATTATTACGGGTCAATTCCCCTCGTTGTCGTCAGAATCGTTATCTTTAGGCACAAATCTAGGCATGATTGGCCCATAATCGTAGGTGGGCAACATTTCTAAAATAGGCTGTTGCGGGCCCAAAAATTTAGGTTGTGTATTGATGATGTATAGGTCGAGCATGGCTTTAGTCCGAGCAAACACTTCTCTAAAACGCACATTAAACCAAGAGGAAGGCATTGGAGAAGGCACCCCTAAACACACCGCATCCACGTCATAATAGTTCGCGATAAACAGCGCTCGGTCACAATGGAAAGTCTGGGTAACGATAATAAAATCATCCAGATTAAAGATCTGTTTAGCGCGTACCACCGAATCTAAGGTGCGAAAGCCGGCGTAATCTAAGAAGATTTGTTGTTCAGGAATACCTGCCGCAAGCAGATCACGCTTCATCGTCCAAGGCTCATTGTATGAGCGATGGGCGTTATCGCCGCTTAATAGAAATCCGCGCACTTTGTTTTGTTTATAAAGCTCAATGGCTGCGTCTATACGATAGGTGTAGTAAGGGTTGCGCGTTCTGCCAATATATTTGCTAGTGCCTAAGATAAGGGCAATGTCTCTTTCTGGCGTCGATTTTACCTGTTTATAAATGTGGCCTTTAGCCTGATAGCTCATCCAAAAATCCACAGAGCTGAGCAATAAAATAATGGATAAGCCAACCGCACCCGTAACAAGCACTAGCACTTTTATCAGGTGCATGACAATGCGCCAAAGGGAAGTTTGGCGCCAATATTGCGTAAGTCTATCTCGGGTGCGTGTTATCACTAGAACGCGGTACGTTTGTAGCGGCGATACACAGGTTGCCAGAAATGGTTGTCGATGGATTCTTTAATGGCTTGATCGGTAATTTCTAACGCTACGCCTTGTTTTATGGCCTGTTTTGCAACGATAAAGGCGATTTTCTTCGATACGGAATGGATCTCTTCAAGCGGTGGTAATAGTGCGCCACTGCCTGTAATCGCCAGTGGTGAACATTCGGATAATGCGCGGCTGGACTCCATTAACATTTCATCGGTAATGCGTGATGCTGATACTGCCAATACGCCAAGCCCGATCCCAGGGAAAATATAGCTGTTGTTACACTGCGCTATCTCTATGCGTTGCCCATTCACTATCACAGGTTCAAAAGGGCTACCGGTTGCGACAAGTGCTTGGCCTTGTGTCCATTCCAAAATATCTTTTGGCACCGCTTCTACGCGACTGGTTGGATTCGATAATGGGAATACAATTGGGCGAGGGCAATGCTTATGCATCGCTTCAATCACTTGCTGACTGAATACCCCTGGCGCTCCTGATACGCCAATTAATACAGTTGGCTTAGCATTTACAACCACATCCAATAGTGAGTAATCAGGGCCTTCAGCTTGCCATTGGCTTAAGTGTGAGGCTTTTTGCGCCAAAGGTTTTTGGAAGTCTAATAGGTTGTGCATACCATCTTGCAATAGGCCCCAACGGTCGACCATATAGACGCGCTCTCGCGCTTTGTCTTCATCAAGCCCTTCAAGCTTCATTTGTGCCACTATTGCCTCAGCAATGCCGCAACCAGCGGATCCTGCGCCAACAAAAGTGACGCGCTGCTCTGAAAGCTTACTGCCGGCAGCGTGACATGCCGCCATCAAAGAGCCGACAGTTACCGCTGCGGTACCTTGAATATCATCGTTAAAACAGCAGATGCGATTTTTGTAGCGTTTAAGCAGTGGCATGGCGTTTTTCTGCGCAAAGTCTTCAAACTGAATCAGCGCATCCGGCCAGCGACGTTGCACTGCTTGGATAAATTCTTCAACAAACTCGTCGTATTCTGCGCCAGTAATACGAGGATGACGCCATCCCATATACATAGGATCAGCAAGACGTTGTGGGTTGTTGGTGCCAACATCTAACACTATCGGTAAGGTATAAGCAGGGCTGATACCGCCACATGCTGTGTATAAAGAGAGCTTACCAATAGGAATGCCCATACCGCCGATACCTTGGTCTCCCAGACCTAAGATACGTTCGCCATCAGTAACAACAATGACTTTTACATTGTGCGTTGAAGCGTTGTTAAGCAGATCGTCAATACGTTCTCTGTTTGAGTAAGAGATAAACAGACCACGTCCGCGACGGTAAATGTTAGAGAACTTTTCACAAGCCGCACCAACCGTTGGCGTGTAGATGATTGGCATCATCTCAGTAATGTGGTTTTGCACTAAGCGATAAAAGAGCGTTTCGTTAGTATCTTGAATATTACGCAGGTAAATATGGCGATCCATATCGTTATCAAACTGCTGATATTGCTGATAAGCACGTTCGACTTGTTCAGCAATGGTTTCAGTATTCTCAGGCAACAAGCCGTCGAGATTAAAGTAAGAGCGTTCAGCCGCAGTAAATGCGCTGCCTTTGTTGAGTAAAGGCGTACTTAATAATGCAGGTCCTGCGTGTGGAATATACAGAGGTCTTTTATCGTTATTCATTATTTAACCTAGTTATTGGGAGAGGGCACGTAAGGGAAAAGGCATTGTAAAGTATCCCTTTTATAAATTGAACGCTATCAGGTTCATTTTTTGTCAAATGTAACAGTAAGATCTTAATAAATAGTGTGTTGTTGGAGGTAAGTCGAGGTTTTTGTGGCACTGCGCAAGGTTTGCTGTGAATAGAAAAATTGGGCATCTGACTTTCGATAGCTAAATGCTTGGCTGACATTAGAACATTGCTGTTTATCGTTGTGCTTCCGTGTCGGCTTTTACAGCGAATGCGCCATGAGCCAATTGGACTAAGGTATCAAATTTTGGCGAGGTTCTTGGGCTTAGAGCCTTATAGATACTCGGTCTGCTTTTAAGGTTGGTTTTGGCTTGAACTTTTTGCACCCCATATTCTTCGATATAACCTCGAATAGCCGCTTGTAATATGTCTGGGCGATTTAGGGTGATTGAATCCCAAGCGGCTTGCTTGATGACCGCTTCCATGTCGTTGGCTGAAATCGTTCGCTGTTTTGCGGGTAGGTAATCACCATTATTTTGCGCAAGCTGTCGTAACTTGTTTGCGGATATTTCAGCATTACCCCAGTCAAGGTGTGAACCTTCCAAGGAAAATTCAGTGAAAGACTCGACGTGAGCAAATGCTGCAGATTGGAAGATTTCAGTAAGATCTGCTTTGCCTTTAAAGCCATCGCTAAACTCTAGCTCCAGTTCAAAGCCGTTTTCCCAATCAACATCAATGATCTTTAGCATTAGTTTACTCTCCGAATAGATGTACCTTGTATTGCGCCATTCCATGCGATCAATAATGCAGCTTGGTGCTCTAGAATGTACTTCTCAGCTGTTTTTAATTTTTTAGGAGGAAGATAGCCTGCAAGTAGCTCTATATCATCGATAGCGATAGAAGCTTGATGTTCGCCATACCTAACGTGAATGTGTGGTCGATTATGAGCCCCATCATCCAATAGATACATTGCAAAGCGTAACCCTAGCAGTTTCCTTAGTATCTCAGGCACGCAACACGCTCTTTTTCTACGGTTAATAGACTAGCACTGTATCCTTAAGGATACAAATAAGTTCTGCCGAAAATCGTTGTAGGTATCGGTAAAGATTCGACCCTATATACAGATAGAGTTTATTCTGTGCTGAATAGTTATTTGTGTAATAAAGACTGATTTTTATCTATGGTTGAACCCGAGAATTTCACTTGGTGCCTTTTAAATTGTTCTGCTTCAGTTGGTTAGAACAGGATTTGTAGATATGATGATTGGATAAATTCGTAGTTTTACGATTTTAAAATGAGACGTGAATTAGGGAAATTGAGTATATGAGACAGTTTTTTGCCGCAGTTGTCGCGGTTTTATGTTTATTTTCCATTGGCGCTCACGCCAATAACCTTAAACTGAGACAAGCCTATCAAGATCATCAAAGCAATCTTCAAATTCAAGGTTCAGGAACTGTCATTCGCTTATTAGCCGACGATAATGTGGGCAGCCGACATCAAAAATTCATCCTGAGAGTGGACAGTAAACAGACTTTGCTTGTTGCTCACAATATTGATTTGGCGCCAAGAATCCCGAATTTACGGGTAGGCGATCGAGTTCATTTTTACGGCGAGTATGAATGGAATAAAAAAGGTGGCGTAATGCATTGGACGCATCACGATCCTAGTAATCGACACCCAGATGGCTGGTTAAAGCATAAAGGTAAGAAGTACCAGTAAAATGGAGGCAACATGAGCGCAGTGTACTTATTTGATTGGGGCGATACGCTTATGGTCGATTTTGCTAATCAAAGTGGGAAAATGTGCGAATGGAGCACAGTTCAAGCTGTTGATGGCGCACAGCAAACCCTGAAAAAGTTATCCGCTGTTAGCACAATCTATGTAGCAACCAATGCGGCAGATTCGTCTGAAGCTGATATTAAATCTGCGTTTGAGCGAGTCGGGCTATCGCCATATATCACAGGCTACTTTTGCAAAGCAAACCTTGGAATAGGAAAGGGCACACCTGAGTTCTTTCATAAAATTATCGAGGTGTTGGGTGTCGATCCTCAGTCAGTGGTGATGGTTGGAGATAGTTTTGATAATGACATTCAACCAGCCATTGCTGCAGGAATTAAAGCCATTTGGTTTAACCCTACACCACAAGCTTGTAATGCTAGTCTCAATATTAAGCAGAGCTATTTAACCCGGAGCACCGTAACCCAGAGCAGGGTAAAACAGATAAGTCATTTAACGCAAATGTGCATATAGCTATCCTTGGCTATAGAGATCTCTGGTGTGAGAGTGAAAGAGAGTCGCACTCAATATGACATAATGAATGCGACTTTCTACTAAGTGCGGCTCTCTACCAAGTGCGATTCTTCACCAAAGTAATTAATTAACCCAATCTTTGAGCGTAAACGTTAACGTATGTTCTGGATTTTTTAGCTCTATTTCTTTTTCGGTTAAGGTCAGTTTGTTCCATTGTGCAAGAGATTTTAGGTATAACATCTCAGTAAGCATAATGTTGTCTGGACACATTTTCATCGTGGCGCCAATTTGCTCAATGCGGAAATTACTGCCATCGAGTTCACTTTGACCAAAAAAGTTATTACAGCCCGCGGTGCCGTTGGCGGCCATTTTTTCACCTATCTCTAGCGTTGGCGCACTGAAGTGCTCATCGACTCGCAATTGCTTGCCGTCTATTTTAGTGAGTACCCAATGATGGTGTTGTAGGGTGCTTTCGCTGACTTGAAGGGTTGCAGGCATAGTTGACGTCATTTTTGCGTCTGAATTATCCGATGTTGCCGATTCATTGCTTCCCATTGTTGAACATGCAGAGATGAGTAGCGCTGAAGAAATAGCGACTGCTTTTTTGTACATTAAGTGGCTCCAAAAGGGTGAATAAGTTATTTTAAGTGTATAACAAATAACAGAAAGCATGTCAGCGATAGGTGATAAGTTTCAGTGGTGTTGTTTGAATAATGTTTGGCTTTGATAAATACTAATACATCGATTGGGCAAAATGAGGGAGGCAAAATGGAGCAGTTAGACTTTTTTGATGTCCCTAGCCCTTGTATTGGCGTGTGCAGTTCGGACGATAAAGGGTATTGTCAGGGGTGTATGCGCAACAGGGATGAGCGCTTTTCTTGGCAGACGCTGTCTTGCGCCCAGAAAAAGCATGTGATTCGATTATGTCGGCAACGATATTTGCGTAAAGTGAAGAAAAACAGCGCAGCGGCGAATGCGATAGAAGAGGCTGAGCAGAGTCAGCAGAGAGCGTTGTTCTGACTTAAGCTTTATTTTTCTTTGTTTAAAGCATCTATATAGAATGCAGTAAACAAAATAGCGAAAGCCCGATTGTTGGTAGCAATCGGGCTTTCTAATTTTTAAGAATCTACAGTTGGTAAGACTGAGTTCTTGGTATACGCAAAAGGCTGGATGTTATCCGATTAATTCCTTGGTAGGGAATTAGATGCGGATGAAGTCCATGTGCTCAACTTTTGGCTTGAACGCGTGACGTTGAACGTCTTGTGGCTTAACCTTAACTTCTGCGCCGTCGATCACAAGAGTGATTTCTTCGTAGAATTCTGGTTTGTCCATTTGGTTGATTACGTCAGAATGAACTAGCGCGATAGATACTGGCGCTGCTTCACCACCGTAAACGATTGCTGGGAATTGGCCAGCGTGACGTAGGCGGCGGCTCGCACCCTTACCTAGTTCAGTACGTACTACTGCTTCAAATTTCATAGTATTTACTCTCAAATTAGTAAAATAAAAAGGATTTTCATCAATCACTTAGCGACCTAGTATTGATGACGTTCGTTTAATAACGAGAAATCGTTAAAACGAGCGCGGATACTACCACTCTAAAGGTCTATGAGCAATAGTCTGCGTGCGTATTTTAGCAGAATAGTCGCTAATAGTTATAGAGAAAACTCATTGTCAAAGATCACATCTCTGAGTTTCCAAAAACGGCCGTCTTTTCGAGCAATGACAAATTTGGGTAATTTAAAGCGATGTTGCTGATTGACGACCTTGGTCGGGGATAATCCTTCAAATGGATGATGCTTGTCTGCCAAATGCAATTTTACAAAACGCGCATGAAAGCTTTTCTTTTGCGCTGGGGTATTAAGGTAATAAAAAGTGCTGACTTTATTACCACTTTCTCCAAGGTAAGCCACTTTCAGATAATTCTTACCTTTACTGTCTTTTGCCACCTCAAATTGCAGGTCGGTACATTCAAAGACCAGTGCATCTTTTAAGCTTAAGGCTTCTTTTAACTTTTTATCAGGGTCGACTAATACCGCTTCACATTCGTGACAAATTCGGGCCGCAATATCATTGTCTGCGCCACATTCTCGGCAATACTTGGCGCGAAAGCGGTAATTACAGTGTTCTCGCTCGCCATCTTCATCTTCAAAATACCCTTGGCATTTTCTGCCATAGTGTTCGATGACAAAGCCGTTATCCGCGGTTTTACCCCAGAAGTTATTGTTAAAACCGCAAGCAGGACAGGGCACAGTCACGATTTCACTGTCAGGGTCGGGTTTGGGCGCGCCAACTTCAGGTTGATATAGGTCATAACAGTTACCCGCGTATTCCAATACCAGACATTCGGTTTTGCCTTCCGATAGACGTAAGCCTCGGCCAATGATTTGCTGATATAAACTGATGGATTCGGTTGGGCGTAATACCGCGATTAAATCGACGTGCGGCGCATCAAAGCCTGTGGTGAGCACAGAAACATTGACCAAATACTTAAACTTTTGCTGTTTGAATTCGTCGATGATGCGATCGCGCTCTTTAGTGTGAGTATCACCAATCACTATAGCCGCATCCCCTTGCGGCAATAATGAAAACACCTCTTGTGCGTGTTTTACGGTCGCGGCGAAAATCATGATGCCTTTGCGTTTTTTACCTAAGGTCATAATTTGATTGAGTATCTGCGGGGTGGCGCGTTTTGATTTTTCTATGACTAAATCCATATCCGATTCGCGATATCGACCCATATGCGTAGGGGATATTTCCGAAAAATCGTAACTAAACAGCGGCGCATCAATAATTTTAGCGGGCGTTAAAAACTCTTGGTCGAGCAAGTAACGAATAGGCAACTCAAACACGCAGTCTCTAAAAAAGCGCGCCTCTTCTGAGCGCACTTGCCCGCGGGTGTGATATTGATAAATCCAGCCTAATCCTAAGCGATAAGGCGTGGCGGTAAGGCCCAATATTTTTAAGTTTGGATTAAGCGATTGTAAATGACTGATGACTTTTTGATAGCTGCTGTTTTTATCTTCAGGTACTCGGTGACATTCATCAATAACCAAAAGGGAGAAAGGTTCGTTAAAGGCCTCTAGATTTCTGGCGACCGATTGAACCGAGGCGAAGACAACTTGTTGCTCGGTCTCTTTACGACCTAATCCCGCGGCAAAGATGGCCCCAGTTAGCCCGTAGCTTTCATATTTAGCGTGGTTTTGCTCAACGAGCTCTTTAACATGAGCCATAACCAGTACCTTGCCGCGAGCCAGCCTTGCCAGCTCTGCAATCACAAGGCTTTTACCCGCCCCCGTAGGCAGTACAATCACCGCAGGTTCACTGCGCTTGCGAAAATAGTGTACAACGGTTTTAACAGAATCCGCTTGGTAGGGCCTAAGTTGATACATAAAAAAGAGGGTATTTCCTAAAAAATTGAAGTTTGAGCTGTGCAAAACAGGTATACTAACGGACTTCCCATAAAAGGAATATCCCTCCTCAGTGTAACTTTTCTCTTTTACCGCAAACAAGCGGAATTGACGACACTTATCATGTTGCATTGAGTGAAATCTCAACTCAAATAACGACCCCTAGGTAAAAATGCGTATAGATAAATACTTGTGTGATGGATTGGGTATTAGCCGCAAAGAAGCGACTAAACTGTTAAAAAGTGGCGACGTGACGCTCGATGATGCGATGATCAAGTCAGGCTCGGTAAAGGTGAAAGAAGGCCAAACCGTGGCATGGCAAGAACGTCCCATCGTGTTACGCGGCCCTCGCTATTTAATGATGAATAAACCCGAGGGCGTAGTTTGCTCTCATGAAGACGGTTTTAATCACACAGTGTTTGTTCTTATTGACGAAGTTCGCTACGAAGATTTGCATTTTGCTGGACGTTTAGATGTGGATACCACAGGCCTACTGCTGATTACCGATGACGGACAGTGGTCGCACCGCATTACTTCGCCAAAACACAAATGTGATAAAACCTATCGTGTTTGGCTTGCCGATCCTGTTCAGGATGATTACCAGCAAAAAATAGCCGAAGGTATTTTACTGCGCAATGAGCGCGAGCCAACGCTACCTGCGCAAATGGAAGTGGTAGCAGAAAACGAAGTGTTGTTGACTATACATGAAGGTAAGTATCACCAAGTGAAGCGTATGTTTGCTGCTTTAGGTAATAAAGTGGTGGGTTTGCATCGTGAGCGTATTGGTAACATTACGCTGGATGAAAATTTAGAACTGGGTGAATATCGCGACTTAACAGAGCAGGAAATCAACTCCATTTTTAATAAACCAGCGGGGTGAGCACTATGAGCAAACAGTCAGTGGTTAAGCTAAGTTTCGCCATGTTCTTAGTGTTAGGGGCGATATCAGCACTAACGCCTCTTGCTATTGATATGTACTTGCCAGCCATGCCTGCCATTGCTGATGATTTTGGCGTGATGCCCGGTGATGTGCAAATTACCTTGACCATCTATACCTTGGGCTTTGCCATTGGTCAGCTATTTTATGGCCCATTAGCCGATAGCATTGGTCGTAAACCGGTATTGCTCGGTGGTGTAGGACTATTTTTATTAGGTGCGATTGCCTGCACCTTTACCCAATCGATTGAAGTCTTGGTGTGGGTGCGTTTGTTGCAAGGCTTTGCTGGTGCGGCCGCTGCTGTGGTTATTCAAGCGGTGGTTCGCGATATGTTTGAAGCTGAAGACTTTGCGCGAACTATGTCGTTTATTACTCTAATCATGACTGTTGCACCTTTGGTGGCACCGTTAATTGGCGGTCATGTTTCGGTATTAATGGGCTGGAGGGCGGTATTTGCTATTTTGGCTATTTACGCCGCGATTATGTTAATTGCGATCAGCATTAAGATCCCTGAGACATTAGCTAAAGAAAATCGGCAACCGTTTCGCCTGCGAACTTCATTACGAAACTACGCACAACTGCTAAGAAACCGCCAAGCTATGGGGCTTATCATGTGCGGCGCGTTTTCGTTCTCGGGAATGTTTGTGTTTTTAACCGCAGGTTCGTTTGTTTATATCGATATCTACGGCGTTGCGCCGCAAGATTTCGGCTATTTATTTGGCCTGAACATTTTGACCTTAGTGCTGTTTACGACCTTAAACGGTAAAGTGGTTAAAAAGTACGGCTCTAACAAGATGATCATGTTTGGTTTGACCATTCAGTTGCTTGCAGGGCTAGGCTTAGTGGTTTGTTGGATTGCTGACCTTGGGCTGGCCTTTATTGTGCCTTGTGTGATGTTTTATGTGGGAACCATCTCCACAATTGGCAGTAATGGTATGGCATTACTGCTAAACAAATACCCAAATATGGCAGGAACCACGTCATCTATGGCAGGCACGTTACGTTTTGGTCTGGGCGGGTTGATCAGTTTGATCGTCACTTTATTACCGGGCGAGAAGAGTTGGCCAATGTTGACTATGATGGGACTGTGCGCCGTCGCATCCATCGTGATTTATAAAGTATATGGAGAAGTGAAACAGTGAGAAGCTACGCAGAGCAAATGCTAGAGCTTGTAGATATTGCGTTGTTGGACATCCACCAAGAGCATCAATCTGGGAAATTGGCTGATACGCCAGTCAGCAACACTAACTTTTTATTGCGCTGGATTACCAAAAGTATCAAAGAAAAGCGTTTTGCCACTTTAATGGCAAAAGATCTGATTGCGTGGCAAAAGCTCGGCCGCAGCCAAGGCAGTAAGACCGCGCTCTATCAACGCTTTCAAACCTTGTCTGAATTTTATGGCATCTTCTTCGGTAAAGATAAAACCGTCAAGCCTGTGCTGGATAAGCAAATAGAGCAATTGATGGATGTGATGGAAGAGGCCGGTTGGAGCGTGACCAACGAATATGATTTAACTGAATCAGCTAAGAGTCAGGTCTTCACTGACGGCGAAAGTTCATTTGTGTTGTGCGCGGATCAGTGTGAGTCATGTTTTGATGGTGGTGAAGAGCTCATGCGCCCGATGAGTTTTTATGTGCGTGGTAATCACAGCCAGTTCATCGAAAAGGCATTGCAGTGTGGCATGATGCTGCACAAGCAAACGGACTATAAATCGAAAGTGAAATATCACGGAGAGTATCTGATTTATCCAAGTAATCAGGGTCCGATATTGGCTGAAATCCCCCTTGGATTTACTTTAGCTGAATATCAGTCTCAGTCTTAAGCGGATGAAATATCAGCATAGTTTGCACAAGCTATGCTGATATTTGTTGTTTTAACAAGCGTTAAGCCTTACGGCAAATGGCTTTCACCATACCTTTAAAGATAAAAAGATGCGCAGGAAACATAGCGTACCAATAAAGCAGCCCTAAAAATCCTTTAGGATGCCACCAAGCCCGTACATCCAACTCTCTATAATCGCCATGATCAATGATGGAACACTCAAGCCGTCCTAATCCTGGGCCTTTCATGCCAAACAGTAGCGACAGAAACTGCTGATCTTTGATGCGTATTACTTTCCAAGAATCAATGTAATCGCCCAATTTTAAGCTAGGGCCTTCTGGCACTTGTCGTTTGGGGCGACCGCCACCAAAAAACAAATCCAGCCACTCACGAGTTCGCCATAGAATATTGGCAAAGAAATACCCTTGTTGCGGGCTTCCTAGTTGCGTAACAACTTGCCATAACTCCTCGGCGGTCTTGTCGGTTTTAATGCTCGCGCCGGCCTGCTTTGGATAATAACCATATCCCGGTTGCCAACGTTTTAGAGCGCCGGGATCAAAGCCCCATACTTTTCCTCGCGCAAATTCATCTTCACGGCTTAAGGTGTCATCAATCATCTCTTGATAGGAGTATAAATTTTGCGGAAAGCGCACGCGTATGGCTTGTGCATCGGCAACAAAGTCATGACTGAGCCCAGCCAGCAGTGCTCGTCCTACATTGCTGGGAACAGACGTCACCATACCAAGCCAACGAGACGCCATTGACGGAGTCAGCAGGGGAGTCGCTAATAAGCGATAGCGATTGTTGGTGGCATGACACAGCACTTTAAATTGTTGTCGATAGCTCAAAGTATCAGGGCCACCCACTTCATAAGATTGATTTTCGCTGGCCGCTTCTTGCACTAATGACAGTAGATAATGATTGAGATTTTGCAAAGCGATAGGATTGGCTTTGGAATCGACCCATTTTGGCGTAATGAGTATGGGTAGGTTGTAGACAAAGTCGCGCATGATTTCAAAGGCGGCGGAGCCGGGCCCAATAATGACCCCAGCGCATAGCTCAACAATAGGAACAGGCGTGTTGCGCAGAATATTACCGGTTTCTTTGCGAGCGTTAAGATGTTCGGAATACCCTGTTTGGGGTTGCAAAGAACTTAAATAGATCACTTGGCCGATGGTATTTTGTGTTAGCGCCGCGGCAAAATGCTGCGCCAGAGAAAGCTCATAATCTAAAAAATCATGGCCGTGATTCATGCCATGCACTAAGAAGAAAACCGTGTCGAAATTATCAACAACTTGTAGTGTTTGCGGTTTATTTGCTAAGTCGAGTTGCGTAAATGTAAGATTGGGGTGAGAATTGATACGAGATTTTAATAATGTAGAGTTTCGTGCACTAGCGGTAACTTGATGCCCTTGCTCTAGTAATAGAGGTACAAGTTGCGATCCAACATACCCTGAGGCACCAACGACCAATACCTTTTTCTGTTTCATTCTCATTCCTACTTGGTTCTATCCTATAGATAAGAGTATACTAATCAGAGAAAACCCTCACTTTTTCATGGTCTTGTTGAAAAGAACATCACATTTTACTGAAGATAATCCAAATTATAGAAAATGAGCGAATTATATAACTTTAAAATGGTTAAAAGGTAATCATAAATGTTAAGACTGGTAAATGTTAGCAAGGGCTTTGTTGACGGTGGAGAATTTAATCCTGTTTTACAGAGTGCTAATTTTACGATTAACCGAGGTGAACAGATTGCGCTAATGGGAGAATCAGGTGCGGGCAAAAGTACTTTGCTTAACTTGATTGCAGGCCTAGATAGAGTCGACTCTGGCGAAATTTGGTTTGACGACTATGATATGCATAATTTTAAAGAAAATAATCGCACCCGTTTTCGTCGCAATCAAATAGGGCATGTCTTTCAACAATACAACCTTCTCACTACACTTAACGTTGCGGATAACATTCGTTTTTGCCGTCAATTGAAAGGGTTACCAGAGAACAGTCAGTTGTGGCGTCAAATTTTAGCGACGCTTGATCTTATGCCACTGCTTGGCCGATACCCAGAAGAGTTATCTGGAGGCCAACAGCAACGTGCGGCCATAGCGCGTGCGCTTTATATGGAACCGTCTATTTTATTGGCCGATGAACCAACAGGTAGCCTTGATGAAAAGAACGCAGAAGCGGTGATGCGCTTGCTTTCTTCTTTAACCAAAGAATTTAACTGTACCTTGTTGGTGGTTACGCACAGTGAGAAGGTAGCCTCTTTCATGGATAAAACAGCGCGTCTGCAAGGAGGGCAACTGCATGTTATGGCCCATAGCTAAAGCGCTACTTGGTCATTATAAAAGACACCCGTTGCAGATAATCCTAGTTTGGCTAGGACTCTCTCTGGGCATCTCTGTATTGGTCGGCGTTTTGGCGATCAATCAACATGCACAGCTGTCGTACACTCATGGTGAGCGTCTTTTTTCAAACCCGATGCCTTACCGTATTCAGTCGAAAAACAACTCCAACACCATTCCTCAAGGCTTTTACGTTCAAATAAGACGTGAAGGTTTTAGCCAATGTTTACCGTTTGACCTTTATCGTACTCAAACCAAAAAAGGTGCCGATATTCAACTGCTGGGTATTGATAGCCTAGCCACAGCAGAAGTCTTCTTCCGCAGCAATATTCTTGAAAACCCGATGCTGAGGTTAATGCAACAGCCGCATCCGGTATTGATCAACGAAACCTTTATGAAGTACATGGGCTGGCAAGAAGGGCAACAACTGGTGCTTTCTGACGGTCAGATATTGGGGCCTTTGGTGGTTGATCAGCAGCAACTGGTGAAAGGGTCTAACTTAGTTGTTGATATGGCGGTCACCCGCAAACTTCGCCAAGGCACTGGATTTTCACTTATTGGTTGTGGAAATCTAAGCCAAGATAAACTTGATCAAATTCGCACTATGCTTCCTCAAGGCGTGACGTTACGTAAAAATACTCGCGCTGAATTAGTGTCTCTTACCGAAGCGTTCCACTTAAACCTGACTGCGATGGGAATGCTCTCGTTCTTGATTGGCTTATTTATTTTCTATCAAGCCATGTCGCTCTCCTTTATACAAAGACAAACCGTAGTGGGCGTACTGCGCCAAATTGGGGTGTCTGGCTGGCAGTTAATGGCCGCGTTAGCATTAGAGTTGATTATTCTAGTTACCATCAGTTGGATCTCGGGCAACGTGCTGGGCTTAATGCTGGCCAATAAGCTGTTACCTGCGGTATCCATGAGTATTGGCGCTATTTATAACGCTAGTATTGATTTAGTGATTCATTGGCGCTGGTCTTGGAGCGCCAAAAGTTTATTGATGGCGTTTGTTGGGGTACTACTGTCTTGTACTTGGCCTCTATTGCGTCTGATTCGCTCACAGCCGATTCGCTTAACGGCGCGACTTTCTTTGATTCGATTTGCTGGAAAAGAGTTTTTCTGGCAAGCGGTGTTGGCGGCAATTTGTCTGTTCCTTGCGGTATTTATTTTGCAATTTGGTGAGGGTATTTACGCCGGCTTTACCATTTTGGCATTGATGCTGATTGGCATTGGTTTGATGGTGCCCTACATTATTTTTGAGCTATTTACCTATCTTTCCTATCATTTGCATTGGGTTAAAGCGCGTTGGTTCTTTGCAGATGCGGCCGCCTCTATGAGTTATCGTGGCGTTGCCTTAATGGCGTTTATGCTTGCGATTACCGCCAATGTTGGGGTGGAAACCATGGTGGGGAGCTTTAGAGATACGACCGATAAATGGTTATCTCAGCGTTTAGCTGCCGATGTGTATGTACACCCTACCGCTAACTCTGCGCCGCGAATGATTAAGTGGCTAGAGAAACAACCAGAAGTAAAAGAAGTGTGGCAACGCCGAGAAACCGAGCTTGCTACCTTAGACGGCAACATTAATTTAGTCAGTAGCGGTCAAAGCAGTGGCGAGAAAAGCTCGCTGTCCGAGAAAGTCACCATTCCGAACTATTGGCATCATTTGCATCATTCACGCAGTGTCATGATCAGTGAGTCGATGTCTTTAAAACGCCATATTAGAGTGGGGGATTATATCTCGCTTCCGGCTCCGGTGGGGCAACAGTGGCGAGTGGTAGGGGTGTATTATGATTATGGTAATCCTTACGATCAGGTATTGTTATCCGAAAACAGTTGGCGACTGCTATTGCCCGGGCAAGGCAGTGTTGGTTTAGGTGTGGTGCTAAATGACAAATCACAATCCGCTAATCTGACGTCTAAGTTGGTGAATATTTATCGTACGCCAGCAGATCGGGTAGTGAACAACCATACTATCCATACTCAAGCGTTGCGTATTTTCGATCGCACTTTCGGTATTACCGATACGCTGGGTAACTTAACGCTTATTGTTGCGGTATTTGGCATCTTCTTTGCGACGCTTGCCGGTGAAGCCTCCCGTTTACATAACGTTGCCCTGCTACGTTGTCTTGGCGTTTCGGGCAAAGAGTTGGTCTTTGTTGGAGGGGCGCAACTGTTTGCGTTTGGTCTGGTTTCGTCGTGTGTTGCCATTCCTTTAGGTATGGTATTAGCCAGCAATGTAGTAGAACTGATTTTGAAAAACACATTTGGTTGGAGTATGCAGCTGCATGTCGTCCCATGGGATTATCTAGGGACATTAGCATTAACCGTAAGTGCGTTAATGTTAGCGGGAGCGATTCCGGTGTTGCAAGTAATACGCCGTACGCCAATTAAGTCGCTTCGTGACGCGTTATAGAGTAATCAATGAGAAATGTTTTTAAGAAACGCCTTATTCTTTTGTTAGCCAGTCTGTTGGTCATTGTGGTGATCGCAGGATTGATAACTCGTTATCATTTGGCAAAAGAGCAGGCTCATCAAGAACAAATGCAACAATTGGCGGAAGAAGCACAATCGACTTTTGAGCCTGTGTTACCCAACAAAACGGTGTCATTTCCGCAAGATTTTACCGTACATCCAACTTATGAGCAGGAAGTATGGCGCTTTATTGCTACGGTTAAAGATAAGCAGGGTAATCCTTACTTAGTGCAATGGTTTTTGT
This sequence comes from Vibrio neonatus, assembly GCF_024346975.1. Taxonomy (NCBI): domain Bacteria; kingdom Pseudomonadati; phylum Pseudomonadota; class Gammaproteobacteria; order Vibrionales; family Vibrionaceae; genus Vibrio; species Vibrio neonatus. The sequence goes on along the minus strand of NZ_AP024885.1, from coordinate 1,478,191 downwards.
TCCGAATTGCCATGTCGGAAATACAGGGCGTGAGCTGGGAATCGCCACAAATTTATACTTCACAAGCGATTGTGACGACCCCAAAACAGATCTTCCTTGATCAACGATTTGCCAGAGGCGGTATTGGCTTGGTGGGGATACGTCAACGTCCTTATCAACTCTCTATTGATAACTGGTCTATTCGCTCTTTCTCAGAGCAACCGATCCCGGGCAGAATTTCGGTGTCGACAGACCAATTTAAAGTGCATCTAAACACGGTATTAATTCGCCCTTATGTTCCCCTAGGAAACAACGGTTATCAAGTGACTCACGATTTAGCTTCGAGAGCCTTATATGGGTATTCCGCACCTTATATCCGCACATCGGGCGTGATAACCGTGGGAAATCAAAATATAAAGGTTGAAGGGCAGGCGTCCTTTAGCCAAGTATGGGGCACCGATATTATTGGTAAAGGGCAAAGTGGCTACAGTCATATGCTGTTTAGGCTGCAAGATGGACGAGTACTGTCTTTGGTGAAATCACGTCATCAAGATGCGGTTCAGCCGTACAGTTTTGGTAATTTATATACCCCTGACGGCCAACATGTAGCATTAACAAATGAAGACGTAGAAATACGCTCAGTGGGAACCACCACATTAAGTAATGGTAAAATATTGCCTCTGCAGTGGGTAGTGAACGTGCCTAAATACAATATTCATTTGACCGCGCATAGTAATCGTTATGATCAGTGGGCAAATCTATCTATCCCTTCCTGGTCTGGCAGAATACAAACCAATGGCAACATTAAAGCTGAAGGCTATTTGCAGTTAGTAGGTTACTAAATATTGCATTGTTAAATGCAGTTGGTCATCAGATTGACTGCGGGCTGAATCACACAATCCAAATGAACCAAGGCTCATAAGGGTTGCCGGTTCAGCCTAGCTTCTTTTTTCCCTCAAATTCCCTGATAAACTGTCTTTATTTTACCGTCTAAATAAGTCTAACTTGTTTAATTAATAAGCAAGGGTGTGATCTGCCTCAAGCTTTGTAACATTGTTCATGCCCATCTAGCGCTGGATAAAACTCTGCTTTTCATATGCTAAACTAGTACTAATTCACATATTGATACATCTTGAGCACACAATATGTCTATTTGGGTGTAATAATAAGCAAATTTTGATTTTACTTCGGAATTTCCGAGCTTTAAGGTCTGAACAATCGAATTTTATATAGCAGTTGTTCGCTATAGACTTTGCCGCACTTAGTTGTGTGAGTCTAATCACAAGTGTAAAGGTTATAATATGAGTCAAATGTTGAAAGATTTTTTTAAGATGGAGTCGGCCGGTGGGGTGATTCTTGTGATCGCTGCTGCATTAGCAATGGTCGTTGCGAATAGCCCTCTTAATGAAGCTTATCAAGGCGCTCTACAGTCTTATGTTTTAGGCATGTCTGTTAGCCACTGGGTTAACGATGGTCTAATGGCGTTGTTCTTCCTACTGATTGGTTTGGAAGTTAAGCGTGAGCTTTTAGAAGGTGCGCTAAAATCTCGTGAAACGGCTATCTTCCCTGCGATTGCAGCGGTGGGTGGCATGGTTGCACCTGCTCTAGTTTATGTTCTATTCAATATGGGCGACCCTGCTGCTCTTTCTGGATGGGCAATCCCTGCTGCGACAGATATCGCATTTGCTCTGGGTATCATGGCGCTATTGGGTAATCGCGTTCCTGTTAGCCTTAAAGTGTTCTTATTGGCACTGGCGATCATTGATGACCTAGGTGTGGTTGTTATTATCGCGCTATTCTACAGTAGCGATCTGTCTACTATGGCATTAGCGGTTGGCTTTGCTATGACGGGTTTGCTGTTCTACCTCAACCACAAGAAAGTGACATCACTTAAATGGTATGCGTTAGTGGGTGCTATTTTATGGTTTGCGGTACTGAAATCTGGTGTGCATGCAACGTTAGCGGGCGTGGTTATTGGCTTCGCGATTCCGTTGAAAGGTAAAAAAGGCGAGCATTCTCCTTTGAAACACCTAGAGCATGGATTACACCCTTGGTCAGCGTTCTGTATTCTGCCTATCTTTGCTTTTGCAAACGCAGGTGTTTCTTTAGAAGGTATTTCATTGTCTACGCTAGGTTCAACACTGCCTATGGGTATTGCACTGGGTCTATTGTTAGGTAAACCTCTGGGTATCTTCAGCTTCAGCTGGCTTGCGGTGAAGTCGGGCGTTGCTAAACTGCCGACAGGTATTGATTTCCGCCATATCTTCGCTGTATCTGTGCTGTGTGGTATCGGTTTCACCATGTCGATGTTTATTGCATCACTGGCGTTTACTGGCGCAAATGCTGATTTCAACACTCACGCTCGCTTGGGTATCTTGATGGGATCATCTATTGCAGCAGTTCTTGGTTACTTCTTGCTAAGTACTTCACTTCCAAAAAAAACAGTAGTGAACGCTCAGATTGAAGCAGAAGCTAAATAATCTAAACTGACAATTACACTGATACGAAGGAGAGCCTATGGCTCTCCTTTCTTTGTTTTAAGTCTTTGATTTTATTGCTTATCTATTTTTGGTGACTCAATAGTCAAAGGGGTGCTAGGAATTATAAACCCTTTTGTTTAGGCAAAAAAAAGCCCAATCAAAAGGACTGGGCATATACAAACATAGGAGTTAAAAAAGAAATAACAGTGGACGTAACCAACATGAATACTGAAATTGTTTACAAAGTAAATTCATCTCACTTGTTGCTTACATAAGTAAGACTGGAAGTTTGATAAAGAGTTCAATAAAAAACCATTTTTATTTGGTGGATATTGAAATAACTCATTAACCCTCTGATTTTTATGAATTTTATACTTAAAATTTATTTCACTTTTTCTTTCTATTATTTTCTTTAGTGATCTGGTCGTACCTGTTGGTGTTTTATTGTTGATCTTGTGTTATTTAATTGTTAAATTCAAACGAGTGTTTAATACAGGTGATTAGATATGGGCGCAGGACTGGCGACAAAACAGAAGATTATTGAAGTTGCAGAGTCTTTGTTTGCACAGAAAGGCTTTAAAGATACCTCTCTGCGTGCGATCACCAGCCAAGCCAATGTCAACCTTGCTTCAGTGAATTATCATTTCGGTGATAAGAAAAGCCTGATTCGAGCAGTATTAAACCGATATCTTGAAGAGTTTATGCCGCAGTTAGAGCATGAGTTGTTGAGCATAGAGGGGCGTGATGATCTGTCTATGTACGATGTTTTTTACACGCTTAAATCTCCACTAATTAAGCTCGATAAAGAGTTTGATAAAGGTGCTAGCCGCTTTTTGTTGTTAGTAGGGCGCGGTTATAGCGATGTGCAAGGGCATCTTCGATGGTTTATTACCACACGTTATGGGCATGTACTGGATAAGTTCAGTGATGCGGTATGTAAGGCAAATCCAAATTTAGATCAGCAAACGTTATTTTGGCGGTTGCATTTCACGTTAGGTGCTTGCGTATTTACCATGGCTTCCAGTGAAGCCTTGTTAGACATTGCCAATAGTGAGTTTGATGTTGAAACCGATATTGAAGCCATGTTTGAACAGATAGTGCCGTTTTTGGCCGCTGGGATGAGCGCAAGTTATCCCACGCATAGTCTTATTAAGAGAAGGGAAAGGATATGACTTCTTACAGAAGAAAATGGGTAAGTGATCCAGCATTTAAAATGTTTAAAAAGGTGTTACCGCCTCTGTCTGATACCGAACGCGAAGCCATGGAAGCGGGCAGTGTTTGGTGGGAAGGGGATCTGTTTTCAGGTGCACCTGATTGGGAAAAGTTGCACGCTTATCCAAAACCGACCCTAACTGTCGAAGAGCAAAGCTTTATTGATAATCAAGTCGAGACATTATTAGACATGATTGATGATTATCAAATAGTGCAAAAAGACCGAGACTTACCGAGTGAAGTTTGGGAATACCTTAAAAAAGAGCGTTTCTTCTCTTTAGTGATCTCGAAACAATATGGTGGTCGTGAATTTTCTTCTTTAGCTAACTCCACAGTGGTGACCAAAATTGCCTCACGCAGTATTAGCGCTGCGGTGACTGTGATGGTGCCAAACTCGTTAGGCCCTGGTGAATTATTGTCTCATTACGGCACGCAAGAGCAAAAAGAGTATTGGTTGCCTCGTCTTGCTGATGGTACTGACATTCCCTGTTTTGCTCTTACTGGACCTGAAGCAGGATCTGATGCAGGCGCTATCCCTGATACAGGCACGGTTTGTTATGGTGAGCACGAAGGGAAAAAAGTATTAGGTATCAATCTGAGTTGGAACAAACGTTATATTACTCTCGCTCCAGTGGCGACGGTGTTGGGTTTAGCATTTAAACTCAACGACCCTGAAAACCTATTAAGTAAAGGCACTGAACTGGGCATTACATGTGCCTTAATTCCAACCTCTCATCCGGGCGTTGAAAATGGTGAGCGTCACGATCCTTTAGGCTTAGCATTTATGAATGGCCCAACACGTGGCGAGAATGTGTTTATTCCTATGGATTGGCTAATTGGTGGCGCGGACTACGCGGGTAAGGGATGGCGCATGTTGGTGGAATGTCTGTCTGCTGGTCGCGGGATTTCATTGCCAGCGTTAGGCACCTCTATTGGGCACTTAACGGCAAAAACCACCGGCGCATATTCACTGGTACGTAAGCAGTTTGGTTTATCGATTGGCCGCTTTGAAGGGGTGGCAGAAAGTTTAGGTCGTATTGGCGGGCTTGCTTATCTATTAGAGGCGAGTCGCACACTGACTACTACTGCGTTAGATAGCGGTGAAAAGCCGGGCATAGTAACGGCGATTGCCAAATATCATATGACCGAAATGGGACGCACTATCTTAAATGATGCTATGGATATCCATTCTGGTCGCGCTATTCAGCAAGGCCCAATGAATTATTTATCGCATCCTTATAGTGGTATTCCGGTCGCTATCACCGTTGAGGGTGCCAATATATTGACCCGTAACTTGATGATTTTTGGTCAAGGCGCAACGCGATGCCATCCTTATGTATTAAGTGAGATGGAACTGGCGTCAGACCCTGATGTTGATAGCGCAGCAGCGAAGTTTGATACTTTATTGTTTAGACATATTGGGCATGCGACCAAAAACAGTTTCGGTGCATTTGGCGCTGCGCTGACGGCTTCGGCATTTATCTCATCACCGGTAGCAGGCAAAACTAAGTCCTATTATAAAGACATGACTCGCTTGAGCCGCGCACTCGCGGTGAGTTCAGATTTTGCCATGCTGACGTTGGGCGGAGAGCTAAAAAGAAAAGAGTTAATCTCAGCGCGTCTGGGCGATTTGCTCAGCTATTTGTATCTTGCCTCTGCGGCATTAAAGCGTTATCACGATGAGGGCGAGCAAGAGAAAGATTTGCCATTTTTGCAATATGCGGTTGAGCACTGTTTGTATCAAGGGGCAAAATCTTTGCAAGAAGCGTACGACAACTTTCCTGTGCGCTGGGCTAAATACGTGATGAAAGGATTAATTTTCCCACTAGGTAACCGATTTGCGCCGCCAAGTGATGATCTGACGTTGCAAGTGGCGCGTTTATTAATGGAGCAAGGCGAGCATCGTGAGCGTTTGACCAAACTGTGTTATGTCAGTGATAAAGAAGATGACGCGGTGGGGATTATGGAACGCGCCTTTAGCGCTATGTTATCTGTTGCGCCGATTGAGAAAAAGATCACTCAGGCGATCAAAGATAAGCGTATTGAGAAAAAGCAGCCTCTACAAGAGAAGCTCAGCACGGCTAAGATGCTAGGGATTTTATCTCAAGAGGAAGTGAATCAAGTGTTAGAAGCCGACAAGTTGCGCTATCGAGCAATACAGGTGGATCACTTTAGCCATGATTTTGATGAGGTGCGCACGCAAAAACCAGCAGGTGTTCGTTCGGTTGATGATGACGCTGCGTAATATGGGCTTGTTTTCAGCAATAGCGTAATACTACCTGCCATCATAATAGAAAAATCCCGTAAACCATAAGGTTACGGGATTTTTAATGTTTGATATAAAGCGAATAATATTTGAAGAGAGTTTAAAAGGTCAGCTTCATCTGCATTCCGATAAATTGTCGGTCGTAAGGTGCGCCCGCATCAAGAGCAAATACCGCAGCGTCTTGATAACCAAACCAAGGATTAGTGACAAACTGCGCTTGAGCGTCACCTCCCCATGCATCGGTGATCCAATAGTGTATTTTCCCCACGGGATTTAAGAAGAACAGCGAAATTCCGCCCATAGTTTCAGAGCCTAATACTTTACCGCCACTGGCAAGTATGCTCTGCTCACCTTGTAGCATCAATTCACCGACCACCGCACCAAAAACGGGAGTGACGAACAGATCCTGCCAAGAAGGCACTTCGGCAAATGCCTCAACGCCATACTCCCAAAAGAAAGTTGACATAGTGAAAGAGTAGGCGAAAGATTCAAACTCATTAAATCCGGCATGTCTTGCCGCCGTATAATAAACGCCGCCAAAATAAGGATGCATAATGTAATTTAAAAAATGTTCATCGCGATCCCAAACTGGGCCTGCCTTAACATTCTCTACCCATTTATCGCCTAACTTAGCCAGATCTCTGTCATCGTCATCCCATTTAGTAATGCTTTCAGGAAGAAAAGTCATTAGACCGACCGTCACCACGCTTAAACCTAAGATGGTATAGGTTTGCTCTGCGAGGTAATCCCAATCTCTTGTATCAGATATGGTATAGTGCATAGGGATTGAACTAGCCTGAGTATCCAGATCTAATTCATTATTATCCAATGACATAGAATGATATTTTGTATGTTCCTTCATACAATATTGGTATGCATTATTACAACTTGATTCATAAGAGAGTTCGATATGGCGACTGGTGTCATAGTCAGCAAACGCCGCACCACTCAATATGCTTAGTAATGATGTAGCAAACTTTTTAAGTTGCACCCAATGGCTCCATGCAAATAAATTCGATCTGTTTCACAATTATCTCTTATTTTTAGGTTAAATAAAACAATAACTTAACATTAAGTTTCATTTTGATTCATTGCGTCATGTATGGATACACTTGCAATTAACATGCATGTAACTTGTACAGATGTGACGTAGACATAAGCTGAGTGAAAAGAAAGTAGTATGAACACAACTAAAGACCACCAATCACAAGCAATCATTAAACCAACAACGCCACGTATCGCCATGCTAAGCACGGGAGAGGAAGTGTTGTTTGGTGATATTGTGGATACTAACGCCAGTTGGCTTTCTTCATATTTATTCGATAATGGTTTTCAAATGACCACTCGAACGACAGTGGGAGATTCGTTACAGGCGATCTCAAACGGCTTATCTCAGTTATCGACAGAGCATGACGTAGTGATTGTCAATGGGGGATTAGGACCAACCAGTGATGATATGACAGCCGAAGCGGCCGCATTGAGTGCGGGCGTGGATTTAGTCTTGTATGAAGAGTGGGTGGTCAGAATCAAACAGATGTTTGCGCAGTGGCAAAGACCCATGCCAGAGTCCAACATCAAACAAGCGATGTTACCTGCTGGCAGTGCGCTTCTAGACAACCTTAGAGGAACCGCTTGCGGATTTAGCTGTGTGATCAACGGCGCTATTTGCTACTTCACTCCCGGCGTGCCACACGAATTTAAATCTATGGTTAAGCAAGAGATTGTTACTGATATGCAGTCTCGATTTAATAGCGTTGAACAAAAACAGATCCACCGCATCCACACCTTTGGTTTATCTGAATCGGGTATTGCCAGTCAAATTGAGCCCCTTGAATGCCCACAAGGGGGGACATTAGGCTATCGTTCGGCGCTGCCTTTTATTGAAGTTAAGGTGTTTTACTCTGAGCTCAATCAACAAGTCACTCAGTTTTTAGCCAATGTAGAGCAAGAGCTACAAGCCAATACCATTTCTATCAATATGGACGTTCGCGATAGAACGATGGCACTGCTGAAAGAGCAACAGCTCAACCTCAATATTTTTGATCATTCGACGCAAGGGTATCTGCATCAATGGTTAGCGGAGCAGGCAATTTCACAACAAGTGACCGTTAATTCAATCAATGTCGCGCACAAAGCACTAAAACCTGTCGGCGAAGACGAACACTTAATGTTTGAACAAAGATACGGTCTATATTCCCTCGAAAGATCAAACAGTAACGGAATTATTATTTTGGATACGCACAGTGGTGGGGTACAGATTGCTCTTGCCGATCAGCGTAATATATCGTCTCAAATAATTGAATTTAAACGAGATTACAGTTACAAGGCTAGAAGTATAGTGATTTCTGCTATCGCTATCGATATGCTACGCCGTAACTTAGACAACCAAGAGTTATTTGCTAACTATGGCAGTGTGACCAGAGTCGCGTCCAGTATAAAAAAACTGTGATACTCGTCGCACTGCACTGATTGTTTCAAATTTGGTAACCTGAACATTCAATTGTGATATAGCGTTTTGTTCTAAGGCTTAAGTTGCTGATTTTTAATGAAATTATCGCAATTTTTAACTTTAGAATATTCCACTACTTTTTGTAGGTGCAACTAAGTTTATAATGATGGTTCGCTTTTTATAAGCACGGCCATATGCACTGTCAGGGAGGAGAGTTATGCATAATCAATCTAGAATTGAGGTTTGGTATACAGTGGGTATTGATCAGGTGTCGCTCGGAGAAGTCGAGAATATTGATCTGATTACGCTGCTGGCTATGTGGCGAGGTGTCTCTGTTCATAATCGCACTAAAGCCAATGATGAAAGGGTTGAAAATGCTAATTACCAACTCAAGTTGTTTGATGATGATGGTCACCTAATTGGACTTAAAAACGTATGTGAATCGGATGCCGAGCACATCTTAGGTCATCATCACTGGATGATGCGTCAAAGTCGCAATCAGTTTGAGAGCCGCGATTCTTTGTATACTTGGGTACCAGTTTCGGGCTAATCCAATCTTTTAGAAACAAATACGGTTTTCTTAGAACAAAAACAAAAAAACGCCCTTAATCGTGATTAAGGGCGTTTTTTAATGCTGGTAATTTAGCGTAGTGCTATGAGGCTGACAGTATCTCATTATGGATATTGACGTCCTCTAGCTGCACGTCAGACTTTGCTCTGCATATACAAGGTAGTATTTCATCACTTTTTAAATACGCCATAGCAAAGCCGATATATTCGACCTCGCCGGAACTCAACTTACAGCGACAAGCGCCGCAGTGCCCATCTCGGCAGTTGAACTCTGGCTTTAAGCCCGATGTTTCCATCGCTTCTAGAAGGGTAGTGTTTCTAGAGTTAACTAATTTAGTGACTTTATTAATCGTAACCTTATGCATTACTTAGCCTGTCGTATCCTTAATTACTAAAGCTCAAAATTCTCAAAGTCGTCTGCTGACACTTCGTTATCAATTTGTCCCACAAGGTAAGAGCTGATTTCAGCTTCTTGCGGTGCAACTTGCACGTTGTCTGATGATAACCATGCGTTGATCCATGGAATAGGGTTGTTGGTTGCGTCAGGGTAAGCAATGTCTAGGCCAACCGCTTGCATGCGGATATTGGTAATGTACTCAACGTATTGGCAAAGGATGTCTTTGTTAAGACCAATCATAGAGCCATCTTTGAATAGGTATTCAGCCCATTCTTTTTCTTGCTCTGCAGCGTCTTTAAACAGATCAAAACACTCTTGTCTGCACTCTTCTGCAATTTGCATGAAGCTAAAGTCGTCTTGACCGTTGCGCAGTAAATTCACCATGTGCTGGGTACCTGATAAATGCAGCGCTTCATCACGAGCAATCAGCTTGATGATTTTTGCGTTACCTTCCATCAGTTCACGCTCAGCAAAGGCAAATGAACAGGCAAAGCTCACATAGAAACGAATCGCTTCTAGGGCGTTCACTGACATTAGGCAAAGGTATAATTTCTTTTTCAGCGTGTGCAGATCGACAACTACGGTTTCACCATTGATTTGGTGTGAACCTTCGCCGTAACGATGGTAATCGTTGGTCGCTTCAATCAGGTCATCGTAGTAATGCGCAATGTCTTTAGCACGTTTTAAAATATGTTCGTTTTCAACGATATCATCAAAAACCGTTGATGGGTCGTTTACGATATTACGGATAATATGCGTATAAGAGCGCGAGTGAATTGTCTCAGAGAATGACCAAGTTTCAATCCAAGTTTCAACTTCTGGTAGTGAAACCAGCGGTAGCAATGCCACGTTCGGGCTACGACCTTGGATAGAATCGAGTAGGGTTTGGTATTTTAAGTTACTGATGAAAATGTGTTTTTCATGGTCGGGTAACTTGTTGTAGTCGATACGGTCACTAGAAACGTCCACTTCTTCAGGACGCCAGAAAAAGCTCAGTTGTTTTTCAATCAGCTTTTCAAAAATCTCAAATTTTTGTTGGTCGTAACGCGCTACGTTGACAGGTTGGCCCAAAAACATAGGTTCTTTAAGCTGATCATTTTTGTTTTGAGTAAAGGTACTATAGGACATACTAGCCTCGATTATTCCATAAGTTAAACAGCAAAATAGGGGCGAATGTTCGCCCCTTCAGCTTAAAAATTAAATCTTACAACCGCCGCCTGCGCAGTCATCATCTTGCTCAACAACCACATCTTTCTGGTCGTCTTTCGCACCATCACGCGTGTTGTGATAGTAGAGTGTTTTTACGCCCATTTTGTAGGCATTTAACAGATCACGAAGTAGCAACTTCATTGGTACTTTACCACTGTCGTAATTGTTTGGATCGTAGTTGGTATTAGCTGAAATCGATTGGTCGACAAATTTTTGCATGATGCCAACGAGATTTAGATAACCGTCGTTGCTTGGAATATCCCATAGCAATTCGTAGTTGTCTTTGTACTTGGTAAATTCAGGTACAACTTGCTTCAAGATGCCGTCTTTTGACGCTTTTACCGATACATAACCGCGTGGTGGTTCAATACCGTTGGTTGCGTTCGAGATTTGCGAAGAGGTCTCTGACGGCATTAGTGCCGTCAAGGTTGAGTTACGTAGACCGTGTTGTTTGATCTCTTGACGTAAGGTTTCCCAATCGTAGTGCAGTGGTTCATCACACACTTGATCCAGTGAGCTCTTGTAAGTATCAATCGGTAAAATACCTTTTGAGTACGTAGTCTCATGGAACGATGGGCAAGCGCCTTGCTCTTTAGCCAAATCAACCGAGGCTTTTAGCAAGTGGTACTGAATTGCTTCAAAGGTTCTGTGGGTTAAGGCATTACCTGAACCATCAGAATACTTAGCGCCATTTTTGGCTAAGTAGTAGGCGTAGTTAATTACGCCAACACCTAAGGTGCGTCGGTTCATGGTAGAAATGCGCGCCGCAGGAAGTGGGTAGTCTTGATAATCCAGCAGAGCATCCAGTGCGCGAATCACCAGATCAGAAAGCTCAGCAAGATCGTCAAGGCTATCAATTGCGCCTAAGTTAAACGCTGATAGCGTACAAAGGGCAATTTCACCATTTTCATCTTCAACGTTAGTTAAAGGTTTAGTTGGCAGAGCAATCTCTAGACATAAGTTAGATTGACGAACAGGCGCAACCTTAGAATCAAACGGACTGTGCGTATTACAGTGGTCGACGTTTTGAATATAGATACGGCCTGTTGAAGCGCGCTCTTGCATCAAGATGCTAAATAGCTCAACCGCTTTAACTTGTTCTTGCTTAATGCTTGGATCGTTTTCGTATTGGGTATATAGACGCTCAAACTCATCTTGATCTTCAAAGAAGGCATCGTATAGCCCAGGAACATCAGAAGGCGAGAATAGAGTGATATTGCCGCCGCTAATAAGGCGAGAATACATCAGTTTGTTTAGTTGTACGCCGTAGTCCATATGACGAACACGGTTTTCTTCAACGCCACGGTTATTTTTTAATACCAGCAGGTTTTGTACTTCACCGTGCCATAGTGGGTAGAAGACTGTCGCTGCGCCGCCACGTACGCCACCTTGTGAACAACATTTTACTGCGGTTTGGAAATACTTATAAAACGGGATACAACCCGTATGGAAGGCTTCACCATTACGGATTTCTGAGCCTAGAGCGCGGATGCGTCCAGCATTGATACCAATACCAGCACGTTGTGATACGTAGCGAACAATCGAGCTTGCTGTCGCGTTAATTGAATCTAAGCTGTCGCCACATTCAATTAGTACACAAGAGCTAAATTGACGAGTAGGGGTACGCACGCCAGCCATAATTGGCGTTGGTAGTGATATTTTAAATAGAGATACCGCATCATAAAAACGACGAATGTAGTCTAAACGGGTCTCTCTTGGGTATTTGGAGAATAGGCATGCGGAGACCAAAATGTATAAAAACTGCGCACTTTCATAAATTTCTTTAGAAACGCGGTTTTGTACAAAGTATTTGCCTTCTAACTGCTTAACAGCAGCGTAAGAAAAGTTAAGGTCACGTCTGTGGTCGATGAACGAGTCCATCACCTCTAACTCTTCACGAGTGTAATCTTCTAATAAATGCTTGTCGTATTTACCCGCATCAACCATTTTAGTGACATGGTCAAACAGCGTTGGTGGCTCATATTGGCCGTAGGCTTTTTTACGTAGGTGGAATACCGATAAACGAGCCGCTAGATATTGATAATCAGGCGTTTCTTCAGAGATAAGGTCAGCGGCCGCTTTGATCATGGTTTCATGGATATCTGAAGTCGTTATCCCGTCATAGAACTGAATTTGAGATTTAAGTTCTACTTGAGATACAGAGACATTATCTAAGCCTTCTGCTGCCCAAGTGATCACTCGATGGATCTTTTCTAGATCTATCGTTTCTTTGCGTCCATGACGCTTGGTGACGGTAAGTTTTTGATTCATTCGGTTTGATATCCATAACATCAATGGTGAAAGCCACACTTCTTAACATCGACTGAAATGTTTGGCGGCTTTATGATCCATACCTACCTTTGCTGTAAAGGTAGGAACACTACATATAGGGGTCTATCCCTTGGCGACTTACAAGATAGTGCGCTTATGAGAACTTTTCAAGTTTGAGTTATAAATAGCACTGTGGATAAACAGTGGATGAAAATTTATGGGTTAGCGTTTACTTACCGATGAGTTTAAAGCGAAATTGGCTTAGCGTTTTTTCGCTATCGCTAATGCGCTAAAATCGAACACACCAAAAAAAAATTCACTTGATCTTTATCAAAGAAATGGATCACTTTTGCGTAGAAAAATAACGCACAAAAGCGACAATAAAACAGCAAATTAATGCGGTAATTTGCAGTGCACTAGATTTGAATTAACGCCCAACAAAAATGCCTCGTTATTGGTAAATGTTTACCAATAACGAGGCATTATAATGAAGTGAACAGCAATGGTTACAATTGATAGCCTAATAAGCCGTTATAGAAGCTTTTGGGTGTTCACAATGTAATTAACGTCGACGTTTTTACCCAAAGAGTAGCGATCAAAGAGGGGGTTATAACTAAGCCCTGTAATGCCTTGCTCTTGCAAAGAAGTGTTATCGACCATTTTGATAAGTTCGGCGGGTTTGAGGAACTTATTATAGTCGTGTGTGCCTTGTGGTAGCAGTTTAAGTACTTTCTCTGCGCCGACAATGGCGAACAAATACGATTTTAAATTGCGGTTTAGGGTAGAGAACAACACATAACCGCCGGGCTTGACCAATGTAGCGCACGATGAGATCACTGATTGTGGATCAGGTACGTGCTCAATCATTTCCATGCAAGTGACTACGTCATATTGCTCAGCGCAGTTTGCGGCATGCTCTTCTACGGTTGTGCGAATGTAGTCTAGCTTAGCGCCCGTCTCTAATGCATGCAGGCGTGCCACCTCTAAAGGTTCACGTCCCATATCCAGACCCGTCACCTTAGCGCCTTCCAGTGCCATGCTCTCGGCTAAGATGCCGCCGCCGCAGCCAACGTCTAACACTTTTTTACCAAACAGTCCGCCAACGCAGTCTTGCACATAGCGCAAACGCAGTGGATTGATTTGATGAAGTGGCTTAAATTCACCTTCCTTGTCCCACCATCGACTTGCCATATCGGCAAATTTTTTGATTTCAGCAGGATCGACGTTTTTTCCTTGTTCCATATTCATTACGCTTTTTAAAATTTTGCTTATTATAACCCTATCTAAACAGGGAATGCATTTGCCTTTGTCGTGATGAGATGTCTGTAGTTGTCTTGGCGAAGAACTGACTGTTTTTTAAGCCATAATTTACGAATAGTGTAAATAATGCGCATCTAGTTGCTAACGTATATCACATCGGGGGTAACAGATAATGAAAGTAATGCAGAAACTGCGAAAATTGTGTTATATTTTTTGTTCTTATTAGGAATCGAAAAGACGATCTAACAATAGAGGGATAATGGCTCTATGAGCGATCTAGCGAAAGAGATCACACCGGTAAATATTGAAGACGAGCTGAGAGGCTCGTACCTTGACTATGCAATGTCCGTCATCGTAGGTCGAGCATTGCCAGATGTTCGCGATGGTTTGAAACCCGTACACCGACGCGTTTTATTTGCGATGAATGTATTGGGCAATGATTGGAACAAACCTTACAAAAAATCAGCGCGTGTCGTTGGTGATGTAATTGGTAAATATCACCCACACGGTGATAGTGCGGTATACGATACTATCGTTCGTATGGCGCAGCCGTTTGCATTGCGTTACATGTTAGCTGATGGCCAAGGCAACTTTGGTTCTATCGATGGTGACTCTGCTGCGGCAATGCGTTACACCGAAGTACGTATGTCGAAAATTGCTCATGAGTTGCTAGCCGACCTTGAGAAAGAGACCGTGGATTACGTGCCTAACTATGATGGCACTGAACAAATTCCAGCGGTATTACCGACACGTGTACCTAACTTATTAGTGAATGGTTCATCAGGTATTGCTGTAGGTATGGCAACCAATATTCCACCGCATAACCTCACTGAGGTTATCGATGGCTGTTTGGCCTTCATTAAAAATGAAGACATCACCATTGATCAGTTGATGGATTACATCCCAGGCCCTGACTTCCCAACAGCGGCAACCATCAGTGGCCGTAAAGGCATCATTGATGCGTACAACACGGGTCGTGGTAAGGTTTACATGCGTGCTAAAGCTGATATTGAAGCGGATAGCAAAGGCAAAGAAACCATCATTGTTACTGAGATCCCATATCAGGTTAACAAAGCTCGTTTGATTGAAAAAATCGCCGAGCTAGTAAAAGACAAAAAAGTAGAAGGCATCAGTGCGCTACGTGATGAGTCGGATAAAGACGGCATGCGTATCGTGATTGAATGTAAGCGTGATGCAGTGGGTGAGGTGGTACTTAATAACCTTTACGCTCATACTCAGCTGCAAACTACCTTTGGTATCAACATGGTTGCCCTTGATAAAGGCCAGCCTAAACACTTCAACCTAAAAGAAATGTTGAAAGCGTTTGTTGATCACCGCCGTGAAGTGGTTACTCGCCGTACTATTTTTGAACTGCGCAAAGCGCGTGACCGTGCTCATATCCTTGAAGGTTTGGCACTGGCACTGGCTAACATCGATGAAATCATCGAATTGATTCGCCATGCTGCAACACCGGCTGGAGCAAAAGCAGGCTTAGTGGCTCGTGGTTGGGACTTAGGTTTAGTTGCCACTATGCTTGAGCGCGCTGGTACTGACGCCGCACGTCCAGAGTGGCTAGAAGAGCAGTTTGGTATCCGTGATGGTCAATACCACCTAACTGAGCAACAAGCACAAGCGATTCTAGATCTTCGTCTACAAAAATTGACGGGTCTAGAACATGAAAAAATCCTTGATGAATACAAGGCTCTGTTAGATGAAATCGCAGAGTTGATGCACATCCTTGCAAGCACTGAGCGCTTGATGGAAGTGATCGTAGAAGAACTAGAAGCTATCCGTGAAGGCTATGGTGATGAGCGTCGCACAGAAATTACTGCGGCTATTCACGATATCGACATGGAAGAGCTGATTGCTCAAGAAGACGTAGTCGTCACGCTTTCTCACGAAGGCTATGTTAAGTACCAAATCCTAAGCGACTATGAAGCACAACGTCGTGGTGGCCGTGGTAAGAGTGCGACTAAGATGAAAGATGAAGATTACATCGATCGTCTATTGGTTGCGAACACGCATGACAACATCTTGTGTTTCTCTACTCGTGGAAAAACGTACCGCTTGAAAGTGTACCAATTGCCATTGGCGAGCCGCACCGCGCGTGGTAAACCAATTATTAATATTCTGCCTCTTGAAGATGGTGAGCGTATTACTGCAATTCTACCTGTTTCTGAGTTTAGTGAAGATAAGTTCATCTTCATGGCAACCGCAGACGGTACGGTTAAGAAAACGTCTCTAGACCAGTTCTCGAACGTGCGTAGTAATGGTTTGATTGCCGTTAACTTGCGTGATGAAGATTCACTGATTGGCGTTGATATTACTGACGGCAACAGCGACATCATGCTGTTCTCTAAAGCCGGTAAAGTGGTTCGATTCAACGAAGAGCAAGTTCGTGGTATGGGTCGTACAGCTGCGGGTGTTCGTGGTATTAAGTTACTTAACGAAGACCAAGTAGTGTCACTGATTGTTCCGCAAAATGACGGCGATATCCTAACCATTACTGAAAATGGTTACGGTAAACGTACGATTTTGTCTGAGTACCCAGCGAAGAGTCGTGCGACTCAAGGCGTTGTCTCTATTAAGGTCTCTGATCGTAATGGTAGCGTCGTCGGCGCAGTACAAACTGAAGACGGTGATGAGTTCATGGTGATCACTGATGGCGGTACGCTAGTGCGTAGTCGTGTATCAGAAGTGAGCCAAGTGGGTCGTAACACCCAAGGTGTGACTCTGATTCGTACCGTTGAAGGTGAAAACGTAGTAGCGCTACAACGCATCGATGAAATCGAAGAGAGCGAAATTGAAGAAGTGGCAGAGGGCGAAGACGCTGCAACGGATACTTCTGAAGCGCCTCAAGCACCTGAAGCTTCTACTGATGCGGATGAATCTGACGCAGAGCAAGAGTAACCATAAGCTTCTTAGAATAAGAACTTAGTACTCAGAGCTTAGAACAGGACCCAATAGTTGTTATTCAGCTATTGGGTTTTTTTATAGCCATTATCGGTTTAAAAACAAACGTTTGTGGCATAAATAATGCCAAGGTTGTTGCTATATTAAGCAAATCGTATCAATAACAAATAAAATCAAAAATTGATGTAGGTCAAAGGCTTGAAAAGGTTTCTTTTAACCCAATATTAATCCTATAGTTAAAGAGCTTGTTTAAGCGACTCAATCAATGAGTGATCAATAGAGAGAAATTTATGGCAGATGTAAGAGCCCGTGTAAACTTTAAGGTGGGAATGAAAAGCGATATTGAGGCTGAGCTTCTCTCTTTTCATGGCTTAAAAACTGACAAAGAACATGTCGCTATAATCTTTAAGTCTGCGGATAAAAATCAACAAGCTCCGATTGTTCGAATGCATTCTGAGTGTTTAACCGGTGATGTTTTCCACTCTTCACGTTGTGACTGCGGGGAACAGCTTGATGAAACGATCAATAAAATGTCTGAACAAGGCGGTATCTTGCTTTATCTTCGCCAAGAAGGGCGCGGTATCGGCCTTTACAACAAGATAGATGCTTATCAGTTGCAAAGCGAAGGTCTCAACACTTACGAAGCCAATAATAAATTGGGCTTTGCTGACGATCTGCGCAGCTTTGAAGAAGCAGCGCAAATGTTAGATGCGCTCAATGTTGAGCATATCCGTTTGGTCACAAACAACCCTAAAAAAATCCGCGAACTTAAGCAGTATGGCATTGTGATTGATGAAGTGATTAACACTATGGCGCACGTAAAACACGGTAATGAAGGCTATTTAAAAGCCAAAGCGTCTCACGGAAAACATAATTTAGACGTATAAAATAGCGTTGTAAACCTAAAGTAATTTCAACTATTTAAGCATGCTATTTGCTTACTTTTAGCCCTAAAGTTGGCGGTGAAGCGAATAGCTATTTAGCTTATTTGTTCGAGAAAACAGAGGTTGTTTGCCATACTTAATAGATCAAGTCTATTGAGTGGCGACGATCATGTTGAAAAGCAAAAGGGTGTCGTGGTCAATTTTAGTTGTTTGCATCACCCTTGCAATTCCTACATATGCACAGAGTATGTTCCATACCCTCGGCTGGGTAAGCTCTGCTGTGCCAATAGAGCAAGCCTTTCGTTACCCTCACCTGACTGAATCCCTCTACAGCTCCAATCGTCACCAATTGGTATGGCTACAATCTGAAGACAGGCAACTGTTTGAAGATTTAATTGAAATGACCGTACTCGCCGAATTAAGCCCGTTTTTTGAGCAGCGTTTGCAACACTTACAGCATTTGCGCACCACCGAACAACATTATCAATACGATTTAGTTGCCAGCGATCTGTTATTGTCCTTTATCAGCTATCGAAGTTTACTTAAAGAGAACAAAACCACTTGGTTATATGGGCAAGGGCTTCCCAATGATTGGGCCGCTCCTTCGCCAGAGCTTGTTACTGAGCTAGAGCAGTCTATTACCGATGGCAAACTGACAGACTATTTAAAACAGCTAGGTATAGATTCTAGGGCATATCGAGATTATCTGGGTTCTATAGAGCATCTTAAACAGAGTTTGAACGCCAATATTGCGCCATACCCGCCGCAAGTTGTGCGAGTAGGGGAAACCATACCGGAAAAAGAGGTGCTATTTACTCGTTTGGCGCTGGCTGGATTGGCGGTACCGCCATCTATTCAACAACAGCAATGGTACGGCAAAGAGTTACGTGCAGTGATTAAACGCTTTCAACGGCAGCATGGCTTAAAAATCGATGGTGTTATTGGCCCTGATACGGCGCACTGGCTTAATTACCCTATAGAGGAGCGCATACGCCGTTTAGCCTTAAATGCGGAGCGTAGCCGTTTATGGCCAGAACAACGCAAAGCGTTAGTGTTAGTGAATCTACCCAGTTTTGATCTTAATTATTATTTCAAAGGCGAGGTGGTGTTTTCATCTAAAGTCATTGTTGGCAAGCAAAAACGCAAAACGCCTTTGCTAGAAATTAAAATGGATTCGTTGGTGCTTAATCCCACTTGGAATGTGCCGCCTAAGATCATGCGTGAAGACATTATTCCTATTTTGCGCTACAACCCTGATTACCTAAATAACAAAGGAATTCAAGTAATTAAGGGGTGGGGCAATCCGGTGATCATCGATCACGGCGCAATCCAATGGCGCAAAGTCAATCCTAAAAAGTTTCCGTTTCGTATGCGCCAGTTAGCGGGTAATAGCAATGCATTAGGTGTGTATAAATTTAATACGCCAAATCGCAGAGCAATTTACTTACATGACACGCCAGCCAAATATTTATTTGATAAACCCTCACGCGCCTTTAGCTCTGGCTGTATTCGAGTGCAACATGCAGATAGGTTTGCTCACTCTATTTCCAAAACTCAAGGTTTTAGGAAAAGTAACATATCCCCACAAGGGCAACAGTCTAATGCTCGAATTCCTCTAAAGCGCCGATTACCCGTGCATCTTATTTATAAAACCTCATGGGTTGAGTCTGGCCGAGTGTTTTTTAGAGAAGACGTGTACGGCTACGACGTGAAGACAAACCAAGCAGATTTAGCATTAAAACAGCACTGAAATCTTATTCCTTACAATAAAATGACGCACAAAGTTGATTAAATTTTGATCAATCTGTACAGTGTGCGACTGTTTTTATTTGTATGGGATGAGTAGTGGTAGAGTTAAATTTGAACCGTCGTCGCTTTTTGCAGTATTCGGCGGGGGCAGCAGCATTATTAAGCATGCCCAAGTTTGCATTGGCTGCAACGCAGTCACCAAAAGTAATTAACTTCAATAATCTGCACACCGGAGAACACCTGCAAACTTGTTATTTTGACGGTAAAAACTTCGTCGATAACGAGTTAGATAAGATTAATCACATCTGCCGTGACTTCCGTCGTAACGAAGTCCATCCAATGGATCGTCGATTATTAGTACAAATCAGTGAAATACAGCGCATTTTAGCCACTGACAACGAAGTTCAAATCATTTCAGGGTATCGTTCTCCTGCAACGAATGAATCGTTGCGAGCTCATGGTCATAAAGGCGTGGCGCGTAAAAGTTTGCATATGCAAGGGCGTGCCATTGATATCCGAATCTCAGGAATTGACATAGCGGACGTGCACAAAGCAGCATTACAAATGAAAGCGGGTGGTGTTGGGTATTACCCAGGAAGCCGATTTGTACATATTGACACCGGAGCGGTGCGCTCTTGGCATGGCTAGGCTTGAGTTTGCAAGCATAAGCTGTCATATTCTTGATAGGCTTATCTGATAAATAAAAGGTTTTTCATGGCGTTGCAGTATCAAGTTGTTCCAGTAACCCCTTTTCAACAAAATTGTTCAATCGTATGGTGTGATGAGACCCAAAAGGGCATCGTCATCGATCCGGGCGGTGATGTAAAACAGCTTCTTATGATGATTAAAGAGCTGAATGTAGAAGTGGAAAAACTGGTGTTGACTCACGGACATTTAGATCACGTTGGTGGCAGTGAAGATCTTGCCAGAGAGCTGAATCAGCCTATCTGGGGACCACATAAGGACGACAACTTCTGGTTGCAAGGTCTTGAAGGGCAAAGCCAAATGTTTGGTTTTCCTTTAACTGAGGCATTTGAGCCAAGTCAGTGGTTAAATGATCGTGACATTGTCACTTTTGGTAATCAATCACTGTCTGTTTTACACACTCCAGGACATACTCCGGGGCATGTAGTGCTACACAGTGAATCGGCAAAAGTTGCCTTCGTGGGTGATGTACTGTTTAAAGGTGGAATTGGTCGTACGGATTTCCCGAAAGGCGATTATGCGACCTTGATTAACTCAATCAAAACCAAACTGTGGCCATTGGGTAACGAAACCCGATTTGTTCCAGGCCACGGCCCAGAGTCTACTTTTGGCTCAGAGCGAGTAAGCAATCCATTCGTCGCGGATGAAATGCCAATCTAAATAATGTAGGGGGTAGCTATACCGATACCCCCGATTTCTTTTACTGTTTTTCTTTAGCCGTGTTTATTTTACCGTGTTTCTTTTGCTACGCCTCTTTAAATCTTAATGGGCGTGTATTCAGTTGCCATTGTTCGACAGATACTATTCAACAGCTATTATTCCGCAGGTATGGCTTAGCTAATCACTATCGCGACAAGATCCTGCCCAATAACGCCTCAATAATCCCACAAACTCTTCCGCATCACGGTCTAAATCGGCGGTAGCAATAAAAATATCGTATCCCCAATACTCCCTTTGATACTGCATTCGGCGCAACATACTGGCTTGAAGACCGCTAAATACCTGCTTGTCTTTGACGGTAACAGAGCGGGAATCTAATACCTGATCTTGAAAGAAAGTTTCTTGCTTGGTTTCCATCGCGCCTAAATACAACAAACTTCTTTGCTCTAATAGCAGATGTGAAATAAGCCTAGGGCAGGTACTTTCTACAAAAGGTACAGGATCATTTAGGCGAATGCCTATCCATGGCAGATTGGCGGGCGCAGCAGGGTTATGGCTTTGACAGAGCCCAAGGGCGGTAACATTGTGCCATTGCACCACCCAACCGCCTTTATAAGTGTGCTGCTGAAAATGACTGTCGGTTAGGGTGTAACGAATGATCCCGCGTAAGTAGATTTGAAAAATACTCACATAGAGCACTAACCCTATGAACATAATGCCGAGTTTACCTTGCACGCTATGCGCGTAGTAACTGATGCTGACCGTCACGCCTATGGCGCACAGCGCAAGTAAACGCTGTCCTGTTTTACCAAGAATGAGTTTTTGGTTTGTCAGTTGTAATGAGGACATGCGTACCTGCTTAAATAATGATGTTAGGTCGCGCAAGCAAAGGCGCTGTAAAGCATAAGATCGTTAAAGTAATTAAAACAATGACTTATAAGGAAGATAGTAACGAAAGTCGGTGTCTATGCTGTACTTATCGATATCTGTACCTTATATAACATCGTATGAAACCTCTGTAATTGTTAAATAAATAAGATCGAATAGCACACAGATTTAACAAATATTTAGCAATTATATTGTGTTTGTTCCATATTTAATTGATTTTATAGTCAATTATGACCACGCAAGGAGCAAATAAGATGGTAATTAAGTCAACATGGGGAAAGGCGTGCGTACGCAGTTTAGCGGTACTAATTGGGGTGGCAAGTATTGCTACCGCTTCAGCCGCTGATAAAGTCTATCGATTGAAACTTGCTGAAACTTGGGGTCCAAACTTCCCAATTTTTGGTGATGCTACAAAAAATATGGCGGCAATGGCAGAAAAAATGTCGAACGGACGTTTAGTGATTCGCGTTGATTCGTCAAACAAGCACAAAGCACCGTTTGGTGTGTTCGATATGGTTAAGTCTGGTCAGTATGATATGGGGCATTCTGCGTCTTATTACTGGAAAGGCAAAGTGCCAAACACCTTGTATTTCACCACTATGCCGTTTGGCATGACGGCGGAAGAGCAATACGCTTGGTTCTATCACGGCGGTGGCATGGAGTTGATGGAACAAGTTTACGCGCCGCACAATATGTTGTCCTTCCCAGGTGGTAACACTGATGTACAAATGGGTGGTTGGTTCCAAAAAGAAATCAATAGCGTTGATGATCTTAAAGGTCTGAAAATGCGTATCCCAGGTTTTGCTGGGGAAGTGCTTGCTGAGTTAGGTGCAAAACCGACCAATATTGCACCGGGTGAGCTTTATACCGCATTGGAAAGAAAAACCATTGATGCATTGGAGTGGGTAGGGCCATCGTTAGATCTGCGTATGGGCTTTCACAAAATTGCCCCTTACTACTATACCGGTTGGCATGAGCCAGCAACCGAGCTTCAGTTTATGGTCAATAAACGCGTTTGGGACAAACTGCCGGCAGATCTTCAAGAAATCCTGCGCGTAGCGATGCGAACGGCCGCTTACGATATGTACATCCAATCAACTCATGAAAGTGGTAAAAACTGGGCAAGTATTCGAACTGAGTACCCAGATGTTCAAGTTAAAAACTTCCCACCAGAAGTCATGACAGAGCTTCGCAAAGTGAATGACCGCTTGCTTGCAGAACATGCCGCTGAAAACGAAATGGCGAAGAAAATCCAAATGTCACAGGCGCAATACTTAGAGCGAACTCGCTCTTGGACAGACATTTCTAAACGTGCGTACCTAAATAGCGCAACCGCACAATAAAGTGAGTAAATTGTTCGCGCTATAGCACCCATGGCTTTAGTCATGTGTGCTATAGCGCGACATTTAATGTGAAAGTTTCAGCTGACAGGGAGGTCAATTGCTGACTGTAATAGAAGGGATTTGTAACAGAATAAGCAACGCACTAGGGCATATCACTAGTGTGTTGTTTCTGCTTTTGGTGGCAAACGTCGTTTATGATGTGGTGATGCGTTACGTGTTTAATGACGTTTCGATTGCCTTTCAAGAACTGGAATGGCACCTGTTCTCAGCAGTATTCTTACTTGGCGTACCCTACGCAATTAAAACGGGTGGACACGTTCGTGTCGACATTTTCTACGAGCGTTTTTCACTGAAAACGCAAGCCATCATAGATATCTTTGGCATCTTAGTCTGGTTGTTTCCATTTAGCCTGTTAGTGGCATGGTATGGCATCGACTTTGCCTACCAAGCTTACGATATTGGAGAAACCTCGGGCGATCCCGGCGGTCTGCCGTATCGTTGGGTGATCAAAGCCGTGATACCCATTTCATTCTCATTTATCGCCATTAGTGGCTTAGGTTTGCTGTGCAAATCACTCAATCAATTTTTCAATTCAGATTCAATCAGTAAGGAAGAAGCATGATAGGGATTATTATGTTTGCGGTCGCTTTATTTGCGCTGTTGCTCGGCTTTCCGGTGGCCTTTACCTTTGGCGGTATCGCGCTGATATTTGGCGTGTGGTCCGAAGGTTGGGATATGTTTGCCTTTATGCCGTATCGCATTGAATCTATTATGCAAAACACCGTATTAATGGCAGTGCCACTGTTTATATTCATGGGGCTGGTTTTACAAAAAACGCGTTTGGCTGAGCAGTTATTAGAAGCTATGGGGCGTTTATTTGGCAGTATGCGTGGCGGCATTGCCATATCCACGGTACTGGTGGGAGCGCTACTTGCGGCATCGACCGGAGTTGTGGGGGCATCGGTGGTGGCAATGGGGCTTATCTCATTACCCGTAATGCTAAAGTATAACTACGACAAAAAATTAGCCTGTGGCACCATTTGTGCATCAGGCACCTTGGGGCAAATTATCCCGCCTTCTATTGTATTGATCTTATTAGGTGACGTACTCGGTGTACCGGTTGGCGATCTTTTTCAGGCCGCTGTTTGGCCGGGTTTAGTGTTGGTTATTGCCTATGTTTTGTATATCGCTATCTATGCGCACTTAAAGCCTGAAGCGGCGCAGCCTATCCCTAAACTTGATGATCAAAGCCGTAAACAAGAAATTATCACCGCGCTCAAGGCTATTCTTCCGCCACTGGCGTTAATTATTGTGGTGTTAGGTTCTATTTTTGCAGGCATTGCTACGCCAACCGAGTCGGCGGCATTAGGTGGTGCTGGCGCAATTATATTGGCGATGTTGTATCGTCAATTTAGCTGGAAGCTTTTGTACGAGTCATCCAAAGAGACCATCAAAGTTACGGCGATGGTGTTTGCTATTTTACTGGGCGCAACTGCCTTTTCGATGGCATTTACCTATACAGGTGGCGACTATCTAGTGGAAGAGTGGCTGTTGGCACTTCCGGGTGAAAAGTGGGGTTTCTTGTTCCTAGTGATGTTGGTGATTTTGATTCTTGGCTTCTTTATCGACTTTGTTGAGATCTGTTTTATCATCGTGCCTATGATTGCACCGGTGGCCGAACTACTCGGCATCAACATGGTGTGGTTTGCCATTTTGGTGGCGATGAACCTGCAAACCTCCTTTTTGACCCCGCCTTTTGGTTTCAGTTTGTTTTATCTCAAAGGGGTAGCACCAAAAGAGGTGACGACTAGGGATATTTATTCAGGTGTGATGCCCTTTATTGGCATACAAATAGTGGTGCTTGCCACGCTATTACTATTCCCAGGATTGTACGGATTATCCATGTAACTTAATTTATTGATAAGCCTGAATTAATTATTTAGATACGTTATAATTGCAAGTTAATTACATGAAGTAATTGTGTTTGGTACGCTTTTTGTACCTAAAAGGAGGTCAAATGACCAAGGGTATTGATAAATACAGTATAGATAGTACTGATTATCAAATTGGACAAGATAACGTCCAAAAGTGGGGGTTCGATGTACATAATGCGGTATTTTCCATTAGTGCAGGACTAACTATTCTTTTTCTTCTTGCTATGGTATTCCTCGATCCAGAGACTGCAAAGTCTGCGCTCGACGGATTAAAATGGCAGATAATTCATTCTTTTGATGCATTATTCATTTGGGCTGGTAACATTTTTGTTATCTTCTGTTTAGCTCTTATTGTTTCCCCATACGGTAAAATCCGTTTAGGTGGTAAAGAAGCTAAAGCGGAATACTCAATGTTGTCGTGGATAGCAATGCTATTTGCTGCAGGTATGGGTATTGGTCTAATGTTCTGGAGTGTGGCTGAGCCGGTTGCATACTACACTGGCTGGTATGAAACGCCATTGAATGTAGTCGCTAACACACCAGAAGCGGCTAAGCTTGCATTAGGCGCAACTATGTACCACTGGGGATTACACCCGTGGGCAATCTATGCTGTAGTTGCACTATCATTAGCTTTCTTTACCTACAACAAAGGTTTACCGCTGTCGATTCGTTCTATCTTTTACCCTATTTTAGGGGATAGAGCATGGGGTTGGCCGGGTCACATTGTTGATATTCTAGCTGTATTGGCTACGTTGTTTGGCCTTGCGACTTCGCTTGGTCTAGGTGCGCAACAAGCGGCTAGTGGTATTCACCATGTATTTGGGCTTGATGCAGGGCTAGGATTACAAATTGCGGTAATCAGTTTTGTTACCTTGCTGGCGATAATATCGGTGATACGTGG
Organism: Vibrio neonatus; assembly: GCF_024346975.1. Classification (NCBI taxonomy): domain Bacteria; kingdom Pseudomonadati; phylum Pseudomonadota; class Gammaproteobacteria; order Vibrionales; family Vibrionaceae; genus Vibrio; species Vibrio neonatus. The sequence continues at coordinate 1,452,121 of NZ_AP024885.1, read as the reverse complement.
TATCGATGGTGGCGTTAAAGTCATCTCGAACATCAACATGATCATTGCCTTTATCCTATTAGCATTTGTAATGTTGATTGGCTATCACGTTAGTTTTAGCAGCATTTCTACTACTTTCCTTTCTTATGTTGAGCATATTATTCCTCTAAGTAACCCGCACGGTCGTGAAGACGAAGCATGGTTCCAAGGTTGGACTGTATTCTACTGGGCATGGTGGATTTCATGGTCCCCATTCGTAGGTATGTTCATCGCTCGCGTATCTAAAGGTCGTACTGTTCGTGAATTTATGACAGCAGTATTGATTGTACCAACAACTGTAACTCTTATTTGGATGTCTACATTTGGTGGCTTGGCTATTGACCAAGTGATCAATAACGTTGGTATTTTAGGTAGCAAAGGTCTAACAGACGTTTCTTTGGCTATGTTTGAAATGTTTGATGCTATGCCATTAGCGAATGTACTTTCTATCATTGCTATCATTTTGGTTATGGTGTTCTTTGTAACGTCTTCAGACTCAGGTTCATTGGTTATCGACAGCATTACTGCTGGTGGTAAAGTGGATGCGCCTGTACCACAACGTGTGTTCTGGGCGTTCATGGAAGGTGCTATTGCAGTTGCTATGCTTTGGGTGGGTGGCTCACAAGCCGTTCAAGCGTTGCAAGCGGGTGCGATTTCGACCGCGTTGCCGTTTACCTTCATCCTACTTGCCATGTGTGTGAGTTTGTTGATGGGTATGGCGACAGAAGAGCGTTAAGCCGAAATACAAATAGAATAATTACAAAGGACCTGAATTTTCAGGTCCTTTTTCGTTTTAATTCCATCGTAGCAAACTCTCTTGGGTAATAGATTACGATTGGCCTTATAAAGGAGTCATTATGAGCTTAACCAGTATGACGTTTTTTGAACGTTTTGAATCTGACATTCTTGCAGGTAAGAAAACCATTACTATCCGTGATGAAAATGAGTGCGACTTTGCGCCTAACTCTATCGTTGAGGTTGCCACTTACGAAGATAACCGCTGGTTTTGTCAGTTGCGTATCATCTCAGTAACGCCAGTGTTATTTGATGAACTGACCGATTTTCACGCCAGCCAAGAGAATATGACGTTGCCTGAATTAAAGTCGGTGATTGCGGATATCTACCCTAATATCAATAAGTTGTTTGTTATCACTTATCAAAAAGTAGGGTAGATTTGGTGGTGTTCACTTTAATGATTAGGCGTATTAATTACAGCCATAAACTTTCGATGGGATCATCAGAGTTGAAGTGATGTGCGACTTGAGCCTGCAACAATTCTGCAGTGGCGATGGCATCAACTAGCGCATCGTGCGGAGTATAGGTAGGTAAGTTGTAGCGCTTACGACTCGCGCCTAATCTCACCGAACCGGGGCGGTTTCCTTTAAGGCGGTTGATAAATCCAGCGGAAAGTTGCTGCTGAATGTCCCATTCAATTTGTAAGGTATCCACCACAGGAAATTCAATACCTTCATTAAGACGGCGTCGTAAAATGCTGTCCAAGAAATCACGCTCAATTTGGCGATAATGAACCACACAAATTTTACCCGCAATGGCTTCAAGTATTTCAGGTAGCACCGCCATAAAGTCAGGTGCATATTGCAACTCTGAGTGGGTGATACCATGAATGACCACAGAGTCGGCATTGAGTGCTTTCTGCGGTTTAATCAACCATTGCTGACTTTGCTTTAAGTAAATACGATTTAAATCAAAGGGTACGAGACCGACAGATATGATCTCATCTTTTGAGGAATCTAGCCCTGTAGTTTCAAAATCCAGAGCAAGAAACGGCACCTCTTTAAGTGGAGTTTCTTTCGCGATAGTCCCAGCCGAGTAAAAGCTTTTCAGATGCCCGTGATTGCTTTGGGCAAGCAAGCTTTCAAAGTGAGATTGCCAGTCATCGACTGGCTGGAATATCTTTTTAGTGGGTTGGTTTTTTTTGAACATAGGCTTATTTTATTGAAGTACCTTGATAGCGAAACTTCAAAAAGTTCTGCGCATTGCTGAGAATTTGAAAAGCATTTTTTAGGTTGCGTCGTTCAAAATCGGATAAGTTTTCAGGTTCTATATTATTGTCTGGTTCACGCTCTTCGTTAATATCAATCGCTTGGTGGCGGATGCGAACCAAAGAGATAAATTCTAATGCATCTTTAAGATCTTGCGCGCGGCCTCGTGGCAAAATGCCTGAGTCGAGAATATCATCCAAACGTTCAAAAGAGTTTTTCTGAGTCGAACCCACCGCCAGTGCATGCACTCGAATCAGATCGGCTAGTGGCGCCGTGCCGCGTCGTTTTAGGTTAATCGAGTTTTTATGGTTGCCGTCTTTTTCCATTACAAAGCTTTTAAAGAAGCCTAATGGCGGTGTGCGGTTTAGCGCATTTCGCGCCAAGCAATACAAAAACTTAGAGTTGTTTTTCGCACGTTCGGTAATAAAGCGATTGAGTTTATCGGCCCATTTGAGTTGACCATGTACACCCACAAGATCAAAAAATATGGATGCGTTAAGTAGCGCTTTTGCGTTTGGATTATCTATCCAATCAGCAAAACATTCTTCCCATTCAGTTTGAGTCATGCGCCACATAGGGTTGGTCGCCATGATGTCACCGGTGCAGTAAGGATAACCACACTGATCTAATCCATCGCTGACGATGCTCGCCAACTTCGCAAAGTACTCATCATGTTTCTCTTTATCAAAACTGTTGGACAAAATGATGGCGTTGTCTTGGTCGGTGACAATCAATTGCTCATCACGTGCCATTGAGCCTAAGGCTAAGAAACAATATGGCACAGGCGAGGGGCCTAATTCTTCTTCCGCCAGTTCAATAATGCGCTGTTTGAAACTCATGGCGATAATCGCCATTGCGCTACCCACCATATGTGAGTTGGCGTCTTCGTTGACCAATCTTACGAAACTGTCACTCACTTGCTCAGATAAAGTGACCAAGTCGGCTACCGTGTTTTGTTGGAAAATAGAACTGACCAGTAGTAACGAGTTTTGCGATTCGTAACGCACAATATCACTGGCTTCAATGACCGCAATTGGGGTGTTCTTTTTAACGATAGGTAAGTGGTGAACATTGAATCTTTGCATGGTCAGCATGGCTTCATAAATATAAGCGTTGCTGTCTAAAGAGATCACATCTTGAGTCATCACAGACTTGATGGTGTCATCGGGTGAAACGCCTTGTGCGATAACGCGAGTACACAAATCACGATCAGTCAAAATGCCACGCAAACGGTCACGACTGTCAGTTTGTTCATCATCAACCACCAATAAACACGAGGTATTTTCATCGTCCATCAAGATAGCCGCATCTCTGATAGATGCCCCTTCCTTGATGGTAGAAGCGGGGTGGTTGATTAACGAGGTGACTTTTGCGGTAGTCAGGTCGTTGTCATCATTATTGGCAATGGCGCGGCGTAGACGCTTTCCGTCATCTAGCGCAACAAAGTCGGCAAAGGAGTCAAAGTTGTCGTACAGGTTTTGAAATGTATCTGAAGGGATGCAATATAATAAGCAGTCTTCAATTGCGGTTGCGGGAAACAACACCTTACCATTACTCAATAACGCCATTTGCCCGAAGATAGCACCTTCATCAAGTCGGTTGTACAGCGAACCGTTACGTTTGGAGATTTCTACAACGCCACTACGCACAACGAAAAAATCAGAAATAGCTTCACCCAGAGAAACCACCAATTCGCCTTTACGAATGTAGGAGATTTCAGTGGCGAGTGCGATTTGATTTAACGTTTCATCGGGTAAATCATTAAACGGAGGGTATTGCGCTAGAAACTGTTTAATTTCAAATAGTTCAACTTCCATGATATGCCTTAAATATCGTGATTCTATGCTGAGTTCATCATAGAACGAAAACCTGAATATCCATAGTTTAGTTTGATGATAGTTCGCATCGAAAAGGGAATAATCAGCCGTATTGGTGTTATTTTGCGCACATTTACAGTGTAGCGCAGATTGAAGGTGTAAATTGTTTAATAATGAGCGCTAGACACCGTATCAGGTATGGTTTGACTTACATTTATCAATTCTGTAAATATGGATGAAAATCAGGCAATACTTCATCGAAGAAGTTAGATAGGGTGTGGCATAACCATCTTTCAGGGAGGAAGTTTTAGTGCAAGGATTTAGGATTAGCACAGATAACGATGAGCTAGACTTCGATGTTATTTATCATTTTATTTCAGAGAGTTATTGGGCGAAAGGTATGCTTAAACACACTCTGTTAAAAGCGCTCTCAAACTCATTTTGCTTTGGCTTATATGATAATAGTGGTGCTCAAGTTGGCTTTGCTCGCTTAATCACAGATAAAGCAACGTTTGCCTACCTCGTTGATGTATTTGTCTTGGAGTCTCACCGAGGGCAAGGCTTGAGTAAATGGTTGGTTCAAACCATCTTAGAACATCCTGATTTACAAGGGTTAAGACGTATCATGCTAGCGACAAAAGATGCTCATAGCCTGTATTCCCAATACGGATTTGAAGCTATCGAAAATCCAGAAATGTTAATGCAAATTTGGCATCCTGATGTTTATCGTGCTTCAGCAAGTTAGCATTCAAGTAGGGAGTATGCTCATCAGCACTTAACTTCGCTTTACATTACAGGAGAAAATACCATGGAGTTAGTTGTACCATCACTGGAATATCAGTCCGCTTTTGCGCAGTTCTATGCCGATTTTGCTAAATATGACGTTGAAAATGCTGAACATTATCTTGAAGGGAAAGTGGATTTCCCAAGGTACATTAAGCGAATCAGTGATGAAGCGGAGGGTTTAAATCTGCGTGATGGCTATGTGCCTTGTAGTCACTATTGGCTGGTCAATGCAGAGAAGTCTATCCTTGGTGCTATTCGCGTGCGCCATGATATCAACAATGAATTTCTTTCCCTTGAAGCGGGGCATATTGGTTATGACATCGCGCCCTCTCATCGTGCAAAAGGTAAAGGTAAGCTGATGCTTAAACTGGCTTTAGCAAAAGCGGCAGAGTTAGGCATCGACAGCGCTTTGGTTATCGCAGATGAAGATAACTTAGCTTCAAGAGGCGTAATTGAAGCTAATGGTGGTGAATTCGAGAACGTTGTTATGGGTAAGGTTTTTCCCAATCCTTTAGCAAGGTATTGGATTAACTGTAACTTTCAAGAACAATACTGTATATAAAAAAGAAAACCACAATACATTGATAATACTGTGGTTTACTTGAATTTTAGCTAATGCCTTTAAGCAATAAGCTTACAGTACCGCTGCAATACCTTTGCACAAAGGCAACATGTTGTTTTTGGTCATGCCAGCAACGCTAATACGGCCAGAGCCAACAATGTAGATGCCAAATTCTTCTTTTAGGCGAGTGACTTGCTCTTTGTTTAGACCAGAGAAAGAGAACATACCGTTTTGGCGTTCAATGAAGCTAAAGTCAGCAGTTACGCCTTGCGCTTTAAGAGTTTCTACAAACAAAGTGCGCATTTCGTGGATGCGATCGCGCATCTCTTTAACTTCTTGTTCCCATTCTTGACGAAGCTCAGCGTTATTAAGAATGTGAGTCACTACTGCCGCGCCGTGTGCTGGTGGGTTAGAGTAGATAGAACGGATAATGCCTTTTACTTGAGAAAATGCGGTTTGCGCCACTTCTGCGTTATCCGCAACTAGCGTAAATGCACCAACACGTTCGTTGTATAAACCGAAGTTTTTAGAGAACGAGCTTGCTACTAGGATTTCGCTGTTACGTTCAGCAAATGCACGTAGACCTGCTGCATCTTCTTCCACGCCTTTTGCAAAACCTTGGTATGCAAAGTCAAACAGTGGGATCAGTTTTTTATCTGCTGCAAGTTGCGCCAGTGTTTGCCACTCTTCAAATGTTGGGTCGATACCTGTAGGGTTGTGACAACAGCCGTGAAGCAATACGATGTCGCCTTCATTTGCTTGGTTAAGATCAGCAAGCATGGCGTCAAAGTCTTTCGCTTTTGTTTCTGCGTTGTAGTAACGGTACTCTGCGATTTCTAGACCAGCCGCGGTAAACACGCCTTTGTGGTTTGCCCATGTTGGGTTGCTGATCCAAATTTTAGCGCCGCCTAAATGACGTTTAATGAATTCACCGGCTACACGTAGCGCACCTGTACCGCCAGGAGCTTGCGCTGTTTTAGCGCGCTTGTCTGAAACGATAGTGCTGTTTTCACCAAATAGAAGTTTTTGTACTGCTAGACCGTATTCAGCAGTACCTTCAATAGTTAGGTATGACTTCGTTTTCTCAGTGTCTAAGATAGCTTGTTCTGCTTTCTTTACAGTCGCAAGAACAGGGGTTGAGCCTTGTTCATTTTTGTAAATGCCAGCACCAAGGTTAATTTTGGTTTCGCGTGTGTCTTTTTTAAATTCTTCAGTTAAGCCAAGAATAGGGTCGGCAGGAGCAGCAACTACTTTTTCAAACATGAGAATCGTCCGTGTTTAGTGAATTAATGAAAAGCGATAGACTTTATTTATACCTTTAGAAAATCGCCAAAACAATAGATTTGTAATTAATTTTGAAGTCGAAAGCGTTTCACCTGTTCAACATCAATTATTTTTCAATAGGCTCAAAAAAACCGCCGAAAGGGCGGTTTAATATAAAAGCTTCTTATTAGAAGTTTGCGCTACGTGGTGTACGTGGGAATGGAATCACGTCACGTACGTTGCCCATGCCAGTTACGTAAGAGACTAGGCGTTCAAAACCTAGACCGAAACCTGCGTGAGGCACTGTGCCGTAGCGACGTAAATCGCGATACCAGCTCATGTGTTCTGGGTCGATACCCATCGCAATCATGCGCTCGTCTAAAACGTCTAAACGTTCTTCACGTTGTGCACCACCGATGATTTCACCGATACCCGGAGCAAGAACATCCATTGCCGCTACTGTTTTACCATCGTCATTTAAGCGCATGTAGAAGGCTTTAATGTCTTTAGGGTAGTTTTTCACGATAACAGGTGCTTTGAAGTGTTCTTCTGCAAGGTAGCGTTCGTGTTCAGAAGACATATCGATGCCCCATTCAACAGCGAACTCAAACTCACGACCAGAATCTTTAAGGATTTGAATCGCATCTGTGTAATCTACTTGAGCAAAATCAGCGTCAACAAATTGCTCTAAACGAGTGATCGCTTGTTTGTCGATACGTTGTGCAAAGAACTCAAGATCGTCACGACGCTCTTCAAGAACTGCTTTAAATACGTATTTCAGCATGTCTTCAGCCAGTTTTGCCGCGTCGTCTAGATCCGCAAAAGCAATCTCAGGCTCAACCATCCAGAATTCCGCTAGGTGGCGACTGGTGTTTGAGTTTTCAGCGCGGAACGTCGGGCCGAAAGTGTACACTTTGCTTAGTGCACAAGCGTACGCTTCTGCGTTTAGCTGACCAGATACAGTTAGGAAGGTTTCTTTACCGAAGAAATCTTCGTTGTAGTCCACATTGCCTTGCTCTGTGCGAGGTAGGTTTTCAAGATCCAGCGTTGAAACGCGGAACATTTCACCTGCACCTTCTGCATCAGATGCCGTAATTAACGGCGCTGAAGTCCAGAAGAAACCTTGCTCGTGGTAGAAGCGGTGAATAGCTTGAGACAAGCAGTTACGAACGCGCGCTACTGCACCAATTACGTTAGTGCGAGGGCGAAGGTGTGCAACTTCACGAAGGTACTCAATTGAGTGACGAGTCTTAGCCATAGGGTAAGTGTCTGCGTCTTCAACCCAGCCAACAACTTGTACAGCAGTGGCAGCAAGTTCAAAGTCTTGACCTTTTGCCGGAGATTCAACGATGGTACCCGTCACTTCAACAGAACAACCTGTAGTCAGCTTAAGGACTTCATCATTGTAATTATTAAGACTATTTGGGACCACGGCCTGAATCGGGTCGAAACAAGAGCCGTCATAGATGGCGAGAAAAGAGATCCCAGCTTTGGAATCGCGACGTGAACGGATCCAGCCTCGAACAGTGACTTCACTGTTTACTGCTAGCTTGCCGCTAAGAACGTCTGTTACAGGCGCGTAAGTCATTTGGTATTACTCTCCAATAGATGCTATTGAGAAAAAGATAAGAAATAGAACCTATCAGTTTACATTCCAATAAATTTGCATCAAGTAAAGAGTGACAATTTATAACGGATTTTTTTTTAAGCGCTGTTTATTCCACCAAACGGAGCCAGTTGTCTTTGCATTGCATCAATTATTTGTGCGGTAACGCCCCAAATAAAATGTTTTTGATAGGGCATGGCAAACACTTTGTGGGTGACGGTTTTTAATTGGAAATGAAAATTAACCAAGTTAGTGGATGAAAAAAGAAAATCAGCAGGGACTTCAAACACCTCTGCCACTTCATTGGCATCAATTTTAGGCTGATAGTTTGAGTCTATCCACGCAAGATAGGGGGTGACGGCAAATTGGCTAATGGTGGGCAGTGACGGAAGCGTGCCGATGATCTCAATCATATGACTGGGAATGCCCACCTCTTCAGTGGTTTCTCGCACTGCGGTATTGAGTAGCAATTTATCGCTGCTTTCATATTTACCGCCGGGAAAACTAACTTGTCCCGGATGATGTTTAAGATGCGCCGCTCGCTTGGTAAACACAACGTGCAGGCCGTTTTTTCGCTCAACTAAGCCAATTAACACCGCCGCAGGGCGCAGTACGTCTTGGCTAAAATGCGCAAGACGTTGCAAACTAAAAGCGTCGTAATCACTGGGCGTTGTAAAATTAAATTGTTGTAAAAACTCGGCTTTAGTCATTGCTGGCTCTGTGGCTTTATTGGGCTAAGGTTATTCTAATATTGGCAGAATTTTACTGAGCTTATGTAAAGTTTCTTCATATTCTAAGGTACATTCACTGTCCGCGACCAATCCGCCACCTGCCCAAGCGTAGATATTCTGCGCTTCAGTGATCAAGGTTCGGATAGTAATGCTAGTATCCATTTTGCCACAGCGACTGATGTAGCCAATGCTGCCGCAATACACACTGCGACGATGAGGCTCTAGCTCTTCGATGATTTGCATCGCGCGCACTTTAGGCGCGCCAGTGATAGATCCGCCGGGGAAACAAGCGCGAAGCAGATCGTATTCATCGTATTGGCTATCAAGTTCTCCTGTGACGGTACTGACTAAGTGATGCACCGCAGGAAAACTCTCTATTTCAAACAGATGAGGCACTTGCACACTGCCTGGTGCGGATACTTTGCCAATATCGTTACGCAGCAGGTCAACAATCATTAAGTTTTCGGCCTGATCTTTTTGTGCATTTTTTAAATCATCAATTTGAATTTGATCTTCGATAGGGTCGGCAAAGCGCGGTCGGGTGCCTTTTATCGGTTTGGTTTCTACGTGTCCGTCATGGCACAAAATAAAACGCTCTGGCGAAATGCTCAGCACCGCATTGTGCTGTAAACGAATAAAGGCTGAGAAGGGCGCTTGGTTTTCATCTTCTAGCGTTTTATAAGCTTGCCATTCACTACCGGTATAAGAGGCGCAAAAACGTTGTGCTAAGTTAATTTGGTAGCAATCACCGGAGAGTAAATACTCTTGCACCGTTTCAAAGCGAGTTTGATACTCAGCTTGAGTCATGTTGGCTTGCCACGGACTACACAATTGAAAATGATGGCTTGTTGCGTGGCGAGCACCTGCATCGCTAAACAGAATGTTAGATGAAGCGTTTGCCGATGTTGGGGTTAACGAGTCTGTGCTCCCTGCGCTAGAGGTTACACTTACCCAAGTGGCTTGCTTAAGTTTGTGGTCGATAATTAACGCTTGGTCGTACAAACCAACTGCCATATCCGGCGCGTTTAAGTCGTGCTCAGCTATGGTGGCAATTTCTTCCACACAGCGGCCTAAATCGTAGGAAAATAGCCCTAACCAGCCACCAACAAAAGGCAGTTCGGTCTGGTTGTCGAGCGGCGGAAGGTGTTGCTTTCCTAATTGGCGTAACAGCTCAAAGGGATCACAAGTCGCGTGTGAGACTTTACCTTTTTGAGTGATGGTGCTGTGTTTGCCAAAAGTCTCAACCGTTAAAATGGGCGAATGCACCAATATGTCGTAACGACTATTGGGATGCTCATCTGAGGCAGACCTAAGTAACATGGCATAAGGTTGATGCTCAACGCGCTCAAACAGGGTAATGGCGAGTTTTTTATGGTAAACGAGTGGACTAGTTTCTATTTTTAAATCAGACATCTATCAAATTGCTTGAAATGTGATGACACCGTAATGGTGAATGTGGTTTGATAATCCGCTCAAGAGTATCATAGATTTATCTCAAGTTCAGAATGTACGTAAAGTCTATGCTCTGTATGTGCATGAAATGGAATCCGACTGACCTAAAAAGGGGCTCGACGAATGACGATAATTCGTAAGCAAGATCTTATCAGCAGCGTGGCTGATGCACTTCAATACATATCCTATTATCACCCGCTTGATTTTGTGCAAGCGTTAGAAAAAGCCTATCACGCTGAACAAAGCACGGCGGCGAAAGATGCCATTGCGCAAATACTAATAAACTCAAGACTCTCCGCCGAAGGCCATCGACCTATCTGTCAAGACACGGGCATTGTGACCTGTTTTGTCAATATTGGTATGCAAGTGCAGTGGGAAGACACGAGCGTGACAGTGCAAGAGATGATTGATGAAGGGGTAAGACAGGCGTACACCAACCCTGATAACCCTTTACGCGCGTCTATTTTGCTCGATCCTGCGGGCAAGCGCATCAACAGTAAAGACAACACTCCTGCGGTTGTGCACATCAATATGGTGGCTGGCGATAAAGTCGAAGTACAAATTGCGGCCAAAGGTGGCGGCTCTGAAAATAAAACCAAAATGGTGATGTTAAACCCATCCGATGATGTCGCGCAATGGGTGGAAAAAACCTTACCTTTGATGGGCGCAGGTTGGTGTCCACCGGGCATGCTCGGTATAGGCATTGGCGGCACCGCAGAAAAAGCAGCAGTGCTGGCGAAAGAGTCGCTAATGGATCCGGTCGACATTCATGAATTAATGGAGCGCGGCGCCACCACAACCGAAGAGAAAATGCGCCTTGATATCTTCGAGCGTGCCAATAAAACTGGCATTGGCGCACAAGGTCTGGGCGGATTAACCACAGTAGTAGACGTTAAAATTAAAACCGCGCCGACGCATGCCGCTTCTAAGCCAGTATGTATGATCCCAAACTGCGCGGCTACTCGTCATGTGCATTTCACGCTTGATGGCACCGGCCCGGCTACATTGACACCGCCAAAACTTGAAGATTGGCCTGATATATCTTGGGATGCGGGCGATAAAGCGCGCCGCGTGAACCTTGATAGTGTCACTCAGCAAGAGATTGAGTCGTGGAAGACAGGTGAAACTTTACTGTTGTCAGGCAAAATGCTCACAGGTCGTGATGCCGCGCACAAGCGCATTCAGCAATTATTGGAAAGCGGTGAAGGGCTTCCTGAAGGCGTGGATTTTAAAGGTAAGTTTATCTATTACGTTGGTCCTGTGGACGCAGTTGGTGATGAAGCGGTAGGGCCTGCTGGACCGACAACTTCAACCCGCATGGACAAATTTACCGATATGATGCTCTCTAAAACCGGCATTGCCGGCATGATTGGTAAAGCCGAGCGCGGCGCGCAAACCGTTGAGCTTATCAAACAGAACAAAGCCGTGTATTTGATGGCAGTGGGTGGCGCAGCGTATCTGGTATCTAAAGCAATCAAGAGCGCTAAGGTCATTGCTTTTGAAGAACTGGGTATGGAAGCGATTTACGAGTTTGACGTTGAAGATATGCCGGTTACAGTGGCGGTGGATTCAACAGGTGAAAATGCGCACCAGACTGGGCCGGATACTTGGAAAGTAAAAATAGCGGAAATGGAATAGTTCTATTTATGATGCAAACGCCCGGATGACGGGCGCTAGAGGGCGCAATCAAAGATTGCGCTTTTTTTCGAGTTTTCAGCTAGATAGCTGATACACTTACATGTGTGCTTTTAATTACAGGGGATGTTATGCCACGTTTTGTCCAAATTTTACAAATGATTGTTGCCGTCGTGATCGGTGGCTTTCTTTGTTATGACCTTATCCTTAACGGAATTGCTATCTTTCATGAGAAATACATTACGATTACGATCGTGATGACTTTGCTGCTTGAATTGGCCTTATTTGTTATCTATAAGCTCATAGCCGATGATTAAATCTTGTTAATGTTGCGTTCTAATGCTGGATATTTTGAGAACAATTCAATATCTTGAGGCAAGGAGCGTGATATGAACAGATTAACAAACGAAGCAAAACAACTACTTAATAGAGGGCTGGATGCACACCTAAGAATTGGTGTCACCGGCCTTTCTCGTGCAGGAAAGACCGCATTTATCACGTCCTTTGTCGATCAACTTCTGCATACCTCGACTCACGATAACTTACCGTTACTTGCCGCTCTGCGTGATGGACGTTTGTTAGGCGCAAGACGTGTCCCGCAAAAGAATCTGCTTACTCCTAGATTTAATCTTGATGGCTCTTACGAGTCGCTCAAACTTGATCCGCCCACTTGGCCTACGCCGACCCGAGATGTCAGCGAAATACGCATTGCCATTAAGTATAAACCGCAAAATAAAGCGCGCAAGTTGGTCTCTCGCACCGCCACTTTATACCTAGATTTAGTGGATTATCCTGGGGAGTGGTTACTCGATTTACCTATGCTTGAGATGGATTTTGCCACTTGGTCAGAGCAGCAATTAAAACGTTTGCAACAGATTGACCTCCCTGAAGTGCAATCGTGGCTAGAGCGTACTCAACACCTAGATATCGAGCATTTGACGGACGACAAAATGATCAATGCGGTATCTATCGAATTCACGCAATTGTTGCTGAGCCTAAAAGCGCAAGGTTACCAGTTGATTCAGCCGGGGCGATTCGTGTTGCCCGGCGAGCTTGCAGATGCGCCAGTGTTATTGTTTTTCCCATATTTAAGTAAAGTGCATTCAGAAAAAGCAAAGACAGCAAAAGAAAAGCCTATAAAAGGTGGCGCGTTAGATTTACTCATCAATCGCTATAAAGAATATCAGCAACAGGTGATTCGCCCCTTCTATAAACAGTATTTTGCCTCCTTTGATAGGCAAATTTTACTGGTGGATGTGTTGTCACCGCTAAATCAAGGTGAACATGCTTTTAGTGATATGCAGGTAGCATTGACCGAAATCATGAAAAGCTTTAGCTATGGTAAAAATAGCCTGATGCGCCGTTTGTTTTCGCCGCGTACGGATAAATTGCTGTTTGCGGCAACCAAAGCCGATCATATCACTCCTGATCAACATGCTAACTTGAGCTTATTGCTGCGCCATTTAGTTCAGCCCATTTGGCAACACGTTTCCTTTGAAAGTGTGGCGATGGAGTGCATTCCTTTTGCCTCTATACAATCGACACAAACGGGATTTGTTGAGCATAAATCGCACACTACGCCAGTGATTCATGGTACGAGTATGCAGGGTGAAGAGCTTACTGTTTATCCCGGAGAAGTGCCTGCCACACTGCCAAAAGCTGAGTTTTGGGATAAACAAGGTTTTGATTTTGTAAGCTTTAGACCGCAAAACTACGTTGAGTCACAACCATTGCCACATATAGGCATGGGTAAGGTGATTCAGTTTTTGCTTGGCGATAAATTAAGGTGATAGTGTGAGTGAATATAAACCCAAGCAGGTCTTTGCTAGTCAAGCGAAGCAACACGCAGCCAAGCAAAATCTATCAGAGGATGCACAAGAGCAAGCCTCTAAATCAGAACCTCATCACTCAAAGCATTATGAGTCACAGCAAACATCAAATGCGTTTAAAGAAGCGGATGATGAGCCATTAAACGCGAAGCAAACTTTTGCCAGTCATGAGTTTATTCAAAGCGAACCTATGGTCGCTGAGCAAAATGAAGCCATTGAAGAGAAGGTCGCGACGTTATTTAGCCGCCGTAAAGTGCCACTAAAATGGAAGCTACTGTTTACTACCTTAGGCGGGCTGAGCTTTTGGCAACTGTGTGAATCGTTTATTGGTGCAATTCAATCCAGTGATTTGTTGGCACTGGCTTGGACTGCGTTATTGACCGGAGGCTGTATTATTGGTGCAGGCGCACTATTGCGCGAGCTGATAAAAATGCGTCGTTTGCGTCGTCAAGGTGATGCGCAGATGAAAGCGCAGCAGCTGTATGATGACAACGATTATGGCAAAGCGGCGTCATTTTGTGATTCGCTGTCGAGCTCTTTGGCTGCCAAAGGAGTTGAAAACGTTGGGCTGGCGAAATGGTCACAGCATCGCAGTGAAAACCATTCTGATCGCGACATGTTGGATTTATATCAAGGCTATGTGCTGTCTCCTGTGGACGATAAAGTAAATAAAGCCATTGCCAAATACTCATCTGAGGCGGCAGTGATGGTTGCGGCAAGCCCCTTGGCAGCCGCCGATATGTTGTTGGTCGCATGGCGCAATATCTCGTTAATTAACCGCATTGCCAAAGAGTATGGGGTTGAGCTTGGTTACTGGTCACGCATACAGCTATTACGTTTAACCTTGATTAATATGGCGGCCGCGGGTGGTAGTGAGCTTGCTATTGATGCAGGGATGGATCTGTTGTCCATGGATTTAACCGCCAAACTCTCTAGCCGAGTAGCGCAAGGGGTCGGGGTTGGCTTATTAACCGCGCGCCTTGGCATCAAAGCGGCGCAATTGATGCGTCCCATTCCATTTTCAAAGACCAATCAATTAAAATTACGTCACGTTCGCGATCAGGTTATGGTCTCTGTTAAGCATCGTTTACAAAATTCTCGTGATGAAGGCTAGGGTTAAGCCCTTATAAAACCTGATATTGCTTGACTGTAGTGCGCTTCTGCTAGACACTCATGTAAAGATTAATGAACACTTGAGAGTCAGACGTGCGCTTAGAAGTATTGTGTGAAGATCGCTTAGGCTTAACCCGCGAATTATTAGATATCCTTACCTCGCAAAACTTAGATTTACGAGGCATTGAAATTGATCCTATCGGTATTATTTATCTCAATTGCCCAGAGTTAGATTTTGAATCTTTCAGAAATCTGATGGCGCAAATCAGACGCATCGATGGGGTCTCTGATGTTCGTCGTATCGGTTTTATGCCAAGTGAAAGAAAGAACACGGAACTCACTGCGGTACTAGATAACCTCACAGAAGCGTTATTATCGGTCAGTCTAAATGGACAAATCGATATGGCGAACCAAAAGGCGCAGCAGCTATTTCATAACAGTGAGCTTGCAATACTGGGCACTTCTATCAGCCAAGTTTTGCCGCAGTTTTCTTATCAAAACTGGCTTGATGACAGCGGTGAACGACAAAAACAAAATATCGTGATTGCGGGGATTGATTACCAAATGGAGATCATTCCCGTTCGATTACAGCAAAATAGCGAAACACTGGTTCACGCCAGTACCGTATTACAACTAAGACAGTCGCGCTATGAAGCAAACAATGCCGATTCTGTTGCCGATCACGATCCATTAGGGTTTGAGCACTTTGTTGGTACATCCAGTCGTCATAAAGCGCTAATTACTCAAGCTAAAAAGCTCTCTATGCTAGATCAACCTTTATTGATAGAAGGTGATACAGGCACAGGTAAAGAGATGCTTGCGCGTGCATGTCATGCTCGCTCTCATCGCTCAAACAACCCATTTATTGTATTAAGTTGCGCCTCAATGCCCGATGATGTGGCAGAGACGGAATTATTTGGTCATGCCGATGGTGCGATAAATCAAGGTAAACCGCACAAAGGTATTTTTGAAAATGCAGACGGCGGTACGGTTTTTTTAGATGAAATTGGCGAAATGTCCGCGCATTTACAAAGTAAATTACTGCGATTTTTGCAAGATGGTACTTTTAGACGTGTCGGTGAAGATAAAGAAGTGAGCGTCAATGTACGCGTTATCGCCTCAACCCGCCACACTTTAGAGCAGTTAATTGAATCGGGTACATTCCGCCAAGATCTGTACTTTAGATTGAACGTGCTTAATTTGAAGATCCCGCCACTGCATGAAAGACCTTCAGATATTGCGCCGCTACTGGATATGTTATTGGTTAAGCACTGCTCGCAATTGGGTATTGATAAACCCACCTGTTCGGCAACCCTAATGGACGCGCTGGTTAGTTACCGCTGGCCGGGTAATTTCCGTGAACTTGATAATGCGGTTTTGCGCGGGTTAACTGAGCTAGACGGGGTGCAACTGTCGACCAAGCATTTCCACCTGCCTACCTTGGATAACTTAAATAATACTGAGGCAAAACTGGATATGGACGGCTCATTGGATCAAATAATGAAACGTCACGAGTCGCAGGTATTGGATAAACTGTATCAAGCCTTCCCATCTAGCAGAAAGCTCGCGAAACGCTTAAATGTCTCTCACACGTCGATTGCCAATAAGTTACGCGATTACGATATCGGTAAAAAATGAGTGTATGGATAAGTTTGCTAGACATCTGCTAGATAAATAGGTGAAACGATGTTTTTTACGTATAAACCGACGTTAATAGCAAAAGATCATTCCTCACAACGCGTCACCATACGTTCGGTTGGGGCAACGGATGCAAGGATCGTGTGTGAGTATTTTGTGCGTAACAAGGCATTTTTAAAACCTTGGGACCCCATTCGAGATAATGCGTTTTATACCGTATCCGGATGGAAATACAAGATCACTCGCTTAGCCGAATTAGAAAAGTTGCGACAAGGTTTATACTTGTTGATTCTAAATGCCGAAGAGACGCGTGTGCTCGGCGTGATTACGTTTAGCAATATTGTGGGTTACCCATTTCATTCGTGTAATTTGGGCTATTCATTAGATGAAGAAGAGCAGGGTAATGGTTTGATGCACAGCAGTTTAACCCAAGCCTGTGAATTTATGTTCTCAAAGTATAATATGCATCGCATTCAGGCTTCTTATTTACCTAGAAACCAGCGCAGTGCACGAGTGTTGCAACGTATGGGATTTACCAAAGAAGGCGTAGCAAAAGATTACCTTTTGATTGATGGGCGTTGGCAGGACCATGTGCTGACCTCATTGACCAATCAACATTGGACAGCAGCATGCAAAGATTAAATCAGCAACTTGATATGTTGATCGAAATCGATCAACTGAAAAATGTATTACGACGTACTCGAGTAAAGAGTGCGCAAGGTCGCCTTGAAAATAGTGCTGAACACAGCTGGCATGTGGCGACAATGGCATTATTAACCCAAGAGCACGCTAACAATAAGGTAGACGTTAGTCGCGTATTAAAAATGCTGTTGCTGCACGATATTGTAGAAATTGATGCCGGTGATACCTTTGTGTACGATGCGGCTGCCTCACAAGAACAACAGCAAAAAGAACTGCAAGCGGCCGATCGCTTATTTAGCTTTTTGCCCGATGATCAACGCACAGAACTGCGCGCCATTTGGGATGAATTTGAAGCGGCAAACAGTGATGATGCTAAATTTGCCAAAGCGCTAGATCGCTTTATTCCTATGTTTCTGAATTATCATAATCAAGGTCAGAGCTGGGTTGAGCATCAAGTTAAGCGCAGTCAAGTTATTGCAATAAACAGTCGCATTCAACAAGGCTCAGAAACCTTGTGGCAGAAAGCGTTACAAATCATAGATGAAGCCGTCGCTAATGGCTGGCTAAAAGACGAGTAATATGGATTATATATCTTTAGACGACTATTCACGTAAGTGGATCTTTACCCATCAATCAATGCCGATTCCTGAGCAGGACTTAGCGGCAATTAAACCAATGACACAAGCCAAAAGCTCGGTGTTTTGGAAAGACAATATCAGCAAACAAAGCCCAGATGCGGAGCGTATGAGCAGCCAAGATTGGGCTACGTCCGATCAAAATTGGCTTGATTCAGTGAATTGGATGAGTAATTGGGAGTCAGACGATCAAGGCTTGCCCGATGAAATCTTTAAGCATATTGATTGGCAAGATGATGTGACTGTGTATTTTTGTTATGAAAAGTACAACGTGATTCAAACCACTTGGTCAATCTTTAAAGCGCACTGGAAAAACTTCCTATTCTTTGATGACGGCCCAATCTTAGTGGCTCGTCGTCGCAAACAAGCCTTGTGGTTTACCTCCGACGGCCAAGTGAAACTAGGTAATCGTCCTTAAGCCATATGCCTTGCTAGAAAAGCGAATACTCATTGTATAAAGCATCACAATGAGTATTCTGTTACAGGAAACATCGTTTCTGGTTTAACTTAAATCACTTCAATCCGATTAAAACAGCGATAGATATTGCTCATACCCCATAGCCGCTAACTGCTCTTTAGGGATGAACTTCAGTGATGCTGAGTTAATGCAGTATCTTAGCCCCGTTGGCTCGGGTCCATCTTCAAATACATGCCCCAAATGAGAGTCTGCAAAACGACTTCTTAGCTCAACTCGCGTATAAAAAAGCTTATTGTCTTTGTGCTCAGTAATAAACTGCTTGTCGATTGGCTTGGTAAAGCTTGGCCAACCGGTACCAGATTTGTATTTATCCGTTGAACTAAACAAAGGTTCACCAGAGACAATATCTACGTAAATGCCGGCTCGTTTATTATCCCAATACTCATTTTGGAAAGGGCGCTCAGTGCCTTCTTGTTGAGTGACATAATATTGCATTTCTGTAAGCATCTGCTTAATTTTAGCGTCGCTGGGTTTACTGTAAGTCTTAGTGCTCGACATACTGCTCGACATTTTCCCTGCATGGCTATTGGCTTCAATCATAGCGATGAGAGTCATGTTTTTCTTTTGTCGATCTTTACCAAAAATAGAATCTAAATAGCGATCGCGCCCTGAACCGTGACGGTAGTATTTATAGCGAATCGGATTCTTTTTGTAATAATCTTGATGATACTCTTCTGCTTTCCAAAACGTGGTGTATTGAATAAGCTCGGTCTTGATTGGCTTTTTATAGATGCCTAAAGCGTCCACATCGTGGATAAACTGAGTTGCGATATCGAATTGCTGCTTATTGTGATAAAAAATAGCAGGTCGATAATGAGCGCCTCGGTCTACAAATGAACCTTTATCATCGGTAGGGTCCATATGACGAAACAACTGGTCGAGTACCTGTACGTAGCTGACTTTATCTGCATCATACTTCACTTGTATAGCTTCAATATGCCCAGTTTTACCTGCCGCTACTTGCTTGTAAGTCGGGTTTTTCTCTGTGCCACCGGCATAGCCCGACACCACATCGATAACGCCCGGCAGTTTTTCTAAATCAGCTTCAGTACACCAAAAACAACCACCGGCTAAGGTTGCGGTTTTAACGTTGCTAGCATCAGTCATTTTTTGATCATCAGCCACTGACGGCGCCGAAATCATCCAAACCAAAGGTAGCGCCAGTGCCACCCCAAGAAGAGCAGTAGAGAGCCGTTTCATATGAGACCTCGTTGTTTCATTGACAGTTTCTAATAGGACAGAGGCAACTGAGAAAAACTTTCAAGTTTAAGGATAATTATTGTTCAATTTTGATGGTTTACCATGTATTTGCAGGTATTTATAAGGTAACGAGAGCATCTTTATAATGGTAAATGTAAGGTGCAAAATTTGTCACAGGTAATCCAATGGATTATAGTTTATTGATTACGATGTTGTAGAGTTGTCAGAATAAAAATGCAACGTCTTGGTGAGTTTATCGGGCACTATAGGAGACAAGTATGACTAGCGCATTTGAAAGTATTCAACAAGGTCTGCTAGAGGCGGTTGAATTTGCTGAAGGTAAGACAAAAGGGGCAACCGTTCATCAATTTGATGCAGTGGATGTGAAAGCGCTTCGTCATAATGTGGCAATGACACAAGCAGAATTTGCATCTACGTTTGGTATTAGTCTGGGCACATTACGCCATTGGGAGCGCGGTGATAGAACGCCAAGAGGTCCGGCGTTGGTGCTATTGAATGTACTTGCCAAAGATCCACAAGCGGTGATTCGTGCTTTGGCGTAACAGTTTTGATTTACGCCTTGTTATTACTCCCAACTATCTATCACATTTGATACCGAAAACGATATCAAATGCAAAATAGAAGGGAGCATTTTAGCTGATTGGCTATTCGTCTTTCTGTTCTTCTTTAAGCAACTGCAATCCAGCGGGTAGGGTATCACCGAAGGCTTTTTGTGCTTCTTCTTGATCAAACGATTCTTCACTATTGAGCAGATGTAGCCAAGTTTGCGGCACTTTGCTGGAGGTGATTTTGTCGATGACTTGCGCGCGATACTCTTCTGAAATATCTAAGGTTCTATCACCGGTTTTACAAGACATCATTACCGCAGCGAAAGCGGCCATTTTTTGCTTGTTCCAATCCAGATCTAATAAGGTTTTTAGCCAACCTTGAACGTCTGTAACAGGAATAACGTTGTGCTGACTGCCATACAGTGGCCTGCGGTTAGCCAGTCTTGCCAGTGCCCACCAGTGCGCATCACGATAGCTATCCATATTGCAGGCTTTGCTGATAAACCAGTTAGCTAACAAGGTTTTATCGTCAAAGTGCAGTCGCTCAAGGGACGCAGACAAACGCACCATAGCTTCATAACCTTGCTCATGGGCTAACTTGGCGGACTGCGGATTTTTTAATGCGCCAGGGTGTAAGTATTTTGCAATATCGGCAAGGATAGTTTCTTGCTGTTCTTGATTTAAACCGCCA
The DNA here is from genome assembly GCF_024346975.1 of Vibrio neonatus. Lineage (NCBI taxonomy): Bacteria > Pseudomonadati > Pseudomonadota > Gammaproteobacteria > Vibrionales > Vibrionaceae > Vibrio > Vibrio neonatus. The sequence goes on along the minus strand of NZ_AP024885.1, from coordinate 1,431,453 downwards.
CTGACACGACGCCAGAATATCCACCAATCACTCCATCCTTGTTGGTTTTTAAACTGTATGCTTTGTTGATACAAAGGCCACACTTGTTCCATGCGCCATGAATCCACGGGATCGCCAAAGCCCGGTCTTAGGCTATAGCCTGCAAGGCGTAGCCAGTTTTTCTCGTGCGGCTCAGAGCGGCGACGGCGTTTTTTACCTAAGGCAAACGCATCGAAAATATGGCGTGACGTGGTCACGTCCCAGGCATCTCGTTTTCCTAAGTTGCGCTCCAATTGCTTGGCGAGCATCTTGATTTCTTTAACGTCGGTTTGCTTCTTACTGCCACTGTAGAGCTTGGAAATTAGCTCTTTTGATTGCTGTAAGTTAGTGGGAATTTCTTGCTCTTGCACCGCTTTTTGATTACGCACTTCAAACTCAACTTGCCAGCGAGACGTGTCATCGTTGATGTCCACACATTCTAGTTGCAGTGTGCCAACTTCGGTCAGTTTACTACTAAGTTGCACTTCCACGCGGCGTTTCTGGTTGGCTGATAGCGTTTCACTATCTTCAACTTTGCCGCTGTCTAGCGATGCCACATACGGCGGCAAGGCTTGCATCACATCGCTATCAACGGCATGCAAGGTGCCGTTGTTAGGAATAGAGCCATCATTGAGTGCATCAATGGTGGTGGTTAATAGGTTAAATCGCACCGGTTGATCTAAGGTCAGGGCGAAGCGTCGTCCGGTAAGGCGAACTTCGGTGCCTTCTTCTGCGCCTTTGCCCAATAAACATAAGGCTTGGCTTTTGTTTTTACTTGGCAGATGCAAGAAGTAAGAGCGCGGACTGCCGCCTCCAATTTTTAGCTGTGCGCCACGTCTGGCTTTGCTGTACGCCACTGCGCCGTAGGCAACTGCATAATCTGGATGCGGGTTGTCCAATAGGGTGATGGCATCGCCTCGCCAATGCTCTAGCACAGTTTGCATGCGCGCTTTAATCAGTGGGCTGTTAAATGCGCCGCCATTGACCAATAAAGCCACTGGAATGGCTTTTTCGTTACTTTGAGATGAACTTTGGACTGAACGTTGGGAAGAGTTGTTGGCAGTATTTAAAGCATCATGACAGGCCGCTTGGTGCTGATTTAAAAACTGCGCCACATGTTTGGTGATGGCTGGGTCTGAAACATAAGGCAGGCCAAATTCGACCACAGCGCTACGTTTATGATTCGGTAACTGGTCAAATTCAATGTCTGGGAAAAAGCCTTCTAAGCCCAACTCTTGAACTTCTTGCTTGCTCAGAGCCACACTTCGTGCGCCGCCAATAAGACGTGAACCGCCGCCAAGTAAGGTTACTTTGCCTTCTTCGGGCGCATTTACGCCAAGCAAAGTTTCTTTCACGCGGCGCGTTTGCGAAATCAGTTTACCCAAAGCTTGCGCTTTCATTGGGGTTTTATTGTTTAGCTTTTGCTCACTAATATGCGCAAGGGCTAAATCAATATTGTCACCCCCGAGCATTAAATGCTCACCCACACCAATGCGGCTAAGGCTTAGCTGATTATCGGTGTAGTTGGCTTTGATTAAACTGAGGTCGGTTGTACCGCCACCCACATCACAAATTAAGATCAGCGGAATGTCGGATAAATCTGGGTTTTGTTGCTGCTCAAAGCGCGCGTACCAGTCATAACAGGCCGCTTGTGGTTCTTCGAGCAGTAATACTGAATCTAATCCAGCAAGGCGCGCCGCTTTTAAGGTGAGGTTGCGCGCGGTTTCGTCAAAAGAGGCAGGAACGGTAATCACCACTTCTTGCTCTTCGAGACGGTTAATTGGGTTTTGATGATTCCAAGCCAGACGAATATGGTTTAAGTAACTGGCACTGGCAATGACCGGTGAGACTTTATCAACGTCATCGGCGCCTGCCCAAGGCAGAATGTCAGATTCTCTATCCACATTGCTGTGTGACAGCCAACTTTTGGCACTGGATACTTGGCGGCCTTCGACTTGCGAGCCAAGCTCACGTGCCCACTCACCAATAATCACTTGCTCAATGTCACCGTCTACGCTGTGTTGCTCCCAAGGCAGTTGCAGTGACTCACTGGAAAACTGTTGCTTGGTGGCGTGAAAACGAAAAGAGGGCAGCTGCGGCCTTTTTGCCACTTCACCTTGTCCAACTAACTGCGGTATTTCAAACAGTTGTAACGGCGACTCTTTAAGAGGTTCGTTGTTTTCACAAAAGGCGACAACGGTATTGGTTGTGCCTAAATCGATGCCAACTAGAAAGCGAGATTTTTTTGACGATGCCATAGTGTTAACTCAGAGCAGAATAGAAAAAAACAGCACTGAGACCTCAGTGCTGTGATTGAACATTATAGATTAATGCGAGTGATTGTCGTCCCTTACACTAAATTCAACGTGCCACTTTTGACCGTTATCTTGCGCGATGGCTTCAAGATATAAGGTGCCAAGCTCGGTGACTCTGGCAGCGAGTTTGACCGCTACCACTTCACCCACTTGACGGCCTTCTTGGGCATCTAACGTGACTTGAATTTCTGGTAACTCTTCTAGCTCACCGTCTTGCCAGTAATCTAAATGTGTACCAGCGCCATCTTCACGTCGCGTGGTTGAACCGTAAAATTGGAAGTGCACCGGCTGACCAATCACCAAACCAAACTCTTGGCTTGGTACGTCAACCGCTGAGCCTTCTTCCATGCCAAATGGGGCAACGCAGAGTGCTTCCATTGGCGGCGCCATACCAGGGATTGCAGGCATTGCACTTTCAATGCCCACATAGTAGCTAGAAGCGATACCACCGCGAATACGCACGCCTTTACCTTGACGCACTTGACCATAGTAAGCCGCGCCTGAAGAGACTGCTAAATCAAGATCGGAACCGAGCAGTTGTTTAGCTTTTGGCGAATCACTATCGCTAAGCCATAGGTTGATGACTTCAAACAAACGCTCAGAAAGAGTGTTGGCTTTTAATACGCCACCGTTAAATAAGATAGCGGTCGGTTTTACAAAATCGGGTTTGCTGTTATCGAACATACCGCCAAACATGTCAGCAGTAGATTGCGCTTGTTTACTCAAAAATGCTGCGATATGGCGCGTAATGCCGGCATCTTGGGCATAAGGTAGGCCCATTTGGGTGAGTGCGCCGCGACGAGCTTGTTTTGGATGCTCGTCGATATCAACGATAGGGAAGAAACCATCGACTAAGGTTTGCTGCACTTCTTCAGAAGTTAACTCAGTTTTTAGCGTGCTTCCCATTAATTTAGAGCCACGACTCGGAATCACAATCGGTACTGATTGCAGTTCTTTGTCGTTAAGCAGCGCTTCTTTAGCATCGCGACAAGCGTGTACGATGGACTGAATTTGCCAAGGCTGTAGATCTTTTCCGTCTTGCGCCATCTTCATTTTGATGCGATAGGCCAAGGCAAGATCCATGTTGTCACCGCCAAGTAGGATATGTTCACCTACGGCAACACGCTCTAGAGTCAGATTGCCGTCTTCTTCGGTAACAGAAACCAAAGACAAATCGGTTGTGCCGCCCCCCACATCGACCACTAGCACCACATCACCGACACTGAGTTGGTTACGCCAATCGTCACCGGTTTTCTCGACCCAGTTGTACAGCGCCGCTTGCGGCTCTTCTAAAAGAGTTAAGTGGTGTAAATTGATATTGCGCGCCGCTTCTGCGGTAAGATCGCGCGCCGCAGGATCAAATGATGCAGGCACTGTGATAGTGACGTCTTGTTCTTGCAATGGATGCTCAGGGTGAGCGTGATTCCACGCTTGCATTAAATGTTCTAGGTAAAGCTCGGTTGCGCGAAGCGGAGAGATTTTTGTGATCTCTTCTGGGCTACCGGCTGGCAAGAAAGCTTCGCGGCGGTTAACGCCGGCATGGCACAGCCACGACTTAGCACTTGCCACCAAACGAATAGGGGTTTTGCTACCCAGTTTTCTAGCAACAGAACCCACCAGCGCTTCCGGTGAATCCGTCCAAGGCAGAGTGCGAGAGCCTGCGCCCATTTCGTGTTCACTTGGCTGATAGATAAATGAGCCAAGTTGGTTTTGACTTTCAACTTGACCGGGTGCGCTTAGCTGCGCAATTGGCATGACCGCAACTTTTGCATCTTCGTCATGCTTATCAACAAAAGAGAGTACGCTGTGCGTGGTACCAAGGTCGATACCAACGATATATTTTGCTGACTCATTCATTAAAGCTCAACCTCGGCTGGCGCAATGATTGCGGCGTTGTAGTTTTCAGACAGTTTTGGCAGTTCAATGTTATCGGCTTTCCAACCTTTATGGATAAGCGTGCCAGTAAATGGCGCTTTACCTGTGACATTGCCAATCAAACGAATTTCTTGAGCATCAAAACCTTCAGCGACAGAGACTGTGGTTTCTTCTGTTTCGCTACGCACTGGAGAGAGTGTGACGTAGTCTTTTAATACTTTTTGACCGCCGCTATGGATAACGCGAGCCGCTGCGCCCACTTCATCATCAGCAAACGATGAGATATCTTCTTTAAGGAAATCAATTAAACGTGCTTCTTGTTGTAAAAGTGAAAGCAGTTGTAATGCGGAATCAGTAGAGGCTGTTTTAAGCTTAGATTCTACTTCAACAACACGTTCTACCACTTTTTCTACTTCAACAATCTTCTCAACTTCAACGATTTTCTCAACGGGCACTTCAACTTCAACACGTTTCTCAACGGGTTTTTCTATAATCTTTTCAATGGTTTTTGGCTTACGAGCAATAGCAACGGCCAGTAGGACGACACTAGAGGCAGCCAAACCTGCGTGAAGCATATCAAACGTGGTCGGTAACACGGATAGGTCGATGATCATGATTAGAGTCTCATTGGATATTTTATAATTGCTCTAAATGTGTGGGTTCTTGAGCAGAAATTCAAGTACTTAAATGAATTTACTTATAGTTTGCATGTGTCTATATAAGGTAGACTTACCCGCAATGTTGACCATTAATGAACAGGATTGAATGAACTATAATCGAGTTGTTTGCTTTGATTTAGAAATGTGTTGCTGGAATGAAAACGGAAAGGGAACAACGGGTGAAATCATAGAGATTGGCTTAGCTGAAATCGATCTGTGTAAGCAAGAAATCGTTAAGCGCGCCCAATACTATGTAAAGCCTGAACATGATGAAATTTCGCCATTCTGCACCGAATTAACGGGCATTTCTGCAAGAAAAATAGAAAAGCAAGGCAGACCGCTAGAAGCGGTAATGAAATCAATGATAAAAAACTTCGGCGGTGCGAATAAAATTTACGCAAGCTGGGGTAGGGATGACACCATCTTTCGCAATGAATGCCTAGAAAAAGGCATTGATTTTCCGTTCGTCGAATTTGTGAATTTGGCGACGCTCTATCGAATACAGCATCGCTTGAAAGATAAACGCATTGGTCATAGAGCGGCGCAAGATGCGGTGAATATCGAATGGGAAGGTCGGCAACATTCTGGGTATACCGACGCTTACAATTTGGCAAAACTTGCTCTGACTATGTTGTGAATTTTGATTTGTGATTTTAGAGTAACGACTCTTATCTCTACATCGATTGTTGAACGTCCAGTTTGGCTTTCACAAAGTCTTTGTGATCAACATAGATAAGCTCAGCGGCTTTACGTATAACCGACTCTTCTATTGGGTCAAGCTCACCATCAGCATAAGCGACAGTCCACATGGCTTTAATCAGTTGATTGCGCTTCTCTCTTGGTAAGTCTCTTAATTGCGATGTGAAATCGTAAAGAGAGACAGATTGTTCGGCTTGTTGACGAGCGTTAGCAAGCAGTTCGGTCGCTTCTTCTTCGGTAATTTCTAGCAATTTGTGCAGCATGGTTTGCTCTGCTAATAACTCTTCTGGCGTTTGTTCGTGATCGGCTGCGGTGACTTCACAAAGTAGCGCTGCGATAGCTAGTTTGGGTTGGTGTTTTGCGTGATGCGCAAGGTCATTACCGTCTAATAATTCTTTAAACAGTGATTGAATTTTATTAAACATGCATGTGTCCTTAATTCTGTGATCTATGTTCATTATATGCAGTATTAAGGCCGATGAAGTCAATAATCAATTTTGCAAAACTACTTTGGAGTAAAAATGCCTGAACTAGGTGTCTTTGAAAGTTCGACCCTATTAGCCATGCTCTTGATCTTTATGGGCTCTTTTGTGCAAACAACCATAGGTTTCGGTTTGGCAATTGTCTCTGCGCCCTTGTTGTTTCATATATCGCACGAGTATATCCCAGGGCCTATCTCTTTGGTGGGGCTGTTTATCTCCCTAATTACCGCCTTTAAATATCGAAAAAATATCGGTATCGGCGGCTTAAAACTGGCGCTCTATGGCCGCGTTCCGGGGTCAATTGTTGGCGGGGGAATATTACTATATGTCTCCGCTAGTATGCTCTCTATTGGTTTAGGTGCATTTGTATTGCTTGCGGTGTTAGTCAGTGCATTACCGTTTCGCATTGCGCCTACGCCCAAACGCATGTTAGTTGCCGGTTTCTTGTCTGGCTTTATGGGGACGAGCTCAGGCATCGGTGGGCCGCCAATGGCTTTGCTACTGCAACACCAAGAGGCAAATAATCTGCGCGGCAATCTGTCGGCATTTTTTGTGTTTAGTGCGGTGATATCGTTAACGGTGTTAGCGGTTGTGGGACGTTTTACCTTAATGCATGTTTGGTTAACTTTACCCCTGATCCCGGCGGCTTTTCTCGGGTATTGGGTGGCGATGCGTACGGTTGATTACGTATCAAAAGAGTGGATGCGAAGAATATCATTAGTATTGTGTTTAGTAAGTGGTAGCTATGCTATTTGGCAGGGTTTGAGTTAGCGTCAAAAAATCATGGTAATTTTTACACGTTTTGTAGATGTAACTCTATAATTAATAGTGATTTTTTAAATTATTGTTATTTGTATAGAAAGGACTCTATGAATACAGTCAAACCGGCGCTGATTAGTGCATCTATGTTCGTTGGATTATTGCCAAATGTGATGGCAGAAGAGAATACAACGACACAACCGTTAGAAGCGTCTCAATCTTCTATCACTGAATTAAGCGATTCCGAGCGTCATCCAGAGCAAACTTGGGGTTTGGCAGGTGTGGTGCGCTCAGCGTCTATTCCTTATGTAAACGATCTCGACCTTGAAGATTCCGAGCGCGTTAGCACCTTTATCCCAATGCTTTATTTTGAAAATGAGTACGTCTATGTGAAGGGATTGACCATGGGGGCGTATCTATATAATCCAAAGCAAAATAGTTCAGAGCAAAGCTCTTGGAATGTATCTGTGCTGGGGCGTATTCGCTTTGTCGATATTCCAGCCGAAATTCAAAATAAATACGGCGCAGATACCCTAGATTTGGGTTTGCGAGCTGAGTATCAGTTTAACGAACAGTGGTTTGCTTATACCGAAGCTATGTCTGATACCGACGGTTATTGGTATACCACGCTCGGCGCGGAGGCGAACTATAAATTCGGTGACCTAACACTTGAGCCTCACGCTTCATTACGTTTTAAAAGCAGTGATTTCAACACCTACTATTATGCGTTAAATACCCAAGATATTGATGCGGGTGTCGACACCTTTGTTGGGGTGAGAGGTTATTATCATGTGGTGTCGAATCTTTACTTATTAGGCGCAGTTAACGCGCAGATTTTAGATAGTAATGCGCGCAGTACCTCACTCATTGATGAACAGATACAGACTGAATATTATTTGGGCATTGGCTTTTTCAATGATCCAGACAAAGAGCGCAAGTCGCACTTATCCAATAAACCGTATTTAAGAATTGCCCATGGTTGGGGGACGCCTTCTAACCTAGGGGATATCATCAGTGGGGATATTGAAGACGATCCTTACAACAGTCAGTTGACCAGCATCTTCTATGGTTATCCCTTAACTGATAGCTTGTTTGGTTTACCTTTAGATATCTATTTGACTCCCGGTTTTGCTTGGCACTGGAGCAATGCAGACCAAGCATCGAGTCAAGAATATGTCTTAGCTATTAAAGCGTATTACACCTTTACTTGGCCATTTGATTGGCGCTTTGGCGTGGCGGAAGGGATGTCCTATACCTCTAAAATCAATTCACTTGAACAAAATGAATTTGATGACAAAGGCTATGAGCCAAATAACTTCCTCAATTATTTAGACTTTTCCTTGGATGCGAATTTAGGATCGCTCTTTAACGTACGCTCTATGGATAACGTTTGGCTTGGGTACTCCATACATCACCGTTCCGCGATTTTTGAAAAATCTTCTCAATATGGGCGTATAAAAGGCGGCAGTAATTATAACTCCGTATACCTGCAGTTCGATTTTTAATCGTTCTACAGTCAGAATTAAAGCGTAGGTTAAATGGCCTACGCTTTTTTTATGCTTGTTGTGATACAATTTACTCAGTTCTACCTTTCACAGTTATCAGTTCGGAATTGTTTTGACCCAATCTCATCCTCAAAAACAGACAAACACAGCTTCTTCTTTAAAATCAGCACTAAAAGAGTGCATGATTAAGGATCGCTTCCGCCTCTCTAAACGCATTCAAGGTGCCAGTCGCATTAAAAAAGAGAGCGCGAAGAACGCCGTATTCGACGAAATAGCCCTAGACATTGCCCAGTCAATGATGACTGTGCAGGCGCGTCAAACGAATACGCCAACCATCGAATACCCAGAAATTTTACCTGTCAGCCAAATGCGTGATGATATCGCCGATGCGATAACCGACAACCAAGTGGTGATTATTGCCGGTGAAACAGGCTCTGGTAAGACAACGCAGATCCCGAAAATTTGTGCTGAATTAGGCCGTGGTAAAACAGGCTTGATTGGTCACACACAGCCAAGACGATTAGCGGCGCGTTCTGTTGCGTCACGTATTGCAGAAGAGATGGAAACCCAATTGGGTGAGTTTGTCGGGTATAAGGTTCGTTTTAACGACAAAATCTCTGAAAACACGCAAATTAAACTGATGACTGACGGTATCTTGTTGGCTGAGATCCAGCATGACCGTTATCTAAACCAGTACGACACTATTATTATCGATGAGGCGCATGAACGCAGCCTCAATATTGACTTTATTTTGGGTTACTTACGCAATATTTTGCCAAAACGCCCTGATTTAAAAGTCATTATTACCTCGGCAACGATTGATCCAGAACGCTTTTCTAAACACTTTAACAATGCACCAATTATCGAAGTATCAGGCCGTACTTATCCGGTAGATACGCGCTATCGTCCACTTTCAGGTGACGATGATGACGATCACGACCAAATGGAAGGTATTTTCCAAGCCGTAGATGAGCTATGTGATGAAGGGCTAGGGGATATCCTTATCTTCATGAATGGTGAGCGCGAAATTCGTGATACTGCTGATGCACTTTCTAAGCGTAATTTAAGAGGCACTGAGATTGTTCCTTTGTACGCGCGATTGTCATCATCGGAACAAAACCGCATCTTTCAGTCGCACACTGGACGTCGCATAGTACTGGCCACCAACGTAGCTGAAACGTCACTGACTGTGCCGGGGATTCGTTATGTTATCGATCCGGGTACGGCGCGTATTAGCCGCTATTCGTACCGCACTAAGGTGCAACGCCTGCCTATTGAGCCTGTTTCGCAAGCCAGCGCCAATCAGCGTAAAGGTCGTTGTGGTCGTGTGGCAGAAGGTATCTGTATTCGATTGTATTCAGAAGAGGATTTCTTATCCCGCCCTGAATTTACTGACCCTGAGATTTTAAGAACCAACTTAGCGTCGGTTATTTTGCAAATGACCGCCTTGGGGCTGGGTGATATCGAAGCATTCCCATTTGTAGAAAAACCCGATCGTCGCAACATTCAAGATGGCGTGCGTCTATTAGAAGAGCTTGGCGCAATTAATGCCAACGCCAAAGATGCGCGTAAACGCCTTACTGATATTGGGCGCAAACTCTCAAGATTGCCGATCGACCCACGCCTAGGTCGAATGGTGATTGAAGCGCCTCGTTTGGGCTGTGCTAAAGAGGTGATGATCATTGCATCAGCCTTATCTATTCAAGACCCAAGAGAGCGTCCAAGTGATAAACAGCAAGCATCGGATGAAAAACATCGTAGATTCTTTGATAAAGACTCAGATTTTATCAGTTTTGTAAACTTGTGGGATTACATCAAAACTCAGCAAAGTGAGCTCTCAAGTAACCAGTTTCGACGCCAATGTAAGCAAGATTACCTAAACTACTTACGAGTCCGTGAGTGGCAAGATTTGTATTTCCAACTCAGCCAGTCTTTGCGTGAGCTGAATATTCAAGTCAACCAAAACCCAGCCAATTACGAAGCGGTGCACTGCGCACTGCTTAGTGGCATGTTGTCGCACATTGGTATGAAAGACCAAGAGAAGAATGAATATCAAGGTGCGCGAAACGCACGTTTTCATATCTTCCCAGCATCTGGTTTATTTAAGAAGCAACCTAAATGGGTGATGACCGCCGAGCTGGTGGAAACATCACGTCTTTGGGGGCGCATCGTGGCAAAAATCCAACCAGAATGGATTGAGCCTCTGGCTAAGCATCTGATTAAACGTTCGTACAGCGAACCGCACTGGTCGAAGAAACAAGCCGCTGTGCAAGCGCATGAGAAAGTGACGTTATACGGCATCCCAATCATTCCCAAACGTACTGTTAATTATGGGCTAATAGAGCCTGTGTTGTGTCGCGAAATCTTTATTCGCTCAGCGATGGTAGAGGGCGATTGGGAAACCAAACACACTTTCTTTAAGCAAAACCGTAAATTATTGCTAGAAGTGGAAGAGCTTGAGCACAAGTCTCGTCGCCGTGACATTTTGGTGGACGACGACGAATTGTTTGATTTTTACGATCAGCGAGTCTCAACTGAAGCGATTTCTGGTCGTCACTTTGACTCATGGTGGAATAAACAGCGCAAAGGCTCTCCTGAGTTACTCAACTTTGAAAAAGAGATGCTGTTTAGAGGCGATGCTTCGCATGTCACAGAGTTGGATTATCCTAACTTTTGGCACCAAAATGGCGTCAAACTTAAGCTAAGCTACCAATTTGAACCTGGTGATGATAGTGACGGTGTCACAGTGCACATTCCATTACCCGTGTTAAACCAAATCCAACCACAACGTTTTGATTGGCAAATACCGGGGTTGCGTCATGAGTTGGTGGTGGCGTTAATTAAATCACTACCTAAAACATTGCGTCGAAACTTTGTGCCTGCGCCAAACTACGCCGATGCTTTCTTGTCTAGAGTGACGCCGTTAGAAGCGCCGCTACTGGATAGTTTAGAAAAAGAGCTTCGCCGCATGACGGGCGTAGAAGTGGTGCGTGATGATTGGAAGCTAGAGCAAATCCCTGATCATTTAAAAGTAACGTTCCGCGCAGTGGATCATCGCAATCGTAAACTCAAAGAACATGCTGATCTGTATGAGCTTAAAGACAGCCTAAAAGAGAAGGTTCAGCAAACCTTATCTAAAGTTGCTGATGACGATATTGAACAAAAAGATCTGCATACGTGGAGCTTTGGTGAAATCCCGAAAGTGTACGAGCAAAAGCGCGGCGGCTATCAAGTCAAAGCCTATCCTGCTATTGTGGATGCTAAGCAAAGCGTTGAGATAAAACTGTTTGAAACTGAGTTTGAACAGCAGCAAGCAATGCGCGCCGGTCAGCGCCGTTTGGTTTTGCTGAATGTGCCGTCGCCGATTAAGTATCTGCATCAGAACTTGCCGAATAAATCTAAACTTGGCTTGTACTTTAACCCTTATGGAAAAGTGCTTGATCTGATTGATGATTGTATTGCTTGTGGTGTCGACAAACTCATCGAAGAGCAGGGCGGTCTAGTATGGCAGCCTGAGAAATTTGAAGCGTTGAAAGAGCATGTACGCGCCGAATTGGGTGATACTGTGGTGCATATTGCGCAGCAAGTGGAGACGATTCTGACCACAGCTTTTAACATCAACAAGAAGCTTAAAGGCCGCGTTGATTTAAGCATGGCGTTTGCCCTTTCTGATATTAAGGCGCAAGTTGAAGGCTTGATATATAAAGGCTTTGCCACCGATTGCGGTTGGAAGAAATTGCCAGATATCCTACGCTATATGAAAGCAATCGAAAGACGCATGGAAAAACTGCCGATTGATCCCAATCGCGACCGATTGCAACTGTTAAAAATCGAAACAGTAGCGCGTGAATATCAAGAATTGAAAAACAAAATCCCGAAAGGTACGGTAGTGCCAGATTCGGTTAAAGAAATTCACTGGATGTTGCAGGAGCTTAGAGTGAGCTTTTTTGCGCAGCAATTGGGTACACCTTATCCAATTTCGGATAAACGTATTCGTAATGCGATTGAAAATGTGTAAATCTTTACTGCGAATATCCAATTTGTGATACATAATAATATGATTCAAAAGCACTAACAAAACAGGAAGTTAGAATGAAGTACGGTAAATATGCTCTTGCGATAGCCTTAATGGGCGTTTCTTCAATGGCAGCAGCAGATTCTTGGTTGTATGCAGGTGGCTCTGTAGGTCAGTCTTCTTTTAAAAGCGATAAAACCTCTACCTTTGGTTTCCATGTAGGTACAGGTATTTTACCAATTATCGGCGTAGAAGCAGGTTACTGGAAACTGGGTTCATTTGATGTAGGCCCTGAAACATACGATTTCCAATCGTTTTACGCAGGCATTAAACCAAGCATTGATTTAGGCCCAGTACACCTATATGGACGTTTAGGTGCTCACCGTTACGACTTGAGCGGCAAAGCAGGCGCACAAGACGATGATGGTTACGATTTGATGTACGGTGTGGGTGTTGAATACTTTGTTATCGACATGATTTCAGTAGGTGCGGGTTACCAAAACTTTGAAGTCAGTGGCGGCAACGTGGATTCTTACACGCTCAACGCAACATTCCACTTCTTATAAACACATAAGTTTGGTTTGAATGTAAAATGCTCCTAACTTGAACTGGGGCATTTTTTTTCGCCAGTTATTTGTGAATCAATGACGAAACTTACTTGCTCATAATCCCTTGTACTTTAAGAAATATCCTCTTTTTCAACGATGTTTACTTCTATAACGTGTCTTTTCGCCTAAGTTTTCCCATAAGCCTCTGGTATTCGTCGTCGTATGCGCTAATGTTAATTACGTATAGTTAATTATTCACTTCCGCAATTATCTTGCGCCTTTCTTGAACATTAGGAGAAGATATCTGGGATGAACAGCCTTTTTATTGGACTTAGCGTTCTGCTTCCTACGCTTCTATTTGCTTGCTTTGATGTCATTAATACCACCGATTTTATATTGGAAGCGATAGCCTTCATTTTGCTTTGTGGCATTTTTGTATATGGACATCGAACATTAGATATTACGGTCAATATTGGCTTAATTGCGCTGATCACGTGTGAATTTTTTGAATGCCTTGAAGCTATCGGTGAATTCCAATGGTTTTTTCAAAACAATGTGATGTTTGATGTGGTGGTTAGCGATATCTTATCGATTGCTGGCCTAATGCTTATCGCATTTGGCATCCACAAAATGTTTCGATATCAACGCAGAGTTGCAGAGATTGAGCCTTTGACCAACCTTTTCAACAAGCGCGCAATCGAAGGCCTGTCGAAAAAAGAGTTAGACAGAGCTAAGCGTTCTAAAAACAGCACCTCATTAATTCTTATTGATCTCGACCATTTTAAAATGGTCAATGATACTTATGGCCACCAAGTGGGTGATGAGGTGCTTATTGGCGTCGCCAAGCACTTAAGTCACCTAATACGTCGCTATGATTTATTAGGCCGTTGGGGAGGGGACGAGTTTATTATTTTATGCCCAAACACCAATAAAACAGAAGCCAACGAAGTCATGACAAGGCTACACAAACCACTCTCAATCGCCACGGCGCAAACCACAATCGACATCACTTTCAGCATCGGAAGCACTACCGTCGATCCAAAAACCAACATGAATTTTAATGCGCTGTTCGTCCAAGCAGATAAAGCCTTATACGCAGTAAAGAAAAATGGCAGGAACAATCTGTGTCATTTTGATTCGTTGTGTTCTTCTTAATGAGAACAATTTCAAGCATTCGTTACTTAGAGGGTTTTGGTCGGAAACTAGCGCCGATTAGTTTGTTTTCAATGCATAATCCATACCTTCCCTATTGATCGTTTCCGCAATCTTATATGTCCTAGTGTGTGCTACTAACAGCAAGGTTTAACAAATAAAATATGGAAACTAAGGTTGTATCCGAAAGAAATCGGAAGGAATAACAATGAAAATATTAAAAAAATATCCGCTTTTAGCGGGAAGTTTGCTTTTGACTACACTAATACTGTCTGGTTGTGGTGGCGGTGGTAGTGATTCGGGTCCCAAAACAACTGAACTGACCCTTGATATCCAGAATGCAGATAAATTACACAATGTTTTAGTTGAAACGCTAAGTCTTTATTCTGAGGTTAATAGTGATTACGGGCAGGTGTTAGATTCGTGGAATGATGGTTATGTAAAAGGGTATTTTTATACTGATACAGGTTCCGCAACATGGAACTATAATGATCAAGCTGGAATTCTTAATATTAAATACCAAAATGCGAAGTTAACAGGTACTAATGTTGAACTAAATGGGAATATTAACGATACAGCAGGTGATAACTACATTTTAACTGCTAATTTAAAAGCTCATTATTTGTCTAGCGGTAAAACAGTGCAAAGTAATTACCAAAGTTCAAATTCATCGGATTTTACTGCAACTCTAACATCATCTACTAATGGTTCATATAAAGTCATAGCAACTGACTTTGACCAACTTTATAAAGGTGAGGCGCACGCAATTATTATTGGCAAGGATAATCGTAAATGGGAATTGAAGTTCTATCCAAAAGTCTTGACCGTTATTGAGCCTGATAGTAATAGTTACAATGTAAATATGGATACTGGTACCGTTACAGAAAATACAGCATTTACTGGCCTAGGTCAGGGTAGTATGAGCTCATTTATCAATGATACAGATGTTAGTACGGTAGCAAGACTCGTTGATAACGGGTTTACAGCAATAACATCTGTAGTTAAGACTTTTAACCACGAATACTACTTATCAGATGGATTTTGTAGCGATGGTGGTTCTTATACTAATATTGGGGATAGTACATTTAAGGTGGGATATTGCAATCAGAACGGAATTTCTTTAAAAGGAATGTTTAAAGATGGGATTGGTAATGAATACTTAAATCTTGACTTAGATATACGCAATGTTAATACAGGTGAAGATGGTCATCTTACTGCAAGTACTATAGAACTCAAAACATCAACATATGATTCACATTATAACGATGTCGATGAGATTAAATTTGTTGGACAGTACTCTGATACACAAAGCAACAATCAATATGTTGTACTTAAAAGCTCTGATATCTATTTCGATGATCAAAGCTTTGGTTTAGATTATCCAATAAGCGGTAAAATCTTAGTCAGTACCGGAGGGAAAACTTGGACTGCTGACTTGCATGGTTCTACGTTCGATCTAACCTCACCAAACGGAACAACCACTCAACATACTCTGAGTTTAATGGATTAATAGAAACTAACCTCAATCAGGATAAAAAGAGTTGGGGTTATAGTTGTTGAAAAGTATTAAGGCCTGATTACGATAGCATATAGTAATCAGGCCTTTTGCTTATGTTATAAGTAGCGGTTCATTAAGTGCTGTTTAAAGTGTTCAGCATTTAACGTTTCGCCAGTGGCTTGTTTCACCAATTCATCAGTGGTCAACAAGCTACCTTTGCTCCAGATATTGCTAGATAGCCAATCAAAGATAGGTGTCAGTTCGCCTGAACGTAGCACCGCATCTACATCGACGGTTTTCTTCATAGCAGCCATAAATTGCGCTGCGTACATAGCACCTAATGTGTAGCTAGGGAAATAGCCGAAGCTTCCATCTGTCCAGTGAATATCTTGCATACAGCCATTTTTGAAATTACCTGCGGTCGATAGACCAAGGTAAGATTGCATTTTGCTGTCCCAAAGCTCTGGCACGTCTTGGTATGAAATGTTGCCATTGATGAGATCGCGTTCAATTTCAAAGCGTAGGATAACGTGCGCAGGGTAGGTGAGTTCATCGGCATCGACACGGATGAAGTCTTTCTTCACGCGGGTATACAGCTTGTTTAGGTTCGATGATTCAAACAATTGTGCATCGTGTTCTGGGAAGTGTTTTGCCGAAGATTGACTAAGATGGTGAATAAACGGCGCACTTCGTCCCATTTGCATTTCAAAAAATAGTGATTGAGATTCGTGGATACCCATAGAGCGAGCTGTGCCACTTGGGTTTCCAGCAAGGGCTTTTGGCAATCCTTGTTCGTAACGAGCGTGCCCTGTTTCATGGACGATACCCATCAGTG
The DNA here is from genome assembly GCF_024346975.1 of Vibrio neonatus. NCBI lineage: Bacteria > Pseudomonadati > Pseudomonadota > Gammaproteobacteria > Vibrionales > Vibrionaceae > Vibrio > Vibrio neonatus. The sequence continues at coordinate 1,415,093 of NZ_AP024885.1, read as the reverse complement.
ATTGCATAAATTCGTTCTCGTCGTAACGAGTAGTCAGTCTTACGTCGGTTGGCACGCCGCCACAAAATGGATGCACGCTTTCATCAAGTCGACCGTGGGTGAAATCAAATTGCAGTAGCTTCATGATTTCAAGGCCAAGCGCTTTTTGTTTGCTGGTATCAAAGGTGCCACTAGGAAGAATGATGCTCTCTTTACTTTGCTTTTCAATGACTTGGTCGATTAGATTTGGTAGCCACTGTTTTACGTTATCAAAGGTGTGTGTAAGAGCTTCACTGCTTGTACCCGGTTCATAGATACCTAGCATGGCATCGTATGGGCTCAGACCTGTGGCTTGAGCGCGTATCTGCGCCTCTTCTTGAGACAGAGCGACCACGGGTTGCCAGTTTTTAGCAAAACCTTGCCAGTCATTGTTGGTTCTTTGGGTGCGCCAAGCATGTTCACATTTTGAACCAGCTAAAGAGCTTGCTTCGACTAGCTCTTTTGGAATGATGTTCGACATCTGCCAATTACGTTTCATTTCGCGAAGCTGCGCAACTTCATCTACAGATAAGCTTTCATCGCTAGCTTTATCAAACCATTCTGCTAGTTGTGGCTGGGTTTTTAAGCTGTGTACGTGCACTGACAGTTCAGCCATGGCGCGAGAGCGCGCCTCATTTCCGCCGCTAGGCATCATAGCAGCAGCATCCCAACCGCAGATCGCGTGCAGGTGAGCAAAGTTATCTATTGTTTGAAAATGGTCCTTGAGTGATTTAAATGCAGACATATCTCTTCCTTAACCGTATTGAATTGGTTTAGACTATCAAACTTCCCGCGTTACACCTAGTAAGCAACATTAGAAAATTCAATGCAGATTAACGACTTATACACCTTCATCGCCGCCATGACTCTTTTGACCATCACTCCAGGTCTGGACACTGTTCTGGTTATTCGCAACACCAGCCGTGGAGGAAAAGGAGATGGTTATGCAACCAGTTTGGGTATCTGTCTTGGGCTCTATGTGCATGCCACTTGGTCAGCCATTGGCGTGGCGGCCATCATTAGCCAAAGCCCTGAGCTATTTAATGGCATTAAACTCATCGGCGCGGCCTATCTTATTTGGTTAGGTGTTTCTGGCGTTCGCTCGTTAAAAGGCGGAGTAGGGCTTATTGACGTTCAGGCGGATGGCTCTCAAGTTTCGGTGTTCACTTCCATTCGTCAGGGCTTTTTATCGAACGTACTGAATCCGAAAACCGCGGTATTTTATCTGGCGTTTTTGCCTCAATTTATCGATGCGACGGGCAATCTATGGCTACAGTCGATTTTTCTCGCATCAATTCACTTCGTATTGGCAATGGTTTGGCAGTGCGGTTTGGCGACTATGCTAGATAAAGCTAAGCTGTGGTTATCGAGCGGTAAAGTAAATTATCGCTTACAGATGTGCAGCAGCTTAGTCTTGATCGCGCTTGGCGCATTATTGGTTTTTGAGTGTTTGTGATTTAAAGCGTTAGCTTATATCGAGCTAACTAGGCTTTGGCTTTGTAGTTGATGCTGGTGTATTCCGGCTCTTCAATACCCATTTCTTGGTTGAGTACGCGAGTTAGCGCGAAGTAGTAATTGACTAATAGGTTGGCAAATCTTGGTAGCGTTTCAGGTACTTTTTTGCCTGCTTTCTCTACCAATACTAACTGTCGAACCACTTTTTTAGACAGGCTGCGACATTGGTGTAGTTGAATCACCGGGCCTGTACCTCTTGGCAATACAAATCGCTTGTTGTCATCACTGACACTGTCTTTAAAGGCGTGGTATTCGGCGGCCAATGATTCAATATCACTTTCAAATATGCCATTTTTTCCGCGAATTGAACCATTAAGATGGAAGATTTTTGGCTGTAATTGTTCTAAAGATTGGCGCACTTTTGGGTTATCGATATTGGTTAGCGCCAGACCTGTAATGGTACACAGTTCATCGGTAAGGATTTCAAAGTCGCATAATGGGCTGTCTTCAAAAATAAATGGGTAGGCCAGTTCGTCAATATTACCGCTGAATTTCATGATGTTTCCTTTTAAAATGCATTTATTCATAAAAACAAGCTAGGTTTCAATGCGTTACAAGGTAAACATTGCTACTCTATGTGCTTATGTAGTATCTAATCATTGTTACTTGATAAAATCACGATATTCTTTAGTTAAATTTGTGCATTTCAGTATCATTGAACCTTCAAACTCATTGCCTGCATCCTTCATTTTGATGAGTTTGAGCATTAAAAAAGTATAAAAGGGAAAATTAAATGGGAAGTTTTATGCGCGGTTTTGCTGTGCTTGTTTATCTTTATTCTGCTGTTGCATGGGCTCAATATCCAATCACAGTGACAGATGCTAGCGGTAAAAGCCTAACCCTTGATAAAGCACCTCAAAAAATATCTTCCAAATCTCTATTTAGTGATGAAGTGTTGTTAGATATGATTCCTACACAACGCTTTAGTTCAGTTACCGATCTGGTCGATGATGAACACTTTTCAATTATTGCCGGCAAAGTGCCCGCGTCTGTGCCGCGTTTAGGGTTAAACGTAGAGCAAATTTTAGCAAATCGCCCAGACTTGGTATTTGCCGCCACTTGGAGTGATGCAGGACGTATCCATCAACTGCGCTCTGCGGGTATAAAGGTCTTTATTTTACCTGTACCTAGCACTTTGGTTGAAATTGAAGATTTAATAAAACTCATCGGCAAGATAGTTGGTGAAGACAACAAAGCCAAAACCATAGTCGTGGATATGGAGCGTAAACTAGAAGAAGGTCTTGTTTACACCAGTCATAAATATAAAGTGCTTGATTACAACAATTGGGGTACTTCAAGTACTCGTCATTCTACTTGGCAGCTGATTGTTAATCAGGCGGGTTTTGCCAATGTTGTGGCCGATCTTGATGCGGATAAATACGGTCAAACGCCTATGTCTAAAGAACTTATTGTTGCCCTTGATCCTGAAGTGTTGTTTGTTCCTAGTGTGGTGAAAACCGATAAAGCAGGCAGTACTGATTTAATGCACCAAGTGTTAACCGACCCTGCGTTAAGAAACGTGCAAGCGGTTAAGTTAGGCAATGTTTATCCTATTCCTCAGTATTTACGCGGAACCTATAGCCAACATATTGTAGAGACTATTTTGTTTGTGAATAGGGCGGTTTTAGGTACTCCCGCTCCATGATTGCAGATTCAAGCTATGTGAAATTTCGTTGGTATGCGTTTGCAGGAAGTATCGCGCTTGTTATTTCAATATGGGCGGCGCTGGCTTTAGGTGCAGTTAATTTGTCTGTGGTGGACATGCTTTCCTACCTAAAGCTGTTGGTCACGCAAGGTTCGCAAAGCGCGGCTTCAGAGTATCCTTTAATTTCTGCCATCGTTGTGCATATTCGTTTGCCACGAGTGATTGCCGCTATTGCTGCAGGTAGCGCCTTAGCCATTGCGGGTGCGTGTACACAAGGGCTGTTTCGCAATCCACTAGCAAGCCCGGATGTGCTTGGGGTAAGTGCCGGAAGTAGCTTTGGCGCGGTTATCGCAATCAGCAGCGGACTTTCTCTGGCGCACCCGTTATGGACGCCAATCATTGCTTGTGTCGGGGCATTAATTTGCGCCATGTTTGTGTTTATTTTGGCGCGCAATTCCGGTAGCGGACAAACCCTGTATTTGATTTTAGCGGGTCTCGCCTTATCTTCTTTGTTAGGCGGGGCTACCTTAGGGGTACTATTATTTGCCCGTCAGTATGAGGTAAGCCAATTTGTTTTTTGGACCATGGGTGGCTTGGAAGGTCGCATATGGGAACAAATTATCTGGCCATTGCCGGTTATTGTGCTGGCTTCTCTCTGGCTGTTACGACGCGCACAATGGCTGAACATTTTGTCCATTGGTGATGAAGCGGCGCATGGGTTAGGGATGAACGTCGGGCGATGTCGTTTTAGCTTGTTGCTATGTGCATCACTGCTTACCGCCATGTCGATCGCGATTGCAGGCCCCATTGGTTTTATCGGTTTAATGGTGCCACATTTGGTGCGTATGTTAACTGGTGCCAATCACATTAGTTTATTACCGCTTTCGGCGCTGTTTGGCGCAATATTCCTGCTAATTTGCGATCTTATTGGACGTTACATCATTGCGCCGTATGAGATCAAAGCAGGTATTATTACCGCGATACTTGGCGGAATATATTTCCTTTGGTTAGTGGTTCGCGTACAAAAACAAGGGAGACTGCTATGAATGAGTGTCCGGTAAAAGTGGCTGAATTAAGTGTTTCTTTTAATGGAACGGCGGTCTTGCAGAACGTTAGCTTCGAGTTAGGTAAGGGCTCATTAGTGGGCATTATTGGCCCCAATGGCGCAGGTAAATCTAGCGTGCTAAAACACATCAGCGGTTATATGACGCCAACCGAAGGGCGAGTTTGCTTGTTTGGTGAACCTGTAATGGAATTGGCCGCCGATCAGCGCGCCGCACTATTAAGCTACCTGCCACAGATCAATCGAGTCGAGTTTCCTTATAAAGTCAGTGAGTTAATTGCGTTAGGCTTAGTGAACAATCATGCGTTAGATAAAGCGCAAAAGAAAAGCCAAATTAAAAAGGTACTAAAGCGACTTAACATAGATCGCCTTGAAGAAAGAAGCGTAGATGAACTTTCTGGCGGCGAGCAACAACTGGTGCACCTTGCACGAATCTTGTTGCAAGATGCGCCTGTTATTTTGTTAGATGAACCCAGTGCTAGCTTAGATATTGGTCATGAAGGACAATTGATGAATATTCTATACAGCTTGGCACAAGAGGGCAAAACGGTGCTTGTGGCACTACATAACCTAAATACAGCAGCAGAGTTTTGCGACCGTTTGTTGCTTATGCACCATGGAAAGTTAATAGCCGATGGCGTGCCAAGTTCGATATTGACCCAACAGCAAATCCAACAGATTTATCCTTATGAAGTTAAGGTTTCTATCAACTCTAGTACCGGAAACCCCAATATATTGGCGGTGAAGCGGGATTCTTATTAATATCCGTAGTGCTCGTTAATCTATCATTGTGCTAGGTCAATCTGCCTAATTACAAGTGGTTCATGGCAGTTATGATTGATAGAGAACAGCTATAATCAAAATGAATTCGTACTAATTGCTCCAGTTTGTTTTGATGCTCTAATGCAAAGGGCTAAAGCTCGTTTAAGCAAACTTGATCGTTAAACTATTGTAGAATATCAAAGGTCGCCAGTTACAATACGCTTAGAATCCTTCTAATATAGTTTGAAGTTTATTTCCAATCATCCCAACTTCAAATATCTATTTTACGCTAAGAAATGTAACCATGTGTTGTTCATACTCGCCTCGATATTTAGTTGTTTGAGCATACTAATTATGATTCTGACTTGAAGTTAACTTACTAAATTTGAGACTAGCACCTCATACGCTTATTATGTCTTATATGTATTTAGTTTAGACTTCAAGGATAAGTAAATGAAAAAAATTCTATTTTTGTTACCATTGGCATTTAATTTACATGCGAGTAATAGCGTTAACTATGATGAAAAAAGGCGCCTTTTCTGTGAGTTGACGTCAATTAGTCCATTGCTAAGTGATTTGCGAAAAGGGGATATTAGAGATGGTTGGCTTCGAATTCAAAATGATAGGTTTTACTCCATCGAAATTGGTGGATGGGTTATGTTACGTTATGGAACAAATGACGGTGAAAATATATCTAATTCAAAAAGAAGCCTTTATATAAAGGATTTTTCTGGACTTACGAAGTTTGATAAAGCGACGGGTAAGATAACAATGAATTATTCATCAGGAAACATATCACAAAAATTAGTTTGGTCATGTGATATAGGTAAGAATCAACCAAATATTAAGGATTAAGTGGCGCGTTTCCAGTATGACTGTAACGGATTCTAACTAACATATAATCCTAATTGTTAAGTAAGTCCGCGACAGTGTTATAACTAAATAATAAGCTAATTCTATTAGCTGGCTGTACCTTGACTCTTTTCTCAAAGTAAGATCTGTAATGATAAGGCTAGGCTTTATATCTGTTGGATTACTCCGAAGTAGTCCATCTTATGCAGTAAATACTGGAAATTATAATGACTTACGCTAAAGTGATCATTTTTTTATTAGTAATGATCCACATCAGCGCAAGCCAATAGCCGTCTTTACGATTGTTGAGTCGCAGGCTTTAACGATAATGACTTATCAAAAAACAGCTTAGTTTCCGCAATCACTACCTGACGTAGGGCGATAAGACCAATTAGGTTAGGTACTGCCATCAAGCCATTTACGATATCGGCAATTAACCAAATCATATCCAGTTTCATAAAGGCGCCAGAGAAGACTAATGCGATAAAGACTACTTTGTACGGCAAGATTGCTTTAGTACCGAAAAGGTAAACCACGCAACGTTCGCCGTAGTAGTTCCAACCTAAAATGGTGGTGAAGGCGAAGAACAATAGGCCGACTGATACTAAAATAGGGCCGAGGACATCGGCATTTAAACCCACAGCGAAAGCATGCGTGGTCATCATTGCGCCAGCAAAATCGCTTTGCCATGCACCTGTGATAATTAAGGCAAGGCCGGTCATGGTACAGATAATGATGGTATCAAAGAAGGTACCGGTCATCGAAATTAAACCTTGACGTGCGCATGAGTCGGTTTTTGCAGCCGCTGCGGCCATTGGTGCACTACCTAAACCTGATTCGTTAGAGAATACGCCGCGCGCGATACCCGATTGGATGGCAAGCATGACACTTGCGCCAAAGAAGCCGCCACTTGCTGCTGTTGGTGTAAACGCAGAAACAATCACTAGTTCAATGGCTGATAACACTTGGTCAGCGTTATTGATCAAAATACCTAAACAAGCCACAACATAGATAACCGCCATGGTCGGCACTACTTTACCTGCGACGCGAGATATAGACTTGATACCACCTAAGGTAACCATAGCGACTAGGATAGTTAATACGATTGCCGCCATAGTACGGTCAGCGCCAAGCGTCACCTCTGATGCATCTAAAATAGCGTTAACTTGTGGGAAAGTACCGATACCAAACAGGGCAACACCTAGAGCGAAAACGGCAAATAATGTCGCTAAAAGCGGTGATTTTACGCCATCACGCAAGTAGTACATTGGACCACCCAACATGCCACCTTTGTCATCTGTGGTGCGGTATTTTACGGCAAGTAGACATTCGGCGTATTTTGTTGCCATACCAAATAATGCAGCTAGCCACATCCAAAAGAGTGCACCAGGGCCGCCAAGTTTAATCGCAGTCGCCACACCTACGATATTACCTGTACCAATGGTAGCTGATAGGGCTGTACATAATGCTGCGAATGCGGTGACATCGCCTTTGGAATCGGTATTTGACGACTTACTAAAGACCATTTTAAGGGCAGTAGGAAGGTGTCTAAACTGAATAAGGCCTAAACTGAAAGTGAAGTAAACGCCGGTACCAACCAATAGGATAAGCAGTGGTGGTCCCCAGACGAAACTGTCGATGGAGTGTAAAATAGTTTGTAGCGAAGATTGTGCAGGTGTCATGGTTTTCCCCTTAATAAACAACATATAAGGAGAAGAGTGAACGCGGATCAAAAGAACTAAATTAACGATAAAGTGGTTAAACGCAGTTTCACTCCTCTGTCCTTTTGCCTGAGAGTTTCACCCAAAATTGGGCTTGCTCCTTCGGCGGCCGATTGCTACATAAAAGTAGTACGGCTCTCTCCAGAGATTCCTCCAACTGCAGTCCTCACTCGTTTAAACAAGAACGTAAAAACAAGAACCTGAAAGATTTACTTCTTCGGTAGACGTAATAAAACGTCACTCTCCTGCAGTCTTCATCGGAACTAGCGTAAAAACGCTAGGTTTGTAAGTAAATTACTTACCGGCAAGTAAAGTAACATAAATTTTTACAGATTCAAGAAACTTATCGAAATTTCTTTTAGGTAAGATTAACCAAAACAAATACTTAACTGTTAAACTTTACCTAATCCTAATATTTATCACATGGTGAGAGAGTAACATGACACGTTTAATTGCTATTGTCGTCTTGGGTGTTCTAGCGCTGTTGTTTGTTCGCTATAACACGAATGAGAAAATACAAAAATGGGTTGTCATTGTATTGTTAGGAGCGTTTGCTATCTATACTGGTGTTTTGATGATGTCTGAATTAATCCGATAGTGGGGTAGTCTGTGTTGAATTGTAACCTTGTACGGGGACGCCAGATTGGAGCGAGCAAAACGCATCTGATCACAGGACTATTTTGCTTGGTATTAGGCACGGTAATCGGTGGTACATTTGTCTCACATAACGCGCAAAAAGAGAGTGAAGGGAAGCAAGCGACTTTACAACAGCTTAGCGATCAACAAGTGGCTTTGAATGCTGAAAATAATGAAATTAAAGCCAAATTGCAGACGTTCAAAGAAGATGGCGACTCTTTTAAGCAGGAGCAAACCTTACTTAAACAAGCTGTTACGAAGTCAGAAAAAGCCAACGCACAGCTAAAGCAGCAGAAAAAACAATTAGATGCTGAAGTCGCAAACTTAAAAAAACAACTTAAACAACAGCAAGATAACGAACAACAATTACAAGATAACAATCAAGAATTACAGACCTCTCTTGATAAGAAAAACGCCATACTTGCCCAGTCTAAGGAATATTTTCAAGATCAGCTGAAACTGCAACAAGAGGTGCATGAGTTACATGTACAACGCGAAAAATTGATTGTGACGTTTAATGATTTGGCGAAAGAGTGTCAGGTATTTACTGAAGGTAAAAGCTGGGATGCAAAATCAGACTCTTGTGAAAGGAAGCAAAAAGCTTCTGATCGCTTAAAAGCAATCGACAAAAGTATCAATGTAAAACAGGCACAATTGGATAGTGCGGATTCGGCGGTGAAGTAACGGATTTTATAAATCTGTTTATCAGAGCTTTACCTCACTAAAAAAAAGCATAACATGGTCTATTGAGTTTTATATTGAGCAATGTGTTATGTCCCTTCATCTATGGCTGTCTTTATTTTTAATTTGTTTACTTGGCGCCATGTCACCAGGGCCTAGTCTTGCCACGGTGAGTAAACATACATTGGCAGGTGGGCGACTTAACGGAATCGCAGCTGCGTGGGCACACTCATGTGGTATTGCGTTTTATGCGTTTATTACTGTGATTGGTCTCGCGGTGGTATTGCATAAATCAGAGCTGTTGTTTGTTTCTATTTCATTATTAGGCGCGGCCTATCTGGCTTATTTAGGCTGGAAGTCATTGACCTCTAATGGTGGTATTGCCAGCACCCTTGAAGCGGGCAAGCCTATGAGTGTTAAGGCGTCGGCGAAAGAAGGGTTATTGATTTCTTTGCTTAACCCAAAAATCGCTTTGTTTTTTATCGCGCTATTTAGCCAGTTTGTTGCCGAAGGCAATAGCCTAGGTTCAAAGGCAATTGTGGTTATGACGCCTATGCTGGTTGATGGTTTGTGGTATACCTTTATTGCTTTAATTCTCTCTAGCCCAATGCTTTTTGAACGATTAAAAGCCAGAGGCAAACTTATTGATCAACTTTCAGGCATAGTGTTAATTGCATTGGCCTGTCGAGTAGTGTGGCAAAATGTCGGATACTTTTAAGATAAGACGAGCACAAGTCACAGACAAAGCTACTTTGTTAAATGTGTGGCAAGCCTTATATGAGTGGCATCATTTGCACTGTGAGCAGATGATAAAATCGCCTTGCATTGAAGAGCTGACAGCAGAGATTGATAGTTATTTATCGACTCTGGACTGCTTTATCTTTGTGTTAGAGGTGGATGAGTCTATCGTTGGTTTTATCTCCGGGCAGTTGTGTCATATGCAGTCGCCACTGTTAAAAACGCAAATGGTAGGAAGCATTGACCATTGGTTTGTTGATGATAGTTATCGAAAGATAGGCGGTGGTATCGCACTTCTTAATCGCCTAGAAAGTGAGTTTGCAGCTCATGGTGCGATGCGAGTTAACGCAGAGGTGTGGGGATTTAATCAAAGTGCGCTTAGTGTTTATCGCAAGCATGGCTTTCAAACGCACATTCACTGTATGACAAAAACAATCGTGTAACTACTGATTAGCCGTTTATTTAAAACGTTATCTCTTACTTAGAGCACAAACTTCTCAATGGCGGTCGCGACGCCGGATTCGTTATTACTATCGGTAATATGATCAGCGAGTGATTTGGTTTCGTCATCGGCATTTTGCATTGCGACGGCAAGACCTGCGTATTTCAGCATGTCATGATCGTTACCCGCATCTCCAATGCACATCACTTCACTTTGTTTTATCCCCAAATGTTGGGCAAGGGTCTGTACGCCAGTGCCTTTATTACTGAGTGGATTACAAAATTCAAGGAAGAAGGGTGCGCTACGCACGACGGAATAATCGCGTCTTAAAATCTCGGGAAGAGTATCGGCTATTGGTTGCAGCACCTCTACTGGATCAACGAGCATGGTTTTGATGATTGGATGTGAATCATCAAGGGTATCAAAATCCATTACCGTAACCGTTAAACCATTAATTTTGGCTTCATGCTGTGTGTAGTGACTGTCTTTAGGGGTAATTAAGCCGTGTACTTTACTAAATGCTTGGCAGTTGCAGTTACGTTCTTTGGCCAATTGGTAGACGCGCTTTGCATCTGCTCCTGAAATCAAACGTTCACTAATGATCTCACCTGTGCCAACGTTTTTAATTACCGCAGAGTTATAACAAAGCACATAGTCTTCATTACTGTCCATACCCAGTTGCTGTAGGCTGTTGAGCATACCTTCTAATGGGCGGCCAGAGGCTAGTACAACGGTTACGCCTTTTGCTCTCGCATCAAAGATAGCTTGCTTATTTCTGTCTGAAATAACTTTATCAGTGTTGAGTAAGGTGCCATCCATATCGATAGCAATTAGCTTGTACATGATTAAACCCAGTAAAAAAAGAAAACCCCTACAGTGATTGCAGGGGTTATAGAATTATTATAGGTACAGTTTAGCCAGTGCTTCTGGTTCTACTTCTTTACCTTCAAGCTCGGCATTCCAGTTGGTACCGATTAACACGCCATCTTCTGATAGGGTGATTAGCCAGTCTTCTACAAAAATATCAAGAGGGATTTCAGTGACTTCAAAATCAGCCCACTCTTCAACATTATGATACTCAGCATCAGCACGATTAGACCAAAATGGCATGACTTCGCATTCTTCAAACTCGCTTGAATCACAGGCTAACCAGCCGTCTTCATTTTTAAGACCCCAAACAAGATTCTCTTTTTTACTCTGTTCGATAAACAGGTCTAGATTTTGTTGAATATCGTTGCTTAATTGGCTCATTGTTTTTTCCTAACAGTGTGATATGTCGGGTATTTTAGCACGCTTACAGGTTGCATGGGATTATTTAGCGAGATAGGAACAAAAAAGCTGAGTTTTTACTCAGCTCTTTATGCGGTGGATTGAATAACGTTTATTTCGGTAACGTCGTAAAAATAGTCCACTCCTTAACAAAGTCTCCTTTAAAGCCAACAACTTTGGCCTCAACGCGTCTTTCTAGCGCTTCATCGATGGGATTGTCATCGTCGGCGTCATCTTCACCATGACCAATAATAACGACGCGACTAGGATCAACGCCAAACCCTATTAGCTTATCTTGCACCAGCAGCGCTCGGTTGCGTGATAGATTTAAGTTGTATTCTCTATCACCGGGATTACTGGCAAAACCTTTAATTTCAATTGAGGTTTCGGGGTATTGTTTTAAAAACTCCGCCATGCCCTCAATCTGCCCACCAAATACGGGGTTTACCTCAGTCGAATTGTGTTCAAATAAGATTTTAAGGTGTTGTTCTTGAGAGACTTCAATGCGTTCTTCACAGCCGTCATTATTGACTCTTGCACTACTTGGAGTACCGGGGCATTTGTCTCTAGCGTTAATAACGCCATCACGGTCAAAGTCACGCAAATCTGCTTGTTGGTCTGGTAGCGGAGTGTCGATATACTCTTCGGTATCGTTGGCACATCCAACTATAGTGAAAGAGATGACAGACGCTAAAATTAATTTATTCATTTTAGTACTCCACCGCTGTATTCCATTGCTCTGGAACATCGACTAAGAGCGATTCAAGTAATGTACCCGTTGCGTTTAGTATTCGAAATTTTGCGTATTGCTCAGCATATCGAGCATCCACATACCCTTTACGTGACTCAAATAGCTCATTTTCAGTATTTAACAGATCAAGTAGGGTTCGTTTACCAATTTTGTATTGTTTGCTATAAGCGACAACAGTGTTGGAAGCTGCATCTACGTGATCGGCTAAAAATTCTTTTTGTTGTAAGGTCAGATTCAGTGCGCTCCATGAGAGGAGCAAACTTTCCTCAACATTTCGATATGCTCTATCTCGTAGATCTTTTGCCTTATTCATTTGATAAGCAGCGCGGTCTTTATTGGCACTATCAACACCTCCGTTAAAGAGGTTATAGCGCATCCGTAACGTAGCATTCATCTCATCACGACGTCCCGACACACCTTCTGCATCATCAAAATAATCATAGCCAGCATCTATTGTGAAAGTAGGAAGGTTAGGGCTATTAGATTGTTTATATTGGAATTTTGCAGCGTCGACATCGACTTTAGCTGTGTTAATAACTGGGTGTTTCTCTAAAGCAATATCAAGAGCATCTTTAATGGTTAATGGGATGCGAGTGATATCGGCTCTTGGAAAAACTAAGCCTTGTGGAGACTGCCCAACTAGGCGAGAAAACTGGATGTGTGTATCAAACAAATTATTTTGTGCAGCCAGTAAATTACCGTGCGCCTTGGCAATACGCGCTTCAACTTGAGATAGGTCAGCGGTCGAACCTATTCCTGATTCTGTGCGTTTTTTAATATCTTTAAAGATTCTTTTGTGAGTCGCAAGATTACTCTCAGAGAGGGCGAGAATTTCATAAGCTTTTAGTGTGTCTAGATACACTTTTGCGACTTCTAGCGCTTTATCTGAGGCATCACTTAATACTTTGTAGCGCAGGGACTCCGCTTCTGCTGCGGTTCTGTCCATATTGTGCAGAGTATTAGAGCCGTCCCATAACAGTTGTGTTAGCCGAATTGAGGCATCGACCGCAGTGTAGTCGTCATCTCTACTTTGATCATTTTGATAGTTTTCCCAACCTACACCTGCGGTGAGATCAACCTTTGGGTAATATTCCCGAACAGCGGCTTTGTTTTCATACAAATAAGACATGAATTCGTTATACGAACTTTTTACTGCCGGATTCGTTTTCAGGGTGTGCGAAATGGCTTGCTCTAATGACTGGGCTGAGACTGGATTACACAGCATGCTAGCTAGAGCGATGGCGCTTAGCTTAATCCTTTCCAAGGTAGACTCCCTAGTATTCCGTTACTTTTTAACCAAACTTGAGCTCGTCATGAGACCTCAATATGTCACATTGGTTTCTAAATACATAATAGTTAATAACAAATTAATTACAATAAATGTCTTGAAGAAACGTTTGTAAATTTATGATTAATTGGGGGTTTATTTTTACTCCGCTGTTAACTTGAAAAATAGTATAAAATTTAACCATGGAAAGGAAAATCTATTTGCGCAAAACAGGCCAGATTATTGAATTGGTCGAGGAGTACACATGGACAGTCTCTCATTCGCTAACGACGTTGTATTTGGTGATGCTTGGTTAATTATCGATGCACAGGGCAACCTTAAAGTTGCCGCGCAAGGTTATATCCCACAAGACGGAGATGTCATTGTTTCTGTTGGCAGTACTCCACTGACTATCCCCGAAGACATTGTGAGCGAGTTGCGTGTGTCTATTGCGCAGCAAGGCAATGTTCAGTCCGTTGATGCCCAAGGCGGAATTCGAGGCGTTGTTGATTCCCTAAACCGTGATAATCAATCGAGTGCTGAAGAAGAGCTAGAATCTGAGGACGATGATGGTTCTAGTTTAACCACTACAGGTGCAGTTTCTAGAGATGGCGCGCAGACCATAGCCACAACCGACTTTCAAACGGAAGGTGTTTTTCCTTCTTCTTTTACTTTTGACCAAGCAGACGCTTTTGCTGACTTTATTGAACAAATCGTTATTGTTCTTTCTCAAGGCTCAGTCTCTATATCTGATAATAATGGTGAAGAGGTCATCAACGGAGAAGGTGAAACGGCCAGTATTAATGGGGTTATAGCAGGTGGTGCGAATAGCCTTGATTCTTTAATTATTTTAGATAGTAACCAGCAGCAATTGGTTATTGATGTTTCTCTGATTACTGTTGGTGAGAACGGGCAATATAGTGTTGAAGGTATTGATGTTAGCACTTTATCCGACGGTGAGTTAACCGTTACCGCGATCAGTACCGACGGTAATGGGAACAGTATTGAAGTCAACGATGTCGTTGAGAAAGACTTTACCTATGGTGAAGATATCAATGGTGACGGTGTCACTCCTGCTAGGGTTTCATTGACGGATAACAATGGCGAAGAAGTGATAAACGGTGAAGGTGAAACGGCCGTAATCACAGGCTCTCTTGGCGAAGGTGGTGAAGAACTTACGTCATTAATCATTACCGACGTTGATGGCAAAGAACTGATTATTCCATCAGCTGATATTCAGTTTGATGGTAATGGCAACTACACAGTCATCAATATTAATGTGGATGATCTTGCTGATGGCATTCTAACAGTCACCGCAAACAGCACCGATATGGATGGTAATACCGCATCAGTCACCGACACAGTTGAAAAAGATTACACCTATGGTGATGACTCCGATGATGATGGTTCAGACATTACGCCGCCATCGGTATCGCTAACTGATAACAACGGTGAGGAAGTGATAAACGGTGAGGGTGAAACCGCCGTTATCACAGCCTATCTTGGCGAAGGTGGTGAAGAACTTACGTCGTTAATCATTACCGACGTTGATGGAAAAGAACTAATTATTCCATCAGCTGATATTCAGTTTGATGGAAATGGCAACTACACAGTCATCAATATTAACGTGGATGATCTTGCCGATGGCATTCTAACAGTCACCGCAAACAGTACCGATGTAGATGGTAATACCGCATCAATCAGCGATACAGTTGAAAAAGATTACACCTATGGTGATGACTCCGATGATGATGGTTCAGACATTACACCGCCATCAGTATCGCTAACTGACAACAATGGCGAGGAAGTCATCAATGGTGAGGGTGAAACAGCAACGATCAGCGGCTATTTAGGGGAAGGTGGCAAAACCTTAGACTCTCTAATCATCACCGATATCAACAACCAGCAGCTACTGATTGCAAAAGAATACATCGCGATTGATGAAAACGGCCACTATACCGTTACTGGAATCAACGTGGATGATCTAGCTGACGGCACACTGACTGTCACCGCAAACAGTACCGATGTGGATGGGAATACTGCAACGGCCACAGACACAGTTGAAAAAGATTACACCTATGGTGATGACTCCGATGATGATGGCGCAGACATTACACCACCGTCAGTATCCCTAACCGATAATAGTGGCGAGGAAGTCATCAACGGTGAGGGTGAAACAGCAACGATCACCGGCTATTTAGGGGAAGGTGGCAAAACCTTAGATTCACTCATCATTACCGACATCAACAACCAACAGTTGCTGATTACAAAAGAAGACATCGCGATTGATGAAAACGGTCACTACACAGTTACTGAAATCAACGTGGATGATTTGGCTGATGGCACATTAACAGTCACCGCAAACAGCACCGATGTGGATGGCAATACCATATCAGTCACCGACACAGTTGAAAAAGACTACACCTATGGTGATGACTCCGATGATGATGGTTCAGATATTACGCCTCCGTCAGTATCGCTAACTGACAACAATGGCGAGGAAGTCATCAACGGTGAGGGTGAAACAGCAACGATCACCGGCTACTTAGGGGAAGGTGGCAAAACCTTAGACTCTCTAATCATCACCGATATCAACAACCAGCAGCTACTGATTGAAAAAGAAGATATCGCGATTGATGAAAACGGCAACTACACAGTTACTGGAATCAACGTGGATGGTCTAGCGGACGGCACATTAACAGTTACCGCAAACAGTACCGATGTGGATGGTAATACCACATCAGTCACTGACACAGTTGAAAAAGATTATACCTATGGTGATGACTCCGATGATGATGGTTCTGATATTACGCCTCCGTCAGTATCGCTAACTGACAACAATGGCGAGGAAGTCATCAATGGTGAGGGTGAAACAGCAACGATCAGCGGCTATTTAGGAGAAGGTGGCAAAACCTTAGACTCTCTAATCATCACCGATATCAACAACCAGCAGCTACTGATTGCAAAAGAAGATATCGCGATTGATGAAAACGGCAACTATACCGTTACTGGAATCAACGTGGATGATTTAGCTGACGGCACATTAACAGTCACTGCAAGCAGCACAGATGTAGATGGCAATACGGCATCAATCACCGATACAGTTGAAAAAGATTACACCTATGGTGATGACTCCGATGATGATGGTTCAGACATTACGCCACCATCAGTATATCTAACCGATAACAATGGCGAAGAAGTCATTGATGGTGAAACTGAAACAGCCACTGTCACAGGTTACTTAGGTGAAGGTGGTCTCGCTCTTGAGTCATTAATTATTACCGATAGTAGTCAAAATCAAATCGTTGTTCATGCGTCGAAAATATCTATAAATGATGCTGGGTATTACACGGCTACCGGAATAGATGTCGGCGGATTAGATGAAGGTGTATTAACGGTTACAGCTAAGAGTATTGATATTGATGGGAATAAGACCAGCGCTACAGATACGGCTGTGATGACCATTAATGACGCACCAACGGCAAATAGTGGTTTGGTTAGCGGACAGGAAGATACTGCGATTGTATTCCAATGGGCAGATTTTGGTGCGAATGATGTCGACACAACGCAAGATAGCTTATCGATTGTGCTTAAATCGTTACCTATTGATGGAGTGTTGCAAATGAACACTGATGGAGGATGGTCTGATGTTAGCGTCGGTGATTTGATATCAAGTGCCAAGATAGTCGCGGATGGGTTGAGATTTGTGCCTGATGAAAATGCGTCAGGTGATGACAATTTTGATGTGTCCGGTCTTGGTAATCAAAAATCTGATTATGCGTCATTTTCCTTTGCTGTGAGTGATGGCGATAAAGAAAGCACTATCGAGAGTATGTCTATTGATATTGCAGCTGTTGCGGATAGGCCAAATTTGTTGGTTGAAAACGATAAGACGGAAGCGTCAATTGATTTTCAGGATACCGAACTTGGTAAGCGTAACTGGAGCTCTAACATTGATATCAGCGATGTGTTTGGGGAGCATACATTAGGAACTTGGTATGCCAATGACGACAACAAAGTTGAAATAGGTAAGGAGTCTGTTTATCGCAAAGGCGCGAGCAAAGCGAATTTGGTCATGGAGATCGAAGGAGATAGCGGTGACAACTCCATATTTACCGATATTCAAGTTACAGAAGGGCGTTATTACAGTTTTACTTTTGATGTTGCGGCGCGACGTTGGGCCAATGGAGACAGTGATTTAGATGTCATTTGGGTAAAACTTGATGATCAAGGTCAGCCTATTTTAGACCAAGCATTAACCTTGTATGAATTTAGACCAACAGATAACAGTTGGGAAAGAGATATTCAGCTTTCATTGCCCTCTGATAGTGAAGGTAATTACCGCTTATTACTTCAATCAACGGACGCAAATAGCTATGGAGCATTGATTGATAACCTTGTTTTAGAATCAAGTGATGCCTTTGGTGAGGTGGATACTTTTGTTGAGTTGTGGGATATCAGTGCAAATTTAAATGATACCGATGGTAGTGAAATACTCACTGTTGAATTAAGTGGTTTGCTAGAAGGGACGACCATAAAAGATGATTTAGGTAACTCTTATCTTGTTGGTAGTGATGGTAAGGCCGATGTATCGGGTTTTGATTTATCTAGTTTAAAAGCAAACGTACCAGAAGCGGGACATTACTCTATTGAGGTGACCGCAACCGCAACAGAAACTAGCAACGGTGATAGCGTAAGTAAGTCGATCACTTTGCCATTAGTCATTTATTCTGCAGAGGTATCAATACCTGAAGACGGAGATAATAGTGATAATGAAGGGCTAGGCGCATGGGGGTTAACACCTAAAAATGGTCTATCTGTTACCGAGGGCCAAATCAGTGGTCCAATCGCAATAAAACTTCTAGAGGGGGGGACTGTAAGGCTCGCATCAGGGGCATCACTTACGTTTACCTTTGCACTTGTTGGCTTTAGCGAAGGACTGACCGCACAAGATTTTGAGCTAAACCTTAATACGTCGTCCGATTACAGCAGTTCATCTGTGGTTAACAGCGATGGCGAAATAGAAGTGACGGTACAAAATATATCTGGCGCAGAAATCGTTGTAGGCCGAGGTAACTCTGATGACGGTTTACTTTCTATTGAAGTAGCAGCTACTGCAGATAGCCAGATTGAAGATGAAGAGACTTTCACTTTACATCTTGTTGAGGCAAGTATTGGCTCACCGAAAGAGCAACAAGATGAAATTGATGTGACCATAATTGATGGCCCAATGATGGCGCAAAATAGGCTGTTTACTGACACTGCCAATGAAATCATGGCAGGTTTAGGTGATGATATTTTGCAAGGCACATCAGAGCAAGATAACTTCATTTGGAAAAGTGAGATACTCGATAATAGTACCGACTTAATCCAAGATTTTTCGGTCGGTGAAGACGGTATTGTGCTCAATGATATTTTAGAGCCAACTCAAAGCGACAGTATTGATGAGCTGCTCAATAAAATTGAAGTTAATGTAGTGGGAGATGATGTCACTTTAGGTATAGATCATGAAGGTGGCACCCAAACCATCGTTATTCAGGATGCAAGAGATCAGTTTGGAGATTCAATTGCCAATAATGGCAGTTTTGATGCAGCAGAGATCTTAAATCAGCTGATTGTAAAAGCAAATGACATGTAATGGTTGAAAATAAAGGCCCGCACTTATTGTCAGTAGCAGGCCTTTGCTTTTAATGCGTTAAACGATTTTTGCCGCAAAACCTTTCAGGTATAAACCTTCCGGATAGGCCGTATCAAACAAGTGATCGCTTGCTTGAGTAAAGGATTCCACAAATTTCACTTCACGACCGGCATCCAGCGCCGCATCAGCAATGATTTTTTGGAATAAACCTGACTCCATTAGCCCTGAACACGAATAAGTGAGCAAAGTGCCACCGGGTTTGAGTATTTGGATAGCCAGCATGTTGAGATCTTTATAACCACGAGCGCCACTGGTTAGGTTGCTCTTTGAGCTAACCATTTTCGGTGGATCCATGATAACTACGTCAAACTGAGTACCTTGGTCGCGATATTCACGCAGTATTTTAAATACGTCCGCATTCAGAAATACCGCTTTTTTGATGTTAAAGCCGTTCAGCTCTGCATTTTGTTTTGCGATATCAAGTGCTGGTTGTGATACGTCCACATTGATAACACGCTCAGCACCTGCTTTAAGCGCATATAAACCAAACCCGCCAGTGTACGAGAAGCAGTTTAAAACTTGCTTACCTTTTACGTATTTCATTGAGTGTTGACGACTGTCACGTTGATCAAGATAAAAGCCTGTCTTATGACCTGTTTTAATATCAACTTGAATTTTTACGCCATTTTCTTCAATCACGATAGGTTCGCTAGGCTCAGTGCCATGCAATAGCCCTGTAGTTTCTTCTAAGCCTTCTTTTTTGCGCACCGCAACGTCAGAACGTTCATAGATAGAGCATTCTGGGAAGCAATGCTTTAACGCTTCTACAATGTGCTGTTTTTGTTTTTCTGCGCCAGCGCTTAAAAGCTGACACACCAAGTAATCTTGATACTTATCTATGGTTACGCCCGGCATTGAGTCAGACTCAGCGGCAATCAAGCGGTAGCCAGTCAGTGCACCTTGTGCGATGCATTCTTCTCTTAGCATTTGCGCTTGTTGAATACGTTCAATAAAGAATGCAGTGTCGATTTCTTTTTTGGTGAAGCTCCAAATGCGAGCGCGGATTTGCGAGTTAGGAGAGTAGGCCGCTTTTGCTAACCATTGACCATTGTGTGCAAACACATCTACCGTATCACCCAGTTGTGGATCGCCGGTAACCGTTTCAATACCTCTAGAAAAAATCCAAGGGTGACGACGACGGACAGATTTGTCTCGGCCTTTCGCTAGTTTGATAGATGCGCTCATAAAAATGTAAGTCTCAAAGAAAATTTTGTGACATTGTCGTGTAACAACCCAGTAAAAGCAAATTAGAAACGATTATACTTGTCATCATTGCTGATAAGTTTGTTTTACCCGTCTATTTCTCTAATCTATTTAACAGAAGCAAGGAGGACATATGTCATCAATTTGCCGAAAATTTCTGGTCTCTGGCACAGTGCAAATGGTGGGTTTTCGTTATCACACCGCCCATCAAGGTTTAAAGCTTGGCTTAACTGGGTATGCGAAGAATTTAAATGATGGCAGTGTGGAAGTGTTCGCGTGCGGCGCAAAAGAGCAAGTCGAGCAGTTGGCGCAGTGGTTAAAAGTGGGGCCAAGAACTGCCTCAGTGGAAAGTTGCATCGCATCTGAGGCAGAATTTAAGCATTACGCAGGCTTTGATATTTTATAGGTGCTCAATACAAAGCGCAGCCAAACCAAAGAACAGCCAAACACGATTACAAGCATTTTGCAGGTTTAGGTAAACCCGCCAGTTTAGTTGCTTGCTTCGCTGGACCTTGTTTAAACAGTTTGAAAAGGTATTTGCTGTTGCCTTTTTCTGGGCCGTGCGCTTTTTCCATCGCTTTCACCAGCATACGAACCGCAGGCGAGGTATTAAATTCTAAGTAGAACTCTCGCACAAAGTGTACAACCTCTAGATGCGCAGGGGTAAGCTCAATGCCTTCTTGCTCTGCTAAAATCGCAATCATGCCTTCTTCCCAATCTTTAAAATTAAGTAGATAGCCTTGAGCGTCTGTTTCTATGTTTTTGCCGTTGAATTCAAACATAGCCTGTTCCTAAGTGATACATCATTGCTTGAATTATCATTAAAAAACAAAAAGCCCGCAACTAGTGCGGGCTTAATAAGGCAAAGATTAATCAATATTAATCGTTATTCATGATACCTAGGATACTTAGTAGGCTGATGAATAGGTTGTAGATTGAAACGTATAGGGTGATTGTTGCTGAGATGTAGTTAGTCTCACCACCGCGAACGATTTGCTGTGTCGTTAGCAAGATTGCACCAGTTGAGAACAGTATAAACATACCGCTCATTGCTAGGTGAATCATTGGCATTTGTAGGAAGATGTTCGCTACCATACCGATTAGAAGAACCACAAAACCAGCCATTAATAGGCCACCTAGGAAAGATAGGTCACGTTTAGTGGTTAGTGCGTAAGCTGATGCGCTCATAAAGGCCAGTGCTGTGCCGCCAAGTGCGGTCACAATGGTGTCACCCATACCTGCACCAATGTACATGTTTAGGATTGGACCTGTGGTATAGCCTAAGAAGCCAGTGAATAGGAAAGTGAAAACTAAGCCCATGCTGTTGTTACGGTTCTTTTCAGTTAAGAACAGTAGACCGTAGAAACCAACTAGCATGATGATTAGGCCAGGACGGGGTAGGTTCATAGCCATAGAAACGCCCGCTACTACAGCAGACCAAAGCAATGTTAGTGATAACAAGAAATAGGTGTTACGCAAAACCTTGTTGGTTTGCAGCACACTTTCTTGGGTGCGAGTGCGTGATACCAATGGACTGTTCATAGTGTTCCTCAAAAGACCTTTAAATAATTAGTATATATATGTGGCGAAAAGTTCAATTTTTCAAGTACAGCGTTCGCCTACGCCACCCTGATAGTAAGCAAATTGTGTTACCGAGTGAACCGTAAAGTGTAACTAACGGTAAACGGTTTCTCTATTCACGTAAAAAAGGGCAGCAGTGCTACCCTTTATTTTACGTCAAATATTGAATTAGTGGTGCAATATTTGCGATAAGAAGTTCTGAGTGCGATCTGACTGCGGGTTTTCAAAGAAATCGATTGGATTATTTTCTTCAATGATTTCACCTGCATCCATAAAGATCACTCTATCGGCCACCTCTTTGGCAAAGCCCATTTCATGGGTCACACACAGCATGGTCATCCCTTCATCAGCGAGCTCAACCATTACATCTAGTACTTCACGTACCATTTCAGGGTCGAGTGCCGAGGTTGGCTCATCAAACAGCATCACTTGAGGGTTCATACACAAAGAGCGTGCAATCGCCACACGTTGCTGTTGTCCACCAGACAATTGGCCTGGGTATTTATCCGCTTGATCTGGGATCTTAACGCGCTCTAAATACTTCATCGCCACGGCATCGGCTTCTTCTTTAGGCATTTTTTTCACCCAAATTGGCGCAAGAGTGCAGTTTTCTAGCACAGTTAGGTGCGGGAATAAGTTGAAGTGCTGAAAACACATACCCACTTCTCGGCGAACCGCTTCGATGTTTTTAAGATCTTCAGTCAGTTCAGTACCAGAGACAAAAATATGGCCTTTTTGATGCTCTTCCAAACGGTTAATACAACGAATCATCGTTGATTTACCTGATCCAGAAGGGCCACAAATTACGATCTTTTCGCCTTTTTTAACGCTTAGGTTGATGTTCTTTAGCACGTGAAACTCACCGTACCACTTGTTCATGTCCTCTAATTGGATCATGTAATCTTGTTGTTGCGTCATAATACGTCCTTGATAATTATCGTTTGTGACCGGTGTGAAGTTTGTTCTCTAGCCATATCGAATACCTCGACATGCCAAAACAAAATACCCAGAACACTAACGCGACAAATACATAACTTTCGATAGCAAAACCTAGCCATTCAGGGTCAGTATTCGCTGATTGACCAATACCCAGTACATCAAACATACCGATAATGAGTACTAAACTGGTGTCTTTAAATAAGCCAATAAAAGTATTCACAATCGATGGAATGGTGATTTTAAGCGCTTGTGGAAGAATGATTAAACGCATTTTCTTCCAATATGAGAGCCCTAACGCGTCTGCGGCTTCATATTGTCCGCTTGGGATTGCTTGCAAGCCGCCGCGAACCACTTCTGCCATATAAGCGGCGCTAAATAACACCACACCCACCAAAGCACGAATGAGCTTATCGGTTTGCATACCCTCTGAAAGAAACAGTGGCAACATGACTGAGGCCATAAAGAGTACGGTAATCAATGGTACGCCACGCCACACTTCGATATATACCGTACACATACTGCGTATGATAGGCATTTCAGAGCGTCGACCTAGGGCTAATATCACCCCGATAGGCAGTGATACCACGATACCGACTAAAGCGATAATCAGTGTAACTAACAAGCCACCCCATTTATGGGTTTCAACGACTTCTAAGCCAAATACACCGCCGTACAATAAAGCGGCAATAATAAATGGATAGATATTGACGAAAAACAGCCATATCCAAGTGCGTTTCGGAGTCTTTTCATACATTAACGCCGCAATGAATATCGCCAATGTGGCGTAAAATAGGCGTGGGCGCCACAATTCAGCTTCTGGGTAAAACCCATACATGAACTGCTCCCAGCGAACACTAATAAACACCCAACATGCGCCTGCACTGGTACAGTCATCACGGGTTGTGCCAATCCAATCGGCATTGATAAACGCCCAACTGATGGTCTGGCTGATTAACAGAAACGCGATATAGGCCAAAATAATAGAAACAATCGAGTTTAGCGGGGTACTAAACAGATTTTTCTTCATCCACCCCACGACACCGACAGAGTTTGACGGTGGTGGTAGATCGGGTTGAAATTGATGTGTACTCATATTATCTCTCCACCAATGCAACTTTCTTGTTGTAGATATTCATCACAAGAGAAGTGAGCAGACTCAAGGTGAGGTAAACGCCCATTGTCATTGCAATAATCTCTATCGCTTGTCCGGTTTGGTTTAACGTTGTACCGGCAAAAACCGATACCAAATCAGGGTAACCAATGGCCATCGCAAGGGAGGAGTTTTTGGTCAAGTTCAAGTATTGACTGGTTAAAGGCGGAATAATGATTCGCAGTGCTTGAGGAATGACCACTAGGCGCAAAGTGCGACTGCGAGGTAAACCTAATGACATTGCCGCTTCCGTTTGCCCATGACTAACAGCGTTAATACCTGAGCGCACAATCTCCGCGATAAATGAGGCTGTATAAATACTCAGTGCTAACGTTAATGCCGCTAATTCAGGAATAATGCTTATGCCACCTCTGAAGTTAAACCCTTTTAATTCGGGGAACTCAGCGGTGATAGGTATACCTGTCATAAAGTAGGTAATAGCGGTTAGGCCAAGGATTAAAGCAAGGGAGATACGACCAACAGGTGTTTGTTGTCCGGTGAGTTTTTGTTTGTTTTTCGCCCAAATAGCAATCACTACTGAGGCTATAACGGCCAAGGCAAAGGCTGCGACCACCAATGAACTGCCTTCATTAAACACGGGCGCGGGGAAAAATAGGCCGCGAACGTTCAAAAAGACCGCTTCACCTAAACTTAAACTTTGACGTGGAGAAGGCAGTGCCTGCAATACCGCAAAATACCAGAAGAAAATTTGCAGTAATAGCGGGATATTACGGAACACTTCAATGTAAATTGCCGCTAGGCGACTGACCAACCAGTTACTGGATAAGCGGGCAATACCCATGATAAAGCCAAGGATGGTTGCAAATACAATACCTAACGCTGAAACTAGCGCAGTATTTAATAGACCGACGACGAAAGTGCGTCCATAACTGTACGTTTCATCGTAATCGACAAGGTGAAGACCAATACCAAATCCGGCTTCTTTGGAAAGAAAATCGAATCCGGTTGCAATACCACGTGCGTCAAGGTTGCTCAGAGCATTGTTGACAATGGTGTAGAAAAACCAAACTAGACCTAATACAGCGATGACCTGAAAGGCGACGGCGCGAAAGGTCGGGTTATACAGAAGGTTTGAGCTCTTGTTTCCTGAACTGGGTTCAGTTGGGGTTATTTTTGGTGGGGTCATACAACTAACCTTTAATTAAATCCATTTAAACAAAAGGGCGGCGAGGCCACCCTTAGGTTACAAAGACAGGATTAGCGCATTGGAGGCGCGTACATAAAGCCACCTGCATTCCATAGTGCGTTTACACCACGAGTAATTTGTAGAGGTGAACCTGTACCAACAGTGCGCTCAAAACTCTCACCGTAGTTACCCACTTGTTTAATGACTTGGTAGCCCCAGTCGTCTTTAAGACCTAAAGCAGTACCTTTTGGTCCATCAACGCCTAGAATACGTTTTACGTTTGGATCTGATGATTTCAACATTTCATCGGCATTTTTCGATGTGATGCCATATTCTTCGGCATTGATCATCGCATTTAGTGTCCATTTCGCCACGTTAAACCACTTGTCGTCGCCTTGACGAACAACCGGGCCTAGAGGCTCTTTAGAAATGATTTCTGGCAATACGACCGCAGAAGAAGGGTCTTTAAGATTTAGGCGCAGCGCGTAAAGTCCAGATTGGTCAGTGGTAAGTACGTCACAGCGACCAGCGTCGAAACCTGCTGATGTTTGTGCCGCTGTATCAAATACCACTGGCTTGTATTTCATGCCACTAGCGCGGAAGTAATCGGCAAGGTTTAGCTCTGTTGTAGTACCTGATTGAACACAAACAGCCGCGCCGTCGAGTTCTTTAGCGCTCATTACGCCTAGGTCTTTTTTAACCATAAAGCCTTGTCCATCGTAGTAGTTTACGCCGACGAAGTTCAGACCAAGCGCGGTATCACGATGTTGTGTCCACGTAGTGTTACGTGACAATACATCAATTTCACCAGATTGTAGGGCAGTGAAACGCTCTTTCGCGGTTAGAGGAACATATTTCACTTTTGTTTTGTCACCAAGCACAGCAGCTGCCACTGCTTGACAATATTCAACATCAATCCCTTCCCATTGTCCCTTAGAGTTAGGGTTAGAAAAGCCTGGCAGGCCAGTACTCACACCACAGGTGAGTGAGCCAGATGCTAAAACTTTGTCTAGCGTGCTATCGGCTGCTGAGGCTGAAGTGGCCATTACAGCAGTTGAAGCAGCTACTACGGAAGCTAGAATTGTGAGTTTATTCGCCATCTATTTGTTTCCTTTCTGTATAGTCCATGGGTGGTGATGCATGATTCATCGTGGTTTGCATCTTTACATTGAATGTAAAATCGATTGTATGAATCACCAAATTGGGGCATATTTTCCTTGCCCTAATACAAAGTAGTTTAGGTTTCTAAGTATCTCAATTAATTGCAAATTATGAGGTACACCTAATTCACTACTCTAGAATGACTAAATGTTGCTAGTTTGTAAATAGTGCAACATTGTTTAACTTTGGTTAATCAGTTAGATTACATGTGATATTTCATAAAGGCAGTTGTTATTACTATCTTAATGGTCAACACCTGTTAGATTCACTATTTTTAGGTGAATATCAGAGTAATTAGCTAAGTGAAAGTTTTTGCTGGCAATGTACTGCACCAATTTAGTGAATTTCAACGGATGATTTTGTTAAAAGAAAAGGACGAAAATGCGTTATTTCCCTCTATATTACGATTTGCTTCATAAGCCGGTGCTGGTGGTTGGTGGTGGGGAAGTCGCCAGTCGAAAAATTGAAAGTTTGTTGAAGGCTGGAGCGTATGTTTCTGTGGTATCTCCAAGGCTTGAGCCGTTTTTAGCGACATTAGCGCAAGATAAGAAAATCAGTTGGATCAAAGGCTTTTATCAAGAGCATTTAATTGATGAGTTTGTGCAAATTTGGGCGACCACAGATAACCCTGAACTTAACCATCGCGTGCATCGTGACGCCAAATTAGCCGGTATTATGGTTAATGTTGTGGACGACACTGAGCATTGTGATTTCATTACCCCTTCAATGATCACCAGAGGACGAATACAAGTTGCCTTCTCTAGTGGCGGCGGCTCTCCAGTTCTTATCCGTAATTTAAGACGTACTTTTGAGGCTGTATTGCCACAAAACCTGGGTTTACTGGCCGATTTTGCCACCAGTAAACGCAATGATATTAAATCCAAATTATCCGATGTCACTCAAAGACGTTTGTTTTGGGAATGCTTTTTCGAAGATAAAAGGGTAAAGGTGGCGACCTCGACTCATTCACTGCAATCGTGTTACGAACAAATGCTCGACGAGCACAATTTTGAACCTGCTTATTCGGTCACTTGGATTGAAACGGGCAACGACTTTGAAATGCTAACCTTAAAAGCACTGCGCCTGATGCAGGCATCAGAAATGGTCTTGTATCATCAATTCATAGATACTGTACATATAGACAGTTGTCGGCGTGATGCGCAGCGTGAGAGTTGGAAAGAGGTGTCGGAGCTCAAAGTGTTGTTAGAAAAAGAGCAAAAAAATAACAGTGCGGTAGTGGTGTTATTGCCGTCTATGAGCAAAGCTTTACAGTCTGAATTATCACTGTGCTGTGGCACTGTTGAGGTACTCTCTTATGCTCGTCAGCCACTAGAACAAAAGTAAGTTTACTGTTGCACTGTTAACCAGAAAAATAACCAATCGAGGAAAATATGTCATCGTTTAAAACTCGTTGTCCATCGTGTCATGGTTTAAACCGCGTTCCAACAGAGCGAGTCTCTGAGAGCCCAAATTGCGGAAAATGCCAAACCCAACTGCTTGACGGGGCACCGATTGAAGGCACCAGTGATAATTTTGCCACGCTGATCAATAGTAAAGTGCCCGTTGTAGTGGATTTCTGGGCACCTTGGTGCAATCCATGTGTCGGCTTTGCGCCTGTGTTCTCAGCGGTTGCAACTGAGCAAGCAGGGCAATTACGCTTTGTTAAAATCGATACGGAATCTCAGCAAGCATTGGGCGCGCAATATGGGATCCGCAGTATTCCTACGGTCATGGTCTTTAAAGAAGGCAAAGTAGTAGATTCAGTGAACCGCGCTCTACCTAAATCTCAATTTGAGCAGTGGCTTAATCAAGCTATTAATAATTAAATAACAATGCCGTAGCCGATACAAAAAAATAGCCGATACAAAAAATAGCAGGCATAAAAAACGAGGGATTAATTTCCCTCGTTTTTCTTTTAAAGCGCCGTAAATTTTAGAGTTAGTCTCTAAAGTTTTCGTATTGGAAAGGTTGTCCCAAATCCGAGCTTTTAATTAATGCGATAGCCGATTGTAAATCGTCACGCTTTTTACCTGTGATACGCACTTTTTCGCCTTGAATGCTGGCTTGTACTTTCAACTTAGCATCTTTGATGGTTTTCACTAATTTCTTAGCCATCTCTTTATCAATGCCTTGTTTAAAGAGAACCGTTTGATACCAGTTTTTACCTGACGCATCAGGTTTTTGCGCATCCATAGTGTTTACGTCAACACTGCGCTTAGTCAGGTTGCCACGTAAAATGTCGCGCATTTGTTTTAATTGAAAATCCGCTTCAGCGCTGAGTTTTACAGTTTCGTCTTTATATTCAAAACTGGCTTGAACACCCCTAAAATCAAAACGGGTAGCGATTTCACGGTTTGCATTTTCTACCGCGTGACGAATGTCGACGGTTTCGACTTCGGAAACAATGTCAAATGAAGGCATCTAATTCTCCTTAAAGTTGTGTTTTAACAGCGTCTGCTAGAATATCAAGCATTTCAATCGTGTGCTCCCAACCCAAACAAGGGTCGGTAATGGATTTGCCGTATTGTAATGCGTTTAGGTCGTCCATTGGTTGATTGCCTTCTTCGATAAAGCTCTCAGCCATGATACCTGCTACATATTGACTGCCCGATTTAATTTGCGAGGCAATCTCTTTGGCAACGTCTAATTGTTTGCGGTGCTGTTTTTGGCAGTTAGCGTGGCTAAAATCAACGATTAAACGTTGCGGTAAGCCCACTTCACCAAGTGCATGGCAGGCTTTTTCTATTGATGCTTGATCAAAGTTAGGGCCAGTGTCACCACCACGCAAGATAATGTGGCCGTGTGGGTTACCTGATGTGCGATATACCGTCATACGGCCATTTTTATCTGGCGAATAGAAGTAATGCGATGCTTTTGAAGCACGCACTGCATCAATGGCAATTTTTACGCTACCGTTGGTGCCGTTTTTAAAGCCTACAGGGCATGACAGAGCCGAAGCCATTTCTCGGTGAATTTGTGATTCGGTAGTACGAGCGCCAATAGCGCCCCACGAGATAAGGTCAGTAATGTATTGTCCGGTTACCATATCCAAAAATTCAGTGGCGGTAGGTAGACCAAGATTATTGATATCGACCAGCAGTTGGCGAGCTTTGTGTAGGCCTGCTTCAAGGGCGTATGAGCCATCCAGATTTGGATCAGTAATTAAGCCTTTCCAACCTATGATGGTGCGCGGCTTTTCAAAGTAGGTACGCATCACTATAAATAGTTGATCTTTATATTGCTCTTGTAGCGCGGCAAGTCTGCGAGCGTAATCAAGCGCAGCTTCAGTATCATGGATTGAACAAGGTCCAACAATAACTAGGCATCGTTTGTCTTCACCATCTAAAATACGTTCAATTTGCTGGCGGGATTCTCTAATTGAAACAGCAAGCTCTGGCGTCAGAGGGTGTAAATTAGATAATTCTGCAGGCGTTGGCATTGGCCCAAGAGGTTGGGTACGTAATTCATCGGTTTTAAGTGACATAATTTTAAGATCTTCTTCTTTCGAAATTGTGCTAAAGATAGCGGAATTATCAGTTGGAATAAACTTCAACGTTTAAAATCAATAAAATTAACTACCATTGCTAAATAACTGTTCATTATTTGTTCTTAAAACAGGGTTGTTTACCTTTTTGCACACTAGATAAGCGGATAGAGCTCGAATCGATCATTTTCTTGGCAGATTTTATCAATTGGCTATTTGAAACATTAATCGGTGGTGGTATTTTGATTTTAATAACAACTAGAGTCTAGGTAGGACGCAAATGCCAAATTCGGAATTACTTTTGGGCAACTCGCTGCAACAACGCAATGAGGGTGCTGAGCACGTATTACTGTCAATCGGTGATGTCATTCAAGAACGAATGTTTTTTCACCCTGCACTGATTGGTAGTGACTTAACGCTAAGTGATGCTGATCAAATGGCATTGGATGCTGTAGTCAATGGACAAGATCTGACTGAGTTTTATCAAGAAGTGCTTAATGAAACGGCAACTGAACTTGAACTGGCTCAATACAAACGTGTTCGCGTACAACTGAGCAACTGTGACAGCAGTTCTTTCTCGGCGCTTATTGCGGGCAGTTTAGAAGAGTGTGAAACCAACCCTATGTTAGGTGCGCGTGGCGTTTCTCGTTATGCCTCGGATTTTTACAAGCCAAGTTTTGCTTTGGAATGTCAGTTTATCAAAGCGCTGCGTGAAAAAGAGATTAACGTAGAAGTCGTAGTACCGTTTGTACGCAGTCTAAGCGATGCGGCTAAGGTTATCGACCGATTAGCAGAGCAAGGTCTTCCTCGTGGATTAAACGGCTTAAAAGTGCTGTTTGGCGCGGATACACCATCAGCGGTACTTCTTTCTGAACGTTTGCTGAAATACTTTGATGGCGTGTGTGTGGATTTGGCTTCTCTAACTCAGTTGACTTTGGGTATTGATCGCAATAATGAAGCAGTATCTACTGGCTACAATGTACAAAATGAAGCTGTGCTAGGACTGCTAGCTCAAGTATTAACCCAAGCTAATGCAGCGCGTAAATCTTCTATTGTGCTGACTGAAGCGCTTGCAGAAAATACTAAGCTACAAGAGTTTTTACTTGAATACCCTCAATGCGACATTATTAACGTCGATTAATTACTGAGCGTCGAACGGGTTTAACATGTGTCAATGATTTGTGTGAGCAAATCATTGCCCATAGTGTTAGCTACGTTCTATCAATAAAGTCCAGAAAAGGCTTTGTATTGTGTAACTAAGGCAATACAATCGTCGCGATATCGACTAATACGAGTAAAAAAATGATAAAAATTGGCCAACTTAACGCACTTACAATTACCCAAATCACTGATTTTGGCGTTTTTCTAGACGCATTTGATTATGGGAGTGTGCTACTTCCTAAAAAACAACTCAGTGACGAGCCTGAAGTTGGTCAATCTATTAACGTATTCCTGTACTTTGATTCAGATAACGCATTGTGCGCTACCCGCGAAAAACCAATTGCACAAGTGGGCGAGTGGGGTTTGATGGAAATCACTAGCATCAACAGCACTGGCGCATTCGTAAACTGGGGAATTGAGAAAAAAGATCTATTGATCCCTTACAGCGAACAGCGTGCCCGTTTCAATGAAGGCCAAACTATCTTAGTGTACGTTTACACGGACAATGCCAGTGGCCGTATCGTAGGTACCACTAAGTTCAACAAATGGTTAGATAAGACGCCGCAACATTATAAATCTAATCAACAAGTTGAACTGCTTATCGCCGAGCGAAGTGACTTAGGTTACAAAGCGATTATTAACGGTGAGCATTGGGGCATGATCTTTAGCTCTGATGTGATTGGTAAGCTGTTTATTGGTAAGCGCCTAAAAGGTTACATCAAACAAGTGCGTGAAGACGGTAAAATTGATTTATCACTACAAAAGATTGGCGTGGCTAAGATGGATGATCTTAGTGAGAAGATTTTAGACCTGCTGGATAAGAAAGACGGTTTCTTGCCGCTAAATGATAAGTCGACACCTGACGCTATCTTTAAAGTGTTCCGCACCAGTAAAGGCACGTTTAAGAAAACCATTGGTGGTCTGTACAAAGCAGGGCATATCACCATTGAAGCTGACGGTATTCACCGCGTTAAATAAGCGTGTTTATTAAAAGCAAAAAAATAGCCTAGGTTATCCTCACCTAGGCTTAGGGGAATGGCTCTTCTTTAGAGCCTGCGCTAATCGCGTTATTCCACTAAGTTTAGTACACCGAGCGCGTCTTGCCATAACGCAAAGCCGCACTCGGTATTAATAGATAGCATCTGTTTGAATTAGAAAAGATTATTATCTCTTACCATTTCTCGTGGTAATCCATTTTTAACTCTATTGCCAACCCATTTGCCTAAACCTATCGTGACATTGTCATAACGCACTAAGATTTCGCCTTTGCCACCGCTTTGTAATGGACGAATGTCTCGACCCATATACCATTCACGTGCTTCTTCCAACGTTAAATCGATAGCGTTTGTTTCGTTGTGCTCACTCATGGCGACTACGCCTTGATGTTGCCAGCGATAGCCTTTCTTATGTGCTTCGGCAAGTTTAATGCCAATACGTTGAAAACGCATTTGACCTAACAAGGGTTCAATTAATTTTGGAAATAGCCACACTTCGTTATCACGTTGCCAAAGTGAAAAACTGGCTGGGATAGTAATGCCTAGTGTGGTGGATAACGATTTGGTTACGGCGTCACATTCTTTTGTTGATAACAATTGGAAAGGAAACTTACCCAAGCGTTTTTTAACGGCAGGCGCAGTCACTGAAGCTGTCTTTTTAAATCGGGCGATAAAGAAGCCTTCGCAATCATAAACTTGCGGGTAAACGTGCAGATAACCCTCTTCAGTAGCAGAGCGCTCAGCTTCATCAAATAACTGTTGTAATGGCTCTACTTCAATGCAATCGGCAAAGGTGTCTAATAAATGTTGCACCACTTGTTGGTTTTCTTGCAGGTTTAAAGTACAAGTTGAATAGACCAAGGTTCCGTTAGGTTTTAGCGCGTGAAAGGCACTTTCTATCAGATCTTTTTGGGTGCTGGCAATTTCTTCAACCGAGGATATACTCCAGTTTTTCATTGCATCTGCGTCTTTTCTTAATGAGCCTTCGCCTGAGCACGGAGCATCCAGTAAAATTGCATCAAAGGTTTCTGGAAGCCAAGAGCCAAACACGCGAGCATCAAAGTTGGTCATCGCCATGTTGCCGACGCCGCAACGCATCAGGTTTCCAAATAAAATCTTTACTCGGCTAGCGGAAAACTCGTTGGCAATCACTAAGCCATCTTTGCCAATATGGCTAGCAATTTGTGTGGTTTTCGAACCAGGAGCGGCCGCCATATCTAGTACGCGAAATTCATCGTTGACGTCAAGTTGCTCAAATAAGGCGGTAACAGGCATCATTGAACTGGCTTCTTGAATGTAAAATAACCCAGCAAGATGCTGACTGGTGTTACCCAATGAGGTGCAAGACTCATCCACATCATCTAACCAAAAACCCTCAGCACACCAAGGAACCGGTGTCAGTGTCCAACCCATTTCAGTGGCTTGTTGTGTAAATTCTTCAACCGATATTTTTAAGGTATTCACTCGAATACTGCGCTTTAAAGGGCGTCTGCAAGCCTCAAGCAGTTCGTCTAACTTAAGGTGACTAGGCATTTGTTGCGCGATAAGTTCAATAAACTCATCTGGGATATATACGTTCTGATGCAAGGTGGAATTCCTGTTGAGGGGAGCGAGCAAGGGAAGTGTAGCAATGCTGACGGTGGGATGAAAGCGTTAAAGAGTGGCCTTTAACGCTTTATATTGCTTGAGTTGAGCGCAGTCAATCCAGTGCTAGTGCGGTTTAGGAATGACAGTGCGCCATTCTAACCATTCAGGCTCTGCGGTTGCGTATAGATAAAATGAGCGTTCAGGCTTGGCAATAGCCGACAAAGACGAGGCTTCGGGAGTCGAAAATGCAATGCCGCCTTTTAATAAGCTTTCTACCGTACCTGCTTTTACTTTTGCGCCGCTAAGCCCGACAGAAATATCTAAACCTGAGACATTCCAAAATAGTGAGTTTTCTCGAATCAAATACGCATAATCTTTATCAATATCTATGCTGATGATCACCCGGTCGGCCAAATCGCCAAGGCGAACATCACTGACCAATCCCACTGGAATTTCGCGATATAAAATCGGAGTGTTTGGCGCAATAGAGCCTTTGACTTTACTTTGTAGATAAAAACGAACCGTTTGTTTACCGGGTTTTTGCTGATAGAGGGTAAAGTTGTCTTGTCGCTGTTTGTTGCGGGCAGGGTTCACTTCGATACTTGGTATTAAAGCGCTGGCTAAATTCTTCACCCCAGACAAGCTCACTTCCGGGCTCACTACCCAAAAGGTAGAGCCTTTAACCGCCACTTTATCCACATATTTTGGGTAAATACGGGCCAGCACTTCCACGCCTTGTTTCTCAAAAAGAGGTGAAACCACGGTCACTTCACCCACATCGACGCCTTGATATTTGATTTTACTGCCTGTAGTGATGGATGAGTTTTCAGTGGCGTTTAGGCGAATGATTTTACCGAAGTGACGCGCTGCATCCTGATCAGGGTAGAGTTTGTAGTGATGACTGAGTTTATTTTCTACGCCCGCGATGCTATCAAAGGCGATGCCGCCTTGTATTAGTCGTGTTAATGGCGCGGCTTTTACTGAGACTCCGGTTAACCCTGCTTTTATATCAACCCCTGAATGGTTCCAAAATACGGTATCGGCTTTAATTAAATGCCGATATTGGCTATCCAGTTTAATCGATACTTCCATGCCCGAATGTCCAAGTTCATAATCGAGCACTTGCCCAACAACCAAGTTGCGATAGAACACTGGGCTTCCAACGTTAACCGAAGGCAGTTCACTTGAAATAAGGGATAGGATTTGATGACCCGATGCGCTATCAAGTGCCAACTGGGCTAACGATTCATTGTCATACAGGGCGTAGCTAGAATTAATTGATGGCTTGCCATCTTGAATAAAGCTAATACTGCCAGCTAGTAAGTGTTGGATAGGTGGAATATCCACATTTAACGCGCCTGCGTCCAAACTCGCTGAAACGCCACTTGAAAAGTAAAATCGGTTTTTAGATCGAATCAAATCTCGATATTTGGCTTCAATTAGGACATTAATTTTAACGCCTTCCTTTTGCAGTTGTGACGACGTAACGTGCCCCACTTGAATGCCTCGGTATAGCACGGCAGAGCCACTATTGAGACCGAAACTGTGTTTTGCCATTAAAGACAGCGCTACATTACTGCTGTCTTGCACGTTCAATTCATCTTGTTTAACGGCTTTAAAAGAGCGAGAGGCTTCACCTTCACCGGGTAACAGGGTGAGAAAGTTGCCGGTGACAAAGTTGCCTAGGTTGTCGATGCCGCTAAGGGAAAGGGAGGCTTCTTCTAACAAAAACTGTGAGCCGGAATTTAAAAGATCGTGATAGGCCGGCTCTATAGTGGCTTGCGCTACGATATCGGCGCGGTCTTTGCTTAATCTGATGTTAGTGATTTGACCAATTTCAATGCCGCGATAAATCAACGGCGCACCTGACGGGTTGATATTGTTGTCATCGGGTAGAGTGATTGAGATAGGAATACCTCGTCCTGCGGTGGCAAGATCTGGATAGAGTCTAAATTCAGTATCCGAATCCACTTTGTGTCCGCGAGCAGGAGAATCGACCGCTATGCCTCCGCCAATAAGGGCAGCTAAACTCTCGACGCTAACATCAACGCCATCAAAACCCACTTTGGCATTAATGCCAGAGACATTCCAAAAGCGGCTTTCGCTGGTAATTATGTGTTCATACTCTTCATCAATCAGCGCACGTAAAATGACAGACTTGCCTTCTTGATCAAGGTTAAAACTGTAGATCTCACCAATTGGGATTTTTCTAAATAAGATTTTTGAACCGACATTGACCGAGCCTAAATCTTTACTGCGTAAAGTCAGTCGCAAACCTTCTATATTGCCGCTGTGTAAATCTTGTGGCGCTTTTGGCAGAGCGTTGTAAGAGAGCGGCACTTTATTAAATCCAGTGGTGGCGCTTTGTATAGCGATATAATTGCCCGAAACTAACGCATCTAACCCGGAAACACCGGAAAGACTAGCAGTAGGTTTTACTAGCCAAAACTTGGTGTCTTCACCTAACAGTTGCTTAGCATTGGGGTAGAGCTCGGCATCAACATAAATGCCGTCCAAATTTGGCGCTAATTCCAGTTTTCTGACCATGCCCACTTCTAAGCCTTGGAAGCGCAGTGTGGTGCGTCCGGCAATTAAGCCTTGCGCGTTAGAAAAGTGAATACGGATATGTTGCCCTGATTCGCTAATGCTTTTGTACATTAGCCATCCGCCCAATAGTAAGGCAATGATGGGCAGCGCCCAAAGCGGTGAGAGTCCCGTTGAACGCTTAACTTTAGGAGACGGCAACGAAGAGTGGGTTGGCTCGGTCATGAAAAAGTATCACCAGTTGAATTAGATTGAGTTGAGTGGCTATCGCTAGTTTTTTTATCGCTAGGGCTTTTATCGCCAAGGTTTGTAACGTTATGGTTTTTCCATATCAATTTTGGATTTAATGCATCGGTTGCTAGCATGGTAAAGATGACGACAACACCAAAGGCTACTGCGCCATAACCTGGGGTAAAGTTCAATATTTGTCCGCGATCCACTAGTGTAAGCATAATAGACATCACAAAAAGGTCGACCATTGACCATTTTCCTATCCATTTAACGATGTAAAACAGCATCATACGTTGTCGATGAAAAACAGTGCGTTTGAAATGGATACATAAAAGTAAATATAAAATTCCCAATATCTTAGCCACGGGCACTACGATACTGGCGACGAAAATTATGATGGCAATCACCAGCATGTCGTTGTTAATCAGTGAAATGACGCCAGAAAAAATGGTGTCCTCGATTCTTGCGCCATTGGCAAAAAGTATCGAAATAGGCACCACGTTAGCTGGGATTAAGGCGATGGTAGCCACAATAAGAAATGCCCAAGTCGCCTGTAGCGATTGACTTTCATTAAAGGTAATGGGTTGATGACAGCGAATACAGCGTTGGCTCGTTTGTTGTGCTTGTGATGTTTGCTGTACTAGGTGACACTGCGGGCAATCTTGCAAATGGCGGTTTATCTGACCCATTTGCAGTTTTGGCAGACTAGGGCGCTCAACCGCTAAGGTCTGATCAAAGCTTTGCCAATACTTTCGTGGGCTCACCCGTATCACTATGGCAAGACACACCAGTTGTAACACACCTAAAACCGGTAGCGATAAGCCAAAGATAAGGTCGCTATAATCGGTGAGTTTAAAGCAGCAAATAGCAATACTGACGATATAAACATCAATCATCATCCAGTGTTTTAAATGATAAACCCCGAACATGCTCCAGCGCATTAACGAATAATGTTGCCATTTGAGGGCAAGATTGGCGGTGATAACGCTCACGCACAGCGTTATGGGTACTAAAAAGCTACAAAACAGCACTAATAAGCCAACAAAGGTAAACCCTTCATCTACTAGCAGTACCACACCTTGTAATAAGGTGGCGTCAATGTGCTCACCGAATAAACGTATTGATAAGAATGGGAAGAAAACCACGGGAATAAATAGCATTAAGCCGACAATGGCGAGTGCCACATCTCCCGAGCAGGTGTGACGGTGCCCACGATAAAGTTGCGTATCGCAACGTGGACAATAGGCATTTTGATTATCCGCAATCGGGGGCGCCGCTACCGTGATGCCACAACCTTGGCAAACTCTTAGCTGCGAACTTGAATAGTGTTCATCCTGGCTTAGCGGTGAATGCTTAGAAGAGCTCATTGCGATTTTAGTAACTTACTTTGAATGTTTATTGTCATAGTCAGTTTAGATTCAACGATTTATGAGTTACAGTTTGCAGTATATACGCAATATCGAACTTTGAATTCAACAGAGAAGCGTATACAAAGGTTTGGTTACAATTTCAAAATAGGTGATTAAGTGAATATTAAAGACTACCAAAGGGTTATACAACAGGTTGAAGCGTTAATTGGCGATGAAACAAATATAATTGCGAATCTTGCGAACATCAGCGCTGTACTTAATATGGAATTGTCCGATATTAATTGGGTAGGCTTTTATCTTAAAGAAAACGATCAGTTGGTTTTAGGCCCATTCCAAGGCAACCCAGCCTGCATTCGAATTAATTGGGGTAAAGGGGTATGTGGCACCGCAGCTGCAACCAATACAGTACAGCGCATTGAAGATGTACACGCATTTGAAGGTCATATTGCCTGTGATGCAGCCAGTAATTCCGAGATTGTTATTCCGTTTTCAATCAATGGTGAGGTGTATGGCGTATTAGACATCGACAGCCCTAAACACGGTCGATTTAGTGAAATTGATGAGCAAGGGCTAGTTTTATTGATGGATATGGTCGAAAAATTGCTCAATAAAGCAATTAACTCTTAGTAAAATAACACTCGGGTGTGGTTTTTACTTGGCATCTCTTTATAATAGCGCAGAATATTATTGAGAATCTCGCGCACAAAGTCGCGTTTAATCAGGAACCCGCATGGAAAACACCGAAAAATTAAAAACCAGCAAAGAAGTGATTGCGTACATTGCTGAATGCTTCCCTAAGTGCTTTACTTTAGAAGGCGAAGCTAAACCTCTGAAAATTGGTATTTTTCAAGATTTAGCAGAACGTTTAAGTGAAGATGCGAAAGTGAGCAAGACTCAACTTAGAGCAGCGCTAAGACAATACACTTCTTCTTGGCGTTACCTTCATGGCGTCAAAACTGGTGCGGTACGTGTTGACCTAGATGGCAACGACTGTGGCGTACTAGAACAAGAACATGTGGATCATGCGCAACAAGCTCTTGCTGAAAGCAAAGCTCGCGTAGCAGCTCGCAGAAAAGAGCAAGCTGATAAAGCTCGTGAAGAGCAAAAAGCAAAACGTGCTCAAGCTAAAAAAGCCGCACCAGCTCGTAAACCTAAACCACGAGTTGAGCAAGCTAAGAAAGCCCCAGTTGAAACACGTACATTGAACAGCGATGAAATCACTGTTGGTAATAATGTAAATGTGAATATGGGTAAAGGCAACATGGCTGCGACCATCGTTGAAGTCAACAAGGATGATGTGCGAGTGCAACTCAATAATGGCCTACAAATGGTCGTTAAGGCGGAGCATCTTCGCGCCTAAAAGGAGCTTATCCTGCGAATGAAAATGCGTTCAAAGATTACGCTGATTGCAGCTAGCGTTATGCTAGCTGCGTCTGCACAGGCTGTTGAAGCAAACCTATCGGTAAAAGATTTACCGGTTCTCACCCCAGAGCTTCAACACCAAACGGCTGCAAAACGAGTCACTTCTCGTTTTACTCGTTCTCACTACAAGCAATTTAAGCTTGATGACCAATTCTCAGCCGAGATATTTGATCGATATCTCAATATGCTAGATTTTAGTCGCAATCTCTTTACTCAATCAGAAGTCGACGGTTTCAAAACAGAGCGCACTCAGCTTGATGAAGCACTCGTTGCTGGTGATAACACCATTGCTTTTGAGCTTTATAACATTGCAATGCGTAAACGCTTTGAACGTTATCGCTACGCGCTTTCTTTACTCGACCACGAAATTAAGTTTGATGTGGATGAATCGATAGAGTTAGACCGCAGCAAAGAAGCTTGGCCTGTTGATGAAAAAGAAATTAACGATCTGTGGCGCAAGCGCGTTAAATACGATGCGTTAAACTTAGCTCTGACAGATAAAAAATGGCCTGAGATCAAAGAGATACTGACTAAGCGTTATAACAACGCCATGAAACGAATCTCTCAATCTCACAGTGAAGATGTTTTTCAGCTGTATATGAACGCCTTCGCTCGCCAAGTAGACCCGCATACTAGTTATCTATCTCCTCGTAATGCCGACTCATTCCAAGCGGAAATGAACCTTTCTTTAGAAGGGATTGGCGCTGTGTTGCAAATGACCGACGACTATACGGTGATTCGCTCACTTGTCGCTGGTGGACCTGCTGCAAAAAGTAAAGAGTTGAACGATGGCGATCGCATTATTGGCGTAGGTCAAGAAGGCAAAGAGATTGTTGATGTGATCGGTTGGCGTTTAGATGACGTCGTTGAGCTGATCAAAGGTCCAAAAGGCACCAAAGTCATTTTGCAGATTTTGCCTGAAGGTAAAGATGCGAAAAGCCGTGAAGTCACTATTGTTCGTGACAAAGTTCGCTTAGAAGATCGCGCAGTTAAATCTGAAGTGATTGAAAAAGACGGCAAAAAGTTTGGTGTACTTGAAGTGCCTAGCTTCTATGTTGGTTTATCTAAAGATACCGATAAGCTGATTACAGAGCTTAAAGCCAAAAACGTGGATGGCATCATTGTTGATCTGCGTAACAACGGTGGCGGTGCGTTAACCGAAGCAACCGCGCTATCTGGCCTATTTATTACTAGTGGCCCAGTGGTGCAAGTACGTGACAGTTACGGTCGCATTAATGTGAATTCTGATAACGATAATCTGATCAGTTATGACGGCCCGATGACGGTACTGATTAACCGCTACAGTGCATCTGCCTCTGAAAT
This sequence comes from Vibrio neonatus, assembly GCF_024346975.1. Classification (NCBI taxonomy): domain Bacteria; kingdom Pseudomonadati; phylum Pseudomonadota; class Gammaproteobacteria; order Vibrionales; family Vibrionaceae; genus Vibrio; species Vibrio neonatus. The sequence continues at coordinate 1,374,737 of NZ_AP024885.1, read as the reverse complement.
CTTTGCCGCTGCTATGCAAGATTACGGCCGAGCGATCATTCTTGGTGAGAATTCCTTTGGTAAAGGTACAGTGCAGCAACACCGCTCGTTAAATCATATCTACGATTTGTTCGACAATGAATTAGGGTATGTGCAATACACTATCCAGAAATTCTATCGAATTGACGGTGGCAGTACTCAAAACAAAGGTGTGATCCCAGATATTCAATATCCAACACCGATTGATCCTGCTGAAACGGGCGAGAGCGTTGAAGACAATGCGTTGCCATGGGACAGTATTGAGCCGGCTAAATACAACACAATGACTGATGACACAGCTCTTGTTAAGCAGTTGACTGCGCAACATGAACAACGTGTGCAAAAAGACATTGAGTTTGGTTTCATTAAAGAAGACATCGCTCGTTATAAAGAAGAGAAAGATTCTAATGAACTGTCTTTAAACATGAAGACACGTCAGCAAGAATCGGATAAACGAGACCAAGAGCGTTTACAGCGAATTAATACTCGCCAAAAATCGCTTGGCGAAAAAACCTTTAAGTCTTTAGACGATATTCCAAAAGACTATAAAGCGCCGGATGTGTATCTTGATGAGTCAGTCGCTATCATGGTGGACATGCTGTCGGACACTGCAAATTAAGCGCTGTTTAACGCCTGATATAACCTAAAATTAAAAAGTGGCTTTAAGCCACTTTTTTTATGTCTGTCGATTTTGTTCGTTATAAAAATAGTGTGAGTTAAGTCAAATTTTTCGCATATTTCCCTAAGTCGCTCTACGCTTAATAAGTGGACGCAATTTGGGGATAGTGATGAAAAAATTTTTGTTGGTATTACTAATGATGGCGTTGCTGCCTTTTAAAGTCAGCGCCGATAACAATCCAGAAGCCAGTTTTGATTATCCGTTTATCCTTGGCGAGTGGTACATCTCCAATAACGAACCTGATTCAAACCAAGATGATTTTTTAGCGATTCGTTTGCGTCTAGGGTCTAATTATTCCTTTTCTATTGATATTCAAAAGCGCGATTATACCGTAGAGCATTGGCAAGGCACGTATAACGCCAGTAGTGATACCATCATTTTAGGCTTAGATACGCCCACGCCACAGGTGTACGCCTATCAGACTACTCACAACCGACTTAATTTAAATGGCATTACTTTTCACAAAGCGTTATCTAGCCCATTAGCGGGTGTATGGTCGAGTCAAATGTTAGCGGGAGACGATCTGCTTGCCAGTAATGTACAAAAGCTTGATCTGATCTTACAGCCGGATTTTGTGTTTATGTCACGCTCCAGTGGTATTGGCGGTCAAGAGTCTATAAAGCGGGGCATTTATTATATTGAAGACGAGCATATTGTGTTGCTCTACGAAAACGGCGAAACCCAATCCAGTTACAATCTGCAAGATGACATCTTAACGTTGTCAGGGGCGGGTACAGATATGTATGCTGAGCTGGCAAGGGTGCGTTAATTAAAGTTGGCCTGTCGATTGTTGTTTGTTCTGAATCATCATCACTCGTTACGCTAGTGTAATAGTATTTATATTGCGCTTTGGTGGTGCTATTACTAAAGGGGCTTAGGTTTAAAGTTTGTAGTTGTTATTTCTAAACAGGGTGTGTTGGCAAACTCATTTATGCCCTTTGCGTGTTAGATCATATACTCTTCGTAAATTAAGCAAATTTATAAT